>JBILLJ010000022.1:0-79046 GCA_044376125.1 Sandaracinaceae bacterium
ATTCGTCGGGGCCCCACTCCCCCAGGAGCCCCGAATCCGTCTGATTCCCCGAGGAACCAAACGGATCGGTGCTCTAGCCCGTCGAACGGAAGGCCGTGTGCCTGAGGCGGCAAGTCGTGCCCAGTGGCCTTCGCGACACCGGCCCCTGACACGGATGTCATGGCTCGCCGCGCGCCGTGGCGAGAAACCCTCGGAAACCGAGGGAGAACTGCCTCGGCACGCCCACTGCACATAGGGGGAGTGTCTTGGCAATGAACGAGTGACGCCCGGTCTCCTTCTTCCACCCCGGCGCCCTCGTCCTCCTTCGCCTGGTTGCTGGTCCTCGATTCGTCGGCGCTCGTTCCTCGTCGAATTCGTGCCCAGAGCGCCCGACACCTTCGGGCCCCTCTCGACCACCTCGAGACGCCTTCGCTCGTGAGCGAGCTCGGCGGTCGGGCGGGAGGCTCACGTGTGCTCCGGTGGGACGCGGCCTCTCCAAACCACCCTCACCGCTCGCTTCGCTTGCTCTTCCTTGCCCGCTCGCTTCGCCTGCTTCTTCGCTCTCTTGCTTCTTGCTTCTTCGCTCTCTTGCTTCTTCGCTCTCTTGCTTCTTCGCTCTTGGATTCTTCGCTGTGCTTCTTCGCTTCGCTTCGGGCCGTTGGTCCCTTCGCTTCAGTCCTTCGCTCGTGTCTTCGTCGTCTCGGCTTCTTCCAGGCTTCGCTTCTCGACGACCTCTCGTCCGTGCCGGTCGCTTCGAGCTTCGTCTCCGTGACTCTGCTTCGTCCGTGCGATTCCGTGTAGTTCCGCTTCGTGCCTACTGCTTCGACCGTGCGCGTCGCCTCGTCACTTGGTTCGTTCGTTCTTCGCCCGACTTGAGGTTCGACGAGAGGCGGCGCGGTTCCTTGGCTGGTGTCCGCCCTCGCTGGGCGGGAGAAGTGAGGCGGCTGTGACCCAGCCGCCTTTCTTCTTTTCGTGGCTCTCACGCGACAACAGGGGTCGCGAGAGCCGCATTCCTCGTCGTATGCTCGCCGCGATGCGCGTCCCTCCGCAACCCCTCGCGCCACTCGTGCGCGGGTCACTCCTCGCGGCCCTCCTCTGCGCCGGCGGCCTCGGCGGCTGCACCACGTGGTCGAACGAGATCCACCAGGCCGAGCTCGCCTACGACGAGGCCCGGCCCGACGCCGCGCTCGCGTGGCTCGACGTCGTGGGCGACGACAACGTCGGACGCATGGAGCTGCAGGACCGCGCTCGCTACCTCTACGTGCGTGGCATGACCGAGTTCCGACTCGGTCGACGAGACGACGCGCTCTACCATCTCGCGATGGCGCGCGAGGTGGCAGGTGGCGACGGCGTCGGGCTGCGTCGCGAGCAGCGAGAGCTCATGGACCGAACGCTCGCCGAGCTCACACCGACCGAGCACATGTCGCACCGACCCCCGCCCCCCGCCAGCGGCGAGTGACCACGCGGGCGTGCAGCGCCGCGACTGACGACTGACGAAGCGGTGACGAAGAGCCCCTGACGAAGAGCCTCACGCGAAGAGGGCGCCCGGTTGTCCGAGGCGCCCTCTTCTGTCTTCTGCTCTTCGTGGTCAGCCCGTCACTGGCCGGAGTGTGGACAGTGTGTCTTTCGTCGCGAGCTTCTCTTTCTTCAGGTCCGCGAGATCACGTTGTTCGTTCGCCGTCAGGTACAGTCGCGCTTCGTACTGAGCCACCCTCTCCTTCAACTTGCGGTGGCGACGCTCCAACCGATCGATCTCCTTCTCGTTCGCCCGCATGGGACCTCCGTCGGTGAGTGGAACGACCTGAGCCAAGCACTGATTCCGAGATGATGAAGCGATGGTACAGGACCGTCACGAGGCCGATCAATCGAGGGGCCAGAGCCTCGGTTTGCCTCGCATTTCTGGGGTGCGTGGCCGTCGCGGTCCCCGCTGACGGACGCGCTCAGCGCCAGGGCGCCGAGGTCGGCGACGCCTCGATCCTGACGCTCGTCACCGACTTCGCGCGAGCCCATCCGAGCGCGACAGGCCCCCTCACGATCGTCCGCCACGTCCGCGCGCATGCGCGCACCACGACCGAGCGCGGCACGCTGCGGCTCGGCCGTGATGGTGTCCTCGTGCGGCTCGGTGGGAGCCCTGGTGAGCCGCTCACCGAGATGTCGATCCGCGCCGACGTGATCGAGGCCTTCGATGGCGCCGTCTCGCCTGCGCTGGTGCTCGTCGCGCGCGGTGAGACGCCGCTGGCTCGCTACGCTGCCCTGCTGGGTGGAGAGGAGCCGTCGGCCTCGTTCCACGAGCGTGTGCTCGCGGCACGCGCGGGTCACGTGCAGGCCGAGCTGGTGCCGAGCACGCCGTGGCTCGGCGTCGAGCGGCTCGTGATCGACGTGCTCGACGAGGGGCCCGAGCGAGGGCGCGTCCAGCGCTGTCTCTGGCTCGACGGGACCGGGAACTGGCAGCGCTTCGATCTCGAGGGCTTGCGCTACTCGAGCGTCGCGCTCGACCCCGCCACGCTCGGCCTCTCGGCCCACCCGGGCGCGCGACGCCTCGAGCTCTGAGTGAGAGCACGTGTCACTCGGAGTGATCGATGCGACTGGCAGGTGCTCGAATCGGCGGGCGGAGGCTCACTCGGCGAGAGGGAGGGTCGCGGTCAGACCCTTCGGGAAGAAAACGAGAGCGTGAGTCAATGCAGGTGGCTCACGCTCTGAGGAGAGAGGAGCGCCTCGATGCGCGCGGCGACGCGCGGCCAGGCATCGGCAGCCACCGAGGCCGACGCGCGCTCACTCAGCGCCTCCACACGCGCGGGCGCGAGCGAGAGCTCGCGGAGCACCGACGCGAGCTCGTGCTCCTTCGTCACGATCACGGCCGCGCCCGAGCGCGCTGCGAGCTCGCGGTGCACGGGATCGTCCGTGGCGACCACGATCACGCCGTGCGCCAGGGCCTCGCGCGGTGCCACGGGGTAGCCCTCGGTCACACCGCGGGGATCGTGCGCGGAGGTCGCGAGCAACACGTCGCACTCCGCGAACAGCCGCGCGCGCGCCACCTCGTCGACGGTGCCGACGAAGCGCGTGGTCGCGCCGCGTGCGAGCGCCTCGAGCCGCGCGCGCTCGGGCCCGTCCCCTGCCACGACGAGCTCGAGGCCCGCGGTCTCGGCGGCACGAATCGCGAGCTCGACGCGCTTGATCGGCACCAGGCGCGCCAGCACGAGCGCACGGAGCGCCCGCCCCGCGCGGTCCGCGCGACACCAGCCCTCGCGCGGGAGCGCGACGCCCATCGGCACGACGTGCGCGCGCGGATCCTGCGAAGCACCGAGGCGCGAGCGGAGGTGCTCGGCCACGAAGACGTGCGCGGAAGCGAGCGGGCGCACGGCACGCCAGGCACGCTGGCGAAGCAGCCGCTGGGCGAGCTGCACGTCGGCCGAATGCCACACCGCGACGTGCCGCGCTGCACCGAACGTCAGGCGGGTCGCGAGCGCACACGGCAGGGCCCAGTGGCTGAGCACCGCGTCCCAGCGCGCGGCCCGACGGCGCACCGCGTGGACGAGGCCCGGGACGAACACCGCCGCGCCCGCGAGCACGCGCGGATCGCGTCGCACGTTGTCCGGCACGCCCGCGGCATAGAACGTCGGCGGCAGGCCCGGGGCGCGCGCGCCGACGTGCCGCACCGTGATCCCGGCGTCGTGCAGTGGCCCTGCCATCGGATCGTCGGGCGCGATCACCTCGCAGCTGTGGCCTCGCTCGACGAGCGCGCGACAGAGCTCACGCACGAAGGCGCCTGAGAGATCACCGGCGAAGCGCGGGTAGGAGGTGGTCGGGACGCCGATCCGCACGGCTCAGCGGGAACGAACGTGCGCGCGCACGAGCACGTAGGGGACGAGGAGCGCGTGGCGCACGCGCATGCCGCCGCGCTTGTCGCCGTAGACCGCGCGCACGGGCACGTCGGAGGTCGCGACGCCCGCGCGATGGAGTCGAACGAGGAGATCGTTCGGGTACCCGTAGGACGACCACATCGGCACGCGCTCGATCCGCCTCCAGGCCGCGCGCGAGAGCGCCGTGTAGCCACACTGCGAGTCACGCACGGGGCGCCCGGCGACGAGCGACGTCGCACGTGAGAGCAGCTCGCCCCCGACGCGACGCAGGAGCGGCATCGCCCGCACCGCCTCGTGATCGAGTCGGTTGCCCTTCGCGTAGCCGACACGCCCCGAGAGCACGGGCTCGAGGACGGCACCGAGATCCCCCGGCCACATCTGCGCGTCGCCCGCGAGCACCACCACCACGTCGGCCCCTTCGCTGAAGGCGCGGCGGTATCCGCTCTCGATCGCTGCGCCCACGCCGCGACGTCGTTCGTGCGACACGACGAGCAGCCGCGGGTCTGCGACGGCGCGCGCGCGAGCCACGGTCTCGTCTCGGCTCCCGTCGTCGACGAGGACGATGCGCTCGACGCGCGGAGGCATCGTGCGCACCACCTCCGCGATGCGAGGAGCCTCGTCGCAGGCCGGGACGACCGCGAACACGCGCACGAGGCGCGCGGTCGCGGGTACGGGGCCCGTGGTGGCAGGCTCCACCGCGACCGACGGCGCGCGCGCGGTCACGTCTCACTCCACCGTGACGGTCTTGGCGAGGTTGCGCGGCTGGTCCACGTCCGTGCCCTTGAAGTCGGCGACGTAGTACGAGTAGAGCTGCAGCGGCAGCACGGTGAGGAAGGGCGTGAGCGGCTCGGGGACCTGGGGGATCTCGATCACGTCCTGCGTGAGGCGGTGCGCGGCCTCGTCGCCCTCCGTGGCGATGCCGATGACCTGCCCCTCGCGCGCCATGGCCTCCTGCAGGTTCGAGAGCGTGCGCTCGTACCAGCGGTCCTTGGGCATCAGCACGATGACCGGGACCTGCGAGTCGATGAGCGCGATCGGACCGTGCTTCATCTCGCCCGCCGCGTAGCCCTCGGCGTGCACGTAGCTGATCTCCTTCAGCTTGAGCGCCCCCTCGAGCGCGATCGGGAACGAGAGACCGCGACCGAGGAAGAGCACGTCTCGCGCATCGCGGTAGCGCTTGGCGAGGTTCGCCACGAGTTGCCGCGTGCCGATGACGACGTCGCGCATCTGCACGGGGAGCTTCGCGAGCCCTTCGACGAGGTCACGCGCTGCGGCGGCCTCGAGCGTGCCGCGGCGGCGTCCCAGCCAGATCGCGAGCATGAGGAGGTTCGCGAGCTGCGTCGAGAAGCACTTCGTCGACGCGACGCCGATCTCGGGGCCTGCGTGCGTGTAGAACGCGGCGTCGGCCAGGCGCGGGATCGCGCTGCCGATCACGTTGGCGATGGCGAGGATCTTCGCGCCCTTTTCCTTGGCCTCGCGCGCCGCCATGAGCGTGTCGATCGTCTCGCCCGACTGGCTCACGGCGACGACGAGATCACCCGGGCCGATGATGGGATCGCGGCCACGGAACTCGCTCGCCAGCTCGACGGTGGTCGGGATCCTGGCGATCTGCTCGAGGTAATAGCGCCCCGTCATCGCGGCGTGGTGGCTCGTGCCGCAGGCCAGCAGGTACACGCGCTGGATCGCCTTCGCGTCCGCGTCCGAGAGGCCGATCTCGTGGCCGTGCACATCGGCGTTCTCGCGATCCAGGCGCCCTCGCAGCGTGTCCTCGATCGCGCGGGGCTGCTCGTGGATCTCCTTCAGCATGAAGTGCTTGAAGCCGGCCTTCTCTGCCATGACGGCGGACCAGTCGATCACCTTCTCGGCGCGCTCGACCTTCTCGCCGGTGTCGATGCGGCTCAGGCGCGCGCCCTCGCGCGTGAGGACCGCCATGTCGCCGTCCTCGAGGAAGACCATGCGGCGCGTGTACGGAAGGAGCGCCGGGATGTCGGAACCGCAGTAGGTCGCACCGTCGCCGAGGCCGAGCACGAGCGGGCTCGAGGACTTCGCGACGACGATCCGGTCGGGCTCGTTCTTCGAGAGGACCGCGATGGCGTAGGCACCGTGCAGCTCGCGGAGCGCGGCGCGCACCGCGCCCTCGAGATCGAGGCCGTCCTTGAGCTTGAAGCTCACGAGGTGGGCGACGAGCTCGGTGTCGGTGTCGCTCGCGATCTTGGCGCCCCGCTCCTCGAGACGTGCGCGCAGCGCGAGGTGGTTCTCGATGATGCCGTTGTGGACGACGACGATCGGGCCCGCGACGTGCGGATGCGCGTTGACCTCGGAGGGCCGCCCGTGGGTGGCCCAGCGCGTGTGACCGATGCCCACGCTGCCCGAGAGGGGCGCGGCCGCGAGCTGCGCCTCGAGGTTCCGCAGCTTGCCGACGGCACGCACGACCTTGATCTCACCGCCCGCGACGTGGACCGCGACACCCGCGGAGTCGTAGCCGCGGTACTCGAGCCGCTTGAGCCCGTCGATGAGGATGGGCGCCGCCTGCTCCGTCCCGACGTGCCCGACGATTCCACACATACGATGCCTCCAGGTCTCCGAGGTGGTCGGAGCAGGCGGGGCGTTTATCACGCGAACGGCGCCTGGGCTCGGAGACGCGACTCGGCACCGGGTCCATTCCGGCGACGGAACGACGAAGCGCCCGGGTCGCCTGCGCGAGCCCGGGCGCCACGCTCACTCGCTCACTGCGCCGGCTGTGCCTGCGCGCGCACGGCGTCCATCGTCAGTGGCTCGCCGTCGGTCGAGACCATCGTCACCGTCCCCCAGCGTGCCAGCGGCTCCGCGACGACGTTCGCGTCTCCGACGACCACCACGATGCCCTGGTCGGGGTGGATGTGGGCCTGCGCGGCCGCGAGCGCCTGCGCGGGCGTCACCGCACGGATCTGGGAGCGGTAGCTGTCCCAGTAGTCGTCGGGCAGGTTGAAGAGGCGGAGGTACCCGATCATCCACGCGACGCGGCCGAACGTGTCGATCTGGAGCGGGAACGAGTCGCTCAGGTAGCGCTCCGCGTCGAGCACCTCCGCGGCGGGAGGCTCCTCGTGCACGATGCGCTGCAGGTGCTCCATGAACGCGTCCATCGCGAGCGTGGTGCGCTGGTTGGGGACGGCCGCGCGCGCGCGGAACGGAGAGACGCCTGCCATCTCGTCGATGCTGCTGTAGGCGCCGTACGTGAGGCTCCGGCGCTCGCGCAGGTCCATGAAGAGTCGCGAGGCCGCCGAGCCACCGAGGATCTGGTTCGCCACGTCCAGACGCACGAAGTCCTCGTGGGCGCGCGGGATCGTGAGGTTGCCGATGGCGATGAGGCTCTGCACGGAGCCCGGACGGTGAACGAGGAGGATTTCGCGGCTCGTCCGTGCGGGCACCTCGGGGAACGTGATCGGCGGCACGGCCGCACCACGCCAGCTGCGGAACGCACGCTCGATCGAGCGACGCGACGCCTCGGGGCTGACGGCGCCCACCACCACGAAGAACGCGTTGCTCGGCACGAAGTGCGTGCGGTGCCACGCGACGAGGTCCGCGCGGGTGAGGCGCTCGAGCGTCGCAGGCGAGAGATCCACGTGCGCGTACGGATGGCTTCCGTAGGCGAGTCGGAAGAACTCCCGTCGCGCCAGGCTGGCCGGGTCGCTGTAGGTCACCGCGAGGCGGTCGGTCTCGCGCGTCTTGAGGCGCGTGATCTCGTCCTCCGGGAACGAGGGGTGGAGCACGATGTCGGCGAGGATCGAGAGCATCGCGTCGAGCTGGTCGGCCGTGCCGCGCACCTGGAGGGCGATGGAGTCCGCGTCGGCGATGATGTCGAGGCTCGCGCCGATGTGCTCGATCGCATCGGCGATCTCGGCGCTGTCGCGGGTCGTGGTCCCCTGCTCGAGCATGTCGGAGACGAAGCTCGCGAGGCCGGGCAGCGCCTCCGGGTCCCGCGCGAGACCGCTCCGGATGACGAGCCGCGCGTAGACGACGGGCAGTCGATCGGCCTGCACCGTGTTCAGCTCGAGCCCGTTGCGGAGGACTGCACGGGTCGCGGGGGGCAGGTGCACGTCGCTCGGTGGCGCGGACTCGGGCGGCGGCTGGCGAGGCGCCGGCGGCGCTTGGACCTCGGCGACCTCGGTGGTCTCGCTGCCGCTCGTGGCGGTCGTGTCGCCTTCGGCGCTCGTGGTCGAGGGCCCTCCGCAGCCGAACGCCAGGAGCGCGAGGCAGGAGAGGAGCGAGCGGATGGTCCAATGGCTCACGAGCCACCTCCTTCGGCGGCGCCGGCAGGCATGACGTGGAGCACCGAGCGGTTGGTCTCCGCGAAGTAGCGGCCCGCGACGCGCTGGACGTCCGCACGGCTCACCGCGAGATAGCGATCCAGCTCGCCGCGCACGAGGTTCGCGTCGCCCCAGTACATCTCGTACTCCGCGAGGTTGCGCGCGCGGTCGAGGTTGCTCTGGAGCGAGAAGAGGAAGAACGAGCGCACCTGGTTGCGCACGCGCTGGAGCTCTCGCTCCGTGACGCCCTCGCGACCGATCCGCTCCATCTCCGCGTACACGAGCGGCTCGACCTCCGCGGGCGTGTGCCCCTCGGCGACGAGGCCGAACACCGAGAACAGATCGGGACCGCGGCGATCGTCGGTCCCGACGGAGATCTCGCTCACGAGCTGACGGTCGTGCACGAGCTGTCGATAGAGGCGGGAGGACTGACCGTGCCCGAGGATCAGCGAGAGCATCTCGAGCGCGTAGTGATCCGCCTCGCGCGCCGGCGGGATGTGCCAGTTCACGTGGAAGGCGGGCAGGTCCGCGAGCGGATCGACCATCGCGTCGCGACGCTCTGCGGTCTGCGGCTGGATCTCCGGCGGCGTGTAGGCGGGCACGGGACGCGGCTGGATGTCGTCGAAGTGGCGATGAACGAGGGCCATCGCCTGATCGGGGTCGAAGTCGCCCGAGATCGAGAGCACCGCGTTGTTCGGCGCGTAGTACTGAGTCCAGAACTCCTGCACGGCCGTGAGCGGAGCGTTCACGAGGTCCTGCATGTCGCCGATCGTCGAGTGCGCGTACGGCCAGTAGTCACCGTACGACAGCTCGTTCGCCCGCAGGAACGAGAGCGCGTACGGCTGGTTCTCGTAGCTCTGCCGGCGCTCGTCCATCACGACCTCGCGCTGGTTCTCGAAGTTCTCCTCCGTCACCGCGAGCGAGCGCATGCGGTCGGCCTCGAGCCAGAGGCCGAGCTCCAGCTCGTTCGACGGCAGTGTCTCGAAGTAGTTCGTGCGGTCGTCGCTGGTCGTTCCGTTCATCGAGCCGCCGCGCTGCGTGATGATCACGAAGTGCTCGCCTTTGCCCACGTTGGCCGAGCCCTGGAACATCATGTGCTCGAAGAGGTGGGCGAAGCCGGAGCGGCCGCGCACCTCGTTGCGAGAACCCACGTCGTAGTACACGGCGATGCCCACGGTGGGCACGCTACGGTCGGGGTTGAGCACGACGCGCAGGCCGCTCGCGAGCCGCTCCCGACGGATCTCGATCCCCGCGAGGGGCGACACGGGCGCAGGCGCGGTGGCCGGGGCACGCCTCGCCGACGCGGGTGGCCGCACCGGGGCGCCGATCGCCGCCTCTTGTGCGCTGGCGTGCTCGATCGCGCCGCCTCGCAGACCCACCGCACAGGCGAGCGCCGCCGATGCCGTGAGCGTTGTCTTCCACCATCGATTCATGCTCGCTCCTCGCGTGCGGTTCGGGTCCGGGGCCAATCGGCAGACCCGAGATCCTCGGGCCATCCGGGAGACTGGCAAGCGCCCCGGCGTCGAGTCGGGACCTAGCACGATGGACCTGGGACGTTCGAGGACGTTCCCGGTGCTCCTCCATTTGTGCGAGAGTCGAGGAGATGACCGTCGCACTCCTGGCGATCGGGACCGAGCTGAGCCGCGGTGAGCTCGTGAACACGAACTCGAGCTGGCTGGCGAGGCGGCTCATCGCGCTGGGCCTCGAGCCGACCGAGCACGTGGTCGTTCCCGACGAGATCGATCGCATCGTCGCGACGCTGCGCGACCTCGGCGCACGCCACGGCGTCATCGTCTCCACGGGTGGCCTCGGTCCGACGACCGACGACCTGACCGCCGAGGCCGCCGCACGCGCCATCGACAAGCCGCTCGTCTCGAGCGACGTCGCGCTCGAGGCGATCCGTCGACGCTTCGCGGTCATCGGTCGACCGATGGGCCCCTCCAACGAGAAGCAGGCGCTCCTGCCCGAAGGCGCAGCGATGCTCCCGAACTCCGACGGCACCGCGCCGGGCTTCGCGATCGACATCGGAAGGGCGCGCGCGTTCTTCCTGCCGGGCGTGCCGCGCGAGATGGAGCGGATGTTCGACGAGCAGGTCGAGCCCGCGCTCGCGCCACGCGCGTCGAGGACTGCCCACCAGATCCACCTCCGGACCTTCGGCGAAGGCGAGTCGGCCGTCGGCGAGAAGCTCGCAGGGCTCGAGCAGGAGATGCCGGGCATCACCATCGGCTACCGCGCGAGCTTCCCCGAGGTCGAGGTCAAGGTCCTCGCCCGCGCCGCCGACAGCACGCAGGCCGAGGCGCTCGCGGAGCGGGCCGCCGGCGCGGTGCGCGCACGTCTCGGCGCGATCGTCTACGGTGAGGGAGAGGACTCGTTCGCTGCGTACGTGGGCCGGGTGCTCCGTGATCGCAGCCTGACGATCGCGCTCGCGGAGTCGTGCACGGGCGGTCTCGCAGGCCAGCTGCTCACCTCCGTCCCGGGCAGCTCCGAGTACGTGCTGCTCGACGCGGTCACGTACTCGAACGCGTCGAAGATCCAGCTGCTCGGCGTCCACGCGGAGCTCATCCGCGCGTACGGCGCGGTCAGCTCGGAGGTCGCGGCGGAGATGGCCGAGGGCGCGCTGCGCATCTCGAGCGCTCATCTGGCGGTGTCGATCACCGGCATCGCCGGCCCCGGCGGTGGAACCGACGAGAAGCCCGTCGGCACCGTGTGGGTCGGCCTGGCGCGCCGCGCCGGCAAGACCGAGACGCGGCATCTGAAGCTCGGTGGCAGCCGCGACCGCATCCGCACGATCGCCGCGTATTCCGCGCTGCGCTGGCTCGCCGACGCCGCGCTCGCGCAGCGCTGAGGCAGCTCCCAGCGCATCGCGCGCGAGCCGTGTCAGTCGCGCGACGGGTGTCGCGTCTGGCCCTCGTTCCCCCCGAGCGTCCGGCAAGAGAAAAAGCTGGACGTGGCCCACTGAACAAGATATCAGTGGGCCTACCTCGCAGCCGCCGCACCGAACCTAGAGGGGGGCTGCGAGGGCTCTCTCCGTGCTCCCACCGTCGTCGAGGAACGAGAGTCTTCGTCGAGCGATCGGGAGGCTTCCGTGAACGAGCCCGTTCTGGGCAGAAGGATGCGTCATGAGCCAGGACCGCGACAACCAGCGTGACCCGAACCGCGATCGGGCCCTCACCGCCGCCCTCGGGACGATCGAGAAGAACTTCGGCAAGGGCGCGATCATGCGCCTCGGCGAGATGGCGCAGGCCCAGAAGGAGATCTCCGTGATCCCCTCGGGCTCGGTCGCGCTCGACATCGCGCTCGGTGTCGGCGGCTATCCGCGCGGCCGCATCATCGAGGTCTTCGGCCCGGAGTCGAGCGGCAAGACGACGCTCACGCTGCACACCATCGCCGAGACACAGCGCCTCGGTGGCGTGGCGGCCTTCATCGACGCCGAGCACGCGCTCGACGTCTCCTACGCGCGCAAGCTCGGCGTGAACGTCGAGGATCTCCTGGTCTCGCAGCCCGACCATGGTGAGCAGGCGCTCGAGATCGCCGACACGCTGGTGCGCTCGGGAGCGGTCGATCTCATCGTCATCGACTCGGTCGCGGCGCTCGTGCCTCGCGCGGAGATCGAAGGCGAGATGGGCGATCAGCAGCCGGGTCTGCAGGCGCGCCTCATGAGCCAGGCCCTGCGCAAGCTCACCGCGACCGTTCACAAGTCCAACACGACGCTCTTCTTCATCAACCAGCTGCGGGAGAAGATCGGCGTGATGTTCGGCTCGCCGGAGACCACCACGGGTGGCAACGCGCTCAAGTTCTACGCGTCCCAGCGTCTCGACATCCGTCGCGTCGGCACGATCAAGCAAGGTGAGCAGGCGGTCGGCAACCGCGCCCGCGTCAAGGTCGTCAAGAACAAGCTCGCGCCGCCGTTCGTGGAGTGCGAGTTCGACATCCTCTTCGGCAAGGGGATCAGCAAGAGTGGCGACGTGCTCGATCTCGGCGCGGAGATGGGCGTCATCGAGAAGGCTGGCGCGTGGTACTCCTGCCAGGGTGAGCGAATCGGTCAGGGCCGCGACAACGCGCGTCTCTACCTCGAGCAGCACCCGGAGATGCTGACGTGGGTGGAGGCACAGATCCTCGAGAAGCACAGCATCAAGCGCGGTCCGCAGGCCGCCGGCGCCGACTCGCCCGAAGAGAAGGCGCTCACCGACAAGCGTCCGCGCGCGAAGGCCTGATCGCCTCGTCGACGACGTGGGCTCGAGAGGGCGAGGTGCCGCCCGTGCGCCTCGCCCTCGTGGCGTTCGCGCTCGCGGCGATGCTCACCGCAGCGGTGGTGGGCTGTGGTGGCGCCACCGCGGCGTCTCGACGCGCAGCGCTCGAGCTCGACGACCTCGTGCCCGACGGGTACTCGTCGCTCGTCCGCCTCCGCCCGCGGGCGCTGCTGGCCGAGGACGCCACGATGCGCGTCGCGCTCGCCATCGTTCCGCTCGAGCGCCTCGATGCGTTCCGAGATCGGCACGGTGTCGATCCCCGCGAGCTCGAGCAGGTGTCGATCGCGAGCTACGAGCAGCACACGGTGTTGCTCGCGAGCGGGTCGTTCCACTCGTCCGTGGTCGTCTCGGAGATCGGCCACCGGATGGCGCCGCTCGAGTCGAGCGCCGACTCACCCGTGCTGCGGCGCGCGGGCATCTATCGGATGCGCCGCTTCGAGCTCCTCGCGGTCGGCGCCCACGAGGTCGCGCTGGTCGATGGGCCTCCGGCGCTCTCGGGACTGGTCCTCCACACGCGGAGCGACGCACGAGGCGAGCCCGAGCCGGACAGCTCCGAGAATCGCAACGAGCCAGGGCTGCGCGCGCTCGTCCGAAGCGAGGCATCGGCGCCGTTCGTCTACGTTCTCCACGGTCGCCCCGATCTCCCTCCCGAAGGTGTGGGTCTCCTCCTCGCCCGGCTCGAGGATGCGGTCTTCGCCGTCGCGGCGGTGGGCCCGCGTGACCCGGGCGCGCTCGAGCTGCGGGCGCGCCTGCTCGGAGAGTTCCCGCCAGGCGCCGACGAGAACTTCCGCGCGCTCGTGGCTTCGCTCTCCGAGTCGGATCTGGGGCGGGCGGTCGGCCTCGAAGAGGCCGCGCGCTCGCTCGCGATCGACAGCCTCGACCACGAGATCCGCCTGACCGCGAGTGTTCGCGCGAGCACGCTCGCTCGCGGCCTGCGCGTCCTCTTCGGCGCCGAGATCGACGAGATGCTCGACGACGCGACGTGATCCCTCCCGCCGCGGACGGGAGGGACTTTACGACGGCAGGCGCCCGCGGGTACAAACCCTCGCTTCGCGGGTGCGGATGCGCCCACGGTCGAACGAGGAGCACGAGATGGCCAAGCTTGGGACGAGCCTTGCGCGCACGGGACGCAACACGCTGGGATGGACCGCGATCGGTCTGGCGAGCATCGCGAGCAGCGCCTGTGGCGGCGGCTCGGGCAATGACGCAGGCACGCCGGGCACCGACGCCTTCGCGATGTCGGGTGAGGACGCGTCGGGCGGCTACGCGTGCCCCATCCCCGCGAGCAGCGGCGGCTGTGTCGTCGCCACGACTGGAGAGACGGGCGCGAGCCCCGCGAACTTCGCGTGCCGTGGCACGCAGACCGCGCCGACCTCCGGCGCCGAGACGTCGGTGAACTTCCGCCTCGCGGTGTTCGGCCAGGACGGCCAGGTCGCTCGCAACACCCGCGTCCAGTTCTTCGCCGACAACCAGATCCGCGACACGTGCGAGGCGCCGCTCTGCCAGGAGTTCACCACGTCGATGAGCGACGGGACGGCGGCGGGGATCACCGTCAACGGCGGCGGCTGGTACGCCTATCGCGTGTTCGAGAACAGCAGCGGCAGCACGGCGGCGACTCGCTACACGGACTCGGTGCAGTACAACGAGATCCCCCCTGCGGCGGGCGGTGAGATCGAAGGCAACGCCGTCGCGTTCTCGACGATCGAGCTCATCCCGCTCTCGCTCGGCCTCGAGCGAGAGCCGGGCACGACGATCCTCGCCGGCCGCGTCCAGGACTGCGACGGCGAAGACGTGGGCGGCGCGTTCGTGCGCGCGTTCCGCGCCGATGGCACCGAGATCCTCGACGCTGGCGAGACGTCGTCGATCGGCCCCCACTACCGCTACTTCCGCCGCATCGGCGACGACTCGAACCCGAGCAACGAGCAGCTCTTCACGAACTACGAAGGCCTCTACGCCGCGATGAACATCCCCGTCTCCGACGAGCTCGTGCGCGTGGAGACGTGGGGCCGTCGCGACGGCGACGATGCGCCCGTGCTCCTCGGCTGCGAGGCCGTGCGCACTCTCGCGAACGGCGTGACGATCATCAACGTCCAGCCCCTCCGCTCCGACTACGGCACGGACCACCCGTGCGCGCGCTACCTCGACTGACACCACGACGGACTCGCGCGTGACGCAGCGCGCCAACGAGAGGGACCTCGCGGTCCCTCTCTTCGTTCCGTCAAACAAGGCTTTGCGTGCGACACGTTCCGTGCTCTCATCGGCCCGCTGCGGCGGCTCGTGGGGCGAACACGGCCCGCTTCGGCGCACAGGAGGCGCGACACCATGGTGGGAGACTCGAACGAGCCACCGCCGTGGCTGTCGTAGATCGCGATCGAAGCCGAGGTCGCGTGGAGGAACGATGAGCCGTCTGGTCGTATCGATGCTGGCGCTTCTCGCGCTCGCGGGTGTGGTGATCGCGCCGCGGGCGCACGCGCAAGAGGCCGCGCCCAACAGCGGCATGACTGCAGTCCCAGCCGAGCCCGTGGTGACGGACGAGGCGAGCACCGGCGACTCTGGCACTGGCGACACTGGCACGACGGGTACGGAAGGCATCGAGACTCAGGATGCGCCGCCGCCTCCCCCGCCGCCTCCCCCGCCGCCTCCCCCGCCGCCTCCTCCTCCGCCGCCTCCCCCGCCTCCCTCGAGCGGCGGCGGTGGTGGCGACGGGACGCCGAGCACCGAAGTCCCGATCAACGTCCAGCTGCACGGCTACTACCGGGCACGCATCGGCGTCTGGGACAGCATGCCGATCACGAACCCGAACCCGACGCTGTCGGTCACGCGCGATGGCGCGACGGACGCGGCGTTCGGCTACATGCGTCTCCGCCTCGAGCCTGCCGTCGTGTTCGGCTCGAACCGCTTCCAGCCGGTCGCCGCGCTCCGCGCGCAGATCGACATGCTCGACAACGTCGTCTTCGGCGACAACAGCCGCCTCTCGTCGACGCCCGTCTTCGCGAACGACCCGTCGAACACCAGCCTCCAGTCGGGCTTTTCCTGGGGCCAGGACGTCGCCCCGATCTACCTCCGCCGCCTCTGGCTCGAGTTCATGACCCCGGTCGGCCAGATCCGCATCGGTCGCCAGGGCTCGCAGGGCGGCCTGGGCCTCTTGTTCAACGACGGCGGCACCGGGCAGTTCGGCGCCACCCAGGACACCTCGTTCCGCAACGACTTCGGCGATGCGCTCTCGGGCACGACGTTCGATCGCGTCATCTTCCTCACGCGACCGCTCAGCATCGTCAACACGCTCGGTGGCACGCACATCGCCGAGGGCCGCGGCCCCGACGGGCAGCCCACGACGCCGCTCGTGCTCGGCATCGCGTACGACTGGCTCGCGGAGGACACGCGTGGCTACGGCGGCACGCCCGCGGCTCGCTCGGCGGTGCCCTTCGGCTTCGTGTCCGGCTCCGGCTACAGCGACACGACGGCGCTCGCGGGCAACGACGACGTCTGGCAGACGACGCTGATCCTCGCGTGGGTCGATCCCGACTTCAACGCGAGCGTCAACGCGCGCGACGAGCTCATGGCGGGCCTCGTCATGGTGCACCGCGGTCAGGCCTACACGCGCTCGGACATCTGGATCGGCGATCTCTTCTATCGCCTTCGTTGGTCCGCGTTCGGCCGCCGCGCGCCCCTCATCTACAGCGAGGGCGAGCTCTACACGATCCAGGGCACGACGAACGCCGTCAGCCTCACGGGTGACTTCTGCGACACGCCCGAGGGCTGCGAGCCGTTCCGCGACGGAACGCCCCCCGGCACCATCACGCCCTACGGCACCACGGAGCGCCAACTCGGCGCGAACATCTGGGGCGGCGCCGCCCGCCTCGGGGTCGAGGATCCGATCTGGGGCGCGATGGTCGAGAGCGGCTTCTCGACGGGCCAGGCCGGAGCCTCGCTCATCGGCAACACCGTCTTCACGCAGCGCCCGAACAACCCCAACTACCAGGTGGGCCTCCTGCTCTACCCGGTCGCGCTCAACGTCCGCACGGCCAACGGCTACAACTTCTCGCCGGCGGTCTGGTCGAACGGCGGAGTGTGGAACTCGGTCTACCTGCTCCCGCAGGTCCGCGTGCGCCCCCTCGGTCAGAACGGTGGCCTCGAGCTCATCGGACAGTTCATGGTCGCGTTCGCCGATCAGCTGAACGGCCCGCTCAACCGCGAAGCAGGTGGCCCGTCGCGCACCTGCAGTGCGCTCTTCTCCTCGGCGTGCTTCCTCGGCTGGGAGGCGGACTTCGCGCTCAAGCTGAGCTGGGGCCCGCACGACGAGATGCGATGGAGCAACGAGTTCGGCATCATGGGCGTGGGCGACGCGCTCGGCGCGTTCGACGCGTCCCGCGGCGCCGACATCACGACGAACACGTGGGGTCGCATGACCGATCCGATCATGTGGACGCTGCAGACGCGCATCGCCTTCCTGTTCTGATCTCGTGAGCCACGCTCGGGACCACCTCGCTCTCGCTGCCGGCGCGCTCCTGTCCCTCACGGGCGGATGCGCGCCGGACGCGTCTTCACGCATCGAGCCCGTCATCTTCGGGGCCGACGATCGGGTGGAGCTCTACGAGGTGAACGACGAAGCGCTGCGCGAAGCGGTGACACATGCGGTCCCTGCGATGATCCGTGCCAGTCGCGTGAACGTGGATCCCGACACCGGCGCAGTGACGTTCGACACCGTGCCGCTCGGTCCCTCGCGCGATCTCTGCGACGGCGAGGCGCACTTCGATCAACCCACCGCGCCGAGCTGCTCGGCGACCCTGATCGACGACGACCTCGTCCTCACCGCGGGCCACTGTGTGGACGGCTGGGCGTGCTCGGAGCAGCGCTTCGTCTTCGGCTGGTTCTACGACTCCGCCGGCATGCTCCACGCACGCAGGGAGTCGGACGTGTACTCGTGCGCCGAGGTGGTCGTGACCGAGTACACACGCGCGAACGACTACGCGATCGTGCGGCTCGATCGACCTCCACCTGGCCCGCCGATGGCGGTGCGCATGACCCCCGTCGAGGTGAACGAGCCGGTCTCGCTCGCGGGCTATCCGTTCGGTCTGCCGATGAAGGTCGTCGAAGGCGGCGTGGTCACCGCCAGCGCCAGCAGGTCGCGCTTCTACGCGAGGCTCGACGCGCATCCGGGCAACTCGGGCTCGGGCGTCTACGACTCGGAGCTGCGCGTGCTCGGCGATCTCACGAATGGCCCCGTCGAGGCGCTGGTGGTCGACGGCGACTGCAACCGTCTTCGCGTCATCGGCGAAGAGGACTGGCGCACCGAGCTCATCAGCTCCGTCATCCCCGCCATCGAGGCGCTGTGCGCGAGCGGGGCCACGAGCGAGCGCCTCTGCGGGACGTGTGGTGACGGGACGTGCTCGCCCGCGGAGGTCTGTGCCGCAGACTGCCCGCGCGACGCCGGCGGGGTCCCCGACGCGAGCGTGAGGCCCGACGCGGGCAGCGACGCTGCGCCCATCGCGTCCGACGCCGCAGGCAGCGCCGACGCCGCATCGAGCAGCCCCGATGCAGGTGCCATCGCGCTCGCGACACACTGCGGCTGCCGAGTGTCGGCGCAGCGAGCGCCCGGCCTCGCGCTCCTCGCCTTCTTCTCGATGCTCGCGCTCCGTCGCCGACGACGGCGCCAGGTTTGGTAGGCTCCCGGCGATGTCCTCCGCCTTCCTCGATGCGTGCCGCATGCAACCGACGTCCTACACGCCGGTGTGGATCATGCGGCAAGCGGGTCGCTATCAGCCCGAGTACCGCGCGCTCCGAGAGAAGGTCGGCTTCATGGAGCTGTGCCGATCACCGGCGCTCTGCAGCGAGGTCGCGGTCCGTGCGGTCGAGCAGCTCGGTGTCGACGCAGCGATCGTCTTCTCCGACATCCTCGTCGTCCTCGAGCCCCTCGGCGTGGGCTTCGAGTTCACCAAGGACGATGGTCCGCGCATCGCGCAGCCCGTTCGTACCGCCAAGGACGTCGACCGCGTCGCAGACGAGATCGATCCCGTCGGCTCGCTGGCCTACGTGATGGACGCGATCCGCACGACGAAGCGCGATCTCGCGGGACGCGTGCCGCTCATCGGATTCTCCGGCGCGCCCTTCACGCTCGCCTCCTACATGATCGAGGGCGGGGGCTCGCGCGAGTACACCCACACCAAGTCGCTCATGTTCTCGGATCCCGGCGCGTGGAACGCGCTCATGCGCAAGATCTCCGACGCCGTGACGCGCTACCTGCTCGCCCAGATCGACGCCGGCGCCGAGTGCCTGCAGCTCTTCGACAGCTGGGTCGGCGCGCTCGGTCCGCGCGACTACGTCACGTACGTGCAGCCCCACATGAAGCGCATCTTCGACGCGCTCGGCGACCGCGTGCCGGTCATCCACTTCGGCACCGGCAACCCTGCGCTCCTGCCGCACCAGCGACGCGCCGGCGGCCACGTGATCGGGATCGATCACCGCGCCGACCTTCGCGAAGCGTGGGAGCTGCTCGAGCGCGAGGGGCCCATCGCGGTGCAGGGCAACCTCGATCCGATCCTGCTCCTGGCCTCGCGCAGCGTGATGCTCGAGCGCGTCGAGGCGCTGCTCGAGGACGTGGGCGGCAAGCGGGGCCACATCTTCAATCTCGGTCACGGCGTGCTGCCGGGGGCCAAGCCCGACGACGTGCGCGCGCTCGTGGACCGCGTGCACGAGGCCAGCCAGCGCACGAGCCCCGCGCGGCCCTCGCTCCTGCCCACGAAGGCCTGAGCACGGCCGCCCGGGCCGAGCGACGGAGCCCACGAACGACGAAAGGCCCGCGTGAGCAGGGCCTTTCGTGGAGAGCGCTCGCGACGATCCTCAGATCGTCATGATGTCCTTCTCCTTCGCCGCGATGATCTCGTCGACCTTGGCGACGCCTTCCTGGACGATCTCCTCCATCTTCTTCGTCGCGCGATCGACCTCGTCCTCGCTCGCGTTGCCGTCGTTCACGATCTCCGCGAGCATGTCGCGGCACTCGTGGCGGGCCTTGCGGATGGCGACCTTGCTGTCCTCGCCGTGGCCCTTGGAGGCCTTCGCGAGATCCTTGCGGCGCTGCTCCGTGAGCGGAGGCATCGGCAGCCGGATCACGGTGCCGTCGTTCTGTGGCGTGAGGCCGAGCGACGACTGCTGGATCGCCGACTCGATCGCCTTGATCTGGCCCTTCTCCCACGGCTTGATGACGAGCAGGCGGGGCTCCGGGATCGTCACGCTGGCCATCTGCGCCACCGGCGTCGGCGTGCCGTAGTAGTCGACGCGGATCGAGTCGAGGAGGTCGGCCGACGCGCGCCCCGTGCGGAGGCGCGACAGCTCGCGACGCAGGGCCTCGTGGGCCTTGGCGATGGAGTCACGAAGCTCTTGAAGGGTCTCCTCGATCATGTGCGTCTCCAGATGTCGGGGCGCTGGCCCCGCGAACGGTGGACTCTACTGGCAACGTCACGCGGCTCCAAGCGCGGAAGCGGCGCGGCGGTGCCTCACTCCCCGCTGTCGTTGACCAGCGTGCCGACGTCCTCGCCGAGCAGGACGCGCTTGATGTTGCCGCGCTTGAGCAGCGCGAACACACGAATGGGCAGCTTGTTCTCTCGGCAGAGGGTGATCGCCGTCGAGTCCATGACGCCGATGCGCTCGCTGAGGCAACGATCGAAGGACAGGCGCCGGTACATCACGGCGTCGTCGTGCTTGGCGGGATCCTTGTCGTAGACACCTTCGACCTTCGTCGCCTTGCAGAGCAGCTCCGCCCCGATCTCCATCGACCGGAGCGCAGCGGCCGTGTCCGTCGAGAAGAACGGATTTCCGGTGCCCGCCGCGAAGATGACCACGCGGCCCTTCTCGAGGTGACGCACGGCGCGGCGGCGGATGTAGGGCTCGGCGACCTGCCGGATGTCGAGGGCCGAGAGCACGCGCGTGGGCACCTTGAGGCGCTCGAGCGTGTCCTGGAGCGCGAGGCCGTTGATGACCGTCGCGAGCATACCCATGTAGTCCGCCGTCGAGCGGTCCATGCCCTGACCGGACCCCTTGAGGCCGCGGAAGATGTTGCCGCCGCCGATGACCACGGCGCACTCGGCGCCCAGGGCGTGCGCCTCGGCGACCTCGGTCGCGAGCACGACGAGCGTGGCGGGGTCGATGCCGAAGCCACCGTCCGAGCCGGCCAACGCCTCTCCGGAGAGCTTCAACATGACGCGCTTGTACTTGAGCCCGCTCATCGCCTGCCTCCTTTGGGGGCGCGCACTATACAGCGGACGCGCGCCGTGGTCGTCCACGAAGCACGACCGTTCGCCACGAACGCGACGAGCCCACGACCCGGAGATCGTGGGCTCGTTCGGGGTGCGACACGCTCGCGCGGCCACCCTCGCGCGGGCCGCAACAGCGGCCTCGCGGCACCGAGTGTTCAGCTCGACTTGAGCTGCTCGGCGACCTCGGCGGCGAAGTCGACGGTCTTCTTCTCGATGCCCTCACCGAGCTCGAAGCGCACGAAGCGGCGCACGCCGATCTTCTCGCCGATGCGCGCCGTGAGCTCGTCGGAGATCGCGCCGATGGTCTTCTTGTCGTCGCGCGTCACGAGCTCCTGCTCGTTGAGGCAGACCTCGGAGAACCACTTGTCGATCTTGCCCTCGAGGATCTTCGCGACAGCCGCCTCGGGACGCGACTTGCCGGTGGCCTTCGCCTCCTCGTCGAGCTGGCCCTTGAAGATCTCGCGCTGCTTGGTCGTGTCCGCCTCGGGCACGTCCTCGCGGCGCACGTAGAGCGGCGTCGAGGCCGCGATGTGCATCGCGACGTCGCTGCAGAAGCCGACGAACTCGTCGTTCTTCGCCGTGAAGTCGGTCTGGCAGTTGATCTCGACGAGGACGCCGATGCGGTTGTTCGGGTGGATGTACGACTGCACGCGGCCTTCCGCGGCGATCGCGCCCGCCTTCTTCGCGGCCTTGGCGAGACCCTTCTTCTGGATGATCTCGACGGCCTTGTCCTCGCTGCCCTCGGCCTCGATCAGAGCCTGGCGGCAGTCGTTCATTCCCGCGCCCGTGCGATCACGGAGCGACTTCACCTGCGCTGCACTCACCTGGACGGACATGACATTCTCCGCGTGGATGGCCTCATCGCGCCCCGGGACGCGAGGAGGGTTCGAACTCTCTGGATGCGAGGGCCCGTGACGAGCCCTCGACGCAGACAGAGCGCCGGGCTGACGGCGCTCTGTCCTCGTGGTCAGGCCTCGGTGCCCTCGCCGCCGCCGCCGCCGCCGCCGCCGCCGCTCGACGGGCGGTCACCGCCGCGTCCGCCACGGTCACCGGGGCCGCCGCGACGACCGCCGCCGCCGCCGCCGGGACGGCGGTTGCGCTGGAACTCCACCTCCACGCGCGAGTCGCCGCTCTGCATCATGCGCGCCTCGCCGCCGCCCTGCTGCATCGCGCGGCGCTTCTGCTGGCCCTCGATGCACGCGTCCGCGATCTTGCCCGTGAAGAGCTTGATCGAACGGATCGCGTCGTCGTTGCCGGGGATCACGTGGTTGATGAGCTCCGGATCGCAGTTCGTGTCGGTGATGGCGACGATCGGAATACCGAGCTTGCCCGCCTCGCTCACCGCGATGTGCTCGTGGTGCGGGTCGATCACGAAGACCGCCGCCGGCAGGGCGTTCATCATCTTGATGCCGCCGATGAACTTCTCGAGGCGCTCCTGCTCGCGACGGAGCTTCATCTGCTCCTTCTTGAGGAGGTTCTCGGCCGAGCCGTCCTCGAACATGCGGTCGAGCTCGCGCAGGCGCTCGATCGCCGTCTTGATCGTGCGGAAGTTCGTCAGCGTGCCGCCGAGCCAGCGACCGGTGACGAAGAACTGACCCGAGCGCTGGGCCTCTTCGCGGACCACGTCGACGGCCTGGCGCTTGGTGCCCACGAAGAGCACGTGACCACCGCGACCCACGGCCTCGACGAGGAAGTCGTACGCGCGCTTGAAGAGCACGGCCGTCTGGTCGAGGTCGATGATGTGGATGCCGTTGCGCGCGCCGAAGATGTACGGGCGCATCTTCGGGTTCCAGCGGCGCGTCTGGTGTCCGAAGTGGACACCCGCGTCGATGAGGCTGCGCAGGCTGAGGGGGAGCTCTTCGGCGAACTCTGCTTGCTGACTGGGGCTGGTCTGCGTGTCGGTCATGGTGGTCTCCGGTTGTTTCCTCCACCTCTGCGGCCGACGACCTCCGAAGAGGCACCGAGTCGGACCGTCTGTGCGAGCCCCGTCGGTCGACGGAAGCGCGCGCGAGAGGTGTGCGGGGTTTCGATGCGCGGGGGCGCACCGCCCCTCGTGCGAGGGGGCGCGCCTCTTACCACGACCCGTCCGGGCGGCAAACGGCCCTCGTTTCTCGGTGTCGAATGGCCCGAGAACGCCCGCCGTGCCTCCTGGTCGCGTGGGGCGATATACACCGGCCCCATGTCCGTGCCGGATCTTCCTCACCGCGCCCGCGTCGTCGTCATCGGCGGCGGCGTCATCGGCTGCTCGGTCGCCTACCACCTCGCGCATGCGGGCTGGACCGACACGGTCCTGCTCGAGCGCGACAAGATCACCTCGGGCACCACGTGGCACGCCGCGGGCCTGATGGTGACGTTCGGCTCGACGAGCGAGACGTCGACCGAGATGCGCAAGTACACCCGCGATCTCTATGGTCGCCTCGAGGCCGAGACGGGGCAGGCGACGGGCCTGCTCCTCAACGGCTTCATCGAGCTCGCGTCGGACGACGACCGCCTCGAGGAGTACCGGCGCGTGTCGGCGTTCAACCGTCACTGCGGGGTGGACGTGCAGGAGATCTCGCCGAGCGAGGTGAAGGAGCTCTTCCCGCTCGCCAAGGTCGACGACGTGCGCGCGGGCTTCTACGTGAAGGAAGACGGTCGCGTGAACCCCGTCGACGTCACGATGGCGCTGGCGGCGGGCGCACGACGACGCGGCGTGCGCGTGCTCGAGAACGTGCCCGTGCTCGAGGTGCTCACCAAGCGGCGTGCGGTCACCGGCGTGCGCACTCCCTACGGTGAGATCGAGTGCGACTACGTCGTGAACTGCACGGGCATGTGGGCCCGTCAGCTCGGAGCGCCGCTCGGCATCACCATCCCGAACCAGGCGGCGGAGCACTACTACCTCATCACCGAGCGCATTCCGGAGCTGTCACCGCACTGGCCGGTGATCGAGGACCCGGGCTGCCACGGCTACTACCGCGAGGAAGGCGGCGGTCTGATGATCGGCCTCTTCGAGCCGGTCTGCGCGCCTTGGAAGGTCGATGGGATCCCGAGCGACTTCTCGTTCGGCGAGATCACGCCGGACTGGGATCGCATGGCGCCCTACCTCGAGCGCGCGATGTCGCGCGTGCCGATCACCGAGCGCATCGGGGTCAAGAAGCTCTTCTGCGGGCCCGAGAGCTTCACGCCCGACCTCCGCCCCGTCGTGGGCGAGGCGCCGGAGGTGAAGAACTACTTCGTCGCAGCTGGCCTCAACTCGATCGGCATCCTCACGGGTGGCGGCCTCGGCCGCGTGCTCGCGCACTGGATCACGACGGGGCGCCCCGACGTCGACGTCACGGGCATGCACATCGATCGCCTCCACGCGTACCAGGCCAACCCCGAGTATCGGCGCACGCGCACGGTCGAGTCGCTCGGCCTCGTGTACCAGTGCCACTACCCGTTCCGCTCGATGACGACGGCGCGCGGCGCGAAGAAGTCGCCACTCCACGATCGGCTCGTCGCGCAGCGGGCGTGCTTCAAGGACGTGAGCGGCTGGGAAGGTGCGGACTGGTACGCGCCGCCGGGCGTCGAGCCCGAGGTGGGACAGCTCGGCTGGGGTCGGCCACACTTCTGGCCGCACTGGGAGACCGAGCACCGCGCCGTGCGCGAGGGCGTCGTCGTCATGGACATGTCGTTCATGGCGAAGTTCGAGGTGCAGGGCCGCGACGCCGGGCGCCTCCTCGATCGCCTGTCGGCCAACGCGGTGAACGAGCGCGACGGAGTCGTGACCTACACGCAGTGGCTCAACGGGGGCGGCACGCTCGAGGCCGATCTCACCGTGACGCGATGGGACGAGGAGCGCTTCATGGTCGTCGCCTCCGACACCGCGCATCGTCATGTCGAGACGATGATGCGCCGGCTCTTCGCGGCCGAGGGAGGACGCGCCTTCGCCACGGACGTCACGAGCGCCTACGCGCAGATCAACGTGCAGGGGCCGCACTCTCGTGCGCTCCTGCAGGAGCTCACGAGCGTCGATCTCTCGAACGAGGCGTTCCCGTTCCGCGCGGCGCGCGAGATCGACATCGGCTTCGCGCGGGTGCGCTGCCTGCGCATCACGTACCTCGGTGAGCTCGGCTACGAGCTCTACGTGCCGACGGAGCAGGCGAGCCACGTCTACGATCGGCTCGTCACGGTGGGCGCGACGCACGGCCTCGTGCACGCGGGCCTCAAGGCGCTCGCGAGCTGTCGCATGGAGAAGGGCTACCGCGACTACGGCCACGACATCGACAACACCGACTCGGTGATCGAGGCGGGCCTGGGCTTCGCGGTCGCCCTCGACAAGCCCGGAGGCTTCATCGGCCGCGACGCGGTCCTGGTGAAGAAGAACGAGGGCCCGCCTCGCCGACGCCTCGTGCAGGTGCTCCTCCGGGATCCGGAGCCGCTCCTCTTCCACGCGGAGGTCGTCCGCCGCAACGGCACCTCCGTGGGCTACGTCCGCTCCGCCTCGTACGGCTTCACCGTCGGAGGCGCGGTGGGCCTCGCCATGATCGAGGCCGATCGCCCGATCGATCAGGCCTACCTCGATGCCGGTCGCTGGGAGGTCGAGGTCGGTGCGCGGCGCGTGCCTGCGCGCGTGTCGCTGCGCCCGCTCTACGACCCGACCAACGCGCGCATCCGGGCCTGAGCTCTGGCGCCGGGCGTCAGGGCGCGGCGCGCTCGGCGTCGGTGGTCATGCCATCTCGTCGGCGCCGGCCGGGGCCATCGCGCATGGCCGGGCCTTGCCGCCCTCGTCCCCGTCCGTTACCCGTTGGCCCCTTCCATGTCGGCCCGTGAGCTCATCGTCCTCGGAACCTCGAGCCAGGTCCCGACTCGCTTTCGCAACCACAACGGCTACCTGCTGCGGTGGGACGACGAGGGCTTCCTCTTCGATCCGGGCGAGGGCACGCAGCGACAGATGATTTACGCCGAGGTGACCGTCACTCAGGTGACGCGCATCTTCGTGACCCACTTCCATGGGGATCACTGCCTCGGCCTGGCCGGCTTGCACCAGCGCATCAGCCTCGACCGCGTTCCTCACGAGATCGAGATCCACTACCCCGCATCGGGCCAGCTCTTCTACGAGCGGATGAGGCACGCCTCCATCTATCACGACGTCGCGCGCATCGCGCCGCGCCCCATCCGCGGCGAAGGGGTGATCGCGAAGTCGGGCAAGCTGCAGGTCCGTGCGCTGCGCCTGGACCATGGTGTCGAGACGTACGGCTACCGGCTCGAAGAGCACGACGGCCGCACGATGTTGCCGGAGAAGCTCGAGGCGGCCGGCGTGAAGGGCCCTGCGATCAAGGAGCTCATCCGCCACGGACAGCTCGAGATCGAGGGGCGCGTCGTACGGCTCGACGACGTGAGCTTGTTCAAGAAGGGCCAGTCGTTCGCGCTCGTGATGGACACGCGGCTCACGGACAACTGCTTCGAGCTCGCCAAGGGTGTCGATCTGCTCGTCTGCGAGTCGACGTACCTCTCGAGCGAGGAGCGCGAGGCGCGCTCGCACGGTCACATGACGGCGCGCCAGGCGGGCATCGTGGCGCGCGAGGCCGGCGCCCGGCGCTTGGTGCTCACGCACTTCTCGCAGCGCTACGGCTCCACCAAGCCCTTCGTCGAAGAGGCGCGCGCGGAGTTCTCCGGCGACGTCATCGCCGTGCGCGACGGCGATCGTGTGCCGGTGCCCAAGCGGCCGGGGCACGAAGACGAAGAAGCGGATAACGTCCCGCCTGCATGACGCACGCGCGACGCTTTCTCGTCCTCGGTGCCGGCTTGAGCGGGCTCTCGGCGGCCTTCCGCCTCTCCGAGCTCGCGCCCGACGCACACGTGGAGGTCTGGGAAGCCAGCGAGCGCACGGGCGGCTGGATCGCCACCGAACAGCTGGATCCGCGGTCTCTCGGCTGCGAGAGCGAGCAGCCGCTCGTCGTCGATCTCGGGCCGGAGTCGATCCTGCGAGACAAGCCGGCGGGGACACGCCTCGTCGCGCGCCTCGGGATCGAGGACCGCGTCATCCGCACGCGCACCGATCGGCACGGCGCGTACGTGGTCACGCGCGGCGCGCTCGCACGGATCCCGGAAGGGTTTTCGCTGATCGGCCCCGGGGACCTCTTGGGCTTCGCGCGGAGCGATGTGGTCTCGTTCGAAGGCAAGGCGCGCGCGGCGCTCGAGCTCGCGATGCCCGCGCGCGTGCGCGGCGAGAACGAGGACGAGAGCCTCGCGTCGTTCGTGCGGCGCCGCTTCGGCTGGGAGGTGCTGGAGCGCCTCGCGCAGCCGCTGGCCTCGGGCATCTACGGCGCCGACGCGGAGATCCTCGGGCTCCTCGGCACGATGCCGCGCTTCCTCGAGATGGAGGCGCAGCACGGCAGCGTCACGCGCGCGCTCGTCGCCGCCGCGCGGAAGGCCAGAGAGCAGGAGGGCTCGGGGGCACGCTACGGCCTCTTCTTCTCGTTCGACGGCGGCATGCAGGTCCTCACGGATGCGCTCACGGCACGTGTCGGCGATCGCCTGCAGCTCGGCCGCGCCGCGACCTCGATCGCCCGCGACGCGAACGGCCTCGAGGTGACCGACGCACGTGGCCAGCGCGCGCGCTTCGACGCGGTCGTCGTCGCACAGCCCGCACACCGGGTGGGCGCGCTCCTCGAAGGCCTCGACGCCGAGCTCGCTCATGGGCTCGCGTCGATCCCGCACGGCTCCGCGGCGACGGTCACGTTCGTGTGGCGGCGCCAGGACGTGCCGCACGCGCTCGATGCGTACGGTTTCGTCGTGCCTCGCACCGAGCGACGACGGATCCTCGCGTCCACGTGGTCGAGCGAGAAGTGGCCCGACCGCGCACCGAAGGAGCTCGCGCTGATCCGTGTGTTCGCGGCCGGCGAGGACGCGTTCTCTCGGCGCGACGACGCGCTGCTCGCCATCGAGGCCCGCCGCGAGCTCGCCGACCTCATGGGGATCACCGCGCCACCGCTCTTCGAGAAGGCCGTGCGCTACGAGCAAGCGATGCCGCTCTACGGGCCCGATCACCTCGCACGACGGGACGCGATCGCCTCGCGCCTCGACGCACTGCCGGACGTCGCCGTGGCGGGCAACTCGCTCTTCGGCGTGGGGATCCCGGACGCGATCGCGAGCGGCGAGAGGGCCGCCGAGAAGATCGCGAAGGTCTGAGCGCTCGCTAGCTCTGGCGCGGGCGCTTCGAGGTCGCCGCGGGCGCGGGCTTCGACTTCGCGGGCTTCGACTTCGCGGGCTTCGACTTCGCGGGCTTCGACTTCGCGGGCTTCGACTTCGCGGGCTTCGACTTCGCGGGCTTCGACCTCGCCGCGGGCTTCGACTTCGCGCTCTCGCGTTTCGCGGTCGTGATGCCCGCGTTCAACCAGCGCGCGAGGCCCGCGTGCTGGGTGAGGCCGCCGGGCGAGACGTAGACCATTCCGTGGAGCGGCTTGCCCGTGAAGTCCATCTCGCGTGAGTGCGGCGACTCGAGCGCATCCTCGTACGCCTCGACACCCACACGCACCATGAGGTCGTCCTTCACGATCCCGAGAGCCATCTTGCCCGCGACGAGGAAGCACACGCCGCCGAACATGTGCTTGGTCTCGTAGGGGACCTGCTCGCCCTCGAGGAACGCGCGGACGCGAGCCTCGAGCTTCTCGTCGTATGCCACGGCTCAGCGAGCCATCGACATGGAGGCCGTGGCGATGCACGCATTCGCGCACCGACCCTGCCCCGGCAGCGGCTGCTCGCGGTACGCGTACTGCCAAGCACCGCCATCGATGCGCCCCTCGATCTCCTGCTTGGTCTCCCACCGACAGCCGTCGGAGAACGGAAACTCCGTGCGGATCGCGAGACGTGCCACGCCGGCGGCATCGACCTCGCCGGTGAACACGGAGTCGCCGAAGCGCGCCTCGGCCGGCCCCGGCCCGCACGGGTACGTCAGCACGCCGCTCGTCCCGGAGATGCGCGTGTCGACGGTGCATCCGGGCTGCACCTCGAGCGTCGCCACTTGCAGCGTCGCAGTGCAGGTCGCGCCTCCGCCACCACTCGAGACGTAGTTGCTCGAGCTCGCGGCGCTCGAGCCGCTTCCCTCCACCACGACGGTCCGTCCACCGCAGGCCGCGGCGAAGATCGCGCACATCGACACACACGGGATCGCGAAGCGCATGGCGCAGACGTTAGCGGAAGACGCGCTCGGACGGCGAGCGTCACGCGTCCGGGCTGCGGTTGCCGAGGAGGATCCATGCGAGCCAGGCGACGCCCAGCACCTGGCCGAGGTTGCGCGCCTTGGGCGCCTGTGCGGCCCGGAGCTTCTGCAGCGGGTGCGCTCCGAACACGTTGCGCAGGCGCTGCGCCGTTCCATCGGAGACTCCCGAGGCGACGAGGCGTGCGTGCCCGTCGGCGCGCACCGCGCGGATCGTCGCGTCCTTGACGCGGTCGCGCTGGAGCACGTCCGCCAGGCCGTGGAGCAGGCCGGTCGGCACCGCGCCACGCACGACGAGCAGGCGGCCGTTCTTCACCGAGACACAGAAGATCTCGTTGGCGCGGCCCAGGACCACGAGCACGACGACGACCACCGCCGCCACGAGGAGGATGGATGCCACGCTCATCGGGGACGAGCATACGCCTGCAGCGACCACGTCTTCCCGACGCGCTGACACGAGGGAGCCGCACCCGCTGACAACGTGGCAGACGCACGAACCTCGACACACACGCCGCAGGCGCGTTTCTTCGAGGGATCCGCGTGCGGCGCGAGGCGTGCAACGCCGAGAGGGAGAGGCCCCCGTGACGCTGACGACGCCCGACGAGATCCCCAGCCCCCTCCCCCACCGCGCGCGGCCTGCCCTTCAGCCGCGTCCACCGCGCGTGATCCTGCTCTGTGCGCTCGGCGCGCTCGTCGTGCTCGGCCTCGATCTCGGGACCAAGCACTGGGCGCTGACCTCGCTCTCCGATTCGCGCCACGGCGCCGCGCCAGCGCTCTGCGACGACGCGAGCGGACCACGCGCGCCTCAGCGCCTGTCGCGCCCGGCGATCCCGCTCGCTGGCGAGGTGCTCAGCCTCGAGTACACGGAGAACTGCTCGGCCGCCTTCGGCCTGGCGAGCCAGCTGCCGTCGAGCGCGCGGCGCGTGTTCCTCGCGAGCATGGCGATCCTCGCCGTGACCGCGCTCTTCGTGCTCCTCGCGCGCGGCCACGGCTCGAACGCGTTCGCCTGGGGCGTGCCACTCGTCGCCGCGGGCGCGCTCGGCAACATGCTCGACCGTGTGCGGCTCGGCTACGTCGTGGACTTCCTCCACGTGCAGTACCGACCGTGGGACTTCGACTACCCGGTCTTCAACGTCGCCGACATCGCGATCGGCGTGGGGGTCGCGCTGCTCGTGGTGGGGGCTGCGCGAGCGCCCTCCGAGGACACAGGCTCCGTCAGCGAGCCGTGAGCGCGAGGGCCCGCGCGCACTCGCTCACATCGAATCGCGCCTCCGCCAGCCCTGCGATCACGAGACGCTCGAAGGCCTCGAGCACACCCTGCCAGAGCTCGCGACGGAGCGGATAGCCGTGACCGCTCGGCGGTCGCTCCGGAAGCAGCAGGAGGCGTCGACGCCAGAGCGACGCATTCGCTCGCACCAGGCGCGGCAAGTGCTCGGCGACGCGTGCACGATCGCTCGCATCGAGCGCACCGGAGCCGAGGTGAGCCCAGCCCACGCGCGCGTGCCCCACCTCGTCGCGCAGGTGCCGGCTCGTCGCCTCGCGCAGCACGTCCACCTCGCTCGCGTCGAGACACCGCGCGACGAAGTCCGCGGCCACCGTCTCGTTCATGCACGAGAGGCCGATGGCGTGCAGATGCGCGCGGATCGGATCCGTGGCGCCGCGGTGCGGCGGCATCGACACCTTCTTGGCGCGCGGCATGGTGACCGGCTCGCCGAGGTACAGCTCGGCCAGCGCGCGGCAGCTCTCGGCGTGCGCGAGCTCCTGCGCGTTGGCGTCGGCGCAGAGGCGCAGGACCTCCGGCACCGCACCGACCGCGTAGAGCCCGACGAGCACCTGCGCGAAACCGGATCCCGCGCCGAGCTCCGAGCGCGCGCGCTCGGCCCAGATCAGCCCGAGCTCCGTACGCCGATCGCGGGGCAGGGCCTCGATACGCGCGTCGCGCATCACGCTCAGAGCGTGAGTCACTTGCATTGACTCACGCTCTGACGTTTCTTGCCGGAGGGTCTGGCCGCAGCCCCTCCCTCTCGCCGAGTGAATCGGCGAGAGCCTCCCTCCCGCCGATTCGAGCACGTGCCACTCGCATCGATCCATCCAAGTGACACGTGCTCTCAGAGGATGAGGACCATGCCCGCGTCCTCCACCGCGGCATCGTCCTCGCTCGCGGCGTCGAGCGCGCCCGCGGCACCGTCGGAGGCCATCGCTGCGTCCGCGGACATCGCAGCGTCCGCGACGACGACTGCGTCTTGGACCACCGCAGCATCCCCCACGACGGCGGCATCAGGCACCGAAGCCACCTCGCACGCGCATCCCCCTGCGATCCCCGCGCCGCCGAGCCCGAGCCCGCCGATCACGATCGCGCGGAAGAGATCTCGATCCTTGGCCATGCCGTGAGCATCGCACGGCCCGCGTGGGCGCGACACGCCCTGCACGAGCTCACGACAGCCAGACGAGCACGAGGGCGATCGCGGCCGGCAGGGCCTGGAGAAAGAGGATGGAGATCTTGGCCGAGTACGCGCCGTAGAGGCCGACCGCGATGACGAACACGAGCCCCGCCATCGTCGCGTGCGTCTCTCCGGTGAGCGCGGCCCACGCGAGCAGCGCCGCGAGCGCACCGTTGTAGACGCCCTGGTTGGCGGCGAGCACCTTGGTCTGCTCGGCGCCCTCGACGGTCTGACCGAAGATCTTCCGGCCTCGCGGCGTGGTCCAGAGGAAGGTCTCGAGGACCATGAAGAGCACGTGGAGCACGGCGACGACGAGCGTCGCGACGAGGGCGAGCGTGGCGATCATCGCCCGAGCCTCGCCGCGTTCGATCCCCGCGGCAAGCCGACGCTTCGGTCGACACGCGGGAAGCGTCGGCCGACACGCGGGAAGCGTCGATCGCGTCAGAGGATGGGATGGAGCCAGCGCTCGGCCTGCTCGATCGTCACGCCGCGGCGGCGCGCGTACTCCTCGAGCTGATCGCGACCGATCTTCGAGACGCTGAAGTAGCGAGCCTGCGGATGCGCGAGGTAGAGGCCGCTGACGCTGGCGGCCGGTGTCATCGCGAAGCTCTCGGTGAGGTCCATGCCGATCTCGCGCGCGCCGAGCAGCTCGAAGAGCGCGGGCTTCTCGGAGTGATCGGGGCACGCCGGGTAGCCGAGCGCCGGGCGGATGCCGCGGTACTTCTCCGCGATGCGCTCCTCGTTCGTGAGGGGCTTGGGCTCGCCATGGCCCCAGAGCCGACGCACCTCCTCGTGGAGGCTCTCGGCGAAGGCCTCCGCGAGCCGGTCGCAGAGCGCCTGCGTCATGATCGCGTGGTAGTCGTCGTGATCGAGCTTGAAGCGCGCGACGACGTCGCTGGTGCCGATGCCCGCCGTGACGGCGAACGCACCGACGTGATCGGCCAGGCCCGAGCCCGCGGGCGCGACGAAGTCCGCGAGGCAGCGGTTGGGCCCGTCGCTCTGCTGCCGCTGCGCGCGGAGCATCGGGAAGCGCACCAGCTCCCGGGCCCGGTCCGTGTCGAAGAGGACGATGTCGTCGCCCTCCGCGTGCGCGGGCCAGATGCCGTACACGCCACGCGCGTGGATGGAGCCCTCTGCGATCAGGCGCTCGAGGAGACGCGTCGCGTCGTCGTGAAGGCGCTTGGCCTCGGCTCCGTACTTCGGGTGCTCGAGGATCTGCGGCCAGCGCCCCGAGAGCTCCCACGCCGTGAAGAAGAAGGTCCAGTCGATGTAGGGCACGAGCGCCGCGAGCGACTGCTCGCCGATCACCCGTCGACCGAGGAAGCTCGGCTGCGCGACGTCCTCGGCACGCCACGTCATCGGTGAGCGGTTGGCGCGCGCGTCCGACAGGGACAAGAGAGGCCGCGTGTCGCCGCCGGCGAAGGTGCTCCGGATGCGCTCCTGCTCCTCACGGTTCTTGCGATCGATCTCGGGCTTCTGCTCCTTCGAGAGGAGCGAGCTCACGACGTTCACGGCGCGGGAGGCATCGAGCACGTGCACGACCGGCTCGTCGTACTTCGGCGCGACCTTCACCGCCGTGTGCTGCTTCGAGGTCGTGGCGCCACCGATGAGCAGCGGCTGCTTCATGCCGCGGCGCTTCATCTCGGAGGCGACGTACACCATCTCGTCGAGCGACGGGGTGATGAGGCCCGAGAGGCCGACCACGTCGACGCCGTGCTTCTGCGCGGCGTCGAGGATCTGATCGCACGGCACCATCACGCCGAGGTCGATGACCTCGTAGTTGTTGCAGCCGAGCACCACGCCGACGATGTTCTTGCCGATGTCGTGGACGTCGCCCTTGACCGTGGCCATGAGGACCTTGCCCTGCGCGGTCACCACGCCTCCGCCCTTCTTCTTCTCCTCCTCGATGAACGGCGTGAGGTAGGCGACGGCCTTCTTCATCACGCGCGCGCTCTTGACGACCTGCGGCAGGAACATCTTGCCGGCGCCGAACAGGTCGCCGACGACGCCCATGCCGGCCATGAGCGGCCCCTCGATCACCTGCAGCGGCACGCCGAGCTTCACGCGGGCCTCCTCGGTGTCCACGTCGATGAAGTCGACGATGCCGTGCACGAGCGCGTGCTCGAGGCGCTTCTCCACGGGCTGCTCGCGCCAGGCGTGATCGAGCTCCTTCTTCTTGGTGCCGCCCTTGACGGTCTCGGCGAACGCCACGAGGCGCTCGGTGGCCTCGGGGTGTCGATCGAAGAGCACGTCCTCGACGCGCTCGAGGAGTTCCTTCGGCACGTCGTCGTACACCGCGATCTGGCCCGCGTTGACGATGCCCATGTCCATGCCGGCGCGGATGGCGTGGAAGAGGAAGGCCGAGTGCATCGCCTCGCGCACGACGTCGTTGCCCCGGAACGAGAACGACAGGTTCGAGACGCCGCCCGAGACCTTCGCGCCGGGGCACTCCTTCTTGATGCGGCGCGTCGCCTCGATGAACGCGATGGCGTAGCGGTTGTGCTGCTCGATGCCCGTCGCGACGGCGAAGATGTTCGGATCGAAGATGATGTCGGTCGGGGCGAAGCCGACACGGGTCACGAGGAGGTCGTAGGCGCGCTTGCAGATGGCGACCTTGTGATCGGCTGTCTCGGCCTGGCCGCTCTCGTCGAAGGCCATGACGACGACGCCGGCGCCGTAGCGCAGCACCTTCTCGGCGTGCTCGAGGAACGCGGCCTCGCCCTCCTTGAGCGAGATCGAGTTCACGATCGCCTTGCCCTGCACGCACTTGAGGCCCGCCTCGATCACGCTCCACTTGGAGCTGTCGATCATGATCGGGATGCGCGCGATCTCCGGCTCGGAGGCGACGAGGTTGAGGAACTTCGTCATCGCCGCCTCGGAGTCGAGCATCCCCTCGTCCATGTTGACGTCGAGGATGTTGGCGCCGTTGCGAACCTGATCGAGGGCGACCTCGAGCGCGGTCGTGAAGTCACCGCCCTTGATCAGGTTCATGAAGCGCTTGCTGCCGGTGACGTTGGTGCGCTCGCCGATCATCATGAACGAGGCGGATCGCTCGCCCTCGATCTCGGTGCCGCGCGAGGCCAGCTCGAGCGTGAGGGGCTCGAGGCCGCTGAAGTGAGAGAGACCGTCGGTCGCGGGCACGCGGCGCGGCGAGACGCCCTCGACCTGCTTCGCGATCTGCGCGATGTGCGCGGGCGTCGTGCCGCAGCAGCCGCCGACGATGTTCACGAAGCCGCTCTCGGCGAACTCGCGCAGGAGACGCCCCGTGGTCTCGGGCTGCTCGTCGTACGCGCCGAACGCGTTCGGCAGGCCAGCGTTCGGGTAGCAGGAGATGCGCGTCGTGGCGGCGCGCGCGAGGTCCGCGAGGAACGGGCGCATGTCGGCGGCGCCGAGCGCGCAGTTGATGCCCACGGTGAGCGGGCGCGCGTGCGAGACCGACGTCCAGAAGGCCTCGATCGTCTGGCCGCTCAGCGTGCGGCCGCTGCGATCGGTGATCGTCGCGGAGATCATCACGGGCACGCGCAGCTTCCGCTTCGCGAACACTTCCTCCATCGCGAAGATGCCGGCCTTGGTGATCAGCGTGTCGGTGATCGTCTCGAAGAGGAGGAGGTCGACGCCGCCATCGAGCAGGCCCTCGATCTGCGTGACGTACGCGTCCTTGACCTGATCGAACGTGACCGCGCGGAAGCTCGGATCGTCGACCTTGGGCGACATGGAGAGCAGGCGGTTCGTCGGGCCCATCGCGCCCGCGACGAAGCGCGGCTTGTCGGGCGTCTTCTTCGTCCAGATCTCCGCCGCGGTCTTGGCGACCTCCGCCGAGCGCTTGTTGAGTTCGTACGCGAGGTGCTCGAGCGCGTAGTCCGCCTGCGCGATGACGTTCGACGAGAACGTGTTCGTCTCGATGATGTCGGAGCCGGCGGCGAAGTACTGCTCGTGGAGCTTCTGGATCACGTCGGGGCGCGTGAGCGCGAGCAGATCGTTGTTGCCCTTGAGATCGATCGGGTGGTTCGCGAGCGCCGCGTTGCGGAAGTCGGCCTCTCCGAGGCCCTCGCGCTGGATGAGCGAGCCCATCGCGCCGTCGAGGACGGCGATGCGGTCACGGAGCAGGGACTCGAGGGCGGGCGTGATGTACGGCTGGTTCATGAGCGAGGTCCTGTCTTCTTCGGAGGTCGGGGCGGCGCGGGTCGTTCGGCCTGAGGGCGCGCGGGAGGGCGGCTCGTGCGGCGCGGCGGCGAGGAGCGGCGCACGCTCTCCGCGGGCTTGTACGCGTAGGCGGTGAGCACGTCGAAGCACGGGTCGCGCTTCTCGCGCGAGGTGATCTCGCAGAGCTCGGTCACGAGCCCCGCGCGGCGCAGGAGGCGGCCGAGCTCGCTCGCCGAGAAGCCCGCGTGCCGATGGCCGAAGCGTGCGGCCAGCTCCGCGTGCGCGTGCGCCGCGAGGGTCACGATGACGACACGACCGCCGGGCCGGAGCACACGCGCGCACTCGGCGATGGCGTGCTCGGGGCGCACCACGCTGGCGAGCACGTTGAGGAGGAGGATCGCATCGAACGACGCGTCGCCGAACGGCAGGGCCTCGGCGTCTCCGTGCTCGATGCGGACGTTCTCGAGCCCCTCGAGCCGGCGGCGCGCGGCCTCGACCATGCGCGCGCTCGCGTCGAGGAGCGTGATCGACCGAGACAGCGGCGCGAGCAGCGCGGCGAGCGTGCCGTCGCCGGAGCCCACGTCGAGCACGTCGCCGTGGCGGGAGAGACCGAGGAGCCCGCGCGCCGTCGCCTCCCAGGTCCGCCCCGGCGAGTAGTGGCGCTCCATCTCCCCCGCGACGGTCTCCGCCCACGCACCGCTGCGCCGCTTCACGATCGCGTCGGCCCGCCGCGCGTCCGAGGCGAGGAGCTGGTCGTCGAGGCCCGAGGAGAGCGTGGTCCAGAGCGCGCGACTCGCCTCCGGCATCGCCTCGAGGTCCACTGCGTAGAGCGCGCTCCGCCCCTCGCGCCGCGCACGGACCAGGCCCGTGTCGCGCAGGAGCGCGAGGTGCGTCGAGGCGCGCGACTGCGCGAGATCCATCGCCTCCTGCACCTCCGCCACCGCGAGCTCGTGCCGCGCGAGGAGCGCGAGCAGCCGCAGCCGGACGGGATCCGCCAGCGCAGAGAGGAGCTCGGTGGTCGCAGCGAGGGACGAACGCATCGTCGTATCCGGATGAGTGGATACGTCAACGCTCCGCGCACGTCAACGCGGCGCGGCGCGGCCCAGGAGCGCCGCGAGACCGCGGAGGGCGAGCAGCGCGGCGGACTCGGCGTGCTGCGCGAGATCGCCGAGGAGATCGAGCGCAGCGAGGCGAACGTCGCTGCTCGGATACGCGTGCGCCACGGCGAGCAGCGGGCGCGGATCGAAGGCTCGTCGAGCTCGATCAGCGCACGCAGCGTGTCGCTCATTCGTTCTCGTCGTGGCCGCCGAGGAGCTTGCCGATCCCGGTGAGCGTGAGGCCGCCACCGATGAGGCCGCAGCAGAGCAGCATGCGGAGCGAGTAGACGCCCGTGTCCATCATCTCCTTGAGCGTCCAGGCGCCGAATCCCAGGAGCGCGAGCCCCGGCACGAGGAGCACGACGCCCACGAACCTCGCCATCCCATCGTCGGTCATGGCGGGCAAGCTACGAGAGATGCGACGAGTTCCGCAAACGCCACGGCGGCGAGGCGGCCCCGAGGAGCGACGACGGCTGGCGCCTCAACGGCGGAGCTTCACGAGCCAAGCGACGAGCGGTTCGACCTGCTCGCGGCCGCGCATCGCGTCCCTCCAGCGCGACGGAATCGCCGAGAGCCCCTCGCGTACGCCCGCGATGCCACCGACGAGCGCGGCGGTCGTGTCGGTGTCGTCTCCGAGCCGGACCGCCTCGATCACCGCGTCCTCGTAGCGCGCGTGGCGCTCGACGATCATGCGCGCGCTCCGCAGCGCGTCGATCACGTAGCCGCCGCCGCGGCCCTCGGCGGGCTCGTCGGGTCGGATGTGGAACTCGAGCGCCTCGCGCTCCTCGCCGGCCTCGGGGAGGATCGCGCGCAGCGAGGCGACGGCATCGCGCCACGGCGCGACGGGATCAGGCCACGGCTCGTCGCGGAGGAAGCGCCGCGCCCACAGGCAGTAGAGCGCGCAGGACACGCGGCTCCGTGCGTGGCCGTGCGTGACGCGCGACTGGAGATCCGCGTCGCGCGCGAGCTCGGCGTCGGTGCCCGTGTGGAAGAGCGCGAGCGGGAGCACGCGCATGAGCGAGCCATTGCCGTTGCGTCGCTCGTCGGTCGGGCCCGCCTCGAGCGGCGGCACGTCCTCGAGGAGGCGCCGGATCGCGACGCCCGTCTGCACCCCCACGTCGAACACCCGGTAGTCGACCGCGAGGTATCCATGCGAGTACCAGTTGATCAGACGCCGCGCGAAGTCCTCGACGTCGAACTGCTCTCGCTCGATGAGCGTCGCGAGGAGACAGAGCGCCTGCGCGCCGTCGTCCGAGTAGGTGCCGGGGGGCGTGCCTTTGTGGGCGCGATCGAATTGCTCTGGCGGCGTCATCTCGATGACGGCCGGCAGATGCTCGGGGCGGCTGAACTCGTAGGGGACACCCAGCGCGTCACCGACGAGCAGGCCCCAGAGGCCGCCCTCGAGGCGCTCTCGCTTCGTGATCGTCATGGGCCGTTCTTCGCCGCTCGCGCGTCCGGCGGCAAGGTGGCGCGCGGAGCGCGCAGCCACGGCATCCACCGCGCCTCGAGCGGCGGCCACACACGCGCCCACCCGAGCGCGACCGCCACGCTGCCCGCGACCATCGCGAGCGCGAGCCCGAGCGACGCCTCGACCGACAGCGCGTGCGCCCAGACGCGCCCGGGCCCGATGCCCTCGGCGAAGAGCACGAGGAGGTGCACGACGTAGAGCGCGAGCGTCTCGCCCGCGAGCGTGGTGCCCCAGCGCGGCAGATCCCAGAACGCGCCCAGCGCCGCGAGCGCCGCGGCGAGCACGAGCACCACGCTCGTGCGACCGAGGAGGATCGCGGGATGCGACGACCACGTCGTCGCAGTGGGCGCCTCGAGCACGCGACCCGCGATCCACGCGAGGGCCGCGAGGCCGAGCGCGATCGCGACGAGGTGCGAGACGACCACGCGCGGCGGCGTGCGCGCGCCGTCGGCGATCGCGACGCGCGCGACCGCGACGCCCGCGAGCACGTAGAACGCCCACGGGATCACGGGAAAGAGCGAGCCGCCGTCCCGATCGATCCAGCCGAGCGCGTACCGCGCGAGGCCCACGTGATCGCCCGGCCCGAAGGCGTGCTCGACTGGCAGCGCGATCGCCAGGACGGCGCCGGCAGCCACCGACGCGACGATCGAGACGTGGCTCGGTCGCCGCGCGAGCGTCACCGCGAGATCGAGCGCGAGCAACGTGGCGCCCACGCACTGGAGGACGTCGACGATCCACGGGGCATCGAACGCGTGAAGGAGTGTCCCCAGCAGCACCAGCCAGACCGAGCGCACGACGCGGCGCCGCCGCGCGCCCTCGCGCGCACGGAGGGCCGCGAACGCGCCCAGGTCCTCGAGGCGGCTCGCGAGCGCGAACGAGATGCCGCTCGCGAGGAGGAACGCGGGCGCGGTGAGACCACGGATCTGCGTCCACGCGTCGAAGGCGCTGCTCTGTCGCGCGCCATCGACGAGCACTGCGTCGAGCGTGTGGCCGGTGATCATCTGGAGCGCCGCGACGAGGCGGAGCCAGTCGACGAACGCGACGCGCGAGCGGGGCGGATCACTCACGCGAGCGGCTCGAGCACGCGACGCACCTCCTCGAGCGCGGGGCGCGCGGCGGCCTCCGGAGCGCGCATCCGCGCCAGGAGCGGCGCGAGCGAGGGAGGTCGATCGCTCGGCGCGGTCGTGCTCCACCCGAGCATCTCGTCGAGCGAGACACCGAGCGCGTGCACGTCCATCGCGGGGCTCGCGGGCTCGCCGCGGCGCTGCTCGATCGGCATGTAGCCGCTCGTGCCTTCGCCGCCCGACGACGCCCCCGGCATGCCCACCGTGCCCGCCGGCGCCGCGAGGCCGAAGTCCGTGAGCACGACGCGATCGCGACGAAGGAGGAGGTTCGAGGGCTTGAGGTCGCGGTGCACGAGCCCGCGCGCGTGGAGCCAGCCGAGCGTGTCGACCAGCGAGCGCGCCCACGCGAGCACGCGCTCGATCGGCACGCCCGTGCGCGCAGCGTCCTTCACGGATCCGTCGGTCACCTCCATCGCGATCGCGAAGAGGGCCTCGTCCACGTCGAGCACGCGCACGACGCCGGGATGCTCGATCGTCGCAGGCGTGCGGGCCTCGTGAAGGAGTCGCTCGCGATCGACGCGGCCGCGGCGGTGGTAGACCTTAAGCGCCACGTCCCGCTCGAGGCCGACGTCGCGCGCCAGGAAGACGGTGCCCGCGCCTCCTCGGCCGAGCTCGCGCAGCACGCGGTAGCGACCGCGTGTGAGCGCTCCTTCGGCCATGACCGTCGCGCCGCCGTCGCCGGCGCGCGGCATCGAGCCACCACGCAGCTGCGCGACACGCTCCTTGGCGCGCGGGTAGGACACGTCTCGCGAGAGCACGCGCTCCCAGAGCACCCGGGCGGCGTCGGGATCGTTGCGGCGCTCGGCCACCTCCGCGCGGCGCGCCCAGGCCTCGAGGACGAGCGCCTCGGGCACGTCCGCGCTCTCCGGCATGCGCGAGAGCACGGCCTCGACCGCCTCGTCGTCGCCGCGCGCGTCCATCGTGCGCGCGACGCGGACACGGAGCGCGGGCAGGCTCGCGTTCGCGAGGGCGCGGCGCGCCTCGGCGATCGCCCTGGCCTCTCCGAGCTCCGCGACGACCTTCTCGTACGCCTCGATCGCCGCGCGATCGTCAGTCGCGCCGGCGAGCGCGCTCGCGGCGAGCCCTCGATCGGCAGGCGCCTCCGGCGTGCTCGCTTCTGCCTCGGCGACGGGCGGCGTCACGGCGGGCGCATCGGCCTGGTCCTTCACGTCGGGCGCGCCCCGCAGCCAACCCCGGAAGCGATCGAACACGCTCACGCGGGGACCTCGATCTTCACGTTCGCGATCGTGATGGTGTCGCCGCGCAACAGATCGATGCGGCCCTGCACACGCCGGCCGCTCGAGGCGCCCTCTGGCACGAGCTCGGCCGCCTCGCCCGAGACGGGGGTGATCGCGACGCCCTCGCGATCGAGCTCGATCGTGGCCTCCGCGCCCGGCACCGCGAGCACGCACGAGCCATCGTCCGCGGGGGCGCCCACCACGTGGAGCAGCCCGCGATCCAGGCCCTTCTGCACCTCGATCTCGAGGCCGCGTCCGGCAGGGGAGATCGCCATCGTGACGTCGTCACCGAGCCCGATCTCGAGCGCGCCCTCGATGGCGATCGCGCTCGCGATGGGCATGCCCGACACGAGCGTGCCGTTGCGGCTCCCGAGATCACGCACGACGAAGCGCCCGCTCTCGAGCGCGATCTCGGCGTGGCGGCGCGAGACGGAGGTGCCTCGGACCGACACGTCGGCGTCGCTCCGACCGAGGACCGCGGGCAACCGATGCGAGAACGCGACGCGACGCCCACCGACGACCAGGCTCACGGGCGCGAGGACCCAGCGCTCCTCGAGCCGGCGCAGCATCTGTCGCAGGCCTGCGTCCTCGGGCGCGAGCGAGACGACCTCGCGCAGGCTCGCGCGCGCGGAGCGGCGATCGCCGAGCGCCAGCGCGAGCTCGTGCTCCGACACGAGGCGTCGGATCTTCGCTTCGCGCGCGTCGACGGCGTTCGTCTCGGCGAGCAGGGTCTCGAGCCGATCGACCTCACCGCCGAGCTCGAGGCAGCGCGCGGCGTCGCTCTTCTGCCCGAGCAGCTCGAACGCGTCGGCGGCCTCGGCGAACTTGCCGGAGCGCTCGAGGCGATCGGCCGCATCGACCAGGCGACGTCGCTCCTCGGCCGAGGCGACACCCCGCGCGCGCGACTCCTCGAGCACGGCGCGGCCGATCTTGATCTCGACGGCCTTGCGCTCGTCGAGCGCGATCGCCGGAAAGAGACCGAGCGCATCCAGCCAGGCAGAGAGGCGTGTCTCGAGGTCCGTGGCCTTGTCGCCTTCGTGCGCGAGGCAGCGACCGGCCTCGACCATCTCGCCCATGGCCGCGTAGAGGGACGCCGCATCTCGATGGCGGCCTTCGGCCTCGGCGGCGCGCGCGCGGCGGATGCGTCCATCGAAGAGGTCCCGGAAGAAGCTCATCGACACGCTCCAGCGACGACGAGGACCCCCCTGCCCTCTCCGACGGCTTCGATTGACGGCGGGGAGGGTTTTTGCGGACGATGGGCGCCACGCAGGTCGCCCCCTCGCGAGGGCCTGGTTTCCGAGGATTCGTTCACACTGCGCGATGTTCGCGCCGTTCTGCCACGAGATTCAACGCCTGCGTTCCGGAGACGAAGCATGGGTAACCGCATCGGCGAGCTCCTGGTCCGAGAGAAGCTGATCAGCCTCCAGCAGCTGCGTACCGCGCAGGAAGAGTCACGGAAGGGCAACACCTCCCTCGGCTACCAGCTCGCACGGCTGGGCTTCATCTCCGACTCGGAGATCACCGACTTCCTGAGCCAGCAGTACCGCGTCCAGTCGATCAACCTCGACGAGTACGACATCGAGGACGACGTGCGGAAGCTGATCTCGCAAGAGGTCTGCGAGCGCCACAAGGTCATCCCCGTCTCGCGCACGGGCAACTCGATCATCGTCGCGATGGCCGATCCGTCGAACCTCCACGCGATCGACGACATCAAGTTCCTCACCGGCTACAACGTGGAGCCCGTCGTCGCGTCCGAGGCGCAGATCCTCCGGGTGCTCGAGAAGGCCGCGTCGCAGCAGCCCGAGGTCTCCTACGACCAGATCATGGAGGGCTTCGAGGAAGGCGACATCGACTTCGCCGGCGAGGACGACGACCTCAACGTCGGCGACCTCGAGAAGGCCTCCGAGGACGCGCCCGTCATCCGCCTCTGCAACGCGATCCTGCTCAACGCGATCAAGAAGCGCGCGTCGGACATCCACATCGAGCCGTACGAGAAGAAGCTCCGCGTCCGCTACCGCATCGACGGCGTGCTCGTCGAGGAGATGAGCCCGCCGATCAAGCTGAAGGCCGCGATCAGCTCCCGCCTCAAGATCATGAGCTCGCTCGACATCGCCGAGCGGCGCCTGCCGCAGGACGGACGCATCAAGCTCAAGCTCGGCAAGGGCAAGGAGATGGACTACCGCGTCTCCACCCTGCCGACGCTCTGGGGCGAGAAGATCGTCATGCGTCTTCTCGACAAGTCGAACCTCCAGCTCGACATGACGAAGCTGGGCTTCGACCAGAAGCCGCTCGACGACTTCAAGTGGGCCATCAACCAGCCCTACGGCATGGTGCTCGTCACGGGCCCCACGGGCTCCGGCAAGACGACGACGCTCTACTCGGCGCTCTCGGAGCTGAACCAGCCCGACACGAACGTCTCCACCGCCGAAGATCCCGTCGAGTACAACCTGATGGGCATCAACCAGTGCCAGATGCACGACGACATCGGCCTGAACTTCGCGGCCGCGCTGCGCTCGTTCCTGCGCCAGGACCCCGACATCATCATGGTCGGTGAGATCCGCGACTTCGAGACGGCCGAGATCGCGGTCAAGGCCGCGCTCACCGGCCACCTCGTCCTCTCGACGCTCCACACGAACGACGCGCCGAGCACCGTCTCGCGCCTGCTCAACATGGGCGTCGAGCCGTTCCTCGTGACCGCGTCGGTCAACCTCGTCCTGGCGCAGCGCCTCGCCCGCAAGATCTGCGAGCACTGCAAGCAGGAGACGCGTCTCGAAGAAGAGGTGCTGCTCTCCGCCGGCTTCGACGCGAAGGAGCTGCCGACCTTGCGCGTGATGAAGGGCGCGGGCTGCAAGGAGTGCAACGGCACCGGCTACCGCGGCCGCGTCGCGCTCTACGAGGTCACCGATCGGCTCAAGGAGCTCGTCATCCAGGGCTGCACGGCCGCCGAGCTCAAGCAGGAGATGATCCGGGGCGGCGTCATGACCCTCCGCATGGCCGGCCTCGCCAAGATCCGCGCCGGCGTCACGACGGTGGACGAGGTCGTGCGCACCACGGCGGCCGACCGCGTCTGACGACCCGCCCTCAGGGGCGGAGCACCATCAGGATCACGCAGAGCACGAGCGGGACGATCGCGACGAGCGCGGTGGTCCCGCTTCGTCGTCCGTCCTTCGCGGTGGCGTAGAGCACGGCGTTGATCGAGACGATCGACAGCGCCATCGAGAGCACGATCCACCACGAGAGCGTCGAGACGCTGCGCGCCCACGCGAGCACGAAGCCGGCGATCCACGTCGCGCCAAAGCCGGGTCCCGCGAGCCAGTACGCCGCGCGCTGCCGGTCCGCGAGGGACTCCGGCAGGAACGCGCCGAGCGTGCCGGAGAACAGCGCCGCCACCGAGAGGAGCTTGGTGATCTCGAGCCACTGGTGGGCCCAGGCCGGGAGCATCGGGACCATGCGTCACATCGAGAAGAGGACGGCCACCGAGGTGAGCGCCGAGATGGAGAGGAGCGCGTTGTAGACGAGGTGCGCCAGCGCGGGCACGAGCGTCGAGCCCGAGAGCATGCGGAGCAGCGTGAACACGAAGCCGGCGGCGGTCACGGCGAGCAAGCCTCCCCAGTTGCCCCACGCCTGCTGGAGGTGCGCGACGGCGAAGAGGCCCCACGCGAACAAGAACGCGAGCGCTCGCCGCGCGCCCCAGCGCTCGTCGTCGATCGCACCGAACACGAAGCCGCGGAAGAAGACCTCTTCGGCGATCGGCGCGATCACGGCGAGCGCGCCGAAGGAGAGCAAGCCGCTCGGCCACGAGACGAACGCCTCGATCGGCGCCTCGCCCGTGGCCTCGACGTGCGAGAGGGCCCACATCGCGAAGCCGCGCATGAAGAAGCCCACGAGCGGCGCCGCGAGGAAGAACACGACGGTCATCCACAGCGCGCTCGGTCGCACCAGCTTGAGCCGCGTCGTCGTGCCTCCGAGGAGCGCCCACGCGAGCAGGCACTCCACGAGCGCGAGCGAGAGGCCCGCGACGAGGCCGTACGCCGAGCCGCCCGGTAGGACGAACGGTGTCGCGATGCCCGCGAGCACCACGAGGAGCGTGCCCAGCGCGACGAGGCCGAGCGAGCTCGCGAGCGGGCGCGTGCGAGCGATGCGACGCGCGCGCGCGCGGATCGCTCGCAGCCACCGCGGCCCGCCCCGAGCGGGAGTGCGCTGCGGCGAGCGCATCGCGAGCACGACGACGAGCAGGAGCGCGAGCCCGAGCACTGCGAGCACGCCGTTGCGCTCGACGGGGCCCAGGGGACGCCGCGCGAGGATGCGGCCACGCACGCGCGTGCTCGGCAGCGGCCCGCTCGCGCGCAGGACGACCACGTAGTGACCGCCGACCTCGAGGGTTCCACGACCGACCTCGAGGCACGCGCCCGTCGCGTTCGTGCGTGCACGCGCGCGTGCGACCGCGTCGAGCACGCTCTCCATCGCGACCTCGGTGCCGACACGCAGCTCGACGTGCGCGGCCTCGCCCCACGCCTCGCCCATCGCATCGCCCGAGCAGAGCTCGAAGACGGCGTCCTCACCGCGCTCGAGATCGGCCTCGACGAGCACGACCCCGTGCTCCTGTCCGATCACGGAGTCGAGCGAGACGACGTCGCCGCGCGCATCGAGCTCGTGGGCCTCGAGGCTCGCGATGCGCGTGAAGACGATGCCGAGCGTGGCGACGATCGAGAGCGCCACGGCGAGGAGCGCGACGGTGACGAAGAGGCCGCGAGACACGCCCGCACTCTACACGCGCCGTCGCGGTGGACGCGCGGACCGCGTTGGCACGGTTTCGATCGTGCGCGATCGCGATCCGCCGAGGGCCACGCGATCTGCGCGGGGTCGCGGATCCGCCGCAGAAGTGATGCGCTCATCGCGTCGTCGGCGGCTGCGGTGTGCGCGTGATCTGCGAGTGATCACGGAGCGTTGAGCGGCGATCTTGCCCGTGACATTACAATCCGTGACCACACATCGCACGTCATCCGTTGTCGTGCGCGTGGCGCTCTGTTAGATCGCTCTCCATGCGTATCTCGAACTCGTTCTCCGAAGGCGAAATCCAGGTCCTCGACTTCATCCTCACGACGCTCCTGCGCGGAGGGACCCCGTCGATGGCCGTGCGCAGCAAGGACTTCGCCTCGCTCTGCCGCAAGGTGCAGGCGATGAAGACCAAGGCGGGCGACATCCGCGAGGGTCGCGTGTCCGCAAAGCGCGTCCCCGACAAGTCGTCGGTTGGCCTCATCGATGCGCCCGACGCGGGCGACGCGATGATGGACGACGACACGCTCAGCGAAGTGGGCTGATCGCTCGGGCGGCGCGCAGCGCGCGGCCGTGCACGAGGGTCTTCGGGCGCGAGCCCGCGACGGTGGATCCGTCGCGGGCTCGACTGCTGCCGAGGCGCTCGAGAGGCCCTGCGCCCAGTCGCGAGGGTCCCGTGACACCCGCGCGGCGGAGCGGGACACGCTTGACGCACCGCGCTCGCTCCGTTACCCACGCGCCGCGATGTTGATCCTCGAGAAGGGCCGAGTCCTCGATCCCTCCCGCGGCCTCGACGAAGAGGCCGACGTCGTCATCGAGGGCGGCCGCATCGCGGACGTCGGCCGCGGCGCGGGCGATCGATACCCGACGAGCGACGCGGTCCGCCGCCTCGACGCGACGGGTCGTTGGGTCGTGCCGGGCTTCATCGATCTGCACGTCCACTTCCGCGAGCCGGGGCAGGAGTACAAGGAAGACATCGCCTCGGGCCTCCGCGCCGCAGCCGCAGGTGGCTACGCGGCCGTGTGTCCCATGCCGAACACGCGGCCGGTGAACGACAACCGCGCGATCACCGAGCAGATGCGAGCGCGCGCCAAGGAGGCGGGTGGGCCGCGCCTGCATCCCTTCGGCGCGATCACGATCGGCAGCAAGGGCGAGACGCTCACCGAGATGGCCGACATGCGCGACGCGGGCGCGATCGGCGTGAGCGACGACGGCGTGTGCGTGATGAACGCGGCCGTCATGCGCCGCGCGCTCGAGTACGCCAGGACGTTCGACCTGCTCGTCTCGCAGCACTGCGAGGACCACCACCTCACCGCGGGCGCGCAGATGCACGAAGGGGCGGTCTCCACCTCGCTCGGCCTGCGCGGCTGGCCACGTGAGGGCGAGGACGTGATCGTCGCGCGCGACATCATCCTCAACGAGCGCATCGGTGCGCGCTACCACGTCGCGCACATCTCCACGCTCGGCGCCGCGCGCCTGGTGCGTGAGGCCAAGTCCCGCGGCCTCTCCGTGACGGCCGAGGTCACGCCGCACCACCTGCTCCTCTCGGACCGCGAGCTCATCGGCTATCGGACCTTCTGCAAGGTCACGCCACCGCTGCGCGAGGACGAGGACATCGAGGCGATGCGTCAGGCGCTGCGCGACGGAACGATCGACTGCATCGCGACGGACCATGCCCCCCACAGCTCGCTCGAGAAGGACTGCGAGCTCTCGGCCGCTTCGCCCGGGATGATCGGCCTCGAGACGACGATCCCGCTCCTGCTCGGCCTCGTGCGCGACGGCGTGCTCAGCCCTCTGCGCTTCGTCGAGGTGATGAGCACTGCGCCCGCGCGGGTCGGCCGCCTGCCGGGTGGCTCGCTCAAGGTCGGCGAGCGCGCGGACATCGCGATCCTCGATCCCTCCCTGCGCTGGACCGTCTCGCGCGAGACGATCCGCAGCAAGCAGCTCAACTCCCCGTGGCTCGGCAAGGAGCTCGTCGGCGCGTGCACGCACACGATCGTCGACGGCGAGCTCGTCTTCACACGATAGGAAAACGATGACGCAACGTCAGAAGGCACACCTCGTCCTGGCCGACGGCACCGTGTTCGAGGGCGTCGCCGTGGGCGCCGCGGGCACGACGATCGGCGAGGCCGTCTTCACGACGGGCATGACCGGCTACCAGGAGGTCCTCACGGATCCCTCGTACTGCGGGCAGATCGTCGTGATGACCGCGCCGCAGATCGGCAACACGGGCACCAACGACGAGGACGAGGAGGCCGCACGCCCCCACCTCGCCGGCTTCGTGATGCACGAGCTCAGCTCGATCGTGAGCAACTGGCGCGCGAACCGCTCGCTCGACGCGTACCTGAAGGCGCACGGCATCGTGAGCATCGCGGGCCTCGACACGCGCGAGCTCACGCGGCACCTCCGCGACCACGGCGCGCAGATGGCCGCGGTCGGCACCGAGCCGGTCGAGGTGCTGCGCGACAAGGCCGCGAAGGCGCCGTCCATGAACGGCCAGGACCTCACGGGCCTCGTCTCGACGAAGACGCCGTACACGTGGAGCCAGGGCCTCTGGGGCAAGGAACCGAAGCCGGCCAAGCACCACGTCGTCGCGATCGACTACGGCGTGAAGCAGAACATCCTGCGGCACCTCGTGGATCGCGGCTGCCGCGTGACCGTGCTGCCCAGCACCGCGACCGCCGCGGACGTGCTCGCCGAGAGCCCGGATGGCGTGTTCCTCTCGAACGGGCCCGGCGATCCGGCCGCGGTGACCCACGGCATCGAGACGATCCGCGGCCTCGTCGGCAAGAAGCCCATCTTCGGCATCTGCCTGGGCCACCAGATGCTCGCCCTCGCGCTCGGTGGCACCACCTACAAGATGAAGTTCGGGCATCGCGGCCTGAACCATCCGGTCAAGGATCTCAAGACGGGCCGCATCGAGATCACGACGCAGAACCACGGCTTCGCGGTCGACGTCCCGAGCCTGTCGTCTTCGGCGGTCGGGGGCGGCAAGTGCGTGATGACGCACCAGCACCTCAACGACGGGACGTGCATGGGCATCGAGCACGAGGCGAGCGGCGCCTTCTCGGTGCAGTACCACCCCGAGGCGAGCGCCGGCCCGCACGACGCGGCCTACCTCTTCGACCGCTTCGTCAGCCGCATGGCCTGACGCGGCGTCGCGCGGTGAGCGCGACCGCCTCGTCGCGGATCACGCGCGTCGTGACGTGGGCCCTCACGCACGCGTGACGCGCGCACGACGACGCGCGAGGACGAGCGCGAGGCCCGCCAGGAGCGAGAGCGCCGCGGCGCCGCCGCGAGGCTCGGCCGCGCGACACCCGCAGCCACCCCCGCCGCCACCGGCGCCGGCGTCGGGGCCACGCGCCGCATCCGGAGCGCTCGCGTCCTCCGTGGCGGCGCCCGCGTCGTCGCTCGACGCGCCGGCATCGACGAAGACCGCGGCGTCGGGCTCCGGGCACGGCCCGGGCGAAGCGCCGAGATCCACCTCGACGCTCTCCATGTCGATCGGCCGATCGCCGCCATGCGTGCGCCAGGCGTCGTACGCGACGTCGCCCCAGCTGCGGCCCGCGAGCTCCGGCAGCGCGCTGTCGGGGGCGTTGTCGCGCAGGAACTCCATGTACTCGCGGCTGTTCGATTGGTAGCGGAGGCGAGCGCGCAGGCGAAGGGTCCCCGTGCCGCAGAGGCCGGCGAACGTGTAGCTCGGCTCGTCGAAGTGCCGGAACGTTCCGTCGCCGTTTGCGTAGTCGCGGCCGAGCGGGTGCGAGTCGGTCTCGGCGGGCGCATCGAAGCCTTCCGGCGGGATGCGCGTGTCGTGCATCAGCGTGTCGTTGAGGACGAAGTGGAAGCTCGAGACCACCATGCCGTCGGGCTGTCGCTCGCCGAGCTTCACGTCGTAGATGCGCGCCTGCGCGTCCTCGGTGAGCGTGTCGGTGTCGTCGTCGTAGCGCGCGCTCGACGCGATCACGCGGTCACTGCCGTCGAGCACCTCGACCTCGAGCCACATGCGGCGGCCTTCGGGGTAGCCCGTCGGGAGCTTGTGGCCCGTCAGGTTCGTCACGCGAACCGTGGCCGTCGCGCTCGCGCCGCTGAGGGAGCTCGCCATCACCTCGAGGCGCGCGGCGCTCTCGAGCATGCGGCGCGCACGCTCCGAGGACGCGGTGTACTCGCTCGCGAGGTCCGCGGAGAACGTGCCCGGCAGCGCGTCGAGGATCGCGAGCGGCTGCCACACGCTGCCACCGGCGAGATCGTGTCGGTTCATCTCGGGGCGGAGCACGTCGAGCTCACCGGCGGCGAGCACCGGCGTCTCGACCTCGGGCATGTGGCAGTCCTGGCAGGTGCGCTGATCGGGGCCGGGCTCGGCGAAGCGGCTGTACGCCCACTCGGTGTACGTGCGCTCGATCGCGAAGGGACGCCCCGTCGGGCTCGCGCGGCCCGTGTCGTCGACCACGTTGCCCGCCAGGAGCGGGTTGTGGATGTCGTGGCACTGACCACAGAAACGGCTCTGGGGCAGGAACGTCGAGACGGCCGTCTCGTGACGAGGATCGGTGCCGTCGGTGTAGTCGTAGGGGCCGTAGCGCAGCTGGCCGTCGTGGAGGACGAGCTGCGTGTTGTGGATCTGATCGTCGCCGGGGTCTTCGGCCCGGTGACAGCTCATGCACACGACGCCGTCCAGCGCCGACGAGAGCGCGCTCGCGTCGTCGGGCTGGAACCGCGCGACACCGGAGACAGAGTCGTACTCGGGGCGCGTCGAGCCGCCGTTGTACCAGGTGAACGGGGAGTGACAGCGCACGCAGAAATCGGCGGCGCCGGGCACGTCCTCTTCCGCGATCGCGAGCGCGGCGCGGGCGACCATGTCGCGCCCCGCGTTCGCCATCATCGAGCCGCGCCACGAATCGAACGGCTCGTAATCGCCGTCCGCGGCGTACATCGAGTGACAGCGCGCACACCCACCGGAGGTCTGGATGGGCACGGTCAGCGCATCCGCGTGCCCCGAGCCGACGGGCTGCGAGCCGGGCTGGAAGATCTGCGCCGCGGCGGGCGACGCGACGAAGGTGAGCGAGAGGGCGGACGTGACGACGAGCGCGCTGCGCATGCAGTCAGCGTAGTGGAGAGGCGCCGCGGCCGCACGATCGGAGAGGATGGCTCCCGTCACTCCTCGGCGTGGTGGAGCTCGGCCCAGGTGCCGCGGCGCCGGATCACCGTGTGCTCGCTGCCTTCGACCAGGACCTCGGCCGCGCGGGGCCTGGCGTTGTACTCGCTCGACATCGCCGCGCCGTACGCGCCCGTGCCCCGAACGAGGAGGAGCTCGCCGCGCTGGACGTCGGCCAGCGGGCGCCCCTCGGCGAAGAAGTCGCCACTCTCGCAGACCGGTCCGACGATCTCGGCGGCACCGACCGGCGCGCGCGACGGCCCGCGCACGGGGACGATCGCGTGGTACGCGCCGTAGAGCGCAGGTCGGATGAGCTCGGTCATCGCTGCGTCGCAGACGACGAAGCGCTTGTCGCCCTGCGCCTTCACGTGAAGGACGCGCGTGAGGAGCGCGGCCGCGTCTCCGACGAGCGCACGGCCCGGCTCGATCGTGAGGACCACGTCGTCCGCGAGCCGCCCGCCCGACAAGAGCTGCGCGCGAGCGAGCCCCTCGCGGATCGCGTCGCCGATCGCGCCGTACGCCGGATACGGCGCGTCTTCGTCGCCGTACGCGATGGGCCAGCCCCCGCCCACGTCCAGCATGCGCGGCGAGAGGCCGCGCTCACGACACCACGCGAAGAAGCGCGCGGTGATGTCGACGCTCTCGGTGAGCGCGCCGAGATCCCCGAGCTGCGAGCCGATGTGCGAGGTCACGGCCTCGAGGCTCAGGTGCGGGCTCGCGGCGATGCGCTCCGCGAGGCTGCGCGCGACGTCGAGCTCGAGCCCGAACTTGGTGCCGTGGATGCCGGTCGCGATGTAGGGGTGCGTCTTGGGATCGACGTCGGGGTTGATGCGCAGTCCCACGCGCACGCGCGGTCGCTCTCGGACGCGCGCACGCTCGGTCGCGAGCACCTCGATCACCTCGAGCTCCGATGCGCTCTCGACGTGGATCGAGCGGATGCCCTCGTCCATCGCGAGCACGAGCTCGTCGTCGGTCTTGCCGACGCCGCTCATGACGATGCGATCCGCGGGGACACCGGCGCGGCGAGCCCAGAACACCTCACCGCCGCTGACGGCGTCGATGCCTGCGCCGAGGCCCGCGAGCAGCCGGAGGATCGCCGGGTTGCCATTGGCCTTCATCGCGTAGCAGACGAGGTGCGGCAGGCCCTCGAGCGCCGCGTCGATCGCCCCGAAGGCCTCGCGGATCGCGCGCCCCGAGACGACGTGGAGGGGCGTGCCGTGCCGGGCCGCGAGCGCCTCGAACGAGCAAGCGTCGGCGTGGAGCGCGCCGTCGCGCTCGGTGATCCACGCGCTGGGCGGGACGTCCGTGCGGGAGCCGCGGTCCATCAGCGAGCTCCGCGCTCGGCGGCGAGGCCGCGCGGATCGACGCCGTGGCTGCGGAGGCGGCCCTCGAGCGCCGTGATCGCAGCGAGCACGCGGTTCTTCGCGGGCCCACCGATCACGTCGCGGCGCTCGATCGCGACCTCGGGCTCCATCGCACGGAAGATGCTCTCGTCGAAGCCGTCGTGCTCCTCACGAAGCTCGGCGAGCGTCAGCTCAGGGAGGGTCTTGCCCGCGGCCACGCAGCGCCGCACGAGGCGGCCGGCGACGTGGTGGGCCTCGCGGAAGGGCAGCCCGTGCGCGGCGAGCCAGTCGGCGATCTCGGTCGCCTCGACGAAGCCCTCGCGCAGGGCGCGGCGCATCCTGTCGCCGTGGAACTTCGCGGTGGCGATCGCGCCCGCGAGCACGTCGAGGCAGTCCTCGATCGTGTCGAACGCATCGAACGCGGGCCGCTTGTCCTCCTGCATGTCGCGGTTGTAGGCGAGGGGCAGGCCCTTCATGAGGACGAGCAACGACACGAGGTCGCCGATCACGCGACCGGCCTTGCCGCGTACGAGCTCGGCCATGTCGGGGTTCTTCTTCTGCGGCATGATCGAGGAGCCCGTCGTGAACTTGTCGGTCATCTCGACGAAGCCGAATTCCTGCGTGCTCCAGAGCACGAGCTCCTCACCGATGCGCGAGAGGTGAACGGCCTGGATCGAGAGCGCCGAGAGCGCCTCGAGGAGGAAGTCGCGGTCGGCCGAGGCGTCGAGCGAGTTGCGCATCGGGCGCAGGAACCCCAGCTCGTTCGCAGTCATCTCGCGATCGATCGGGAAGGTCGTGCCGGCGAGCGCCGCAGCGCCGAGGGGCGACTCGTTCAGGCGCACGTGGGCATCGACGTAGCGACCACGGTCGCGCTCGAGCATCTCGCACCATGCGAGGAGGTGATGCGCGAGGCGCACGGGCTGCGCGCGCTGGAGGTGCGTGTAGCCGGGCATCACGACGTCCACGGTCTGCTCGGCGCGCACGAGCAGCACCGACATGAGGGCCTCGGTCTTGGCGCGCACGCGCTCGAGGGCGCTGCGCGTCCAGAGGCGCATGTCGGTCGAGACCTGATCGTTGCGCGAGCGCGCGGTGTGCAGGCGCCCACCGGGCTCGCCGATGCGCTGCGTGAGCAGCGTCTCGATGTTCATGTGGACGTCCTCGAGGGCGTCCTTCCACTCCATCTCACCCGCCGCGATCTCGTCGCCGATGCGGCGCAGGCCCGCCTCGATCTTCTGCGCGTCGTCGATGGAGACGATGCCGGTCTTGGCGAGCATGCGGACGTGCGCGATCGAGCCGCGCACGTCGTCCTCGCCGAGGCGCTTGTCGACGTCGACGCTCGCGTTCACGCGCGCGGCGACGGCGTCGAGCTGCTCGTCGAAGCGACCGCCCCAGGTCGAGTGCCCGGCGGTGGAAGAGGACGGCGTGGCCCCTCCCGGAGTGCGAGTGTTGGGGTCGGCGGCGGAGGACTTCTCGGTCATGGCGCGCGGAGGGTCGTCGGGAGCGCGCGCGGATGCAACCAGACACGGCGCGCGGCCTCGCCTCGCGTGTGACCGGGCCGTTCCGCTCGGAATCCCCGCGCGGCCCGCGGGCGTCTGGCCTCGCGTGCGTGCATGCCTCGAGACCGTCTGCCGCTGTGGCCTCGAGATCGAGGTCTTCCGCAAGCCTGCGCGCACCGACCACGACCGCGTTGGTGTCCACGATCTCGGCACCACCGTCGTCGTCGCGCTGGCCGATGGCGCGGGCGGTCTTGCGAACGCGAGACCTGCGGCCGAGCGCGCGGTCGAAGTGGCCCGCGGGATCGCGCCCGCGCCCTCGCGGCTGAGCGAGCTCGACGCAGCGCTCCTGCGAGAGGGCGGAGAGACGACGCTCGTCGCCCTCGCGTGCGAGCGCAGCCGAGACGGCCTGCTCGCCGTGCGAGGTGAGCGTCGGCGACTCACGGGCGTGGGCGATCCTGGGCCCAGGGGACGTGGTGGAGCTGACCGACGGCCAGTCGCGCAAGCGCCTCGGCTCGGGGCTGACGCGCGCGCACCTCTTCGCGTGCAGCGGCGCGCACCGCGTGATCCTCGCATCGGATGGCCTGCTCGACGCGGTCGGCGAGCGCGCGCTCCTCGACGTGGAGTCACTCGACGGGTGGCGCCAGCTCGTTCCGCGAGACGACGCGACCGCCGTCCTCGTGCGATTGGCGCCGCGGTGACCCAGACCCTTCAGGGGTTCAGGCGGGTGAGGGTCCAGCCGTGGTCGGTGCGATCGAAGCGCATGCGGTCGTGCAGGCGGTAGGCGCCTTCGACCCAGTGCTCCGCGCGAGCGACCTCGAGGGCGTAGCCGCCCCAGTGCGGTGGGCGGGCGACGGGGCCGCCCTCGAAGCGCTTCTCGGCCTCGTGCAGGCGCGCCTCGAGCTCGGCGCGCGCGGTGAGCGGGCGGCTCTGGTGGGAGGCCCACGCGCCGAGCTGGCTGATGCGCGGACGCTCCGCGAAGTACGCGTCGCTCTCGGCGTCCGAGAGCCGCGTGACGCGCCCCTCGAAGCGCAGCTGCACGTTCGTCGTGACGAAGTGGAGCGCGACGGACGCACGAGGGTCGCGGGCGAGGTGCTGGCCCTTGTCGCTCTCGTGGTTCGTGAAGAAGCGAAGGCCGCGCGCGTCCGCGTGCTTCACGAGCACGAAGCGCACGGTGGGCGCGCCGTGCGCGTCGAGCGTGGCGAGCGCCGCGGCTGCGGCCTCCCACGGCTCGCCGGCCGCGCGTGCGCGGTCCCGCTCCGCGAGGAAGAGCGCGATGGGATCGTGGGTCGAGGAATCGATGGGGCTCACACGAGCGACGTTAGCGCCGGCCCGCCCGCGCGGCCGCGTGCCGCGAGCGACCGCTCACGCCGAGCGCAGGGAGCCAACCGGCCGCCGGTCGCTGCCATTTTCGCGCGGTCGTCGAGGGGCGTCGTGTTAGCGTGCCCCCCTCTTTCGCGACGATCTGGCTTCCCCTACCCTCCGAGCCCCATCGACTGTCTGCCTCGCCATGGACCCCACCGCAGACGAGCTGATCGCGCGATTGCGCCGCAACCCCGACGACGGGGCGGCGTACGCCGCACTGCGCGCGCACTACCAGCGCATCGGTGACTACGCGTCGCTCGTGAACCTGCTCGAGGGCTTCGCGGGTCGCTCGAGAGATCACGCGGCGGCAGGCCAGTCGTTCTTCGACGCGGCCGAGCTCGCGTGGGGCGCGCTCGGGGACGCGGCGCGAGGGGCGAGCCTCTACGAGCGTGCGCTCGAGCGACATCCCGCGCACGACGACGCGTTCGCGCGCCTGCTCGCCATCTACGAGCAGGCCGGTGACGCGCAGCGCCTGGCGACCATCTACGAGCGTCGCGCGGAGGGGCTCTCGGCGGCGGGCGGCGATCCACGCGCCATCGCGCAGATCCACCAGCGCCTCGGCGAGCTCTGGGAGCACACGTTCCATCGGGCCGACCGCGCGATCGTCCACTACCGCAAGGCCTTCGAGCTCGACGCGACCCTCGTGCCCGCGATCTATGCCGCGCGCGAGATCTACCGGCAGGCCGGCAACCAGAAGGCCGTCGCCGCGCTCCTCGAGCTCGAAGCGAAGGCCGAGCCCGAGGACGAGCGCAAGGTGGCGCTCCTGCGCGAGCTGGCGCATCTGCGGGCCGAGACCCTGGGCGATCCCGAGGGTGCCGTCGTCGCGCTCAAGCGCGCGCTCACGCACGCGCCCGCGAACAACGAGCTCCTCGAGGACCTCGCGACGCTGTACCTCCAGCGCGCGGAGCGTCAGCCCGATGCGCAGATCGCCGAGTCGGATCGGCGCCGCGCGACCGACGTGCTCTTCCAGCTCGCGCAGAAGCTGCCGCCCACGGAGGCGGTGCCGCTGCTCGAGCGCGCGCTCGACACCACGCCCGACCACGACGGCGCGCTCACCTTGCTCGAGCGCATCGCCGAGCGCGTGGGGCACATCGAGCTCCTGCCGGCGCGCTGGGTCGCGTTCCTCGCACGCGCGCCCGAGAGCCCGCTCGCGAAGCAGCGACGCAAACGACTCGCGCGCGCCTACCTCGACGCCGGCCAGGTCGACTACGCCATCGCGTGCCTCGAGTGGGTCGCCGAAGAAGGCGACGCCGAGACCATCGAGCAGCTCGTGGATCTCTACCGCCGCATCGGGCGCGAGCAGGACGCGACCGCGCTGCTCTCGCGCGCAGGCTCGGCGCTGCCCGTGCCGATGCGCGTGGGCCACCTGCGCGCGTCGATGGAAGGCGCGCTCCAGCGCGGAGACGAGGACACCGCCGCGCAGCTCGCGCGCGACATCCTCGCGGCCGACGCTGCAGACCCCGAGGCGACGGCGTTCCTCGAGGACCGTCATCGCCGACGCGGCGAGTGGAACGAGCTCCGCGCTCTCCTCTACGCGGCGGGCCGCGTGCCGGGTCTCTCCGTGGACGCACGGAAGCAGCGCTTCCGCGAGGTCGCGCAGATCTGCGAGCGACGCCTCAACGACGCCGACGGCGCCGTGCAGGCGTGGAAGCAGGTCGTCACGCTGGACGTCGCGGATCGCGAGGCTCGCGGTGCGCTCGCGCGCCTGCTCGAGCAGCTCGAGAAGTGGGACGACCTCGCGCAAGCCGTGGAGCGTGACGCGGTGGCCGCGACCGACGACGCGGCGAAGCTCGAGGCCTACAAGCGCCTGGCGCGCATCCACGGCGAGAAGCGGAACGATCAGGCCGAGGCCGCGCTCGCGTGGCGCGCCGCCCTCGACGTCTCGCCGCACGACGCCGAGGCGCGCGACGGCTGGATCACGGGCCTGCTCGCGGCCAACGCGCTGCCGCAGGCCATCGCGCCGATGCGAGAGCGCGCACGTCTCGCCCCGATCGGGCCCGAGCGCGCCGAGGCGCACCGCTCGCTCGCGCGGACGCTCGATCGCCTCGCACACCAGCGCGCGGACGAGGACCCGAGCGCCCCGCTCGATGCGCGCTGGGGCGAGGCCGTCGAGGCGTGGACCCGCGTGCTCGACGACGCGACGAACGACACCGAGGCGCTCGATCGCCTCGAGGTGCTCGACCGACGGATCGGCGACTGGGAGCGCCTCATGCGCACCCTCTCGTACCGCGCCGATCTCGAGCAGGGACGTGGTCGCATCGAGGTGCTCGTCCGCATGGGAGAGGTCGCGGAGCACTCGCTCGGCGATCTCGCGCGCGCGGCCGAGGTCTACCACCGGGCCTTCGATCTCGACCCGAAGGACGAGCGTGTCATCGACGCGTTGACGAGCGTCTACGAGCGCACCGAGCGCTACCGCGACATCGTCACGCTGCTCAACGAGCGCGCACACGTCGAGGACGAGCCGGCGCGGCGCGCGGCGCTCTACCGCCGCATCGCACGCGTGCTCGCCGAGCGCGTGCAGAACGACGATGGAGCGGCCGAGGCCTACCAGAAGGTGCTCGAGGCCGGCGAGGACCGCGAGGCGCTCCTCTTCCTCGAGCAGCGCGCAGAGCACCGCGGAGACTTCGAGGAGGCCGAGCGCCTGCTCGTGCGCATCGCCGACGTGGCCGAGAGCGGCGTCGAGCGACGAGACCGCCTCACGCGCCGCGCGGACCTCCTGGCCGACGCGCTCGGGCGACGCGACGCGGCGATCGAGGTCCTCTCGCACGTCGTGCGCGAGCTCGACCCGACGCACCTTCCTTCGCTCGGACGCCTCGGAGACCTCGCCGAAGAAGCGGGCGACACGCAGCTCCTGGCCGACACGCTCGAGCGCACCCTCGCGGTCGTCGACGATCCGACGCTCCGCGCGCCCATCGCCGAGCGCCTCGGCAAGCTCTACCTGCACGAGCTGGCCGACGCGCCGCGGGCCATCGCAGCGCTCACGCAGTGGCACGAAGCGAGCCCGTTCGAAGAGGAGCCGCTGCGCCTGCTCTTGCCAGTGCTCGAGTCCCAGGGCCGCGTGCGCGAGCTCGTCACGGCGCTCGATGCGCTCGCGGAGCTCGAGGGCGATCCCGCGCAGGTGAGCGCGCTCGTGCGCCGCGCCGCCGCGCTCTCGTTCCAGCACCTTCAGGACTTCGAAGGCGCGCGCACGCGCCTCGAGTCGCGCGTGCGCGACGGGGACGAGGACGCCCAGAACGACTACCTCGCCTTCGCCGCACAGGCGGGCGCGGGCGACGCGATCGTGTCGTTCTTCTCGGACCTCGCGGGGGAGGCGGACGACCCGCTCGTCCAGAAGCGGCGCTGGCTCGACGCGGCCTCCGCGGCGGAGCGCATCGGCGCCGACGTGGCGCGGGCCCTCGAGCTCGTGCTCAAGGCGCTGGCGCTCGATCTCTCGGACACGCGCGTGCTCGACGAGGCGGATCGGCTCGCGCTCGCGTCGCGCCAGTTCCCGCGCTTGCAGCAGGTCTACGACACGCTGCTCCGCAAGGCGGAGGCCAAGGAGCGCAAGGTCGAGCTGCTCGTTCGGCAGGCGGACATCCTGCGGCGCGACCCCAACGAGCAGGTCAACGCGTTCGAGCGCCTCCTGCGCGCCGCGTCCCTCGCGCCCTTCGATGCGCGGGTGCTCTCGTCGCTCGAGGAGCTCGGCCCGCGCCTCGGACGCGCCGAGGAGCTGCTCGTCGTCTACGACCGCCGCAAGAAGGACGCGCCGAACGACGAGGCACGTGTGGCCGAGCTCGTCTCGTCCGCGCGCATCGCGGAGATGCACCTCGGCGACCGAGAGCGCGCGGTGACGTACCTGGCGCTCGCCGTCGCGCTCGCCGTTCGTTCGCCGGGACTCTTCGAGACCGTCGAGGCACGCGCGCTCGAGGTCGGCGCCGAGCTCGAGCGCGCGCTCGTGGACGTGTACGGCGCGCTCGCCGAGGACATGGAGGCCGACCCTCGGGGCGCAGCGGCGATCTTGGTTCGGGCCTCCTCGCTCTTGCGCAAGCCGCCGCGCGACGACGAGGGGGCCTATGGCGCCCTGCTCCGCGCCGTCACGCTCGCGCCCTTCGACGAGACCGCGCTCGATGCCCTCGAGGCGCTGGCGGCGGAGCGTCGCAAGCTCTCTGCGCTCTCGCAGCAGCTCGGCAAGCTCGTCGAGGAGGCGCTCGACGGCAAGACCGCGTCGATCCTCCTGCGCCGTCGCGCGCGTGTGCTCGAGCGCGAGGGCAAGGCCGATCAGGCGGCCGAGTGCTGGGTGCGCCTGCGACAGCTGTCGCCGAGCGATGCGGACGTTCGCGTGCAGCTCCGCGCGACGCTGCGGCGCGCTCGCAAGTTCGACGACCTCCTCATGGCGCTCGAGAACGACCTCCGCGCCCTGAAGGAGCCCGCCACGCAGCTCGCGCTCCGACGCGAGGTCGCTCAGACCTGGGAACGCAACCTCAAGAACCGCTGGGAGGCGCTCGAGGCGTGGGAGCGAGTGAAGAAGCTCGCGCCCGAGGACGCCGAAGGGCTCGATGCGATCGCGCGGCTCAAGCAAGGCGGCTCGGGCATCTTGCGAAGCGACGACGGCGACGACGCTCCGCCCGTCGAGGTCTCGGCCGAGGCGCCGGACGACGTCCTGGACGCGGACGACGCGCTGCTCGACGCCGACGCCGCCGTCGACGAGGCGCCCGTCGCCGACGCGCTCGGCGCCGCGACCGAGCTGGCCTCCGATGATCTGGCCACCGCGCCGCCGTCCGGTGGCGAACTGTCCGCGGCCGAGCTCCCGAGCGCGGAGCCGACGGGAGAGCTCGTCGACGAGGATGCCGACAGCATCGTCGACGGTGTGCCCGACGACGACCTCGCGTCGGTGCCAGATGCCGGCGCACCCTCGAGCTTGCTCGCTGCGTCCGACGACTCGCACGAGGCCTCCCCTTCGGCGCCGCCGCAGAGCGACGACGAAGACGATCGGGCGGGTGAGACGCTCGCGGTCGAGCCCGTCGACGAAGACCTCGCGGACGTGCCCGAGGCGGCCGACCTCGCAGACGTCTCGGATGTCGCCGACGTCGACGAGGTCTCCGACATCGAGGAGGCCGACCTCGCCGAAGCGGACGTCGCGGACGCGGACGTCGATGCGGAAGAGGTGTCGGACGCCGCCGAGGTCGAGGACGTGGGCGAGGCGATCGAGCTCGGCGCGCGCAAGCCCGCGGATGACGTCGACGAGATCGATCGCGCGATCGCCGAGGCCGACGCTGCCGATCGCCGTCGGGCGAGCGCGGCCCCGCTGGTGCCACCGCTGCCGGGCGTCGGCAGCGCACTCCGCGAGGCCACCGGCGAGCTGGACGAGGACGACCTCGAGCCGCGCGGTGAGACGGGCGAGCTCGACATCGGTGATCTCGAGCCGGTCGCGAAGGCGGGCACGCTGCAGATCGTCGACTCGGACGAGCCTGTCTCGCTCAGCTCGCTCGACAGCCTCGTGAAGAGCTCGAGCGACGACGTCGACGAGATCGACGAAGAGCTCGAGGCGGACGACGCGGAGGACGTCGAGCCGATGCCGGCGATCCAGTCCTCGCGCCCGCCGCCTCCCCCGCCGCGAGGTGGTGCGAGCGTGCCCCCCAAGCCACCGCCGCCGCCGCCGCGAAAGACCTGATTCTCGCAGGTTGACGCATCGCGTCGTCGGATTCGGTCTTCCATGCGCGCGGCGTGCACGGCAGGATCGGCCTTCTCGCATGTCGAACGCTCCGCCCAGCACCGCAGGCGTCGCAGGAATGGAAGCGCCCCCGCACGAGAAGGATCTCGCGTTCATCCAGGCGCTCCGCAACGTCGGGCTCTTGCCCGATCTGTCGGGCGAGGAGCTGCGACGATCGCTCCGTGTGGCCCGCAGCTCGGCCAAGCGTGAAGGCTCGACGCAGTTCCGCATGGAGCTGCTCGATGCCCACTACTCCGCCGACGGCAACGAGAGCATCTCGCGCTCGCGTCGACAGGTGGACCGCTACTTCGTGCACCGCGAGAGCGAGCCCGTGACGGCGAGCACGCTGCTCGAGCGGCTCTCGGCCCTCGCGCCCGAGGTCGGGGCCATCGCGCTCGAGCGGATCGGCTCCGGCTCGGACTCCACGCTGGTGCTGCGCGCCGGCGACGACTTCGTCGCGTTGCTCGACGACTTCGAAGAGTCGATGGACACGGGCGACATCGACATCCGCGACCTCGAGGGCTCGCCCTCGGCGATGGTGACCGTGCGTGGCCTCGTGCGCGGCGTGAACGTGCTCCTGGGCCGCCGCGACGTGCGCGAGCGTCTCGTGCCCCTGCGCTCCGACGTGATGCGCGAGGTCTACGTCGCGCTGCCGCTCACCGAAGCGATCGATCTCGCGCGCTCGGGCTGGCTCGAAGAAGAGAGCGCCGAAGACGTGATGGAGCTCGGAGGCTGGTGACGCGCGCGCGCCCCGGCGCGTGACGGCTCAGGCGTTCTGCGCAGCGAGGCGACGCAGCTCCCCGAGCGGCAGGGAGCGGCGGACGATGCCGCGGCGCACGCCTGCCATCGTGCGGATCATCGGATCCCTCAAGAGGCCGATGGCCGCACCGATCGGGAAGCCCACGTCGCGTGCGATCGCGAGCAAGCGCGAGTCGCCCTGGAAGAACGGCGTGAGCCACCGGCTCGCCCACTGGTAGAAGCGCACGTGCGGAAGGCGCTCGCGGGAGTAGCGCCCGAGCGCCTCCGCGAGCGCCTCGTCGGCCGCGAGCGAGTCCGCCAGGACCATCGCGTCGAAGAGCGCGAGGTTGGCGCCTTGCCCGAGCTGAGGGCTCGTCGCGTGCGCCGCGTCACCGAGCACGACGAGGCGATCGTCGTGGAAGCGATCGAGCACCACGTCGCGATACGTCGCGAAGAGCAGCTCGTGTTCGCGGCCTGCGTCCACGACGAAGGGGGCCGCACGGGGCTCGTAGCGCGCGATGCGCTCACGCCAGCGCTCGATGGGCTCTGCACGGAAGGCGTCGAGCGAGCGCCGCGCGAGGCTCCAGAAGACGGACACCAGCGGCGCATCGCCGTCGGGACCGAGGCCCGTGGGGAGAAAGCCGGTCATCACCTCGCAACCATCGACGACCTGGAAGAGCTCGCCATCGAAGACGCGCGAGGGGTCCGGAGCGACGTGCCAGAGCGCGCCCCACGGGTAGGTCGAGACGCGCTGACGAATCTGCGCGTCGTCACGGAGGCGTGAGCCGGCACCGTCGGCGACGACGATCAGCTCGTGCGGGCCGCGCTTGCGTCCCCCCGTCTCGACGAGGAACACGCCACCGTCGGTGCGGACCGTGGCATCGAGCTCGACGCCGAGCTCCACACGGATGCGCGCATCGGCGCGCACCGCGCCGAAGAGGGTCGAGAAGAGGACGCCGCGGTGGAGGCCGAGGCCGAAGAGCGACGGATCCACGTCGCCATACGCGAGATGAAAGAGCTGACGTCCGCTCGCGGTGCGACAGCGCAGACGCTCCACGCGGGCGCCGCGCTCGAGGATCGCGCCGAGGAGACCGAGACGCGCGAGCACCGCCTGGCCCGTGGGCTGGAGGAGGATGCCCGCTCCGACGGGCCCGGGCTGCTCCACGCGCTCGTAGAGCGTCACGCGATGCCCCGCCCGTGCGAGAAAGAGCGCTGCGGCGCTGCCTGCGGTGCCCGCACCCACGATGCCCACGTCGAGAGAGCGAGCCACGAGCGGACGGTACCAGAGCACGTCGTGGTGCTGGGCGCTGTCGTGTCTCCTGGGCGCGTGCGCTCGAGCCGCGGCGCCCAGCCCGAGCGCCGCCGTCGCGACCACGTCGCACGACCCGAGCCGCGTCGTGGTGCCTGCTGGTCACCTCGCCCACGACGGCGCGCGCCGCACCATCGGCGCCTTCGAGATCGATCGCACGCTCGTCACGAGAGAGCGTTTCGAGCGCTTCGTCGAGGAGACTCGATACGTCACCCGCGCCGAGCGCGAGGGGGACGGCAGCGTGCTCGACCTCGCGAGCGGGCGCTGGGAGGTCGTCGCCGGCGCGAGCTTTCGGACTCCGCGCGGCCCCGAGGCCGAGCCCGCCCCACCGGATCACCCGGCCACCCAGCTCGCGCTCGAGGACGCCGAGGCCTACTGCGCGTGGGCAGGCGGCCGCATCCCGACGGAGCTCGAGTGGGAGCACGCGGCCCGCAACGGCCGTGACGATCGCAGCGCATACCCGTGGGGCGACGAGCTCCATCCCGCGGGTCGCGCGAGAGCGAACACGTGGGAAGGGACCTTCCCGGCGGCGAACACGCTGCGCGACGGATACCTCTTCACCTCGCCCGTCGAGGCCTTCGCGCCGAGCCCGCTCGGTCTCCGCGACATCGTCGGCAACGTCTGGCACTGGACGCGCTCGCCGTTCGATCCTGCGAGCACGGACGGAGCCGTCGCCCTGCGCGGCGGCTCGCACCTCTGCGACCCCGACGTCTGTCACGGCTTCCGGATCGACGCGCGCCAGCGCGCCGAGCGGAACGAGCGCCTCGCGCACGTGGGCTTTCGCTGCGTCTACGTCAGCGAGGCAGGCCGCTCGCCCACCGCACCGGCGGAGTGAAGGCGCGCGCGCCGAGCTCGGCGTGGAGGATGCGATCGCCACGAAGGACCTTGCGGCCCTTCTTCGCCAGCACGCCCTCGACGTGCGGGCCCACGAGCGCCCACGGCTCGAGCTCGTCCTCGATCGCGGCGCGTCCGGGCACGCGGTAGCGCACGTTCACGACGCGCCCGATCTCCATCGCGCGCTCGATCACGGCCCGCACGTCCTCGCGCATCTGGGCGCGCCCTTGGATGGACTGCGCGACCCACAGATCGCGCGCGGTGCTCGGACGCAGCTCCTCGAGGAGGTGATCGAAGAGCGCAGCCGTCGCGCGCACGTCGGGCGCGGCGCGGTGGCTCGGGCGTGGGAGCGACAAGGCCTCCGCGAGACCGCGCAGGGACGTCGCGATCCCGTGCGTGCACCGCATCGCGAGCTTCTTGGTGTCGAGCGCGTGCTCGGGGGGCGGCGCGATCTCGCCACGCGCGGCCGCCGCCGCGAGAAACGAGAGGTCGTACGCGATGCGGTGCCCGACGAGGATCGCGCCCTCGAGCGCTCGCTCGAGGCGAGGCCCGAGCTCGCTCAGGCGCGGTGCGCCTTCGAGCATCCCGTCCTCGATCCCGTGGACCTCGCGAGACGCGCCCACCTCCACGCCCGCATGCACGAGGCTCTGCCCCTCGTCGATCACGTGCCCGCGCGCGTCGCGCCGCTCCCATGCGACCTCGCAGATCCGCGCCTCGCTCGGATCCGTCCCCGTCGTCTCGAGATCGAGCACGACGTGCTCGACCTCGGTCCAGGGTGCGGACCAGAGCGGCCCTTCCGGTGAGGTCTCGATGGGCATCGCGGCCACCGTTTGCTACCACGCGTGCTCGGGTATGCCCTCCGTCGAGCCCACGAGCCGAGGCGCAGGCGTCACGCGCGCCCATCCGCTCTCCTTGCGCGGCCTGCTCGCAGCCCAGCCGGAGGCGACGCTCGGGCGCCTGCTCGCGCGGCGACGCGTGGAGCTCGATCCGCACAAGCAGCTCGATCCGCACGAGCAGGCGGCGCGCGCGCTCGCGACCGTGCCGCGGAGCAGCGTGGAGGGGCTCTCGACCGCCGCGCGGGAGGTGCTCGAGGCGCTCGTGCCCGCCCCCGGCTGGCGCCCGCGTCGTGAGCTCGGAGGTGGTGGTCTCGCGCTCGTCGAGGCCGGCCTCGCGCTCTCGCTGCCCCTGGGCGATCTCGACGTGCTCGCGTTGCCGGCTGCGTACCGACTGCAGCTCGCGCCTCCGCGCGCCGAGAGCCGTCATGCTGCGCGGGCGCTCCTGGCGGCGCTCGACGGCGAGACGCGCGAGGACATCGCGCTCACCCTCCGCGGCAGGCGCTCGAGCCTCGCGTGGCCGCTCGCGATCGAAGACGCGCTCCTGCGGCTCGAGACCCCCGCGGAGCTCGACCGACTCCTGTCCGAACAGGATCGTGCGGCCCTGCTCGCGCTCTCGGCGATCGAAGCCCGCGGCGGCGAGGTGTCGCTCGACGAGTACCTCGATCTCTGCAGGGAGCCCGCGCGCTGGAGCGGCGCGCGCATTCCGCGCCGCGGCGCGGCGTTCCAGCTCGTCTCGCACGCGCTCGTGCTGCCTTCCGGCGAAGGCCGGCTCGTGATGCCGGAAGAAGTGGCGGCACGTGTGGGGCGCGACCGTCGCGCGACGCTCGAGCGAAAGCGCGCAGCCGCGATCGACGGAACCGCGCGACGAGAGGACGAGCCCCAGCGTGCGGCCCACGCGACGCCGTGTGCACCTCGCGCGCTCGCCGCGTGGCTCGAGGCCAGCGGCCTCGACGCGAAGTCCCGGAGCGCGGGGCGCGGCGCGATCTCGCGCGCCGCACGGCACGGCGCGGCGTCGTTCGATCAGACGCTGCTGCTCGTGACGCTCGCGCAAGCGACGCCCCTGCGCGGCCACACGCTCTCGAGCTACGGACGCGCGCTCCTCACGACGTGGCGGTCGGGGCATGCCTGGGACGAGCTTCTCGAGACGCCGCGCGTGCTCGAGGTTCCGCTGGAGACCCCGACGGTGGTGCTCCGCGCGTGCGCCCTCGATGCGCTGGCCTCGCTTCCGCCCGGTCGGTTCGCGTCGCGAGATCACGTGCGCGCCGCGATCGAGTCGGACCTTCGCTTCGACGGCGTGCGCACCGCGTTCGAGCGCGGACGACATCGGCGCGGGGCGGCGTGGGTCGCCGAGCTCGAGGTGGCGCTCGATCGACTGCTCGACGTGTCGCTGCCTGCGCTCGGCCTCGTCGACGTCGCACCGGACGGCTCCATGCGCGCGAGCGTGCGCGCGCTCGTCGAAGAGCAGGATCTCGACGCGCCCACGCCGCCGAGCTTCGTCGCCGATCGCATCCGCTTCGCACCGACCACGCCCGTGGAGCTTCTCGCGGCGCTCGCCGGCACCGTGGACGCGGTGGCCGACGACGCCTCGCTCGTGGTGCGCCTCGAGCCCTCGCGCGTGCCGCTCGACGTTCGCGATCGCTGGCTCGCGGCGCTCGATCGCGCCGGCCATCCGGACGTGGGCGCGCTCGCGACCCAGTGCGTGCAGCCTCGCGGTCGGGCCCACGCGCAGCGTGCGTCGCTGCTCGTGACGCTTCCGACACGCGAGCTCGCGGACGAGTTGCGCGCTTCGGCGTCGATCCAGAGACACCTCGTCGATCCCCAGCCCGACGGGCCGTTCCTCCTCTTCGACGAGGGCGCGTCACGCGCGGCGATCGTGCGCGCGCTCGGTCGTCTCGGCGTGACGGTGGAGCTCGCGCCGCGCGTCGAGCCGAGCACGCGCAAGCGCGGCAAGATCCGCTGAGATCACACGTTCACGTTCTCCTTGACATCGCGCACGTGCGGCCTCTGCGGGCCCTTGACCGTTCGAGCGCGACGCTCAAATCTCGCGGTTCTGTCCCAGGACCGGACGCGCGCGGGGCTGTTCTCGAACGCATCCGTTTCCGGGCGGGGGAGGCTGTGATGTCCGAAGAGAAGCTGAGCGCGACGAAGCTGGGAACGGTGAAGTGGTTCAACAACGCCAAGGGTTGGGGCTTCATCAAGCAGGACGACGGTCCTGACGTCTTCGTGCACTACTCGCAGATCGGCGGCGACGGGTTCCGCACGCTTCGTGAAGGCGAAGCCGTGGAGTTCTCGCTGAAGGACGGCCCGCGCGGGCCCCTCGCAGAGCGAGTCCTGCGCAAGAACTGACCGGGCCGCCACGGGGGCCACCGGACGCACCACGCTCCTCTGCGGGGAGGATGCGCGCGGCCGTCGTCCCTCTCCTGGCTTGCTTTCCACCGAAGGCCGCGTGTCGATCGACGCGCGGCCTTCGTGCATCACGGTTCGTGACGCTCTCGCCCTCCCCTCTCGAAATCCCCCGCCGCACGTGCTAGCCAAGCCGCCGATCATGCAGCTCCGCCTCCTGATCCTGGTGCTCCTCTCGATGATCGGCGCGGTCGCCGTCGCCTGCTCGGGCGACGACGACGACGGTCAGGGCTCGGGTGCGGGCGCAGGTGGCGGCACCGCGACCGAAGACACGCCCCGCACGCACGGCCTCACGGAGGACGAAGCGGCGCAGGTGCTCGCGAAGATCGGTGATCGCGAGATCACCGTCGGCGAGTTCGCCGAGTCGATCGCGTCCAAGGGCCCCTTCCTCCGCGCTCGCTACAACTCTCCCGAGCGCCGCCGCGAGCTGCTCGACCAGATGGTGCGCTTCGAGCTCTTCGCGCAGGAAGCGGATCGCCGCGGCTTCGACGACCTCCCCGAGGTGCAGCGCACCCGCAAGCAGGTGCTCATCCGCCGCTTCCTCAAGCAGGAGTTCGAGGATCGCATCCGCATCGAGGACGTGAGCGACGCAGACGTGGCGGCGTACTTCGAGTCGCACCACGACGAGTTCAACAAGCCCGAGCAGGTCCGCGCGAGCCACATCGTCTTCACCAACCAGGCGACGGCGCAGCGTGTGCTCCGGCAGATCCTCGCGAGCCCGAGCGACATGCGTCTCTTCCGCCAGCTCGCGGAGCAGCACAACACCGACGCAGCGACGCGCGATCGCTTCGGCGACATCGGGTTCTTCTCGCGCACCGCCGAGCGACAGGCCGACGAGCCCGAGGTGCCGCCCGAGGTCGCCGAGGTCGCGTTCTCGATGGACACCATCGGCACCGTGCACCCCGAGCTCGTGCGCTCGAGCCAGGGCTTCCACATCGTGAAGATCACGGGCCGTCGCGCACCGCTGCACCGCACGCTCGAAGAGGCGAGCCGTCCCATCCGGCATCGCCTGTGGCGCGAGCGCCGCGAGCAGGCCGTGGAGGATCTCGTGACGCGCCTCCGCAGCGAGTCCGACGTCCACGAGGACCTCTCGCTGCTCGATCAGGTCCACATCGACATCCCCGAGGGGAACTACCCCGCGGTCCTCAACGATGCGGCGCTGGTGCCGCCGCCCGTCGCGCCACCGAGCACGGGCGCGCCCGCGCCCCCGTCCACCTCGCCAGCGCCGGGCGGCCCGAGCGGCTCCTCGACGGACATGCGCTGATGCGTCCCGCGTCCCACTCCGTCGTCACCCTCCGTCGCGCCCCGCGCGCGCTCGAGCTCGTGCTCGCGTCGGCGCTGGCCTCGGTTGCAGCGGCGTGTTGGCTCGCGGGCTGGGCACCGAGCCCGGCGCGGGGCGACGTGATCGAGCGCGTGGTCGCGGTCGTCAACGACGACGCGATCTTCCTCTCGGAGCTCCGGTCGAAGGCGGCGCCTCGCCTGCCCGCCGCCATCGCCTCCGCGCGCACCGAGGCCGACCGGCTCACCGCGATCCGCAACGTCTACGACGAAGAGCTGACGCACCTCATCGACGAGCAGCTCATCGTGCAGGCCGCATCGGCCGACAGCATCACGGTCTCGGCGGCCGACGTCGAGAACGCGATCGGCAACGTGCGCGCGCAGACGCGCTTGCAGCCTGCGCAGTTCTGGCAGCTCGTGCGCGAGCAGGGCTTCACGGAAGAGGAGTATCGCCGCGACATCCGTCAGCAGCTGCTCCGCTACAAGGTGCTCAACCAGCGCGTGCGCAACCGCGTGAACATCACCGAGGACGACGTGCGTCGCCGCTTCGACGAGCTCGTCGCCCAGGCGCGCCGCCGCAGCCGCTACAACGCCGCGTTCGTGCTCGTGACGATCCCCGACGGCGCCTCGGCGACCGAGGTGTCCGCGCTGCTCCATCGTGCGCAGCAGATCCGCAGCGAGATCACCGACGTCGAGTCGTTCGAGGAGGCGATCGACGTCTACGGTGGCGGCGAGCTCGGCTGGCTCACCGAGGGCGACCTCGAGGCCGAGCTCGAGAACGCGCTCGCCACGCTCGACGAAGAGGAGATCTCGCAGCCGACCCGCGGCGCGAGCGGCTTCTTCATCTTCCTCCTCCGCGAGCGAGACACCGAGTCCGGTGGCCTGCCTCGCTACGAAGACGTGCGCATGGACATCTACCGGCAGATGCTCCAGGACGCGATGACCCGCCAGGAGCGCGCCTTCGTCGAGGAGCTGCGCCGCGCGGCCACCATCGAGCGTCGCCTCGACTTCTGAGCGCGGCGGACAGCTCAGCGGAGACGGAGCTTCCAGACCATCCCGATCGCTTCCATGAAGATCTTCCGGCTCATCTTGCTCTGGCCGGCCTTGCGATCGACGAACGTGATGGGGACCTCGCTGACGCGGAAGCGGCGCTGAACGGCGCGGTAGGTCGTCTCGATCTGGAACGAGTAGCCCTCCGAGCGGAGCGAGCCGAGATCGATCGAGCGCAGCACCTCGGCGCGGAACGCCTTGTAGCCGCTCGTGAGGTCGCGGATCGGAAGCCCGAGGATCGTGCGCGAGTAGAGGCTCCCGCCCTTGGAGAGGAAGTGGCGACCGGGCCCCCAGCCCACCACGCCGCCGCCCGGGATGTTGCGCGAGCCGATCACCAGATCGGCCCCCTTCGCGAACGCCTCGAAGAACGCGGGCAGATGGAGCGGGTCGTGGCTCATGTCCGCGTCCATCTCGAAGAAGAGCTCGTAGCCCTCGGCCAGCCCCTTCTCGAAGGCCTGCACGTACGCGGTGCCCAGGCCGAGCTTGCCCGCGCGGTGCATCACGCGGATGCGCGGATCCTCGGCGGCGAGCCGGTCCGCGATCGCACCCGTTCCGTCGGGCGAGTTGTCGTCGACGATCAACACGTCGACCTCGGGCACGACGCGCAGGACGCTCGTCACGAAGTGCTCGAGGTTGTCCTTCTCGTTGTACGTCGGCGTGACGATCAGCGTGCGCGGACGCGCGGGCTTGGCAGCGGACATGGGCGGCGGACCTTATTCGCGGCCGTCAGCGCGCGCCAGCGGTGCCTCGCGCGCTCGCCGCGGAGGCGCCTCCTGCGCGGGCGACTCGGCCAGCCCGCGCGCGTCGTCGTCGCGTGGCCCGGGCGGCCTCCTGCCGCCGGCGCGCTTCCTCGGCCTGAGCGACGGCCGCCGCCTCACGCGCGGCGGTTCGGTCCACCCACGGGTGATAGGGCGGCTCCTCGTCGCATCGCGGCACGTCGTCGACGGGGCAGTAGATGCGGACGTGCATGTGGTTCGTGTGCTGACGCTCGGCGTCGACCACGGCGTCCACGCGCGCCAGCAGCTCCTCGCTCACCCCGCGACGGCGGCCCTCGGCGAGCAGCCGCTGCTCGATGTGCGCCGCCAGGAAGACGAACTGCACCGGGGTCTGTGTGTCCGTGACCAGCGCCTCGAGCAGCTCCCAGGTCCGCGCCTCGTCGAGCCGCACGGTCGGATCCTGGCGCGCCGTGCCGTCGCGGCGGATGTCGTAGAAGCGCTCGGTGACGATGGGCTGGCCGGCCGCGTCCACGAGGTAGAGGCCGACGTCCGCGTCGCGCCCGCTGCGATGCGATCGGTGTGGCCCGAAGCGCCCTCCGGCCTCGCGCGACAGGTCCCCGACGTGGAGACGCCCCCCCGGCGATTGCTCGGCGACGCGCGTCGCGACGCGGCCGAGAAGCGAGACGAGCTCGGCCGTGCCGTAGTGCTGCCCCTGCGACGAGCTCTTCACGACGAGGTGCTCGCTCGGCTCGAGCGCGACGCCCCGGACCAGACGCCCGCGGTTGGGCCGACCCACCGACACCGACCCCGCCCCCGGCTCGACGCGGGGGGTCACGGCGCGCGCACGACGCGTGACCCCACGCGTCGCCGTGCGGCGGGACGTCGCGGCACGATGCGTGGTGCCGCGTCGGGTGGTCGCGGCTCGCGTGGTCGTGGCGCGGCGCGTGGTCGTGGCGCGGCGTGTGGTCGTGGCGCGGCGCGTGGTCGTGGCGCGGCGCGTCCCGCTGCGTGCCGTGCTCGCCGCGCGGGGTGTGCTCGACGCGTCGGCTCCGGTGCGCGCGGATCGCGCTCGATGCGGAGCATCCTGCGCCGCCAGTGCGGGCGTGAACGCGACGAGCAGCGCGAGCCCGAACAGGCACGCCCTCATCGCCGCCAGCGCTCGCTGCAAGACCGGCATCAGGGTCGGCCAAGGTCGCACGAGGCCGTGGGGCTCCGCAACCCGCCCTTCCGCAGGGGCACTGATCATCCGTTTCCGCACACGAGGACTTCTCAAGCGTGGCCTGGCTCGGCCATGATCCCCTCATGCGCAGCAGCTCGCGTTCGCTCGGCTTGATCTTCGTCGTCCCCGCCCTCGGTCTCGCGTCGGCCTCCTGCGGAGGCTCCGGCTCGAGCGGGTGCGACCGCACCGTGAGCCCCGGCGGAGACGCCTACGCCGCGATCCAGGGGATGTTCGAGGCCGCTCAGCCAGGCGAGACGCTGTGCATCGCGCCCGGCACGTACACGCTCTCCGACGGCCTCGCGATCCGCGGCCTCAGCGGCGTGACGATCCGCGGTACCGGCGCGAGCCGCGACGACGTCGTGCTCGACTTCCAGAGCAGCGCCGAGCCCAAGGGCGTCACCGCGATGGCGATGACCGACTTCACGTTCGAGAACCTGACGCTCCTCGATGCCCCGGGAGACAACTTCTTCATCAGCGGCAGCACGCGCGTGACCATCCGCGACGTGCGCTCGGGGTGGATGAACCGCGCGCAGGCGGGCCGCTATGCGCTCTATCCGGTCGAGTCGACCGACGTGCTGATCGAAGGCAGCGAAGCGTTCGGCAGCGCCGATGCGGGCATCTACGTCGGCCAGACCACGAACTGCATCGTGCGCGACTCGTCGGCCGTGCGGAACGTGGCGGGGATCGAGATCGAGAACAGCTCGAACTGCGACGTCGTGGGCAACACCGCCGAGGACAACACTGGTGGCATCCTCGTGTTCGAGCTGCCGGGCCTCGCGCTCCGCGGCCGCGGCACGCTCGTTCGCGACAACATCGTGCGCGACAACAACCGCGAGAACTTCGCCGAAGAAGGAACGATCGTCAGCTTCGTCCCCGTCGGCACGGGCATCATGCTCCTGGCGGCCAACGACGTGGAGCTGCGCGGCAACACGATCGAGGACAACGCCTCGACGGGCATCCTCGCGATCTCGTACGCCACCGCGGAGCTCGCGGGTGTCGAGGGCGATCCCGACTCGAGCTTCGACCCGTGGTCCGAGGGGCTCTACGTGCACGGCAACACGTTCTCGAGGAACGGCGCCGACCCGGCCGCGCTCTTCACGGTGGTCACCTCGCCCGCAGGCATCGACACGCTCGAGGACGTGATCTTCGACGGCTTCGTCGGACCGTCTCTCACGGCGGAGACCGTGTTCTGCATGCAGGGCTCGGGCACCTTCCGCGACGCCGACTTCGACGCGCCCGCGGCCGAGCAGATGTCGACCACCGAGCTCGGCGCCCACGCGTGCATGCTCACCGAGCGCGCGCCCGTGATGCTTCCGCAGGACCCTGGCGGCGTCTGAGCGGTCGCTCCGGCGTCGAGGCCGATCCTGCTCGCCCAGTCAGATGCCGTGCACGCCATGACCATCAGCTCGCGGATCCTCGTCGGCACGCTCGCGCTCGGTCTCCTCAGCTGCGCCGAGGATCCGGGCCCCCAGCGCTTGTCCGAGTGGGGGCTCTTCGTGGACGGGGCCGCTCAGGTGCCGGCCGAGGGCATGGTCGAGTACGAGCTGCGCGCACCGCTCTTCAGCGACTACTCGTCCAAGCACCGCTTCCTGCGTCTGCCACCGGGCACGACGCTCGAGGTCGATGCCACCGGCCGCTTCGTGTATCCGGAAGGCACCGTGATCGCGAAGACCTTCGGCTTCCACAGCGATCTCCGCGATCCGAGCTCTCCCGAGCGCATCATCGAGACGCGTCTGCTCGAGCTGAACGGTGGGCGCTGGATCCCGTACGTGTACCTCTGGAACGAAGACGCGAGCGACGCGACGCTCACGCGGGTCGGGGCGCGCGTGCCGGTCACCTTCACCGACGCGAGCGGTGAGTCACACACGATCCAGTACCGCGTCCCCTCGACCACCCAGTGCGGCAACTGCCACGGCGGCCAAGGCGACGTGCAGCCCATCGGCCCGCGCGTCGAGCAGCTGGATCGCGATCACGACTACGGCAGCGGGCCCGAGAACCAGCTCGCGCACCTCGTGGCCGAGGGCTGGCTCGCGACGCGGCCCACGGGCACCCGGCCGTTCGTCGATCCGGCCGACGAGTCCGCCTCGCTCGACGATCGGGCGAGGAGCTACCTCCACGCGAATTGTTCGCACTGTCACCGCGACGGCGGCGCCGCCGATCAGAGCGGGCTCTGGTTCGAGATCGAGCAGACTGACGAGGCGCGGCTGGGCTTCTGCAAGATCCCGGCGGCCGCGGGGCGGGGCACGGGTGGGCGCTCCGTCGACATCTGGCCGGGGGATCCCGAGCGCTCGATCCTGGTGTTCCGCATGGAGTCCGACGAGCCGGGCATCAAGATGCCGGAGCTGCCCGCGGTGCTCGTGCACGACGAAGGCGTCGCGTTGATGCGGGAGTGGATCAGCTCTCTGCCTGCTCGCGCCTGCGACTGACGCCGCGTCTGAGCCGCCTCGTCGGGGGCCATCGAGGGAAGGTCAGTCGAGGATCTCGAAGCGGGCGTCTTCGATGACCGGGTTCGCGAGCAGCTTGCTGCACATCGCCGGCAGCTCCTGCTCGGCCTTCGCGCGATCGGCGCCCGTGAGATCGAGCTCGACGAGCTTGCCGATCCGCACGTCACGCACGCCCTCGAAGCCGAGCGTGCCGAGGGCGCGACGAACCGCGTCTCCCTGCGGGTCGAGGACCTCACGCTTCAGCGTCACGTACACCTTGGCCTTCATCGTGTGCTCCTTCTCGATGATCGATCGGCGCCGGGCGCTGCCGACGCGTGCCCTCAACGCTTCCAGATCCCGGCGCGGACGAGGTTCGTCGCCATGCGCTCGGAGGGCTCGGAGAGATCCACGACGAAGGGCTCGCCGCGGATCATCTCGCACGCCTCGACGTAGCGGCGCGAGGCCTCGACGCGAACGTCGTCGGGGATGTGGGGGATCGGCCCGTCGCCCTTGAAGCCCACGCCCGCGAGCCAGCGCCGCACGTACTCCTTGTCGAAGCTCTCGGGCTCCTCACCGCGCGAGAGCCGCCCCTCGTAGCTGGCCGCGAGCCAGTACCGCGAGCTGTCGGGCGTGTGGATCTCGTCGATGACGACGATCGTGCCATCGGGACGCTTGCCCATCTCGTACTTCGTGTCGACGAGGATGAGCCCGCGCTCGCGGCAGATCTGCTGGCCCCGCGCGAAGAGCTTCATCGCCATCGCCGCCGCGGCGTCGAAGTCTGCTTCGGAGATCTGCCCCATGGAGAGCAGCTCGGCGCGCGAGACGGTCACGTCGTGACCGCCCTTGTCGGCCTTGGTCGAAGGCGTGAGGATCGGCGCCGGCAGGGGCTCGTTCTTCTTCATGCCGTCGGGCAGCGCGTGCCCGGCGAACGTGCGCTTGCCGTCGGCGTAGTGCGTCCAGACGCTCGTGGACGTGACGCCGGTGAGGTAGCTGCGGACCACCAGCTCGACGGGCAGCGGGGTGCACTCCACCGCGTGGAGGACGTTGGGATCCGGCACGGCGATCACGTGGCTCGGCGCCACGTCCTTGGTCGCGTCGAACCACCACGACGAGAGGCCGTTCAGCACCTGGCCCTTGAAGGGCAGCGTCCCGAGCACGCGATCGAACGCGCTGATGCGATCGGTCGTCACGAGGACGCGCGTGCCATCCGGCAGCGAGTAGTTGTCGCGGACCTTGCCCTCGTACTTCTTGCCGAGGCCCGGAAAGTCCGTGGCGTCGACGGTTCGCGTGAGGCCGAGGCGGAGGGTGTCGAGATCGATCGGCATGAAGGCGGCGGAGGGTACGGATCGGACGCGGTGCGCGCAACGAGGACGAAGCGGTCGCGCACGGAGCGAGTCGAGCGACGGAAACGAAACGAGCCCGATGGAGACCATCGAGCTCGTGACGAACGTTCGCCGCCGGACCGCTCAGCGCTTGCTGAACTGGAACTTCTTGCGGGCGCCGGGCTGACCGGGCTTCTTGCGCTCCTTCTTGCGCGAGTCGCGCGTGAGGAGGCCGGCCTTGCGGAGCGTGGGGCGGAGCTCGCTCTCACCCGCGAGGAGCGCGCGCGAGATGCCGTGGCGAACCGCCTCGGCCTGGGCCGCGAGGCCACCGCCGGCGACCGTCGCCGAGACATCGAACTTGCCCTGCTTCTCGGCGATCTCGAACGCCTGATTCACGATCATCCGCGAGGTCTCGCGGGGGAAGTAGTCCTCGAGCGTGCGCCCGTTGACCGTCACGGTGCCACCGCCGGCCTTGAGGTAGACGCGGGCCACGGCGTTCTTGCGCTTGCCGGTGCCGTACTGCTTCTGGATCGCGGGCATTCTTCAGTTTCCTTCTCGAATCGAGTCTGGCCTGGTCGGGCCGTCTGGTCAGAGAGCCATCGCCGTGGGCTTCTGCGCGGCGTGCGGGTGCGTGGCGCCGGCGTAGACCTTCAGCTTCGAGTGCATCGCACGGCCGAGCGGGTTCTTCGGGAGCATGCCCTTGACCGCCTTCTCGATCGCGAAGCCGGGGTCGCGCTCCATGAGCTTGCGGTACGACTCCGACTTGAAGCCACCCGGAATGCCCGAGTGCTTGTTGTAGGACTTGGTGTCCAGCTTGCCGCCGGTGAGCGCCACGTCCTTGGCGTTGATGACGATCACGTAGTCGCCCGCGTCTGCGTGCGGCGTGTACGCCGGCGTGTGCTTGCCGCGGAGGACCGAAGCGACGCGCGACGCGAGCCGACCGAGCGGCACGTTCGCGGCATCCACCACGAACCACTTCTTCTCGATCTCGCCCGGGGCCGTGCTCTTGGTGATCGTCGTCGTTGCCATGGAGAAACCTGACTGCAGAGACTGCGGGAGACTGGATGCGTTCGAACCAACTCGGCCCTGAAGCTGCCTGATCCTGAATCGACTCGAACGGAATCGACTCGGGTGGCGTCGCGCTCGCTGGAGCGGGCGTGCCGCTGGCCGGGACGCGAAGGGCGCGTGATCTAGCGGTGCGCCCGGGGGGTGTCAAGGACGTGTGTGCGAGCGGGCCTCGATCGAGTCCGCGCCGCGCCGCGGGCCGAGCCCTCAGCCCTTGGCGAGCGTCGCCGCCGTGTAGGGCAGCCGCTCGAGGAAACGCGTGGAAAGACGGCCTGCGACGAAGTCCTCGTGCTCGAGGATCGCCTGGTGGAGGGGGATGTTCGTGCGGATGCCGTCCACGACCATCTCGTGGAGCGCGCGCTTCATCCGGACGATCGCCTCGTCGCGGGTCCGGCCGTAGGTGAGGAGCTTCACGAGCAGCGAGTCGTAGTCCCCGGGGACCTTCCACCCGCTGAAGATGCCACCATCGACGCGCACGCCGGCACCGCCGGGGGCTACGTAGTTCGTGATGAGGCCGGGCCAGGGCGCGAAGGTCTTGGGGTCCTCCGCGTTGATGCGGCACTCGATCGCGTGCCCACGCGGGGTCACGGGCTCGTTCGGGTAGAGCGGCCGCAGGCCCGCGGCGACGCGGATCTGCTCGGCGACCAGATCGATCCCGGTGACGAGCTCCGTCACGGGGTGCTCGACCTGGATGCGCGTGTTCATCTCCATGAAGTAGAGGTTGCCGCGCTCGTCGAGCAGGAACTCGAGCGTGCCCGCCGAGCGGTAGCCCGTGTCCTTCATGGCACGCGAGATCGTCGCGGCCATGTCGCGCCGCAGCTCGTCCGAGACGGCCACCGAAGGCGCCTCTTCGAGCACCTTCTGGTGGCGGCGCTGGATGGAGCACTCGCGCTCGCCGAGCACCATCTGGATGTCGTGATCGGGATCGCAGAGGACCTGGAACTCGATGTGTCGCGGCTCCTCGACGTAGCGCTCGAGGTAGAGATCGCCGTTCTTGAAGCCCGCGATCGCTTCGGCGCGCGCCTGCCGGAAGACCCTCACGAGCTCCTCCGCCGAGCGCACGATCTTCATGCCGCGGCCGCCGCCGCCCGCGCTCGCCTTGAGGATGACGGGGAAGCCGATCTCCTGGGCCTTCTGCACCGCTTCGTGCTCGTCGGCGAGCACGCCCGTGCCCGGCAGGAGCGGGATGCCGAGCTCGCGCGCGAGGTTGCGGGCGGGGACCTTGCCGCCCCACTTCTTCATGTCGGACGGGCTCGGCCCGATGAAGGTCAGCCCGCACTGCTGGCAGATGTCGGCGAACTCGGCGTTCTCCGAGAGGAAGCCGTAGCCGGGGTGGATCGCGTCGGCGCCGCTGATCTCGGCCGCAGCCATGATCGCAGGGATGTTGAGGTAGCTCTGCGCCGACTTCGCCGGACCGATGCACACGGCCTCGTCCGCGTAGCGGACGTAGAGCGCGTTGGTGTCGACCGTCGAGTGCACCGCGACGCTCTGGATGCCGAGCTCACGGCAGGCGCGGATGACGCGCAGCGCGATCTCGCCGCGGTTCGCGATGAGGATCTTCTTGAACACGACCCTCAACCCTTGCGGACGCGGAACAGCACGTCGCCGTACTCGACCGGCTTGCCGTTGTCGCCGACGACCTCGACGATCGTGCCTGCGATCTCCGACTCGATCTCGTTCATCAGCTTCATCGCCTCGACGATGCAGAGCACCGTGCCGGGGCGGATGTCGGTGCCGACGTCGACGAAGGGAGCCGCATCGGGCGAGGGCGCACGGTAGAACGTGCCGACGAACGGCGAGGTGATCGTGACGACGTTCGGATCATCCATCCGCGGCACGGGGGGCGGCGGCGGGACCGACGGCGAGGACGCCGCAGACGAGGCGGGCGGCATCACGCTCGCGCCCTGCATGATCGCCGCGGGCGCCACCATGCCCGGCGCGATGGCGGGGGCGAGGACCGCAGAGTCGGGACCGCGGCGGAGGTAGATCCGCTCGCCATCCTTTTCGATCTCGAGCTCGGTGACGTCGAACTGCTTGAGCGAGCGCATGATCTCGCGGAGCTGCTTGAGGTCGATCTCCATCGCTGACTATTCCTCGGTCGTGGTGAGGGAGGCGCGCGGGCGGTGCCGCAGCGCCGGGAGGGCTCGGCGGGCCCGGACGGGCCTCGCTACGACGCGCGAGCCCTGTACCCCACCAGCGCTCGGATGCCAAGCACGTAGCTGTCGGCCCCGAAGCCCGCGATCGTCCCGATGCAGGCAGGCGCGACGAGCGAGCGGCGGCGGATCTCCTCGCGCGCGGCGGTGTTCGACAGATGCACCTCGACGCACGGGAGCGAGATGCCAGCGATGGCGTCGTGGATGGCGAGCGACGTGTGTGTGTACGCGCCCGGATTGAGCACCACGCCGAGCACGTCGGAGCGCTGCGCGGCCGCATGCAGCCAGTCGAGGATCACGCCCTCGTGGTTGGACTGCAGGCACTCGACGGTCAGCCCGAGCTCGCGCCCCAGCGCCACGAGCTTCGCGTCGATCTGGGGCAGCGTCTCGCTGCCGTAGATCTCGGGCTCGCGCGTGCCGAGGAGGTTGAGGTTCGGGCCGTGGATGACGAGCACGACGTCGGCAGCGCGGCGGGCGAGCGCGCGGGTCGGCAGGCGGGGCGGGACCTTGCGAGTCATCGGCCGCGCGAGATCCGGTGGCTCAGCCGCCGAGCTCGGTCGCGAGCTTCGCCGCGCCGGTCCGGAGGAGGTAGCGCGCCTTGCCGTAGTTGCCGTCCGGACGGAGGGCCACCGCGACGAAGTACTCCTCGTTGATGAGGCGGATGACCGTCGTGAGCTTCTCGCCCTGGATGGTCACCTCGCGCGCGACACCGGCGTCGACCAGCTCGGTCGCCTTCCGGATGTCCTTGAGGATCACGCTGAACTCCATGCCGACGTTCTCGACCTCGAGCGCCTGGTCCTCTCGGACGTACGACTCGACGGCGATCCCGTCCATGCCCATCACGAGCGCGGCCAGGCCACCCTCGGTGCGATCGACGACATCGGACAGGACTTCACGGAACATGCGCGCTCCTCGTTGGAGGCAGATCAGCGCACACCCGCGCGAGGTTGGTCAAGATTGCGTCCCGGTGCATTCGTGCTTGACGAACCGAGACGCGGAGGTCACTGTTGGCGCCCTTTCGCGGAAGTGGCGGAATTGGCAGACGCACCAGACTAAGGATCTGGCGGGTAACCCCCGTGGAGGTTCAAGTCCTCTCTTCCGCAAAAAGCCCCGGTTTCCCCGGGGCTTTTGCTTTCCGTCCTGAGGGTCCGTGGGGACCCTCCCCCGCGGAGCGGGGCCCCCTCCCCCTCCCTTCGGCCGCGCCAGGGCGCGGGGCAGGCTCGCCTGGCTCGCCTGCGTGCTCGGCGACCGTTCGGCGGCGGCTCGCCTGCGTGCTCGGCGGCGGCTCGGCGGTTCGGCGGCGGCTCGCCTGCGGGCTCGGCGACGGTTGGTCTCTGCGAGGCTCGCTGCGACCGCTCGACCGCGTCGCCGACGCATCACGGGACGAGTCGGGCGACCTCGAGGGTGGGCACCTCGTCGGCGCGGGCTGCGAGATCCAGCGCGACGAGCACCTCCTCGCGGAAGGCGCGGGCGCGGAGGACCACCTCGATCTCCGCACCGTCGGGGATCTCGACGCGCGCGTCGCGGGTCTGCCCGTAGTCGAGGCGATGGCGCGCGACGGAGTCCGC
>JBILLJ010000023.1:0-78834 GCA_044376125.1 Sandaracinaceae bacterium
GGGAGAGCTCTTCGGCGAGCACGATTGGCACCGCGATCCAGAGCGTGCGCCCCCGCGATCGCGTCGCGCCCTCGAGCATCGCGCCCAGACCGAGGGCGAAGACGAGGTGCCCGACCTTGTCGAGCACCGGCACGTCGTGGACGAAGCGAACCACCCAGCCGAGCTCACCCGTGTCGGCGAGCGCGACGATCACGAGGAGGAGCACCACGTACGAGCCAGCGATCCAGCGCATGCACCAGGCTGACGTACCTCGCGGTCGGGCGTGTTCCCATCGTGTCGGTGCGCCCGAGACCGCGCGCGAACGGTCGTCTCTTCACGGCGAACGGCGCGCGGCGGCACGCCCGGCCCTCGTCGCCGTGAGAAGGGCGTGAGGGTGTGAGGTTCGTCGCGCACCGCCGGCTTCGGAGCGGCGTTGCTCGCATCGGGCACGGTCGGCTAGGCTCGCCCGAGCCATGCGGCCGCCCCCTCTTCCTCATCAGACGAACCTCCTCCGAGGCGTGCTCGCGCGCATCTCGAGCGCGGTCGAAGAGGGTGGCCGTACGCCCCTCGTCGTCTTCGATCTCGACGCGACCCTCTACGACAACCGGCCGAGGACGCTCGAGATCCTCATGGAGTACCGCGAGCAGATCCTCGACTCGAGGCCCGAGGTGGCGGACGCCCTCGCCTCGCTCACCTCCGAGCGCATCGACTATCTCCTCTCGGACACGCTGCGCGGCTGCGGCATCACGCGGGCCGACATCGTCGCGGACGTCACGCGGTTCTGGCACGAGCGCTTCTTCACCGACGCGTACTGTCAGCACGACGCGCCCGTCGAAGGGGCGCCCGAGTACGTGCGTGCGTGCCACGAGGCCGGCGCGATCATCGTGTACCTCACGGGCCGCGATCTGCCGGGCATGCTCATCGGCACGGTGAGCTCGCTGCGCGACTGCGGCTTCCCGATCGGCGTCGCCGGCACCGAGCTCGTCCTCAAGCCCGACGCGAACCTCCCCGACGAGGCGTTCAAGCGCGGCGCGCTTCCGACGCTCGATCGCCTCGGTGAGATCGGGGCGTTCTTCGACAACGAGCCGGCGAACACGAACCTCGCCAAGGCGATGTTCGTCGACGCGACGGTCGTGCTCCTCGAGACCCAGCGCGTCCCCTACGCGCCGCCGCTCTCGGAAGGCATCGAGGTCGTCGCGGACTTCCGCATCGGTTGACGTGGGCTGACGTGCTTCGGGGCTGACGTCGCACGTCGGTTCGAGTACGCCTGGCCGCGCATGTTCTACCGCACGCTCGTCCGGCCTCTCTTCTTCTCGCTCCCGGCAGAGACCGCGCATCACGTGGCGTTCTCGGGCCTGCGGGTGATCGAGTCGCTGCCGGGCGCCGCGCGCCTCGCGAGCGCGCTCCTGTCGGTGCGCGATCCCCGGCTCGAGGTGAGCGCGCTCGGCCTGCGCTTCCCGACGCCGATCGGCCTGGCGGCCGGCTTCGACAAGGACGCGGTGGCGATGCACGCGCTGCTCGCGCTCGGCTTCGGCTTCGTCGAGGTGGGCACGCTCACCGCGCACGCGCAGCCGGGCAACCCCAAGCCGCGCATGTTCCGGTTGCCGGCGGATCGCGCGCTCCTCAACCGGCTCGGCTTCAACAACGGGGGCTCTGCCGCGGCGGTCGCACGCCTGGCGCGTCGCGATCCACGCCTGGGCGTCGTGGGTGTGAACATCGGCAAGAGCAAGATCACCGCGGAGGAAGACGCCGCCGAGGACTACGCGCTCAGCGCCACGCGCGTCGCACCGCACGCCGACTACCTCGTGGTGAACGTGTCGAGCCCCAACACGCCCGGCCTGCGCAACCTCCAGGCCGTGGAGAAGCTCGAGCCGATCCTCCGCGCGGTCGCGCGCGCGAGCCGAGAGGCGTGCGAGAAGGCAGGGCGCGATCGTGCGCCCGCGCTGCTCGTGAAGATCGCGCCCGACCTCGCCGACGAGGACGTCGACGCGTCCGCCGAGCTCGCCATCGCGCTCGGCCTCGGCGGCATCGTGGCGACAAACACGACGATCTCGCGCGAGGGCCTCGCGACCGACGCGGCCTACGTGAGCTCGCTCGGCGCCGGGGGCATCTCGGGCGCGCCCCTGCGTGCGCGCTCGCTCGAGGTGCTCACACGCCTTCGCACGAAGCTCGCGAAGGACGTCGCGATCATCAGCGTGGGCGGCCTCGAGACGGTCGAGGACGCGTGCGAGCGCCTCGAGCGCGGCGCGACGCTGCTCCAGCTCTACACGGGCTTCATCTACGGTGGGCCGCGCACGCCGGTGGTGCTCGCCGAGGGCATCGCCGCGCGTCGCTGATCCGGCTCGAGCGGCACGTCGCGGAGATGTTCGCCAGAGTCGAAAACAATTGTGTTTGACTTCCGCGCGGCGTCGCGCTACCTACGTCGAACCATGGAGTAGGTCGTGCGCGTGCTGCGCGTGCCGCTCCGCCACCAGGTCGCCTTCCGATGCGCATCCAACTCCATCACCGCCTGCTGTCGAGCCCACGGCTCGTGGCCGCGTGCGTGCGCGCGAGCGGTGGCAGTCGCGCGGGCTCGATGCGCGCGCCATGGACGCCGTCGGCGTCCCGACGCGAACGCTCGCAGCAGTACCGCGAGAGCGCGCCGGCCTGTCGTCCGATGTCGTTCGGTGGCTCGATCGCGAAGCCCACCACGATGGGCACCTTCGTCGGACTCTCGCAGAACGGCCTCGATCCGGAGGTCGCCGCCGCCTAGGTTGATCACACGATCCACGAATCGTGTCGGCCACCTGGGCACCCCGCCCCGGTGGCCGTCGTCGTTTCTGGCGCTCTGATTTCTGGCGCTCTGGTTTCTGGCGCTCTGGTTTCTGGCGCACCGCGTTCCGCGTCGCGCCACGCTTCCGCTCTCGCTCCGCGTCACAGCCGACTCCGTGCTCCCCGCGTGGTGCACCGGACGGCGGTCCGAAGAGGTTGTTCGGTCCACGCGGCTCGGTCCCCTCCCTCTCGCCCCTGCTCCGACCCCGCACTGGCTCCACGCGCTCGCTCCCGAGTGCGGAGGCCGAGGTGCATTCAAACGTGATTGTTTTGGCAATCAAACACGAAACTCACTCCTTCGGTGATCCCGTGGACACGCTCGTTCTCTCGCAGGGCTACGCGCCCTTACACATCGTCTCCTGGCAGAAGGCCGTCACGATGTTCTTCGACGGCAAGGTCGAGGTCGTCTCCGAGTACGACGAGGACATCCGCTCGGTCTCGCTGACCATCAAGATGCCCGCGGTCGTGCGGCTCGTGCGTGCGCACCGCCTCGTGCGCGGCTCGCTGTCGGGGCCGCGCTTCACGCGGAGCAACGTGCTCCTGCGCGACGACATGACCTGCCAGTACTGCGGCCTCGCCCCGCGCTCGCCGCGTGAGCTCAGCTTCGACCACGTGCTCCCGCGCGCGCGTGGTGGTCGCACGTGCTGGGAGAACATCGTGACCGCCTGCCTCGCGTGCAACACACGCAAGGGCTGCAAGACGCCCGAGGAGGCGCGCATGAAGCTGCGTCGCGTGCCGGTGCGCCCGCGCTCGCTCCCCTTCTTCCACGCGAGGATGAGCCTCGGCAGGGGCATCCCCGAGGCGTGGAAGAGCTGGGTCTACTGGAACGGCACGATCCGCTGATCGCGCTCGCTCCTCTCGCGCCTGCCAAGTTTCCGTTCGCACTCCGACCCCGCGCGGCGACCCGTACCGCGCGGGGTCGTTCTATGTGTCGCTCGTCAGTGGGTGGTGGCGCGTCGCGCTCGCGCACAGCAGCGGAAGCCGAGGAGGCCCTCGTCGATCTCGGGCGCGAGGTAGAAGCGATCGTTGGGGCGACAGACCGACTGGCTCTCGCCGTTGTGCGCGCCGCCGCCGCGCAGCTCGCGCAGGGTCTCGGACGGATCGAGGCCCGTCGTCCACTCCCACACGTTGCCCGAGAGATCGAAGACGCCTTCGGGCGAGGTGCAGCCGGCGAACGCGCCGCTCGGCCGGAGCGGGAGGTCGAGCGGGTCGTTCCAGTCGGAGCTGTTGCAGCGATGGGCCTCCCACGTGTCGCCGTACGGCAAGCGGCGCACGGGATCGGTCCCCTCGCACGCGCGGCTCCACTCTTCTTCACTGCAGAGCCGATAGCCCGAGGCGCGGCAGGCTCGATCGGCATCGACGTACGAGACGCCGATCGAGGGCAGCTCGTTCACCGCTGGCTGCGAGTGGCCGTGGTGGATCACCGCCTCGTGGCGATCGATGCAGAAGTCGCCGACGTGCACCATGCGGTCGTCGCACGGCGGCGACACGGGGCGCAGCGAGGGCGCCTCGTGATCGCATGCGAGGCTGAAGACGGCGAGGCCAGCGACGAAGACGCGACGCATCGCGCGCGAGCATAGGGGCCACTCGGACCCCCAGGCCAACTCAATACGCCCAGCGCGCATCCACGCGATAGACGATCGGGCGCGCGCCCGAGCGCGTCGAGCGGAGGACCACGTCGAGCTGGAGATAGCGGTGGCGGCCGAGCGCGCAGCCGGTGAGATCCGCGGGCGTGGAGGTGAAGGGGCCGCAGACCACCGAGCCCGTGAAGTCGAGCGGGTCGTCGGAGGCGCGCACGGTGACCTCGACCGAGGTGTCGGGGGGCACGTCCGCCACCCACGAGGCCTCGTTCCAGTAGGCGAGCGCATAGCCGGAGTCGAAGACCTGGTACCAGTGGCCCTCGGGCGCGGTGAACGTGCGGAGCAGGTGGCCCGTCATGTCGGAGTAGCTGTAGAGCTCCTGGCCGGGCGAGACGGGGTAACGCGCGATGTGCGTGCAGGTCGTCGAGTTGTAGACGTTCACGTAGCCGCCATAGCGGTTGGGCGCCCAGATGCGGCCCGTGCGGTCGACGGCGATGCCGTGCGGGTTCGCATCTCCCGCGAACGACGGGATCGCCACGCCGCAGCGCTGGAGGCCCGTGATCGGGTCATAGGCCTCGATGCGGTTGGCGCCGTACGCGGTGCCCCAGACCGAGCCGTCGGGGTGCACCGTGATGCCGGTGATCGCGTTGGCGATCGGGGTGCTCGTCTCGGTGAGCGTCGTGCGGTCGATCGAGTGCATGCGACCGCCCGAGCTCCAGCTGCCGAACCACATGCGGCCCGCGCCATCGGGGGCGACGCCGTAGTAGCCCGAGTGCGCGATGCTGGTCTGCGAGCCATCGGCGATCCGGATGCGGATCGTCGGCGTGGAGCCGGTCCACACGTAGCCGTCGGGGTCGACCGCGAGGCCGTAGACGTTGACGGGCACGTCGTACGCCGCCATGAGGCGACACGTCGGCGGTGAGGTCGTCGTGTCGACGTCGGTCCCGCTCACGCGGTAGACGCGTCGGCCGTTGTACGCGCCCGCCCAGACGTTGCCTTCGGCGTCGATCGCGACGCCGCGGATGAGGCCCGTCGCGCCGGCGGCCCGGCAGACCAGGTTTCCTGCCGTGTCGAGGTGCACGAGGTTCGAGATCGCGATGTTGCTCGGATCGGAGAAGCCGCGGTTTCCGACCCAGACGCTGCCGTCGAAGGCGACCGAGGTGCGCGACGGGTTCTGGCCGTGGCTCGAGCGGATCCAGTTCACGGCGCCCGTCGTCGTGTCGAGCTGGGCGACCTGGCCCATGTTCGTCACGGCGATGTAGATGTAGTCGAAGGTCAGCGTGCCTTCGCCGAGGGTGATCGCGCCGGGGTGATCCATGTCCTCCACGACGCCGTCGCACGTGCGACCGGGATCCATGCAGTCGGCGGGGCGATCCCACGTCTCGGTGTAGCAAGGCGCGGGCGGGCAGGTGCCACACGAGTTGGTCGTGCCTTCGTCGATCGTGCCGTCGCAGTCGTCGTCGTCGCCGTCGCAGGTCTCGATCGGCTCCGGGCCGCACTCGCCGCAGCGGTTGGCGACGTTCTCGTCGACGCGACCGTCGCAGTCGTTGTCGAGGTCGTCGCAGATCTCGGTGGGGTTGCAGAAGCCGCACGCGTTCGAGCCGGCCGACCAGCGCTCGTCGGCCTCGCCGTCGCAGTCGTCGTCCTCGCCGTTGCAGATCTCGGGGATCGGGCCGACACCGCCGGTGCACGCGCCCCACTCCGCGAACTCGCTCGGACCCTCACAGGTCTGCCGGCCCGGACGGCACCGTCCCACGTTGTCCGTCTCGGGCGGTCCGAGGAAGCAGTCCTGCATCACGCCCGCCTCGCACGTGCAGCCGTCGTCCGGCGCGCCGTCGCAGTCCTCGTCGCGACCGTTGCCGCAGACCTCGGCAGGCACCGCACCACAGGCACCGCAGCGGTTCGTGGCGCCTTCGTCGGCGACGCCGTTGCAGTTGTCGTCGCGCATGTTGCAAGTCTCGGTGGCGCCGGGCTCCACGGCCGCATCGGCATCGTCGCAGTCGGCGGGCCACGGCGAGCCGTCGCCGTCGCTGTCGCGGCAGCCTTCGTCGACGAGGCCGTCGCAGTCCTCGTCGACCTCGTTGGCCGTGCCACCGGCGCACTCGGTGCCGGGAAGGACCTGGCCCTCACACGCCTGCCACTCGGCCGTGTCGCCGGCGACCACGCAATCGCGCACACCGCCGCGGCACTGACCCTGGCCGTCGGTCGCGAACGGTCCTTCGTAGCAGGGCTGATCGGTCGGCGGCGTGCACTCGCACGACGTCATCGGATCGCAGAGGCAGCGATAGTCGCAGTCACAGCTCTCGTCCGCCTGACCGTTGCAGTCGTTGTCGACGTCGTCGCCGCAGAGCTCCACGAGCGGATCGGTCGAGCACGCGCCGCACGCGTTGCGCAGGCCCTCGTCGACCTGTCCATCGCAGTCGTCGTCCTCGAAGTTGCAGAGCTCGGGCGCGTCCTCCGCGACCGGCACTCGCTCGCCTCGACACTCTCCGGGCATGCCGACGCCGGTGCACACCGCGATGCCCGGGCGGCAGAGGCCGACACCGCTCGTGCCGAGCGCGCCGCTGTAGCAGCTCACCGTCTGGCCCACGTCGCAGCCGCAGCTGGGCTCGTCGATGCCCTCGTTGCAGTCGTTGTCGACCCCATCGGCGCAGAGCTCGGGCTGGCCCCCGTGCACCGCGGGATCGAGGTCGTTGCAGTCGTCGCCCGTGGGGCAGAGCGTCGCGTCGACGGCGAAGTGCCCATCGCGATCGACGTCCACGCACGCCGGGCCCGCGTCGCTCCCCATGCCGCCATCCCCACCGCCGCTGTCGGCGCGGGGCACGCAGATGCGGTCGATGCACGTGAAGCCGGGCTCGCAGTCCGCGCTCGTGCTGCAGGCCTCGACGGGGGTGGACGCACAGTCGCATCCAGCCGTGGGCAGCACGAGCAGCGCGAAGGTGGCGAACGAGACGAAGTGGAAGCGAGCGGGGAGGCTGGTGATGCGCATGGAAACCTCAGGGCCAGCGTACCGAAAAAACCCGACCCTGGGCGTGTTTCCCCGCAACGTTCACGTGCCTCTGCCGTGCGAAGCCTCTGGTACCGTGCAGGCATGAAGATCCGTTTCCTCGGTGCGGCGCAGACGGTCACGGGCTCGATGCACCTGCTCGAGGCGCCTCGCGCCACCGTGCTGCTCGACTGCGGTCTCTTCCAGGGGCCACGACGCGAGACCTTCGACCGGAACCGGAACCTCCCCTTCGACCCGCGCGAGCTCGACGCCGTGGTGCTCTCGCACGCGCACATCGATCACAGCGGCGTGCTCCCGATGCTCCCCTCGCGCGGCTTCGGCGGGACGGTGTACTGCACCCCTGCGACCCGCGATCTGTGCGCGGTGATGCTCGAGGACGCGGCGATGATCCAGGAGGCGGACGCGCGCTTCCTCAACAAGCAGATCGAGCGCGGTGATCTGCACGGCGAGCCGATCGAGCCGCTCTACACGACGAGCGACGTGGTGCGGATGCTCGAGCTCATGGTGGCCGTGCCGTACCACCGCTGGTTCGAGGTCGCGCACGGCGTGCGCGCGCGCTTCCTCGACGCAGGTCACGTCCTCGGGAGCGCGATCGTGGAGCTCGACGTGCGCGATGGGCCCGAGACCAAGCGCGTCGTCTTCTCGGGCGATCTCGGGCGCGCGAACATGCCCATCCTGCGCGACCCGGAGATCCCGGAGCGCGCCGACGTGCTCCTGCTCGAGAGCACGTACGGCGATCGCGTGCACCCGCCGCGCGCCGAGATGGACGCGGCGCTCGCGGAGATCGTGCGCCGCACCGCCGCGCGCGGGGGCAAGGTGATCGTCCCGACCTTCGCGCTCGAGCGCGCCCAGGAGATCATCCTCTCGCTCAAGACCTCGCGCGAGGCCGGCACGATCCCGGAGATCCCCGTCTTCGTCGACTCGCCGCTCGCGGTGAAGATCACCGAGGTGTTCCGCATGCACCCCGACTGCTACGACGAGGAGCTGCGACGGCGGCTCACGTCCGACGGATCGCCGTTCGACTTCGACGGCCTCCGCTACGTCTCGAGCCCCGACGAGTCCAAGCGCGTCTCGTCCGATCCGCAGCCGATGGTGATCCTCGCGGGCAGCGGCATGTGCGAGTCGGGCAGGGTCCTTCATCACCTCCGCGGCTGCATCGAGCGGCCCGAGCACACGGTCGTGATCGTCGGGTTCCAGGCGCCGCACACGCTCGGACGCCGCCTCGTCGAGAAGCGCACGCGCGTGCGCATCTTCGGCGTCGAGCGCGATCGACGCGCCGAGATCGCGGTGCTCAACGGCTTCTCGGCGCACGCGGGCCAGGACGAGCTGCTCGGCTTCGTGCGCGCGATCCGGCGGCGCGGCGGTGTCGACCGCGTCGCGCTCGTGCATGGCGAGCCCGCGCCGCAGCGCACGCTCGCCAAGAAGGTCGAGGAGCTCGGCATCGCGAGCGTGACCATCCCGGAGCGCGGCGACGAGCTCGTGTCCTGACCTCATGCGCCGCGTCGTCCTCGCCGTCGCGTCCTTCTGCGTGGTCGTGATCGCCCTCGTGTGGGCGCTCGAGCGCGGAGAGCAGCCGCCGCACCTGGGGGCGACGCCACCGCCCCCCGAGCGCCCGTCCGACGCGGCCGGCGAGACGCTCGGGCCAGGGCTGCACCTGGCCGGCTCGGGCTCGAACCTCGTCGTCACCCGTGCGCTCGCGGCGGTGTACCGGCTCGCGCACCCGCAGGAGCGGGTCGTCGTGCACGACTCGATCGGGTCGACCGGAGGCGTGCGGGCCGTGCACGACGGCGCGATCACGATCGGCCTCGTGGCGCGGCCGCTCAACGAGCGCGAGCGGCGTCTCGGGCTGACGGTCGTGTCGTACGCGCGCGTGCCCATCACGTTCCTCGCGCATCCCGACGTGCGCGACGCCGACGTGAGCTCGGCCGAGCTCGTGCGCAGCCTCCGCGGCGAGTCGACGACGTGGCGCGACGGTACGCCGCGCGTGTGGCTCCTGCGCGAGCGAGGCGATGCCGGAAGCGCGGTCGTCGCGCGCGAGATCGACGGCTTCGGCGAGGCGGCCGAGGACGCGGTCGCCCACGGCCGCTTCCGCGTCGTCTACCACGACGACGAGCTGACGCGGGCGATCCAGGGCCTGCGCGGCTGCATCGGCATCGCGGATCTGCCGCAGGCGCGGCTCAACGCGCCGACCGCTCGCGTGCTCGCGATCGACGGGCGCGTCCCCTCGGTCGTCGGCGTCACCGACGGCTCGTATCCCTTCTACAAGGACCTCTCGTTCGTCGTGCGAGACGGCGACGATCCCTCGGTCGCCCGCTTCCTCGCCTTCGCGACGAGCGAGGAGGGGCGCGACGTGATCGCGTCCGCTGGCGCGGCGCCTCTTCCCCTCGAGGCGCGATGAGCACCGGAGCCGTCTCGGACGTGCGCGGCCGCGGCGCCATCACCAGCACGCTGCGCGAGCGCCTCGCGCCGCTGCTCGTCGTGTTCGGCGCGCTCTTCGCGATCTCGGCGCCGCTCGCGTTCTTCGTGATGGGCGCGCGCGAGCTCGACGACCGCGGCCACTCGCTCGCCACGCAGGCGGCCGAGACGCTCGCGCGCTACGCGGAGGAGCAGCCGGTCCTCTGGCGGTACGACTCGCTCAAGCTCGTCGAGCACCTGCGCTACTTCGAGGCGCAGGCGGACGTCGTGCGCATCGACGTGCTCGACGCGCGCGGGGTGCCGATCGACGCAGCGTCCTATGCAGCTCCGGAAGAGGCCGTCGCGTGGGCCTCGGCGCCGATCGTCGTGGGTGGGCGCCAGCTCGGTGTGGTCTGGGTCGGCTCGAGCCGCGCGGCGCTCCGTCAGCGCGCGCTCGTGCTGTTCGTCGCGTTCTCGCTCCTCGCCGTGGTGCTCGCGCTGCTCGTCTACGCGATCGCGCTCCGCAACGCGCGTGTGGCAGAGGATCGCATCGCGGTGCTCGTCGAGCGCCTCGCGGCGCGCTCGATGGAGGAGCGCGTGCGCGCGCTGCGCCTCGCGGCCATCGCGGCACAAGAAGAGGACCGCCGCGCGATCGCGCGCGATCTCCACGACTCGGTCGCCCAGTCCCTCACCGCGATCCGCATCCAGACCGAGGTCCTCTCGGGCCACCTCGCGCGCGCCGACGAGGACGCGGCTGCACGAACGAAGCTGAGCGCGATCGTTCAGGGCATCGCGCACGCGACCGACGGAACGATCGAGGAGGTGCGTCGCGCGCTCGCTCGCTTGCGGCCTGCGGCCCTGGACGAGATCGGCCTCGATCGCGCGATCGGGCGTCTCGCCGACGACGCGGCCGATCGCCTGGACCTCGAGATCGTGCGCGACCTCGCGATCCCGAGCGGCCTGGCGACGACGGTCGAGACGGCCGTCTACCGCATCGTCCAGGAGGCGCTCACGAACGTCGTGCGCCACGCGCGCGGCGCGAGCGAGGTGCGCATCACCGTCGCCGAGCGCGACGATCAGCTCGTCGTCGAGATCGAGGATGACGGCGAGGGGCTCGCGGTGCCCGAGGGGCACGAGGGGAGCGGCCTGCGCGGCATGAGGGAACGCGCCGAGCTGCTCGGCGGCCGCTTCGAGGCCGCGCGACGCTCACCACGCGGCACGCGCGTGCGCGCCGAGATCCCGAAAGCGCCCTGAGCGACGCTGCCCTGCGGTCCGGTCGCCCGCGTCGGCATCGGCGTCCCTCATCACCGAGGGGCGGAGGCCACGCCGACGGATCTCGAGCGCGGGACATGCGAGCCGCGGTACTGTCCGGGGGATGAGCGAGGGTAACTTCGACGTCTGGCTCCTGGATTTCGCCGGGAGCCCGGACGCCGCGGCGGCGCTGCAGCGATGGTTCGGCATCGACGAGGCGCGCGCGCGGCGCATCCTCGCGACGCTGCCGCGTGTCGTGCGGCACGGCGCACCGGCGCTCGAGGCGGAGGAGATGGCTGCCGCGCTGCGGATCCTCGGCGCGAAGGTCGACGTGCGGGCCGCCGCGCCGGACCCGAAGGCCAGCGGGATGGATCTGGTGCGACCCGATCGCAAGCGCGCGTCGGTGCGCGATCTCGAGTCCGAAGGGGGCGCGGCTCACGGCACGGGTGGTCAGAGCACGAGCGACGACGCCGCTCGGGTGGCCGATCCGCGGCTCGACCTCGACGCACCGCTCGACATCGGCCCCTCACGTCGCAGCGTTCCGCCGGGGCGCGCGGGCGCCACCGCGACGGCGAGCGGGGAGGCCGCTGCGATCGCGCCGAGCGCCGCGGCGAGTGGTCCGGTGCCGAGTGGTCCAGCGCCGAAGACGAGCGGAGCCAAGACGAGCGCCGCGAGCGCGAGCGCGCCGGGCCGCGCGCCGATCGCGAGCGTGCCGACGGAGGCCAGCCTCGATCCCCTCGATCCCTTCGCGGCGGGTGGAGCCCCGCTCGAGCTCGAGATGGCGCCGCCACCCGAGGAGAAGCCCAAGCCCGTGCTGCGAACGGGTGTGGATGCGGACGCGATGAAGCGCATCCAGGAGCGTCGAGAGGGCGAGGACGATCCCGAGGCCGCGAAGGCCAAGAAGCGCTTCACCGTGCCGCCGTGGCTCCTCCGCACCGTCGTGGGCACGGTGCTCGGTGGCCTCGTGCTCTTCGCGCTGCGGACCGCGGGCCGTCACTTCGTCCATCGCGACGAGCCGATCGAGGTGCCGACGGTGAGCGACGAGGAGCGCACGCTCTCGACCGCGGTGGAGATGGATGCCTTCCTCGCGCGCGAAGGTGCGCGCTTCGGCATCGAGCAGACGCGCAACCGTCAGCTCGCGACCCAGGTGCGCTCGGCGGGTGCGGCACGCGTGCTCGCGGGGGACCTCGTCGACGTCGACGACGGACAGGTCGCGACCACGCTGGTCATCGAGCTGCCGGCTTCCCCCGCGCGTCGTCGGCGGATCATGACCGCCGTCGAGAGCTACGAGACGCGCGCGGTCGTCGATCCGGCGACGGTCCAGATGCCGCCGCCCGAGCAGCGCTACCTCTTCGTCGAGATGCGGTGATCGCGGCGCGCGATCAGAGCGCTGCGAGCACGTCGTAGCCGGTGAGGATGTAGGTCGCGTTCGCGGGGAAGTCGCGCACGAGCACGGCGGGGCTCTCGGGTGTGATCATGCCCGCCAGGAGCTTCACCGGCGTCTCGATGTCCACGTAGCGGAAGGGCTTCTGCATGATCGAGCGCACGGGCTGCTCCCGGATCTTCTCGTCGGAGATCATGCGCGAGTAGACGTCCGCCTCGCGCAGCGAGCCCACGATGCGGCCCTGACGCAGCACCGAGATCTGCGAGAAGTCGTTCTCGCGCATGCGCGCGACGGCGTGCTCGACGGTGTCCGTCTCCTCGACGCCGACGACCGCCGTGACCTCCTTGTTCTTCACGAGCTCGCGCGCCGTCGGCCCCGCGATCGGCTCGTAGCCCATCGTGCGCATCCAGTCGGGGTTGAACATCTTGCCGACGTAGCGCGTGCCGTGGTCGTGGAAGATCACGACGACCGTCTCTCCCTCGCGGAAGCGGTCCTTGAGCTGGAGGATCCCGGCGATCGCCGAGCCCGCGGAGTTGCCGACCCAGATGCCCTCTTGCCGCACGATCTCGCGCGTCCAGATGGCCGCGTCGCGGTCGGTCACCTTCTCGAAGTGATCGATGAGCGAGAGGTCCACGTTCTGCGGGACGAAGTCCTCACCGATGCCCTCGGTCACGTACGGATAGATCTCGTTCTTGTCGAAGACGCCCGTCTCCTTGAGCTTCTTGAAGACCGAGCCGTACGTGTCGATGCCCCACACCTTGAGGCCGGGCTTCTTCTCCTTGAGGTAGCGCGCGGTGCCCGAGATCGTGCCGCCGGTGCCGACGCCCACGACGAGGTGATCGATCTTGCCCTCGGTCTGGTCCCAGAGCTCGGGGCCCGTGGTCTCGTAGTGCGCCTGCGCGTTCGAGAGGTTGTCGTACTGGTTGGCCTTCCACGAGTTCGGCGTCTCGCGCTCGAGGCGTGAGCTCACGGAGTAGTACGAGCGCGGATCCTCCGGATCGACGTCCGTCGGGCACACGACGACCTCGGCCCCGAAGGCTCGCAGCGCATCGACCTTCTCCTTCGACTGCTTGTCGGTCGTCGTGAAGATGCACTTGTAGCCCTTCACGATCGCGGCCATCGCGAGGCCCATGCCCGTGTTGCCGCTCGTGCCCTCGATGATCGTGCCGCCGGGCTTGAGGAGGCCCTTCTTCTCGGCGTCCTCGATCATCTTGAGGGCCATGCGATCCTTGATCGAGTGGCCGGGGTTGAAGGTCTCGACCTTCGCCCACACCGTCGCGCGCACGTCTCGGGTGATCTTGTTGAGGCGGACGAGCGGCGTGCGGCCGATCGCGCCGAGGATGTTGTCGTGACGGTTGAAGGGCATGGCGGCGGCGAGACTAGCCTCGTGCGCGCACGCGCGCTCTCACGACGTGCGCGCGGTTGCTCACGACGTGGCGATGCTGCAGCGCGTCGTTCGCGCTCGGTTCGCGGCGCGCCGGCCAGAAAGAGACGATCGTCTCTCGGTCGCTCAGAACCAGAGGAGCGCGAAGCCGGCGGACCACACCACGCCGATCGACGCGGGCTCGCGCTCGAAGGGCACGCGCGCCTCGGCGCGCACGTCCACGTAGCCGCCGATCGCCCACAGCTCGTCGAGCGCGCCCCCGAGCTCGAGGCCACCGCCGATCGAGATCGGCCAGATGCCCCAGGTCTGCATGTTGCCGATCGAGCGGACGACGATCCCGGTGTCGAGCGAGGCGTAGAGGCGCACGTTCGGCGTGAGGAGCGGCGCGGCCACGCGTGGGCCGATCAGGAACACGCCTTCGCCCAGATCGCGGAACGCCGTCGAGGCGCCTTGTCCGCCGAGGATCACCTCGAGGAACCAGACGTCGGCGAGGTGGCCCGTGAAGCGCAGCGCGCCGCCGTGGAGCACGTCCGTTCCGTCGAACGTGCCGAGGTAGCCGAGCGCGAACGTGCCTGGCGCTGGCGCCGAAGGCGCAGGCGCGACCTCGACGGTGGGCTGCGAGGCGATCGTCGTCGTGTTGCCGCGAGGCTGCACGACGACGAGGTTCGTGCTCGCACACGGGCACGCAGGCGGCGGACAGACGAAGCCGGGTGGGCACGGAGGAGGGCAGGGCGGATCCGGCGGGCAGATCACCGCGCCCTCGCCCGGCACGATCACGGGCCCCTGCACTGCGACGCCGCTCGGGTGGCCGGGCACCACGACGACGGGCGCGCTCATCGCGGGCGCGGGCTGGACGACGACGGGGGCCTGCGCGCTGGCGCGTGAGGCACCCGCAGCAGCGACCCACGCGGCGAGCGCGATCGCAGACAGACGAAGAGCCCGCAGGCGAACGTGTCGCGTGCGGGCTCCGGTCCTCGTCACCACGGTCTCGACGTTCTGCTCAGGCGCCGCCGGCCATCTGGCAGCAGCCCGCAGGCATGATGAACGGCACGCAGAGCGGCTCGATCGAGCCGTCGGCGCGGACGCGGTAGTCCTCGTCGAGCACGCGGATCTCGCGCGTCTGGCGCGAGGTGCCGAGCGCGCGGACCGCCTCGGGGTAGCCCTCGGTCGTCGTTGCGTCGCGGAGCGGGCACAGGGGCAGCCCGCAGAGCGGCAGGACCGGTGCGCAGCACTCCTCACTCGGCGGCGTGTACGTGACGGGGGTGATCATGCCGGCCATCGGGCCCGTCGTGCGGATCGCGCTCGTGCACGCTGCGATGCCGTGGCCGTTGCTGGTGTCCGTCGGGTCGGGCGCGTTCTCACCGTCGGCATCGACGATCGAGAAGGCGCCCGCGCGGCCCTGGCCTCGCAGCATCAGCGCGCTCTCGTCGCAGCTGGGCAGCGTGCCGTTGGCGCGCGGGAGATCGAGCTGGTTCACGGCACCGGCGCGATACGCCGTGTCGGGGCAGCCGAGCTCGTTCGGGATCGACCACGCCTGCGACGAGAACGAGCCGCCCGTGAAGACGAAGCCCGTGTCGGTGCGCAGCGCCGTCTCGGTGGAGCAGCCGGGCATGCACGTCGGCTCGGTGCCGCCGCCTTCCACGCACTCGGCCATGCACTCGGCCATCACGTCGATCACGCGACCACCGGCCATGCCCGAGAGCACGTTCACGTCGTAGTTGCCGGTCGGCAGCTCCTGGCACTCGCGTGGCGTGCCCTCGTAGAGTTCGGCGATGTTGCCGGGCGCGATGTACGGCACACGGCAGGTGGCCGGAAGGGCGGGGTTGGTGACCGCCACCGCGACGGGCGGGATCACGACGTCGGCGCTCGCGAGCGTCTCCTTGGGCACGAAGCCCTGTCGCGCACCGACCGGGACCGTGGGGCGGATCGTGGCGATGAGCAGCACGTCCGGGATGCCCGCGCGCACCTCGATCGGGTTGCGAGCGCGCCGCATGAGGATCGCGGGGTAGTACCAGTTGACGCCGCTCGAGCCGAGGATCGGGTGGAGGTCCTGCATGCCGTCGAGGTTCGCGTCGACGGGGTTGATCGGCAGACCGTGCACGCGGGCGCGGAAGTCGAAGCCCATGCCGGCCGCGGTCATCGCGTTGCCGAAGGTGTTGCTGCCGTAGAGGTCGCTCGTGTCGGGATCGCGCACCAGCGACATCCTCATCTGCGCGAGCTGGTAGAGCGCCTCCTCGCGCTGCACCGAGTCCGCGATGAGCGGGATGGTCTCCTCCGAGTCGAGCGCGATCGTGTCCGCGTTCAGCTGGAAGACGGGCCGCTCGGTGCGGATCACCGCGCCCAACGTGACGGCGACGCCCTCGACCTCGAAGCCGTTGGGCGCCTCGCTGGCGGGCGGGAGCACGAGGGGTGCGTACTGCGGGATGGGCGCTGAAGCGCTGACGAACGCGCCACCACCGACGTCGCCGGCCGTCGCGAGGTTGCGCACCGAGAAGAACGGGTTGAAGTCGCCGTCCGCGTCGTAGAAGCCGCGCATCTGGTAGGTGCGGCCGAGGCGGATGAGGGGCCACGTGAAGCCGACCGAGCGCGTGATCGGCGTGAGGTCCGCTGGCGTCGGGGACGCAGGCATGCAGTCCTCGAGCGAGAACAGCTCGTCACCCGGGATGACCATGAAGTTCTCCGCGCTCGTCGCGCTGCCCGAGGGCGGAGGCGGGTTGTCGAAGCGGAACATCAGCAGCGCGACGCGCCCGGGGATCGCGTAGGGGCTGCCATCGTCGCGACGAAGGCACTCGGGGCGCGGGCCCGAGTAGAGGACCGAGCCGCGCAACACGCCGGTGGGATCGGGCGTCGGGCCGCCCATCGATCGGACCGTGTCGGTGTTCGGCGCGTCGCACGCTGCGAGGGGCGCGACGAGTGCGGCCACTGCAGCGGTGGAGCGTGCCGCGGTCGAGAGTGTCGCGGTGGAGAAGGCGAAGCGGGCGAGCTTCGAGGTGGACGAAGCCATGATCAGAACCTCACCGTGGCGGTGCCGAAGAAGCGGCGGTCGATGGGCTGACCGAAGGGGTGCTCGCGGTGACCGTCTGCCACGAGGTTCGTGCCGACGATCGCGAGATCGAGGTGATCGTCCAGGAGCGACCAGCCGATCCGCGCGTTGAGCGTCGCGTAGTCGGGCAGCGCGAAGGTCGTGAAGACGACCTGGTTCGTGTTGGGATCGAGCTCCTGCTCGACCCACGTCTGCGCGCTCTGCCACGAGAAGTCGACGGCGACGTGGAGGCCGAACGGCGCGCGGTACTGGACGCCCGCGTTGATCATGTGAGCGCTGGTGCGCGCATCACGCGCGAACGGGCTGTTCGCGGCGCCGCCCGCGAGCGGTGCGGTCTCGTGGATCGCGTAGTTCGCGTAGATGTCGAGGCCGTCGACCGGGTAGACACGACCACCGAGCTCGCCGCCGATCTGGCGGAAGATGCCGGGCTCGTTCGCGAAGATGAGCTCGCCGACCGGGAAGACCTGGTTGTTGGCGTCGTACTGCGCGCGCGTCGTGCCGTTCACGTAGTCCGAGAGGCGGAACGGGTTGTTCCGCGACAGCGCGATGAAGTCGTACACGAAGTTGAAGTACCCGTTCGCCTCGAGCGAGAAGTACTCCGTCATCGCGTTCATGTAGCCGAGCTCGACCGAGATCATGCGCTCGGGGTTGAGGCTCGTGGAGCCGACGCCGAAGGCCGTCGCGCCGCGCAGCGGCGTCGCGTTGGGCGCCGCGATGTAGGACTCGACGAACGTCGGCGAACGGAAGGCCGCGCCGCCGGTGAGGCGGATGGTCTGACCCTCGGTCGGGTGCACGACGACCGAGCCGCGGGGAGAGACCTGCGGGCCGACGAGCGGGTGGAGGTCACCGCGCACCGAGAGGACGATCTGGAGGACGTCCGAGAAGCGCAGGGTGTCCTGGAGGAACAGCGAGCCGTGGTGCTGCGTCTGCACGAGGCCGTTGATCCAGTCCCAGTCGATCTCCTTGAAGCGGTAGCCGATGCCCGCGATGACCGCGTTGTCGATGCCTGCGATCTCGAACGAGTTGCGGTACACGACCTCGGCGTCCACCACGTCCTGACGGCGCACGCGGTGCACCTGCGAGAGCGGGACGCCGCCTGGTGTCTCGCCCTGGTTCGTGACGAGCGTGCCGAAGCGGTTCCAGAACACACGCGCCGAGAGGCCGACGTCCGTCTCGGCCGACACGAACGCTTGCGAGAAGAGGCCCTCCTGGCCGTGCAGCTGACGCAGTCGCGAGAGGCCCTGGAACGAGAACGAGCCCGTCGCGAGGCCGCCGCCGAAGCGGAGCGAGAGGCCGCGATCGATGCGTGCGATCGCATCGCCGTTGAACTGGAGGCGGTCGTAGCCGAGGTTCGGATCGCTCGCCGCCGGCCGGAGATCGACGCGGTTCGCATCGACCTCGACGGCGAACTGGTCGGCGCGCTGGTAGCCGCCGCTCAGGCGGAAGCGGAAACGATCGACGCGCGCCGAGGCGCCCGCGACGAGGCGGAACTGCCCCTGGTTGCCGACGCCAGCGCTCACGTAGTTGCCACCATCGCCCGGGTTGCGGGTGATGATGTTGACGATGCCGCTGAAGGCGTCTGCGCCGTAGAGCGCGGAGGCCGGACCACGGATCACCTCGATGCGCTCGATGTCCTCGGTGTTGAGCGGCAGGAAGTTCCAGAGCGTCGTGCCGATGAAGTCGAGGTACACGGACCGACCGTCGATGAGCACGACGATGCGGTTCGACAGGCGCTGGTTCAGTCCGCGGATGCTCATCTGCGGATTGCCTGGGTCCGACTGGAGGAGCGACACACCAGCGACACGACGCATCGAGAGGCCCGGCTCGGTGATGCCCGAGAGGCGGAGGTCCTGCGCCGTGATGATCGTCGTCGAGTTGGGCGCATCGAGGGGCGACTGCGCCGCACGTGCGGACGAAACGACCGACTCTTCGTACGTCTCGAGGTTCTCTTCACGAACCTCCGGCGTCTCGGTGCCCGTGCCGGTCTCGGTGCCCGTGCCGGTCTCGGTGCCCGTGCCCGTCTCGGTGCCCGTGCCCGTCTCGGTGCCCGTGCCCGTCTCGGTGCCCGTGCCGGTCTCGGTGCCCGTGCCGGTCTCGGTGCCCGTGCCCGTCTCGGTCTGCGTGGCCTCGGCCGTGCGGCGCTCTCGCAGCGAGCGAGCGAGCGCGCGCAGGCGTTCGGCGCGACCGCGGAGCTCTTCGCTCGAGGCGGCCTGTCCGAGCATGTCGATCTGCGAGGCGCTGTCTTCGAGCGCCTGGATCTCGTCGTCCGACGCGACGGGCCCGCCGCCCGTACCGCCACCCGTGCTCGTCACCGTCCCGCCGCCCGAGGACTCCTGCACCACGACCGGCGCTCGCTGCTGCGACTGGAGGCGCGCGCGGATGTCGGCGATCTGTCGCTCGACCGACTCACGATCCTGCGGGTCGGACTCGAGGTAGCGCTCGAAGTAGTCGAGGGCTTGCTCGTAGCGGCCCGCTTCGACCTGGGCGCGGGCGATGTTGAAGAGGACGTTCGGGTGCGGAAGGATCCGGTGCGCCTCTTCGAGCTCGGCGATGCCTTCGTCGACCTGGCCCTCTCCGATGAGGCGCATGCCGCGACGGAAGTGGTTACGCGCCTCGGTACGAACGTCGGCGCGAACGACGCTGACGGTCGGTGGGGCAACGAGCGAGAGCAAAGCCGCTAGGAGCACCAAGATGGCGCGCCACGACGAACGTCCGGAAGAGCGTCTGGGCGGAGGTCCGAGCGAGCCGGGCTCGGTCGGAGGGACTTCGCTACGGATCCGCGTATGGGTCATCCCGATAGCCTTGGACATGGGTCTGGTCACCGCCGCCCGTCATGCCCCCCGTGGGACGACGCGCGAGACGCGTGTCGATCGAGAGAGAATCCCCATCGATGATGCGCCGAAGGGTCGTGGTCTGATAGCCAGTGGCGGCCACCGTGAACACGGCTTCGGTGCCCGGGCGCGCTTCGTCGCCCGTCAGCTCCATGTCCAGAGGCGTGGTCCCCAACCGCCGCTCGCCGAGGCGGACCGTGGCGCCCGCCGGAGTCGAAGTGATGACGACACGAACCCTGGCCGGGCTCGGCGTCTCGGTGCCCGTGCCCGTTCCGGTCGCAGTGCCGGTTTCGGTCCCAGTGCCCGTGTTCGTTTCGGTCCCAGTGCCCGTGCCGGTCTCGGTCCCAGTGCCGGTCTCGGTCCCAGTGCCGGTGCCGGTCCCAGTGCCGGTCCCACTGCCCGTGCCGGTCCCCGCAGTCGTCGTGGGCGGTGTCGTGGTCGTCGGGGTGGGTGTGGAACCGCCGAACGCGAGGGCGCCGCCGACGATCGCGCCGACGACGAGGAGGGCACCGACGGCGTACACCCAGGCAGGCGTGCCCGGCTTGGCCGGCGTGATGCTCCCGACCGCCGGGGGACGCACGGCCGGCACGCTCTGCGAGACGCCTGCGACTGCAACGACGCCGCTCGGGGTGAGCGAGGGGACGCCGATCTCGCCCGACGCGGTCGGCCGCGCGGCGACCATCGACTGATCCATGCGCTCGGACGACGAGCCCAGGGACGTCGAGAGGCTGAGGGTCGAGCCTTCGCCCGCCTCCTTCAGCCCCACGAGCAGCTGGTCCATCGTCGCGTAGCGCTCGGTGGGCTTCTTCGCGAGGCAGCGGCGCACGACGGCCTCGAGCGCCGGCGGGATCTGCACCTCGGGGTTGATCATCTCGAACGAAGGCGGCTCGTCGTGGACGTGCGCCATGAGGATGTTCACCGAGTTGGGCCGATCGAACGGCACCTTGCCCGTGAGCATCTCGTAGAGGATCACGCCGAGGGCGTAGATGTCGACGCGGCCGTCCGCGCGCTCGCCCTGGATCTGCTCGGGCGCCATGTACTTCGGCGAGCCCATGAAGAGACCCGTCTGCGTCAGGTCCTCCGCGGTGTCCTCGGTGTTCTTCACGAGGCCGAAGTCGAGGACCTTCACGAAGTCCGAGTCGTCGTCGCGGCGGCAGAGGAAGACGTTGGCCGGCTTGAGGTCGCGGTGCACGACGTGGATCGCGTGCGCCTCTCGCAGCGAGCGGCAGACCTGGCGCGCGATGTGGAGCGCGCGCTGCGCCGGCATCGGGCCATCCTCGCGGAGCGCGCGGTGGAGGGTGCGCCCCTCGAGCAGCTCCATCGCGATGTAGTAGACGTCGTCGTCGGTCCGGCCGTAGTCGAAGATCGTGACCGTGTTCGGGTGAGTCAGCTTCGCGCAGGTCGCGGCCTCGAGGAAGAAGCGGCGGTGGAAGTCGGGGTCGTGCTCGCCCTTGTAGTTCGGGTGGAGGATCTTCAGGGCGACCTGGCGACCGAGCGGTGCCTGCTCGCCTGAGTAGACCTTCCCCATGCCGCCGCGTGCGATCAGGTTGATGATCTTGTAGCGGTCGTTGATGACGCGACCGACCAGCGGATCGGGTCCGCTCGTCGAGCTCGCCACGGCCGTCGCAGCGCCTGTGCTGGACGTCGTTGCTGCTGCTGAGCCGTCTCTGGCTTCGCCCAAAAGGGACCCTCCTTCGAACCGACTGAAGAATTGAACCGGGTTTTGGGGCCTCCTGTCAACAGTGCGGTTGAGGCGCGCGGATCTGGCTGATACGCAAGGTTTCGTGCGGTTCGTCGACGTCGCCCTCCCGGTCCCGCTGCGGCGCGCCTTCACGTACCGCCTGCCGGAGCCCGTCACCTCGCAGGGTGACGCGTGGACCGCCGAGGTGCGTGTGGGGCACCGCGTCGCCGTTCCGTTCCACGGGAGGAAGCTCGCGGGGATCGTGCTCGACACGCACTCGCGCGCGCCCGCGTTCGCGACGCGAGAGGTGCTCGGGCTGCTCGAGCGCGAGCCCGTGATCGACGAGGAGATCGGGGGATTCCTGCGGGCGGCCGCCGACTACTACCTGCACCCGATCGGCGAGGTGATGCGCACCGCGGTGCCGCCGCTGCGCGCCGATGCGGTGCGTGCGCTGCGGCGTGCGGGCGCGCTCGCGCACGCCGACGAGCTCGAGGGCCCGCGCGTCTCGAGCCGCACCGAGACGATCGCGCGGCGCAGCACGCTCGCGCTGCCGGCGCGTCTGGGGCCGCGGCAGCGCGCGGTGATCGCGATCGTCGAGGCGCGTGGTGAGGTCGGACTCGCGGAGCTCGAGGCGCTCACCGAAGGTGGTCGCGCGATCGCGCGCGCGCTCGCCAAGCGCGATCTGCTCACGCTCGAGGAGCGCGAGGTGCACGCGGATCCGTTCTTCGCGAGCCCCGTCGCGTCGGACGTCGCGCGCGTCGCCAATGCCGAGCAGCGCGCGGCGATCGACACGATCCTCGCCGCGATCGAGGCGCGCGCCGCGGCGAGCTTCCTCCTCCACGGCGTGACGGGCTCGGGCAAGACGGAGGTCTACCTGCAGGTGATCGCGGAGGTGAGGCGCCGAGGGCGTGGCGCGATCGTGCTCGTGCCCGAGATCGCGCTCACACCGCAGCTCGTCACGCGCTTTCGCGCCCGCTTCGGCGACGGCATCGCGGTGCTCCACAGCGCGCTCGGCGATCGCGAGCGCGCCGAGGCGTGGACGCGCCTGCGGCGCGGCGAGGTGACCCTCGCGATCGGCGCACGCTCGGCGCTGTTCGCGCCCGTGCGCGAGCTGGGGATCGTCGTCGTCGACGAGGAGCACGACGCCTCCTACAAGCAGGAAGAGGGCTTTCGCTACCACGCGCGCGACATGGCGATCCTCCGCGCGAGCCGCGCGGGGGCGGTGTCCTTGCTCGGCTCGGCGACGCCGTCGCTCGAGAGCTTCCAGCACGCGCGTCGCGGCACCTACGCGCTGCTCACGCTCGAGCGGCGCGCGACGGAGAGGGCGCTGCCGCGCGTCGAGCTCGTCGACCTCTCGCGCACCGGGGCGGGGCCGAGCGGCGATCCGTTGATCACGTTGCCGCTGCACCGCGCGCTCGTGGAGACGCTCGAGGCCGGCGATCAGGCGGTGCTGTTCCTCAACCGCCGCGGCTACGCACCCACGCTCCGCTGCAAGCAGTGCGGCACCGTCGCGAGCTGTCCCGCGTGCAGCGTCGCGCTCACGGAGCACCGACGCGCGGGCGTCCTTCGATGTCACTACTGCGACTTCGCCACGCCGATCGGCGCGAGCTGTGCGGCGTGTGGCGGGCCCGAGCTCGAGCCGCTCGGCCTCGGCACCGAGAAGCTCGAGGCCAGCCTCGAGCGGGTCCTGCCGAGCGCGCGGATCGCGCGGCTGGATCGCGACGTGGCGGCGGGCGCAGGCGTCGAGGAGGTGCTCGAGCGCGTGCGGCGACGCGAGGTCGACGTGCTCGTGGGCACGCAGATGGTGACGAAGGGCCACGACCTGCCGGGCGTGACGCTCGTGGGCGTGTTGCTCGCCGACCAGTCGCTCGCGTTCCCGGACTTCCGCTCGGCGGAGCGCACGTTCCAGCTGCTCACACAGGTCGCGGGCCGCGCGGGTCGCGGTGCGCGCGAGGGCCGCGTGATCTTCCAGACGTTCCAGCCCACGCAGCCGGCCATCACGTGCGCGGTGCACCACGACTATCTCGCGTTCGCGAAGGACGAGCTCGGCAAGCGCAAGGAGCTCGGCTACGCGCCGTTCGGTCGCCTCGTGGCCGTGCGTGTGGACGCGCCGGACGAGAGCCTCGCGGAGCGGACGGCGGCGCGCCTGGCAGCGGCCGCGCGCGAGACGAGCGCCTCGCTCGAGGGCGAGGTCGAGGTGCTCGGTCCGGCGCCCGCCCCCATCGCGCGCGTGCGAGGTCGCTACCGACAGCGCGTGCTCCTCAAGGGACGAGACCGCAAGCCGCTGCGCCTGGCCGCGCTCGCGATCCTCGCGGCGATCGACCAGGGCATCGCGCCGGCGCGCGCGAGCATCGACGTCGACCCCGTCAGCATGTTGTAGAGAGACCCATGCGACACGAGCCCACGAACCCGACACGAATCGGCCTCCTCGTCGCGACGCTGCTCGCAGCGTCGTGCACGAGCAGCGGCCGCACCGACGAGGTGATCACGCACCCGGACGCGCCGCCGATCGCGCCCTTCGTGGAGTGCACGGTGTACACGGCGCGAGAGGCCGCCGCGTCGGCGAGCCACGTCGCGCCGTGCTCCGAGCTCGCGTACGACGTGCCGCCCTTCGGCGGTCCGCACTACAGCCAGTGGGCGGCGTTCGGGACCTACGACGCGCCCGTGCCCTGGGGCTTCCTCGTGCACGCGATGGAGCACGGCGCGGTGGTGCTCGCGTATCGCTGCGAGGCCGGCGCCACCTGCGACTCGGTGCGGAGCGAGCTCGAGGCGATCGTGGCGGCGCGCGCGCCCGATCCCCTCTGCCGCGGCGACGCGCCGATCCGCTACGTGCTCGCCCCCGCACCCGACCTCGAGTGGCCGATCGCGGTGCTCGCGTGGGAGCACGTCTACACGGCCACCTGCCTCGACCGCGCGTCCATCGACGCCTTCCTCGACGCGCACTACGGCCGCGGCCCCGAGAGCACGTGCGCAGACGGCATCGATCTCTCCGCGTCTGGTTGGTGCGCGCGGTAGCGCGGGCGCTCGAGTTCCTCACGCGATGGTCGACGGGAGGCGTGCCCCGCGTCCCTTTCGTGGCGCGTCGTGTTATGCACGCGCGCATGTCGCACGCCCCCCGCTCGCGCGCCGTGCTCGCCGGCGCCGCCCTCTCGATCACGACCGCACTCGGCGCTCCCCTGCTCTTGGCGTGTGGCCCCGCGGCGACGCCGCGATCGGCGTATCCGTCGATCACGACGGCGCGCGGCGCACGTCGCATCGTCGAGATGACCGACATCGAAGAGGTCCGCGACGTCGCGCGCGCCGGCAACACGACGTACGTGGCGACCGACGATGGCCTGCTCGTGTTCGAGGGAGGCGCGCCGACGCGCCTCGGCCGCGCCGAGGGCCTGCCGAGCGAGGACGTGACGGCGGTGGCGATCGACGGGGACGGCAGCGCGATCGTCGGCGTCGGCGCGGCGCTCGTGCGCGTCGCGGCGGGTGCGGTGACGCCGGTCGAGGGCGCGCCTCCGGTCGCGCGCGTCATGGATCTGGCGGTGATGCCCGATGGCACCGCGTGGGCGTGCACGCTCTCGGGCCTGGCGCGTCGCGGCGCGAGCGGCTGGGAGATCTTCGGCGAGCGCTTCCCCTGCACGACGCTCGCGCCGACGCCCGAGGGCGCGCTCTGGGCCGGCTCGGCGCAGGGCCTCTTCTACGTCGAGGGCGACGTCGTGCGCGAGCACCCGATCTCGGGCGGCATCCCCGAGGGCTACGTGCGGAGCATCGTGCCCGTCTTGCCGGGGCAGATCCTCGCGCTGCTCGCGGGGCCGTCGCGGAGCGTGCTCGGCTTCTTCGACGGGACGAGCTGGCACGCCTACACGCTGCCCGGCGTCGAGGAGCGCGTCGCGGGCCTGGTCGCCATCGACGGTTCGACGACCGTGCTCGTCACCGAGGAGCGCACGTTCGCCATCGCACCGACGGGCGCGGGCACGCGCTTCCGCGCGATCTCGACCGAGGCCGGGCAGACACGCTCGTTCCGCGCCGAGGTCGTGCCTGCGGCCTCTGCACCTCCGGCCCCCGCGATCGACGCGTCGGACGTGCTGCGCGGCATGCAGGCGCTCACGGCCGATGCGTCGGAGCCGACGGCCGGCCGCGCGCCGGCGCTCGTCGCGCGCGAGCTCGGCAACGGCCTGCCGCCCGGCGCGTACCGCGCGTTCCAGAGCCGCGACGCGGCGTTCGCGGCGATCGCGAACCGCGGCATCGTGAGCCTCGGCACCACGACCTCGACGCCGCTCCGCTCGATGTCGCTCGTCAGCGAGGAAGATCTCCAGGTCGTCACCGATCTCGAGAGCGGGGTCTGGGTGCGCGGCCGCGACGGCGACGTCGCGAAGTGGGTGGATGGTCGCCTTCGCCGCCTGGGCTTGCCCGACGAGGTCGTGCCGCAGGCGATCGCGAGCGGGCCGCAGGGCTGTTACCTCGTCGCGCTCGTGCGCGGCACGAGCACCGTGCGCGTCTACGTCGCGCAGGGCGCGGGCTTCCGATCGCTCGTCGAGCGCACGCTCAGCGTGCCGACGAGCCTCGTGTCGATCCCGTTCGCAGGCATCGGCAACGACGGGCGCATCTGGATGGGCCTGCGCGTCGCGCGCGAGGACGGTGCGGGCACGCGCATGCGCGGAGCGGCCGTCATCGATCCGTCGAACGACACGGTGCTCTATCACCACCGCGAGGCCGCTCAGGGCCAGGGCCTCCCGCTCTCGGACGAGGTCTCGGGCGTCGCGTTCGACGCGTCGGGCAACGCGTGGTTCGCCTCGCTGTCGGGCGCGGTGCGCGTCGAGGATCACCAGGCGATCACGTTCGACGAGAGCCGCGGCGTGCGCGGTGACGTGGTGATGGACGTCGTCGCGGGCGCGGGGAACATGTGGATCGCGTCGGCCGAGGGCCTCGGCAGCTACGCCGACCGTCGCTTCGACTACTCGATGCCGCCGATCGTGCGCGAGCATCGTCCGCTGGCGCTCGCGATCGATGGGCAGGGCACGCTCTGGGCTGCAGGTCGGTACGGCCTGCTCGAGAACGAAGGCGGGCAGTGGGCGCACTTCGGTGGGACCGAGAGCGACGCGCAGGGCCGCATCGTGCCCGGCCTGCCGAGCGCCGAGCTCCGCGACGTCGAGACCGACGGCCAGGGCCGCGTGTGGCTGCTCGCGCCCGAGTCGGTGATGGTGCTCGTGCCCTGACCGCTCGGTGGGCGCTCAGTAGTCGAGGTCGCGGAACCGAGGCGTTCCGCCCTCGGTCGTCGTCTCGGTCATCGAGGTCTCCGGCGAGCTCACGCTCGTCGAGCCGGTCGGTGTGGTCGATGGCCGCGTGTCTGCGGGCCGAGTGTCTGCACCGTCCGCTCGCTGTGTGTCCGCGCGCGCGCCACCTCGCTCGCCGCGGGTGCGGTGCGTCGTCGTCTCTTCCTCTGCGACGAGGCTCGCGCCCGCGTCCGGGCTGGTCTCCGGCACGGGCTCGGTCGTCGCAGGCGGGGCGAGGACCGGGGTCGCCGCAGGCGTGCTCGTCGTGGCGGTCGACGGGGCCGGCGCAACGGGGGCTGGGGGCTCGCCCGACTGCGTCGCGACGTAGCTGAGCCCGACGAGCGCGAGCACACCGGCCACGGCCGCGGCAGCGACCAGGCCCGTGCGGCGCGTGCTCGTGGGCAGCTCTGCGCCGCCCAGGCTCGCGGGTGTGGGGGTCGGGTTCGCCGGAGCGTCGAGCGTGATCGCTGCGGAGCGGTCGGCGCGCGCGATGGTCTCGTGCGAGACGCGCGAGGAGCTCGAGCCTTCGAGCTCGTTGCGCACGGCCTCGACCACTTTGCGCATGGCCTGCGCCGACTCGAAGCGCTCCTCGGGCTTCTTGGCGAGGGCGCGGTGGACGAGCGCGGCGACCGAAGGTGGGAGATCGGGTCGGAGCTCGTCCAGGCGCGGCGGGGCCTGCGTGGCGATCGCGATGATCAAGTCGCCCGCGTTCGGGCTCTCGAAGGGGAGGGTGCCCGTGAGGCACTCGAAGAGGATCACGCCGAGCGCATAGATGTCGGCGGCAGGGCCGATCTCCGCCAGGCCACGCGCCTGCTCCGGCGCCATGTACTCCGGTGTGCCCACGAGCGCGCCCTCGCGCGTCGTGAGCGCCGACTTCATCGGCGTCGTCCGGTCGGTCGCGCGCGAGACGCCGAAGTCGAGGATCTTGACGCGGCGGCCCGAGAGCAGGCTCGGGGTGTTGGGCTCGAGCGAGCCCGGATCGCGCGCGAGGAAGAGGTTCGACGGCTTGAGGTCGCGATGAACGATGCCGCGTGCGTGCACCACGGCCAGACCATCGAGCGCGGCCATCACGATCTCGAGCGCATCCGTGGCCGGGATGGAGCCGCGGCCGAGGATGCGATCGAGGCCCGTGCCCTCGAGCAGCTCCATCACGATGAACGGCCGATCCGCGTCCACGCCGACGTCCAGCACCTGGACGACGTTCGGATGCGGCGTGGCGGCGAGCAGGCGCGCCTCGCGGATCACGCGATCGCGATCCCCCTCGTCGCGCTGGGTCAGGACCTTGATCGCCACGTCGCGGTGCAGGCGCAGATCGAGCCCACGCCACACCACGGCCATGCCACCCTGCGCGATGCGATCGCTCAGGGCGTACCGACCGCCGACCCAGAACCCGAACTCTTCCGAGTTCCGCGTCGACCTCGAACCCGAGCCACTGCCGCTGGACGCTCGACGTCGGCCGCCACCATCGACGGCCACGTGCGAGAGCTTCGCGGGCGAAGAGGTCGTTCAGCTGTCGTTCGGCGATCTCTTCAGGGATGACTTCACCCCGCCCCCAGACAGCGGGCCTGTCACGTTGTGGAACACGACGAAGTCGCGGCAGAAGCGATCGATCGCGCCCAGGCTCGCGAAGAGTCAGAGGTGCGCGAAGACGGCGACGAGCCTCAGCGCTTCGTTCCGTGGATCGCGCGTGGCTCGGCGGCGGCGGGGTGGGCGGTGCGGAGATAGGCGCGGACGGCGCGCTCGGTCGTCTCGACGCTGGTGCGGAGGGTCGCGACGCTGGCGGTGGAGGGCTCCTCGCGCTCGAGACCGGCGGCCACCGCCGAGAGGGCCGGGAATCCCATCGTGGCGCTCGTGCCCTTGAGCTTGTGCGCGCGCTGCTTGAGAGCCTGGCGGTCCTGGCGCTCGGCGGCCTCCTCGACGTCGCGCAGCTGCGAGCGGATCTGCGCGAACGCGTCCTCGAGCAGCGCCACGCTGTCCTGGCCGGGCAAGAGGCCCATGAGGTCACCGATCTTGTCGAGGTCCAGCACCTGCGGCGCCTGGTTTGGCGGGCGTGATGCGCTGACCTTCGGGTCACGCGTGACCGGCGGCGCGGCAGTGCCGCGGCGGGGCACGGGCAGGCCGCGGTTGGTCATCGCGTCGCGGATCACCTGCTCGAGGCGAGCCGTCTCGATCGGCTTGGTGACGTAGCCCCTCATGCCCGCCTCTTCGGCGGTGCGCCGGTCCTGCTCGCTGGTCGAGGCCGTGAGCGCCACGAGGTACGGGTGCGTGCCCGGTCGCTTCGTGATCGCGCGCGCGAGCTCGGGGCCCGAGGTGCCCGGCATGTTCATGTCGAGGAACGCGATGGTGAAGCGATCGGTCTCGAGCGCCGCGAGCGCCTGCTCGGCGGTGGCGGCGACTTCGGCGAGCACACCGAGACGCTCGAGCAAGAGGCGTGAGGTGAAGCGGTTGATCTCGTCGTCGTCCACCACCAGCGCACGAACGCCGAGGAACGAAGGATGGTCGCTGATCGGGGCCGGGTGATCGCTCTCGAGGCGCTCGAGCACCTCGAGTGGCAGCGTGACCTCGAACCGACTCCCGCGACCGAGCTCGCTCTCCACCCGCACCTTGCCGCCCATGCGATCCACGAGGTGCTTCACGATGGAGAGACCCAGGCCCGTCCCGCCTTCGCGCCGCGGCCCGGTCTGCTCGAACGGCGCGAAGACGCGCGACACGTCGGCGGCCGGGATGCCGATGCCCGTGTCGATCACCGCGGCGGTCACCCGCGAGCCGGCCTCGTCCCAGCGCACGTTCAGCTCGACCGAGCCCTTCTCGGTGAACTTGATCGCGTTCGAGACGAGGTTCGAGAGGATCTGCCGGATTCGAAGCACATCGCCCTCGAGCGCGACCGGCACGTCGCCGCTCACGTCCACCCGGAGCTCGATGCCCTTGGCTGCGGCGGTGGGGCGGAAGAGCAGGGCGATGTCGCCCGCGAGATCGCGGAACGAGAAGGCGCTCGTCTCGAGGCGGAGGACCCCACGCTCGAGCGCCTCGAGGTCGAGCACGTCGTTCACGAGGAGGCGCAGCGCCTCGGCGCTCGCGCGCATGTTGCGAACGATCTCGCGCTGAGAGGCGTCGAGGCTCGTGGACTCGAGCACCGCCGAGAGCCCCACGAGGCCTCCGAGCGGCGTGCGCAGCTCGTGGCTCATGACCGCGTAGAAGTTCGAGCGGTTCTGCGCGGTCGCGCGCTCCGTCGCGCGGGCGGTCTCGAGCTTGCGCGCGAGGGCCTCGGCGCGCTCGGCACGCTCGTCCGCGCGGGCACGCTCGCTGCTGAGCACTCGGCGGTGCTGCACGATCCACGCGATCGTGATCGCCACGGCGGCGAACGAGGTCGCACAGATCGCCAGGCTCTCTCCGATCGGGCGCTGCTCGTGGACGACGAGCGGGATCATGAGCGTCGTGCCCAGCACCACCCACGCCGCGCTCGCGCCGCGGCCGCTCGTCTGCGCGGCGGAGAACAGGCTGGGCAGACCCAGCGCGAGGAACGGGGACGTGAGGCCTCCCGTGTTCCATGCGGTGGTGATCGCGGCGAACAGGCCGGCCACCACGGGGTGGAGACGATCGGCCGCGATCATGACGAGCGCGGCCAGGAGCGCCGCGCCTGCCTCGAGCGGTGTGACGAAGAGGAGCGCCAGCACCGATGCGAGCGCCCACACGGCGGCCGTGGAGCGGAAGATCACACGCTGGGGCACGAGCACGGTCGGCCGCGGCCGCTCGAGCACGAGCTCGGCGGTGCTGTCGCGGTCGGGCTGGCGACGCTGAGGCACGCTCGGTCCAGGATAGATCGGCGCGCCTGCGGATTAGAGCGCGAACCTCGCCGGGCCCTTAAGCTCGCGCGGAGGAGCCCGCCATGACCCGCCCCACCGACCCAGTCCTTCGCGCGCTGCGCGAGCGAGGCCTGCGCTACCCCGGGGCGCACCTCAAGAGCCCGTGGCCCGGACATCTCGACCTCGCCGTGAACGACAAGACGTTCGTGTACCTCTCCGTCGAGGGCGAGCCGATGAAGATCGGCTGCAAGCTGCCGCGCTCGAGCGAGGTCGCGCTGCTCTTGCCGTTCTGCTCGCCCACGCCGTACGGATTGGGCAAGAGCGGCTGGGTCTCCGCGCGCTTCGACGACGGCGCCGAGATCCCGGTCGAGATGCTCGAGGCGTGGATCGACGAGAGCTACCGCGCGCAGGCCCCGAAGAAGCTCGTGAAGCTCCTCGATGCGACGTCGAACGTGACGACACCGAGGGCGGAGCCGACGCCACCGACGGCGAAGGCCACACCCACGGCGAAGGCCACACCGATGGCGAAGGCCGCACCGAAGGCGAAGCCCGCACCGAAGGCGAAGAAGGGCACGCCGAAGGCGAAGAAGGGCACGCCGAAGGCGAAGAAGGGGACGCCGAAGGCGAGCGCGAAGAAGGCGCGGTCCGCGTAGGCGCGCGCCTCACGTGGTAGAGACCGTCCATGCAGCGGACCCTCAGCGCGATCTCCGGCAACTCGCAGCGCCTCGACGGAGGCGCGATGTTCGGCAACGCCCCGCGTCCGGTCTGGGAGAAGTGGATCCCGGCCGACGAACGACACCGCATCCCGCTGGCGTGTCGCGCGATGCTCGTCGAGGAGACCGACGGCGCTCGCACGCGTCGTCTGCTCTTCGAGACGGGCATCGGCGCGTTCTTCCCGCCCAAGCTCCGCGATCGTTTCGGCGTGGTCGAGAGCGAGCACGTCTTGCTCGCGAGCCTGGGCGCGCTCGGCCTGAGCGACGCCGACATCGACGTCGTGGTGCTCTCGCACCTGCACTTCGATCACGCGGGCGGGCTGCTGGCCGCCTACGAGGAGGGCCAGCCGCATCGGCTCCTCTTCCCGCGCGCGACGTTCGTGGTGGGTGAGGAGGCCTGGACCCGCGCCGTCGCACCGCACGCGCGCGATCGCGCGTCGTTCATCCCCGAGCTCCTTCCGCTCCTCGAGGGCAGCGGTCGCCTCGAGCGGGTGAAGGGCGATCGCAGCGCGGCGCTCGGCGACGGCTACCGCCTCCACCGATCGAACGGTCACACGCCCGGCCTGGTCCTGGGCGAGGTGCCGAGCGAGGATGGCCCGATCGTCTTCGCGGCCGACCTCATCCCGGGCCGCCCCTGGGTGCATCTGCCCATCACGATGGGCTACGACCGCTTCCCGGAGCTCCTCATCGACGAGAAGCGATCGCTCCTCGAGGATCTCGTGTCGCGGCGCGGCCGTCTCTTCTTCACCCACGACGCCGACGTGGCGATGTCGCGCGTCGCGCGCGACGAGTCGGGGAAGTTCGGCGCCGGCGAGAGCTGGACCGCGCCCGTGCGACTCGCGATCTGATCCGCGGCCTCGGCGCCGGATCAGCGCGGCCGACGCAGGCGGCGTCCGCCGAGCACGGCGACGAGCACGATCGCTGCGAGCGCCGCGCCGCGCGTCAGTGCACCGCGATCGGTGCCGGGCGCGCGACAGCCGCAGTTGCCGGGCGGCGCACAGGTGAGGTCGAGGCCACCGCGCGGCGCGGGATCGCATGCCTCCGGCAGCGTGCCGGGCGCGTAGATCGTGCAGAGCGCGGTCGTGTCGTCGGTGGTGAGGGAGCGCTTGATCGTCTCGCCGGCGGGCGCGCTCGCGTGCATCGTCGCGAAGGGATCGTCCGGCGTGTGCGCGATGCCGAAGTAGTGGCCGATCTCGTGTGTGAGGACGTTGGGGAAGTCGATGCGACCATCCGTGCAGCCGTCCTCCGGGCAGACGGTGTAGGTGCCGCGTGACTCGTTGATCTCGATGTCGGCGTCGTAGATCTCGCCGCTGTTCGGGTCGTGCCAGACGTACGTGACCGCGTAGGCACGTGGGTCGTGCGCGCGGTCGGAGCTCCAGCCCTCCTGCACGAAGACGATCGAGTGCACGTTGCGACCGCTCGTGTTGTGCACGGCCTCGGTGCAGAGGTTCGTGTCGGCGAGCACGTCGACGTCGAGGCCCGTGGTGGCGCCGCCGCAGTCCACGGTGGTCCACGTCGCGAACGAGGTCTCGAGCACACCCCGCACCTCGTCGACGGTGAGGTCCGTGGGCGGCAGCGCCTCCGACACGGAGATCGACGTGCAGCGTCGCCGCCACGACAGCGGGTGGATGCCCTCGTGGTTCGCGGCGAGCACGCACGGCTCCTCGGCGCTCGGGCGGATGTTGCCCGAGACCATCTGGCACCACGCGTGTGCCTCCGCGGGTGCGAGGCCCACCGCGCCGAGCGCGAGCGCCGCTCCGAGCGAAGCGCCCAGACGCCCGCGAGCCAGACGCGGGCGAGCCAGACGCGCGCGATCCAGATGCGGGCGATCCAGACGCGGGCGATCCCGACGCGGGCGATCAGTCACGTACGCGCTCCGCGACGAGCGCACGAACCTCGTCGAGCAGCTCGTCACGGCCGCGCGGCGCCGTGAGCGCGCCCTGCGCAGGGACGAGGCTGCCGTCCGTCTCGCGCGTGACGAGCTCGAGGCCCACGCCGCCCGGCAGAGCCACCTCGACACCACCGCGCATCGCCAGAGGCAGCACGCCCTGCGCCATGCCCACCGGTCGCAGCGCCTCGCCCTCGCGCGTCGTCACGCGTCGCGCGAAGAGCACGATGGACTCGCCGGTCTGGTAGACGGCCTCGCCCTCGACGCGGAGACCGAGGTCACCGACGACACCTCCGAGGCGCAGCACGATCGTCGTGCTCCCGACGGCGAGCCCGCCCAGGAGCGAGTCCTCCACGCGCAGCGACACGTCGGTCACGATGCGGCCCTGCGCGTCGTAGCGCGCACGCTGATCCTCGACGCGGGCCACGAGGATCACATCGGCCGCCGCGGTCATCTCCGCGAGGCTCATCGCTTCCACGATCGAGGCGTGTGCGGGGCGGGCTGGCAGCGACGTGAGCGGCACCGCGAGGAGGAGCGCCAGCGCGAGCACGACGGTCGATCGCATCGCACGCATGATGGGCAGCGGGGGTGTCCTCGTGCAAGCGCGCTCGACGCGATCTCGGCGCCCGAAAACGAACGAGCCCGCCGGGTGGCGGGCTCGTCGTGGGGTCTCGGGTGAGGGTCCGGGGACCCTGGTGATCACTCCGAGCGCGAGCTGATGATGAACTGCACGCGACGGTTGCGCGCGCGGCCGCCAGCCGTGATGTTCGGCGCGACCGGGCGGGTGTCACCGTAGCCGCGCGCCGTGAGGCGGTCGGCCGCGATGCCCGCGGTGATGAGCCACTGGCGGACCGCGTCGGCGCGCTGCTGGCTCAGGGTCATGTTGCGCTCCGAGCCGCCGCGGTTGTCCGTGTGGCCCTGGATCTCGATGCCCGTGAGCTCCGGGTGGCGCATCAGCGCGTCGGCGATCTCGGTCATGAGCGGGATCGAGTCCGGGAGGATCTCGGCGCTGTCGGTGGCGAAGTTGATCTGACGACGGATCGTCAGCTCGCGGGCGCGGAGCTGGACCTGCGAGCGCGTCGGGCGGGCCACGACCGTGATCGTCGGCTCCGTGGTCTCGCGCGGGCGCACGTCGAAGCTCGCGGTGGTGATGAGGTGCGAGTCGGACTCGACGCGCGCCTGGTAGGTGCCCGGGGGCAGGCCCTGGCGAGCGAAGCCGCCGTTCGGGTCGGTGAGGACCGAGAAGGCCTGCGGGCCCGTCACGTTCACGGTCGCGCCGGTGACCGGCTGCCCGTTGTCGCCGATGACGCGGCCGCGGACGATGCCGAGGCGCGGCAGGGCCTCGAGCGAGCAGCTGACGTTCACGTCGCCACCGGCCTCGGGGATCGTGCCGGCGCAGTCGCCCGAGTGGTACTCGGGGTGCGCGATGGAGAAGCGGACCTGGCCGGGCGGCAGCTCGTAGGTGACGAAGCGGCCGTCGTTCGCCGTGGAGAGCGACGTGAGGTCGCTGCCGGGGAAGGACACGATCGCGCCGCCGATGGCGTTCGTCGTGCCGCGCTCGATCACGGTGCCGATGATGCGGCCGCGGACCGGCGGCGGGATGCGGACCTCGACCGTGCGCTCGACCTCGCGCTCGATGACCTCGGCCGGCGGCGGCACCGTGTCGACCGCGTACGACAGGCCGATGTAGACGTTGTAGGGCGCGTTGCCCGCGAGCTCGCGGACGAAGGTCTGGCCCGAGGTGCCGATGTCCACGGCCAGCGTGATGCCGAGGCCGCGCACCGGCGGCTGCACGCGCACACCGAGCGTGAGGTTCGAGGGCATCGCCGAGAAGCCCTGGAACTCGAGGCAGCCGTCCTGACCGGCCGGCGGAGTCGTGCCGCCCGGCATGTCCGGGATCCACAGGCACGAGTAGTTCCGGCTGTTCACCGGGATGCGCACCATCCACTCGGCGATCGGCGAGATGTAGAAGTTCTCCGACACGAAGATCGGGACCTCGACGCCGATGCCGATGTCGAAGAAGTCGGTGCGGTTGATGTTGAGCGCGAAGCGCTCGACGCGCGTGAGGAGGTGACGATCCTCGTCCTCGAAGCTGCGGCGCGCATCGGGACCGACCGTCGGCAGCGCGTCGTAGCGCGCGCGCTCGACCGAGTCGGTGAGGACCGACGAGCGGTCGTAGTAGTAGCCGAAGTTCAGGCGCGTGATGAGCGGGATCTCCACGCCCTCCATGGCGCGGAAGTCCGCCGCCGCGTTGAGGCGGAAGTTCAGGCTCGTCGAGTCGAGCACGAGGCCGATGTCGCCGACGGTGTTGAGGAAGTAGACGCCGAAGTCACCACCGAGCGTCAGCCACGGCAGCACCTCGTAGTAGCCCTTGAGGCCGAAGGTCGAGTCGCCCAGGACCTGGAAGAGCGCCGGAGACTCGGTGTCGTTCGAGTTCGCGTAGCTTCGGATCGACGCGTAGATCTCGAGGAAGTCGAAGGGCGTGTAGCTCAGCGAGAGCGAGCCACCGATGTGGCGGTTCTCGTCGGAGATCGCCGCGTCGGTGCCCGGCGTGCGGAGGAAGCCGCCCTGGATGAAGAAGTCCGTGAGGAGCTGGACGCGGAAGGTCTGCGACGGGCCCGAGCCCGCGTCCGCGACGTGCAGACCACCCACCGTGCCGTTGTACGTGTTGTGGAGGACGAAGCGGCGCTGGCGCCAAGCACGCGAGCCGTTCGTCGAGAGGAGATCGCCGCGCGCGTCGGTGGGGCGGCCCTCGGGCGGAGCCGCCTCGGGCTCGCGCGGCGCGGCGCGCTCTTCGCTGCCGCCTTCTTCTTCTTCGGCCTCGTCGCTGGCGCGGCGCGAGCCGCCACCCTCGAACTCGTCCTCGGCGGCGAGATCATCGGCGATGCCGCCGCCCGTGCGAGGCGGAGGGCGCTGACGATCCTCGAACTCGTCATCGAACTCGTCGTCGAACTCGCTCTGCGCCGCGGCGCGAGAGAGCGAGCCGGTGGGCGCTGCGAGGGGCCCGACGAAGAGCAGGGCGCAGGCGGCAAGGAAGGTGACGACGTGAGAAGTCGTGCTGTTCGGTCTCATTCCTGGCTCCGATCGAGGAGAAGTGCGTCGAGGGACGCGCCAGTTGCCCGCGACGAGGCCGAGCCCGACCAGCAAGGCACCGTTCGCTGCGCGGCTACATACCACCACCGAACCGGCGTGCACAAAGGGCAAACAACGAAAACTCGGCCCGATGGGCGGCGTGGGCACATGGCGACGCGCGCGGTGGGTCGTGCCACGCGCGCTCGTTTTCCACCGTGGCCGCGGACGCTCCGCTCCATCTCACGGCCGCGACGGCCTCACGACCGTCCAGGGCGACTACGGGACGGCGACGAAGAGCGAGACCTTGCCGTCGGGCGGGATGACCACCGGGTGGCTCTCGGCGCGGTGACCACTGCGGTCGACGGCGACGACGAGGTGTCGCCCGGGCGCGAGGCCCGAGAGGCTGCACTGGCCGTTCTCCGTCTCGCAGGAGACGGCGCGGCCTTCGTCGTCGGTGACGGTGACGGTGGCCTCGATGGGCGCGCCGCTGCGCCGCACGTAGACGATCACCTCGGGCTCCGCGAGCGCCACGGCCGCCGGCGCGAGGCCCAGGAAGGCACCGAGCACGATCGAGGCGGAGCGAGACGTCACGGGCACAGGCCGAGCGTAGTACATCGGCTCGGAAGTTCGATCGGATTCGTCGAGGTGCGTGGCTCGCGCGCGCTCAGGCGCTGGCTTGCGCGGACCACGGCGCGCTCGGGCTCGGCGCGGCGGCCACCCGCTGCTCGTCGGCGAGCTCGGGGTGCGGCGGGGCGGCCGGACGCGGGAGGCCTCCCTGGTAGTCGAAGAGGCCGCTCGACTGTGCCGGCTCGGGGCGGGGCGTCACCTCGGGCTGCCAGCCGGCAGCGGACGAGGGGCGCGTGAGCACGCCTTGATCGAAGGTGTGCATGAGGGGAAGGCCACCGCGCGGGCGCTGCGGCGGAGAGGGACGTGCGGGCGCGGCGGCAGCGGCGCGCGGTGCGGGCGCGGCGGGCGCGGCGGCGGGCGGGGCGCTGCGCACGGGCGGCGCGGACGGGACCGCGCGGGGCGCGACCGCCTCGAGGGCCACGGCCTGCGTGGGGATCGACTCGGCGAAGCCGCCGTCCTCGGGAGCCCACTCCTCACTGCTCTCCTCGGCGTGTGCCTCCTCGCTCGGGAGCGCATCGACGGCCTCCATCGGCTGCGAGGGCTCGAGCGCGACGGCCTCCGTCGGCAGATCGGCGGGCGGCGCATGCGCCTCGGGCTCTTCGGCCGGCAGCTCCTCCTCTCCGCCTTCGTCGGCAGCGGCCTCGAAGGCCGGCGCGGACGCCTCGACGGGCGCGTCCTCGGCGGGCTCCTCGGGGGCGGGGGCGAGCTGGTTCACGTCGACCTCGCCGGTGCCCGGGTCGCCCTCGAGCTGGCTCTGTCGCGCCTGGAGGATGCGCTCGAACATCACCTCGCTCATCCCCGCGAACTGGAGCGAGTCGAGCACGACGTCGTAGCGGTACTCCGGCGGATACTCCTCGCCGTTGTCGTGCGCGCCGGTCGAGCGGCCCGTGCCCTCGAGCGCGACGGAGCCGTCGGCCAGGAGCACGGTGAACGTGAGCCACACGCCGTCTTCGATCGGCTCGCTGTACGGCAGCATGATCTGCGTCTCGTCGACGCGCGTCGCGAAGTTGTCCGTCAGCTCGGAGACGTCGTTGAAGGGCGTGGGGATCGTGAGGGGCTGTGTCATCGCTCGTCCTTTGGATCGGGGCGCGCCGCGGGGGCGCACGAAGAGAGGCGTGGGCGCACGAAGGCTCAGTCGGAGTCGCCGGAGGGGCGGGCGCGGCCGCTCTTGCCACCGGAGGTCTCGGCGCGGAGCTCGCGCGGATCGACGGCGCGCAGCTGCTTGCCCAGGAGCTCTTCCACGCGCGCCTCGGCGCGATCGAGGCGGCTGGCGCCTTCGCGCGAGAGGCGCACACCCTCCTCGAAGAGCACGAGCGCCTGCTCGAGCGGGAGCTCGCCCGACTCGAGCTCGCTCACCACCTTCGCGAGGCGCTCCATCACCTTCTCGAAGGGCTCCGAGGGCGTGCTCCCACCGGGCGCACCGCCGGAGGAGCCGACGGCGCTCGCTCCAGGGTCGTGGCGGGGCTCCTCGGACATCACCGCGGAGACTGCCGGATCGACGCGACCGAGGTCAACGATCGCCCGCCTCCACGTCGAGGCGCAGCTGCACGTCGGCGGGCCCCAGCCCGGGCAGGACGACGAGCCCGTCGCGCGGCGGTCGCAGCCGGATCGTGCGAGCGTCGAGCGTCTGGATCGACACGCGCTGGAGCGAGCCGCCGACGTTGGAGGTCACGCGCAGCACGAGCGGCGCGCTCGTGGGCTCGGGGCTCGGCGAGGCCAGGAGGGCTCGGAGCTCCGGGTCGACGCGCGCGCGCCATCGCACGCAGTCCGCGCGCCTCGGGGACGCGAGCAGCACGTGCCGCGCGGCGCGGGCGCGCATCGGCTCGCCCGACTCGAGCCCCGCGCACGCGAACGCCGTCGTCGTGCCGGGGCGGTGGCGGCTCAGGGCGCGAAGCGCGAGCGCGCCGGCGGCGTCGTCGTGTCCTCCGAGCGCTTCCTCCACCGCGCGCAGGGCGCGGGGGCTCGGTGCTTCGCTCGAGGCCAGGACGAGATCGAGCGCCGCGAGGTGCGTGGCCGGGTCCTCGAGCCGCTCGGCCGCGCGCTCGCCTGCCGACGCGATCCCGTGCGAGATCGCCGCGATCGCCAGCACCGCGAAGACCTCCGGATCGTCCTCGGCTTCGAGCGCCTCGAGCACGCGCGAATCGGGCTCGCGGCTCGAGAGCCACGCGTGCGCGAGGAGGAGCCGATCTCCGCTGGACGCCTCCGCGAAGCGGGCCGCGATCGCCTCGCGCACGTCGCGGCCCGCGATCGCCTCGAGGTGCAGGGCCACGAGCGGGTCGTCCTCGCGCGCGGCGAACCCTCGACCGGGGCAGGCGCGGGCCAGGCGCGCCTCCGCGAGCGCTGCCTCTTCGAGCGCCAGCTCGCCGCCGAGCGCGGGCTCGAGCGAGCTGCCGCACGAGGGCACGCGCACCAGCGCCTCGAGCGCCTCGCTCCGCGTGCGCGCGTCGAGCTCGGCGTCCGCGAGCGCTGCGGAGAGCCAGGGCGAGAGGGGCAGGCTCGGGTGTCGGAGCGCCGTCGTGAGCGCGTGTCGATCGGCCGGCGCGATCGCGCCGAGCGCGTCGCCCAGCGTCGCGATCGCTCGCTCCGGCACGCGCTCGACGAGCGTGTCGATCGCCACCGCGCGCAGCTCCGGCAGGGTGTCGGCGAGGAACGGGGTCACGTCGATGGCCGGGTCGGCGGCCACGAGCGCGCGCACGTACGCGCTCGCGAGCTCGGTGGGCGAGCGCAGCATCTCCGCCTGCATCGCGGGCTCCGAGAGCCGACCGGCGGTCTCGGCGTCGGGGCCGAGGCGGGCGAGGCCCTCGAGCGCGGTGGTCCGCGAAGGGCCCGCGCGGAGGGCGATCGCGAGCAGCGTCCCGCGCGCGCGCTCGTCGGCCAGCGAGGCCAGCCACGTCACGAGGAGCGGGGCCTCGTGATCGGCGATCGCCTCGAGCACGCGCGGCAGGATGGCGTCGCGCCGCTGCCTCGCGATCTCGGCGGCCTGCTCGATCGCGGGGCGCAGCTCGACGCCCGCGGGGCTCGCGAGGCGCGCCACGAGCCAGGCATCGGATTCTTCGGTGCCGAGCTGCGCGAGCGCGACGACGATCGCGACGCGGCCTGCGCTCCGCAGGGTGGGCTCGAGCGCGAGCAGTCTCTGTGCGTCCTCGGGCCGCGCGCGACGCGCCAGCGCGATCGCGATGGGCACGGTGGGCGACACTTCCTCCTCGGCCTCGAGGGCCACGAGGAGCGCGCGCGCGACAGTCGCGTCGGGGCCGTGCGCTCCGAGCCAGCGAGCGCCGATCTCGCGCCGCTCGTCCTGCGCGTCGTCGAGCGCCTCGATCGCTCGCGCGACGTCGCGCGGGCCGCGGAGGTCGGCGCGCGCGGAAGGGGCCGGCAGCGGACCACCGAGCGCCAGCACGCACGCCACGAAGGCGGAGGTCGCGAGGCCTCGCGCGGTCGCCGAGCGCGTCATGGCGCGACGCCGAAGAGCCGCTCGAAGCTCTCGCTCGTCTGCGCGAGCACGGCGTCCTCGGTCTCGCCCCAGAGCTCGGCGGCGTAGGCCAGCGTCGTGCGCACGTTCGCGGGCTCGTTGTCCTCGCCGGGCACGGGACCGAGGTAGGGGCAGTCGGTCTCGAAGAGGATGCGATCGCGCGGCAGCGTCTGGAGCATGCGCGTGAAGGCCTCGTGGCGGCGCGCGTTGGCGGGGATCGACAGGTGATGCCCCCGCTCGGCGATCTGCCGCGCGAGGTTCACCTTGCCCCCGAAGCAGTGCCAGTCGACGCGGGTCGCGCCGAGCTCGTCGAGGATCTCGAGCACGCGCCGCTCGCGCTTGCGCGTGTGCACGATGATGGGCTTGTCGGCCTCGAGCGCGATCGACACCAGGGCACGGAAGACGCGCTCCTGCTCGGCCCAGAGCGCCTCGGGCACCCAGTAGCCGTCGAGGCCGATCTCGCCGACCGCGAACGCGTGCTCGACGTGATCGCGCACCCAGGCCACGCCTTCGTCGCCGCTCACGGCGGGCGCATCGCGCGGGTAGTCGACGCCGAGGCGCTCCATCTCGAATAGCACGGCGTCGACCGGGTACAGGCCGAAGCACGGCTTCACGATCGGCTCGCGCGCTGCGAGCGCTCGCACCGCCTCGTTGTCGCTCGGGTTGAGGCCGTTCGAGAGGATCGAGGTGACGCCTGCAGCCTTGGCGCGGGCGATCACCTCGTCGACGCGATCGGCGAGCTTGGGGTGCGTGAGGTGCGCGTGGACGTCGAAGAGACCCATGAGGGAGCGCTTCAGGAGGCGAGCGTGCGCAGCGTCTTCTGGAGGTGCTCGAGGAGCCTCTCGCCATCGGCCGGCTGGCTGCGGTAGCCGATGTAGAGGTCGGGGCGCACGAGGTAGAGGCACTCGGTGCTCGCCGCGAAGCGCTTCTCGAGCTCGCCGTCCGGGTCGAGCAGGACGGGCACGTCGGTGAGCAGGCCCTCGGGGCGGCTGCGCTGCGGCGTCACCACCCACGCATCGACGCTGTGGCCGAAGCGCGCGCGCACCTCGGACAGGATCTGCTTGAAGCGCTCGTAGCCTTCGGCCGTGCTCGAGCGACCGTCGAAGAGCAAGAGCGCGTGCTTCTTGCCGTCGAGCACCTCGTAGATCCGCACGGTGCCGCCCTGGCCCGCGACCGTCGCGCGTCCGTCGGGCACGCGCTGGCCCGCGGCGGGCGCAGACGCGAACTCCCGCACCGAGCCGATCGTCGGCGTGTCGCCGCCCGAGGCGGAGCCCAGGCGCGCGTTGAGGAGCGAGGTCTTGTCCTCGGCGACGAGGGAGCTGCGCTCGTAGCTCACGCTCAGCTCGGCGACGTCGCGGGCGACGCGCTGCTGGAAGAGCTCGAGCGCGCCGAGGAAGCGGCCGAGCTCGTTGCGCATCGACTTCACCGCAGGGCTCTTCACGTTCGCGATGCGCGTGGCGGCGTCGGTGTTGCGAAGGACCGAGCGGCCGACCGCGTGGCGCTCTTCCTGGTAGGTGTCGAGCAAGAGGCCGCGCGCGTGACCGCGGTGGACCTGCGCGAGCTTCCAGCCGAGGTTGAGCGCGTCCTGGATGCCCGTGTTCATGCCCTGTCCGCCGAGCGGGCTGTGCACGTGCGCCGCGTCGCCGGCGAGGAACACGCGGTCGTCGCGGTAGCGCGCCACCTGGCGGCAGTGGAGCTTGAACCGCGCGATCCACGTCGCGTCCGAGAGCTTGCCGTTGGCCGTCGTGTTGAGCGCGAAGAGGGTCTGGAGGTCGTCGATCGTGGGCTCGGACTTGTTGCCGCGCGCCTCGGCGGGCAGCGAGGCGATCACGCGGTGGCGACCGTCGAGCATCGGGAAGCACGCCACCAGGCCGTTCTCCCCGAAGAACGTGTGGATGCGGTCGTCGCGCATGTCCCAGGAGATCTTCACGTCGCCGAGCACGAACTCGTCCTCGTAGGTCTCGCCGTCGAACGGGATCTCGAGGAGCTTGCGGACCGTGCTGTGTGCGCCGTCGCAGCCCACGAGCCACGCCGCCCGGATCTCCTCGCGCGTCGTCGGAGGCGCCTCGCCTTCGGCCGCGGGCGCGCCCGACGCGCGCTCGAGCGTGGCGGTCACGCCGGTGCCGTCCTGTCGGAACGCGACGACCTTGGCGCCGCGATCGATGCTGCCGCCGAGCGCGCCGAGCTTCGCCGTGAGCACCGCCTCGACCTCGACCTGCGACACGATGAGCACGTGCTTGAAGCGCGAGTCGAGCTCGTCGAAGTCGGCGCGCACCACCGGCTCGCCGCCCGCCCAGATCGTGGCCCCCGTGACGAGCTTGCCCTTCGCGAGCAACGGCTCGGTCACGCCGAGCGGCTCGAGCACCTCGAGCGTGCGCGCGTGCACGCCGAGCGCGCGCGACTTGTCGCTCGGCGCGCTCGCCTGATCCACCACACCCACCTCGAGCCCGCGTCGCAGGAGGTCGCACGCGAGCGCCAGGCCCGTCGGTCCCGCGCCCACGATCAGCACATCCACGTTCTTCATGGCGCGCATCGTAGCCGAGCGCGGTCTGCACGCGCAGGGCGCCGCGCGACTACTTCACGCCGAGCTTCGCGAGCGCCTCGCCCAGGCGCGCCGCCGGCAGGCTGACGCGCGTGGGCATGCCGCCGTCGACGCCGAAGAGCGCCAGGAGGTTCACGCCGCTGTCGAAGCGGGCGGCCGCCGTCACCGTCACGTCGTCGTGCACGACCGAGACGCGCGCGCGCTCCTGACCGAGCAGGAGCAGCACCGTCTTGTCGTACGTCTTGCTGCCGCGCGCGTCGCAGACCGCGACGTCGTTGCTGACCACGAAGCGCTTGGCGAGCTCGCGCGACTGCTCCTCGATGACGCGCACCTCGTCGGCCGCTTCCTGGATCACGCGGTAGAGCGAGGTGTCGGTCGCGCCCGTCGCGAGGAAGCGCACGACGAGGCCCTTGAGACCGTCGTCGCGCGGCCGCGCGCGGAGGGCCCGATCGAGGGTCTGGCCGCGCTCGCTCGGCGTGCCCAGGCGCGTGTCGACGGCGTGCGCATCCTTGTCGGCGCCCTCGTAGGCCTCGACGCCGCCGCGCACCCACTTCGCGGCCGCGCAGAGGCCGTCGAAGTCGCCGTGACAGAGGATCGTGTCGACCTCGCCCGCCCGCTCGACGAGCGCGGGCGTGATCATCTCGGGACAGGCGCCGTGCTGCGCCTTGGTCGCGAGCACGAAGCGTGGATCGCTGGCGAAGCTCGCCTGAAGGACGTGGTCGTGGTGGTCGACCCACATGGCCAGGCGTGAGCCCAGGCCGTCGATCAGCTTCTTGGTGACCTTCTCGAAGCTCGTGCCAGTGCCCTCGGCCGCGAAGGCGATGTCGAGCACCACGACGCGGCCACGCAGCTCCGCGGCGCGCGGGAGCTTGCGCGGCGTGGCGAACGAGAGCTCGGGAAAACGCATCGGCGTGTTCTCGGGCCCCGGCCGCTCGGGAGCAAGGTCAATTCGCGTGGCGATCGACGATCGCGCGGCGCTTGTCGCCGAGCGTGTAGACGACCTCGTGGTAGGCGGCCTCGAGGTCGTCGGTGATCCGCACGCGCACGCGCACCGTGCCGAGCTCGAGCTCGTCGCCGTCCGCCAGCAACGCACCGACGGCAGGGACGTCCGCGCCGTTGCGGCGCACACGCGGATCGGTCGCGTGCACGAAGAGCTTGCGACCCACGGGCTCGAGCCAGCCGGCCATGCGCCGATCGGTCGCGCCGCGGCTCGGCTCGAGGCGCGCCTCACCACGCTCGACGACCAGCGCCACGGGTCGATCGCCCGAGACGTTCAGGCGCTTGCCGAGCTGGGATCGGCCTTCGGACTCCACCACCACGAGGATCGCATGCGGACGCATCGCACGATCTTCGGGCGCCGTGCGCAGGCTCGCGAGTTTTCTGCAGACGCATCGAGCGCTTGCGCCAGGGCCCCCTGCTCTTCACTCTCCGTCGGTGACCGACGTGGGTGGGCTGCCACTCGCGGGTCTCGGAGGCTTCAGTCATGCGTGTTTCGCTTCGTTGGGTGGCGCTGCTCTCGATCACGGGTCTGCCGGTGGTCGCAGGCGGCTGCGAGTGCACGACGACCCCGGGAGACGACGCGGGGGTCCAGGACACGGGGCCGGTCGAGGACACGGGGCCGGTCGACGACACGGGGCCGGTCGACGCGTTCGTTCCGGAGCGCACGGACGCGGGCCGCGACGCGGGGCCTCGCCCCGACGTCGGCACCGATGCCGCGATGATGACGATGACGTGCGGCGACGGCTCGATCGACGGCACCGAGATGTGCGACGACGGCGACACCGATCCGGGCGACGGCTGTGACGCCGACTGCCAGACCGAGATGGGCTGGTCGTGCACGGGCGAGCCGAGCGTCTGCACGAGCGGCTGCGGCGACGGCGCGATCTCGGCCAGCGAGGGCTGCGACGACGGCGGGATGGCCACCGGCGACGGCTGCGGCGCGGACTGCCAGGTCGAGGCCGGCTGGAGCTGCCCCCCGGGCGCGCCGACGCGCGGCTGCACCACCGACTGCGGCGACGGCGTGACGGCGGTCGGCGCCGAGGAGTGCGACGACGGCAACCTGACGGACGGCGACGGCTGCGACGACGGCATCGGGCCCGATGACGGCGCGGGCCCGGCGTGGCTGCCGGCCTGCCTCGACACGCGCTGCGGCAACGGCATCCCCACCACGGGCGAGGCCTGCGACGACGGCAACACGACGAGCGGCGACGGCTGCTCGATGACCTGCACGATCGAGTGATCGGGATCGCCCGTCGGCTGCGACGGGCGGCGGTCAGCGAGCGGCTCGGGTCTTCTCGGGCGCCTTCTCGACGACCTTGCCGCGCTTGAGGCCGGCCGCGCGCGAGTAGGGCGCGAGATCGATGTCGTCTCGCGCTCCACCCGCGAGGCGCAGCGCGCCGACGTACGCGATCATCGCCGCGTTGTCGGTGCACGAGGCGATCGGCGGGACGAACACCGAGACGCCCCGCGCCTCGCCGAGCTCGGCCGCCCGCGCTCGCAGGCCCTTGTTCGCGGCGACGCCGCCCGCCAGCACGAGGCGAGGGATGCCCGTCACCTTGCACGCCTCCATCGCCTTGCGCGCGAGCACCTCGACGATGGCGCCCTGATACGCCGCACAGAGATCCGCGAGGGCCTGTCCTTCGGGCACCCCGTGCACCTCGACGTGCCTCGCGATCGCGGTCTTGAGGCCGGAGAAGGAGAACTCGAGCGAGTCCTTGCGGAGCATGGGGCGCGGCAGATCCGAGCGATCGGCGCGACCACTCTGCGCGAGCCGATCGACGACGGGCCCGCCCGGGTAGCCGAGGCCGAGGAGCTTGGCGCCCTTGTCGAAGGCCTCACCGGCCGCGTCGTCGCGCGTCTGGCCGAGCATCTTCAGCTGATCGTGCGCGTGCACCTCGTAGAGCGCCGTGTGTCCACCGCTCGCGAGGAGCGCGACGAAGGGCAGCTCCGGCACCGGCGTGCGCACGCCGGGCTCCTCGGGGCGCGGCCGCTGGAGAAACGGCGCGAAGAGGTGACCGGTGAGGTGATCGACGCCCACGAGCGGGAGGCCGCGCGCATACGCCAGCGCCTTGCCCGTCGAGAGGCCGACGAGCAGCGCGCCCACCAGGCCCGGGCCCTGCGTGACCGCGACCGCGTCGATCGTCTCGAGGCCGCCCGCTTCGGTCACGGCCTGCGAGATCACGTGCCAGACATTCTCGAGGTGCGCGCGCGACGCGAGCTCGGGCACGACTCCTCCGTAGGGCGCGTGGGTCGAGATCTGCGACGCCACGACGTCGGAGAAGACCACACCCTGGTCGTCGACCACGGCGGCCGCCGTCTCGTCGCAGCTCGACTCGATCCCGAGAACTCGCATGGGCCCGAACCATGGCCCGCGTCGAGGCGGAAGCGAAGCCGAACGCGTGCCCGGACCGCCAGAGCTCATCCGCGCTCGCCGTTGCCGCGCGTCCCGGCTCCGCCGACGCTCGGTGAATCGACCGGCCGCACCACGCGTCGAGGAGGCCCCATGCGATCTCGTGTCTCGTCCTTCGTCCTCGCGACGCTCCTCGCCGCGGGCTGCGGCGCCAGCCCCGAGCCGGACCACCGCGTCCAGACCCACGCGACGCGCGGCTCCGAGCGCGCGCCGACCGACGCGGCACGCTCGCCCGACGAGCTCGCGCGTGATCCCGCGTGGCAGCGGATCCCGCCCGAGGGAACGCACGTCGAGTCGCAGAGCGCCGACGCGGGTGTGGCCGCACCGCGCTGCGTCGGCGCGTGCGGTGCAGAGGGAGACGCGTGCACCGATGCGCGAGGCTGGCACTGCCGCTGCGAGTGGCAGCACGACCTGATCTGCGGTGGGGCCTATCGCTCGCCGAACCCGCCGGTCCTCGGCTGGGCGTGCGCCCCCTTCGATCCCACGACGGATCGAGGGGACGGCTGTCCGTACGCCGCGCCCAGCGCGGGGCAGGCCTGCCGCGTGGCGTCCACGCTCGCGTGCCGCTACGCGCCGGGCTGTGGCTGGAGCGGTGTCGATGCGAGCTGCGTCGGGGGCCGCTGGGCAGTGACGCCGTTCCAGCTGCCGCCACCTCCGTGACGAGGAGGCGCGACGCACCGCGCTGCGTTCCGATACCCTGCGCCGCGATGCAGATCGCACCGCGCATGCTCCTCGCTCTCGCGCTCTCCGCGCCGCTCGTCGCCGTGTCCGCGTGCGAGTGCGGTCGCGACGAGAGCTCGTCTCCCGCTCCCGACGAGGAGGGCGCCGTCGAGCCCGGCGCTCGGGAAGAGGGCAGCACACCGGCGCCCGAAGGCCCGGGCGCGACGCGCCGTGCAGGGCCGATCGGTCGCACGCTCGGCGTCTTCGACGACGGCACGGTCACGACGCGGTTGCTCGTGGTGCATCGCGTCGGTGACGCGGAGGCCGATGCGCCGGCGGAGGCGACGGTGCTCGGCGCCGCGTGGGTGGGTGGCATCGAGCGAGAGCTCGCGATCGTGAGCGAGAGCGCCGCGACCGATCGGAGCGCGACGCTCTTCGGGCCGGTCGGTGCGTGCGCCGCGCGGATCCTGCGCACCCTCGAGCTGCGGGGCACCGCGGAAGGGCAGACGCCCGTCGCCTACCAGGCCCTCGAGGTCGCGCCGTGCGAAGGCACCTCGGTCGAGAGCGTCGAGACGACGCACCCGTTCGGCGTGGAGGGCGAGGTCGCGGTCGAGACCTTCGACAGCGCGAGCATGACCGCCGCGACCGAGGCCCAGAGCGCGGTCGTCGCCGAGGTGGAGGCCGAGGCGGGCGAGGGCGAAGAGATGGACCTCCAGGCGCGCACGATCGACGGCGCGAACGTCACGGTGCTCTCGGGCTGGCAGAGCTACGTCGTGCGCGACGGCAGCGTGCTCGGCACGTACGAAGACGGCGTGCCCGCGTCGGCGACGCTCGAGGGCCGCACTTACCTGCTCGCGCGCCAGGGGCGTGAGCTGCGCCTGCTCCTCGTCGAGCCGGCGGGCCTGCGCCCCGTGCCGCTGGATGCGCCGCCTCCGGCCGCGGCCGACGAGGGCAGCGACGAGCCACCGACCGACGAAGCGGCCGAGCCGTGAGCGCCCTCGCCTCGCGTCTGCGCGCATGGCTCGCGGCGTCGCGGGCGCGCGCGGTCGAGGGCGATCACCGCGAGCGCGGCTGGGACCTCGCGCGCGCGTTCGCGATCGTGATGATGGTCCTCATCAACTTCCAGTTGATGCTCGCGCGACCGCCTGCGGCCGAGGGCCTCGATCACGCCGAGCAGATCCTCCGCTGGCTCGTGCACGTCCCGAGCGGGCGATCGAGCACGCTGTTCGTGGTGCTCTCGGGCGTGGGCTTCTCGCTGCTCACGCGCACGGCGCGCCAGAGCGGTGATCGGGTCGCGCTCCGCGTCGCGCGCCGGCAGCTCCTTCTGCGCGTCGTGTTCCTCTTCGTGCTGGGCAACCTCCTCCACGTCGTCTGGTCGATCGACATCCTGCACTTCTACGCGTGCTACCTGCTGCTCGCGACGCTGCTCTTGCTCCGCGCGCCCGACGCGTGGCTCCTCGGCGTCGCCGCGCTCGTCACGGCGGCGGCCGCCGCGATCGATCTCGCGCTGCCGGGTCGCGCCGAGCTCCCCTACCTCAGCCCCCTCGGCATGCTCCTCGACGTGCTCGTCGACGGCGTGCACCCGGTCCTGCCGTGGCTCGCGTTCGTGGCCTGGGGCGCGTGGCTCGGGCGCCGCGATCTGAGCGACCCGATTCGCCGCCGCGCGTACCTGCGTCGCGCCGCGCTCGTCGTCGTGACGACGGAGCTCGCCTCGATCTCGGTCGCGCACGTCGTGCTCGCGGTGCCCGCGCTCGCGCCCGTCGTTCCGTCGCTCGGCATCTTCGGCACGGGCTGGGATCCGGCGCCCCTCTTCGTCGTCTCGGCGTGCGGCACCGCGACCTGCTTCGTCTGCGTGGCGCACGAGATCGTGCAGCGTCCGCCGCTCGCTCGGAGCGTCGTCGTGCGCGCGCTCGTCCGCACGGGTCAGCTCGCGCTCAGCATCTACCTCCTGCACGCGATCGTCGGTGTCGTCCTGCCGCGCTTCTTCCTCGGCTGGGGGCACGGCCTCTCGGTCCTGTCGGTCACGCTGTACTGGCTCGCGTTCGTGGTCTCGGTGATCGTCGCGGCGTTCGTCTACCGGTCGTTCTTCCTCCGCGGGCCGCTCGAGGCCGTGATGCGTGGGCTCACCTCGTGGCGGCTCGCGAGCGAGCGCGCCGCAGCGTCGACGATCGCGTCGCAGACGGCGGCGGCGGCGCCGGAGGCGTCGGGCTCGAGCGCGACGCGTCTGTCTTGGGGCCTCGTCCTCGCGGGCGCGGCGCTCCTCGTCGCGGCGCGCGTCGTGGGCCTGTCGACGATGCTCGGCGGTGCCGCGAGCGGTACGGTCTCGCTCGATGCCGTCTCGCTCGATGCGGGCTCACACGTGTCCGGCGAGCTCTCGCTCGCCCGCCCGCGTCAGCGCTTCTGGCTCGAGGCGAGCCGCAGCGGCGAGGTGACGATCGAGACGCGCTCGGGGCTCGACCTCTATCTCGAGCTCGATCGCGTCGAGGGCACCACGCGCACCCGCGTGAGCGAGGACGACGACTCGGGCGAAGGCGTCGATGCGCGTCTCACGAGCCCGTTCACGCCCGGCCGCTACGAGCTCGTCGTGCGGCCGTACGCAGCGACCACGGGCCCGTTCGTCGTGGAGATCACCACGAGGTAGCGAGGGATCTGCTGCGCGGCGCACGCGGATCGGTGAGGCTCCACCGATGCAGATCAAGAACCACATCGATCCCGTGCTCGCCGAGTTCACGCCGGACGCGGTGACGGTGCGTGTCGCGAGCGCCGTGTTCGGCGCCGTGCCCTTCGCGCCGCGGCCCCCCGCGTACCGCACGCTCAGCGAGTGTGCGCACGTGTTCTTCCCGCAGCTCTCGCCGCAGCACGAGAAGCTCGTGTTCCACCACGCGCAGAGCGCCGACGTCGGGAGCGCGCTCTCGGTCGCGCAGGCGATCGACACGGGCGACACCGGCATCGCCGTGTACTCGGGCGTGCACTCGGCCCTCCAGCTGTTCTTCGGCGGGGGCGTGCGCGCGATCGACACCGACAGCGAGCAAGGCGTGGACGCCGCGCTGAAGCTGCTCGGCATGGCCTACATCATCCACAAGCTCTTCCCCGGCGGCCCGCAGGACGCGGCGAGCGCCTTCTACACGACGCCCGCGGGCCAGGCGCTCGCCTTCTACTACGCGTCGGTCGAGGTCGCGCTGCCCTTCGCGGACAACCTCGTCTCGCTCGGCGGCAACGCGATCGGCACGCTGCTCCAGCGCCACGGCGGTGCGGCCGCCGGCAAGCTCGCGCTCCTGCCCGGTGGCGCGCAGATCGCGAGCGCCGCGCAAGGCATGGTCGGCTCGCTCGTCGCGCCGATCGAGGGCGCGGTGCGTCAGGTCGCCCCGTACGCACGACAGATCGCCGGCTCGACGATGCAGCACCTGCCCGGTGTCATGGGCGCCGCGGACAAGCTCGCCGGCGTCGCCGCCACGGGCGCGGACGTGCTGCCCTTCTACCGCTACCTCGGCGCGCGCCTCGCCGCCGAGTCGTGCGTGCTGCGCGCCTCGCGCGGTCAGTGAGCGCGGCCTCGCTTCACGGCAGCGTGACGTTCTCGACGAGCGCGAGCCCGAGGCGGCGCAGCTCGACGTGGTGGTACATGTCCGTGTGCACCGCCAGGGGCATCACCTCGTCGAGCTGCGCGACGTCCTCGCGATAGACGAGCGTCGTGCCCGTCGCGTCGAAGAAGCGCGGGCCCCACGCGTCGAGCACGCGGTCCACCTCGGCGGCGTAGAGGCGATGATCGGTCGTGTGATCGAACGGGACGGCCGGGTCGCGCTGCATCACACAGCCATGGGGGCCGCCCCATGCATGCCCCGTCGGCGCCGCGGTGCGCTGTGGATCGACGAGCGCCGCGCGAAGCTGCCCGCGCGTCGCGTCCGGGAGCGCCGCGGCCGGCACGGCGTGCTCCTCGAGCACGTAGCCCGCGCTGGCCCGCGCGCCGATCGTCGGCACGCTCAGCACGAAGACCTGCGCGCCTTCGCGATGCACGAGCAGCACGTCGTGCACGGGGTGTGAGCTCGTGTTGCGCAGGACGAGGTGCCGGCGACCGGCTGCGTGGGTCGGGCCACGCTCGATCGTGATCGCCGGGGCCTCACGCGTGCGTGCCTCGTAGAAGACGAAGCGCTCGGACTCGCCGCCTGTCGCGCTCGTGCGGTTCACCCAGAGCGCGCTCGGCTCGTCGCGGAGCGCGCGCACCCACGCTTCGGTCGTCGGCGCGACCGGGTGCCTCGCCTGACGATCGAGCTCGAGGCGATCCCAGACGAGCTGCCGCGTCGGATCGCGGCCCGTCGGCGGCAGCGAGCCCTGGGTGCGGCTCCGGCGCGTCGCGACGAGCCTCGCGCGCTCGGCGATCGCGGCGGGGCTCGTCACCTCCGCGAGCGTGCGCCGCGCATCGACCTCGGGGAACCATCGCGTGGCCTCACCGTCGCGGAAGCCCACCTCGATGCCGACGGGGCCGGGCTCCCACGCGCCCGTCGTGTAGAACGCGAGCACGGGCAGGGCGCGCTCGCCGCCATCGACCGGCAGCTCGCGCACGGGCGGTCCCATCGTCGAGGCCGTGCCAGTGCCCGACGGACCGTGGAAGTGGGCGGGCAGACGAGGGCCCGCGCTGCGTGAGCCCGCGCCTGCCTGGAACACGACCACGCCCCACTCGTGCGCCCACATCGGGTCTGCGCACCAGAGCTCGGCGCGCGAGCGCGAGGGGACGAGGGCGAGGCCGAGCACCGCGAGGGCGAAGAGGAGGGCGAGGCGGGCGCGCATCGGAGCCTTTCTACACTCCGGCGCGGCAAAGGTTCTCGCCCCGCCGACACTTCGTCGCGTGCACCCCGCGTCGCGCGGGTGCGCGGTGTGAGCCGCGGGGAGCGAGGGGCGCGGAAGGATGATCCGCGCGGGCGATCCGTCGTATGCTCCCGCCCTTCTCCGCCCCCCCACCTTCGACGTCGGAACCGAGATGCGCTCACGCTCGCCCCTGGCCCTCGCTCTCATCGTGCTCGTCGGCCTGATGTCGTTCGCTGCTGCGCCCGCCTCGGCACAGCGGGCGCTCTCGCAGGTCCTCGACCTCAACCGACAGGGCATGGAGGCCTACAACAACCTCGAGATCGAGCAGGCGCAGGCGCTCCTCCAGCAGGCTCTGCAGGCTGCGCAGCGAGGAGGGGTCACGGGCTCGCCGCTCGCGCGCACGTACCTGAACCTCGGCGTCATCGCCGTCGGCGGCATGGGCGACAACGGCGGTGGTCTCGACTACATGGTCCGCGCGCTCCAGGCCGATCCCAACGTTCAGCTCGATCCGCTCACCAGCACGCCCGACATCCAGACGATGTTCACGCTCGCGCAGCAGCGTGTGCGGCAGGGTGGCGGAACGGGCACGGGGACAGGGACGGGAACGGGGACAGGCACCGGGACTGGAACTGGAACTGGAACGGGCACGGGCACGGGCACGGGCACGGGTGGCGGGGCGGCGGGTGATCTCAACCACGTGCCGGTGCCGGAGCAGCTGCAGCAGACGGCGGTGCCCGTCTACATCGAGGTGCCCGGCTCGCCCGCGCACGTCTATCTCTATTACCGCGGCCACGGCATGCGCGAGTTCAACCGCGTCGAGATGGAGCGCGTGGGCCGCGGCTACGGCTACGAGATCCCTTGCGACGACGTCTTCGCGCCCGAGGTCACGTACTACATCGTCGCCTTCGCGCGCGATGGCAGCCCCGCAGGCTTCGCGGGCTCGCAGAGCTCGCCCGTGCGCGTCTCGATCGTCACCTCGCGCACGCAGAGCGCGCCTGCGCTGCCCGGTCGTGCGCCGCCCGAGCAGTGCCGTGAGACCGAGTGCCCGCCGGGCATGTCGGGCTGCGGCGGCGGTGGTGGCGGTGGTGGTGGCGGCGGTGGTCGCGGCCAGCTCGGCGACTCCTGCTCACGCGACAGCGACTGCGCGTCGAACAACTGCGACGACGACCTCTGCGGCATGTCGAGCGGCGGCGGCGGCGGCGGCGGCGGTGGTGGGGACGAAGAGCCGGGCGAGACGGCCGCGGGCCCTGCGTTCTTCGTGCGCCTGGGCGGCATGGCGGGCCTCTCGTACGTGAGCGAGGGCCTGCGTGCGGACCGCTTCCCGTGCTCGTTCGACGAGGCCGAGTCCATCGACTGCTTCCCCATCGAGGGCTTCACGTCGCTCGACGACACGAACGGCGATGGCCGCGTCGATGCCGCCGACGGCATGCTCACGAACTGGAACGACCTCACGCCCGAGGAGCGCACGGGTCATCCGCTCTACGGCTCGGCGCTCTCCAACGGCTACGTGCCTGCGGGCACGCCGACCTGTGATCCCGAGACCGGCAGCGTCTACGACGGCACGCCGTACTGCTTCTACGTCGAGTCGCCCGGCCTCGTGGCCAACTTCGCGCTGCGCCTCGACGTCGGCTACTACGTCCTTCCCTTCCTCGCGATCACCGCGGGCACGCGCATCCAGCCCATCTCGGGGCGCGGCACGCTCGCGCTCCTCCAGATCTACGCGGGCCTCGAGGTGCAGCTCACGCCGCCGACCGACCTCGGCTTCCACGTGCACGCACACCTGCGCGGCGGTGGTGGTCAGATCCAGGTCTTCCTCGGCCGCGGCGGCAACAGCCCGAACGCGCCGTGGGCCGTCTCGGGCCTGGGCATGGTCGACTTCGGCGTGACGGCCGGCTACCGCTTCATGCGGAACTTCGGCCTCTATCTCCAGCCCAACGTGGTCTTCGGCGTGCCCTCGTTCCTCTTCACGCTCGACATCGGCGCAGGCCTCGAGGTCGGGTTCTAGCCCGAAGCAGACTCCCGAGAGCGTGCGCGCGCCCGCGGCCGGGGCTCCATGACCGAACGACGTCCGAAGTCGCTCATCCCGCGCCCAGGCGCACGCTTCACGTGCCACGGCGACGGTCTCTGCTGCACCGACATCCACCAGCTCGGCCCCGTCACGCGCGAGGAGCGACGTGACGTCGAGGCCGAGGCCCCGGGCACCACCACACGCCTCGCGGGGCTCGTGCTCCTGCGCATCGTCGAGGCTCCTCACAGCGGTGGCTGCACCTTCCTCGAGGCCGACATGCGCTGCCGCGTGCACGCGAGCGATGCGCGCCCGCGGACCTGTCATCGCTTCCCGTACCTCGTCACGCACACACCGGACGGTCCGCGCCTCGGCACCGATCACCGCTGCCCGTGCCGCACGCTCGGTGAGCGCGCGCCGCTCGATCCGCACGTGGCGCACGAGGCGCTGCGCGATCGCGGCGGACGTCTGAGCGTCGATCGTCGCGTCGAGGGCCGCATCCCGCTGCGCGTGCGCTCGCGTGTCGGCTGGGCGCGCTACCGCGCCATCGAGGCCGAGCTCCTCGAGGCCCTCGGGCATGCGTCGGCCTCTCGCTCGGTCGAGTCGATCCTCGGTGTGGAGTCGATGCCCGAGCTCGAGATCGGGAGCTGGGAGCAGATCGGCATCGACCTCGCGCAGGAGCCACGCGCCTCGCGGTGGGGCGAGTGCTTCCGCCTCTTCGGCAAGACCCTCGCGTGGCTCGCGTGCCCGCCCGACGAGCGCCCACGGCGCCTGCTCTTCGCGCCGCGCCTCTGGCAGGCCTCCTTCGATCGCGCCGAGGCGCGGAGCGCCTTCGACCGCGCGCGAGAAGCGGACCTGATCGAGGCGATGTATGCGGACTTCGTCGCGGACTTCGTGTGGGGCCTCGAGTGGATCCACTGGTGCTCCTTCGTGCAGCTCAAGGTCGAGCTCGCCACGCGCCTCCACGTGGCGCGCACCTTCGCGCGCGCGCTCGTGCTCGCGGGCGCGCGACCGGACCGCGCGGCCGCCGAGTCGATCGCGATGATCGAGGTGGTCGGCGTGAGCCCCGCATGGATGGCGGTCGCGAGCCGACTCCCGCAGGGCTGAACCACCAGGGGTGTCCGAGGCGACACGGACGGTCGTTCGCTGTTAGCCTGAGCACGTGCCCATCCTCACACCCGAAGAGCGCGTCGGAACCACGCTCGCGGGCAAGTACCGGCTCGATCGCATCCTCGCGACGGGCGGGATGGCCACCGTGTTCGCCGGCGTGCACGCGTGGACCGAGCGCGCGGTCGCGGTGAAGATCCTCAACTACGAGCACGCGCGCGATCCCGAGGTCGTGCGTCGCTTCCTGCAGGAAGCCCGCGCCGCCGCGCAGCTCAAGCACCCGAACGTCGTCGACGTGCTCGACATGGGGCAGGACGACGACGGCACCGTCTTCCTCGTGCTCGAGCTGCTCGAGGGCGAGACGCTCAAGGCCTTGCTCAAGCGCGGGGCGCTCGCGCCGCACGACACGGCCCGGCTGCTCGCGCCGATCCTCCGCGCCGTGGCCGCGGCGCACGCCAAGGGCGTCGTGCATCGCGACCTCAAGCCCGACAACATCTTCCTCGCGCTCGGTCCGCCGGCGCCGGACGGCCATCGAGACACGATCCCGAAGCTCCTCGACTTCGGCATCGCCAAGGTCGCGAGCGAGGGCGACTCGGGATCCACGCGCACCGGCGCCATGGTCGGCACCCCGCAGTACATGTCGCCCGAGCAGGTGCGCGGTGATCGCGAGCTCGGCCCGCGCGCCGACGTGTGGTCCATGGGCGTGCTCCTCCACTACGCGCTCACCAAGCGCATGCCGTTCAACGCCGAGTCCGCGCCCGCGGTGCTGGCCCGCGTGCTCACCGAGCGCGCGCGCCCGATCCGCGAGATCGCGCCGTCGCTGCCGGAGCCGCTCGCGGCCGTGATCGATCGCGCGCTCCAGCACGAGGCGAGCGCGCGCTTCGCGGACATGCGCGAGATGGCGCTCGCCTTCGAGTCGGCGATGGGCCTCTCGAGCGCACCGCGCGAGCCCTCGATGGTGCTCGGCGCGATGCCGTACGCCGCGGTCCCGGGCGCGGTCCCGGTGCCGAGCGTGCCGCCGCCCTCTGCCGCGGCGAGCAGCGAGATCGGCGCGACGCCCACGAAGATCCTCGAGCCCGCACCGATCCCGATGGCCGCGCCGATCCCGATGGCTGCGAGCGCGCCCTCGGAGTTCCCCCCTTCGCCGACCACACCGTACGCGTGGGGCACGCAGCCGACGCCCGCGGAGCCGGCGACACGCGATCTGCGTCCACTGCTCGGCGCGCTCGCCGCCGTGCTGCTGCTCGGCGGCGTCGCCTCCGCGTGGATGGTCCTCGAGGCGTCGGACACGGAGCCCACGACCGCGAGCCTTCCACCGATCTCGCTGCCCGCGGCACGCCCGGGCGAGACGCCCAGCGTCCCTCCTGCCGCGCCGATCACACCGCCGGCCGCCCCGCTCGCACCGCAACCCACCGGCCCCGCGACGGTCGCGACCGAGCCCGCGGCAGCCGCCGAGGCGGGCGCGGGCGCGCTGGGTGAGGGCGAGGCGGGCGCGGGCGCGCTGGGTGAGGGCGAGCGCGGGGGCGCGCTGGGTGAGGGCGCGCTGGGCGACGACGGCGAGCGCGAGGCCACCCGCGAGCCCACCGAGGAGCGCGAGGGCCTGCGTGCGGGTGGCGCCGAGCCGCAGCGCGATCGATCGTCGGGCGCGCGCGCGGGCTCGACCGAGACGACGGCGCGCCCACGCCGTGACGACGAGAGCGCGGAGCGCGAGGGACCTCCGCGTCCGGCTCGCACGGGGCCTGCGCGCGGCACCGGCGGCGCGCTCATCCTGCGCGACGACGACGACGACGACGCAGAGGGCGCTCCGCGTCGCGGCACGCGAGGCGCCCTGATCCTCCGCTGAGGGGCGTCACGCCTCGAGGCTCGTGCGTTCGATGCGCGTGATCTTCCGAGCGCGACCGTGCTCGGGCTACGCTCGGCCCCGATGTCCCTGCGCTCCGCGCTCGTCGTGCTCTGGGTCCTCTTCGCGGCTCCGGTCGCAGAGGCCCAGCGCCGGGTCGATCTGATCGATCAGGGCGTCGCGCTGCGCGAAGAGGGTCGCGACGAAGAAGCGCTCGCGCTCTTCGAGCAGGCCTACGCGCAGACGAACGCCGCCCGCGCGCTCGCGCAGATCGCCCTCGCGGAGCAGGCCCTGGGGCGCTTCGTCGAGGCCGAGGCGCACCTGGCCGACGCGCTCTCCCACGACGAAGACGCGTTCATCCGCCGCAACCGAGAGCCCCTCGAAGGCGCGCTCGCCGAGATCCGCGAGCGAGTCGGCGATCTCTCCGTCGTCGGGGGTGTGCCCGGCGCGGAGGTGATCATCGGCGGGCAGGCCGTCGGCGTGCTGCCGCTCGATGCACCGGTGCGCGTCGTGGCCGGCTCGGTCGCCGTGGAGGTGCGCGCGAGCGGCTACGATCGGTTCATCGACACCGTGCAGGTGCGCGGCGGGGCGAGCGCGACCGTCGAGGCCGAGCTCGTCCCGCTCTCGCGCCGCCCCGAGCGTGCGGAGCCCATCGACGAGATCCCGAGCGAAGGCGGGCCAGAGGACGCGGCGGCCGCGCCACCCGCGTGGGTGATCCCCGCGGGCGCCGGGCTCGCGGGCGCAGGCCTGCTCGGCCTCGCGATCGGCTCGGGCCTCATGGTCGTGCGCGAGGAGCGCGCGCAGCAGCGCCTCTCCTGCTCCGACACGGATCCGTCGTGTCGTTCGGCGTACGGCGCGGCCCTCGACGCGGAGGGCGGCGGCATCGCGAGCTACGTGATCGGCGGGGCGCTCCTCGCGGGCGGGGCGACCGTGCTCGTGCTCGGCTTCACCGGCGCCCTCGGCACCGAGGAGGTCCGGGGCGACGAGAGCCCGGAGGCCCTCCGCGTGCGTTGTGCGCCGGGACCGCTGTCGCTCGCGTGCGTCGGCCGCTTCTGACGGTTCGCCGATTAGTTGCCGCGCCGCGCGCCCTCGGGGCATAGGCGGACCATGCAGGTGCGCACGCTCGTCGCCTTGGTCCTCGTCTCCACGTCGTCGGTGGGTCTCTACGCCTGTGGCGCTGCGGCGCCGCCGCCCGAGCGTCCTCGCGTCGAGCGCCGCGTCGATCCGACACCGCCCGTGGTCGCGAGCCCCGGCACGATCCAGCGCGCCGCGCTCGACGACGTGCTCGCGCGTGGTCCGGGCGCGTTCCTCTCGAAGGTCGCGGTCGAGCCCGACCTCGTCGAGGGGCGCTTCGTCGGCTTCCGTGTGACCGAGCTGCGCGACACGACGCTGTTCGAGTCCGTGGATCTCCAGCCGGGCGACACGATCGTCTCGGTGAACGGCCACGCGATCGAGCGACCGGAGCAGGCCTTCGAGGTCTGGTCCGCGCTGCGCGTCGCGAGCGAGCTGACCGTCGATGTGCTGCGCAACGGCCAGCCCCGCCAGATCCGCTACCCCATCGTCGATTGAGCCCGCCTCACTTCTCGCCGCGCGCGCGGCGCACGTGCGCGAGGATCTGCTCGGCGACTTCCTCGCGCGACGCGTTCGAGTCCACGTGCACGATGCGCTCGTCGGGGAAGAACGCGTCGATCTCGCGATAGAACCGCGACAGCTCGCGCTGCAGCTCGAAGTCGTCGTAGATCTCCTGGCCCTTGCCCCGCTCGGCGCGCCGCCTCGCGGCCACGTCGGGCGGGATGTCGAGCACGATGGTGAGGTCGGGCTTTCGCGCGTAGCGGTTGATCTCCCGCACCCACTTCGCGACCTCGCCGGCGCGGTCGGCGCCCTCCGGTGCGGTCGCGCTCTGGTAGGCGATCGACGAGTGGTAGTAGCGATCGGAGATCACCGTCACGCCGTCGCGGAGGTTGGGCTCGATCTCCGCCTCGACGTGATCGGCACGGTCGGCCGCGAAGAGCAGCGCCATCGTCTTCCACGTCGGCGGGCGAGGACCGTGGAGGCCGGGGACGACGAGGCGACCGGTCAGGATCTGCCGGATCATCACGCCGATCGGCCCGTCGCTCGGCTCGCGTGTCGTGTGGATCGGCAGGCCCTTGGCCCCGAGGCTCGCGGCGAGCGCCTTCGTGTGTGTGGTGGTGCCCGCGCCGTCGACGCCCTCGAGCACGATGAACAACCCGTCGATCATCGATCCTCTCCCCGCGGCATGTGCTCGATCATCGAGCCGTCACTGGCACCGAGCCGTCACTGGCGCGCCCAGCCGAGCATGATCACGACCGCGATCGCGTTCGGCTCCGAGTCCGAGCGCGTGCCCTGCGAGACACCGATGCCCACGTAGTCCACGTCGTCGGCGAGCGTGGGCTCGAGCTGTCCCGCCTCGTCCACGTCGCTCACGATCGCCATCACGCCGCCGATGCGGCGGAACGCGATGGAGTAGCGCCGCATGCTCGCGCTCGCGCGATCGACCGTGGTCTGCGTCGTGAGCGTCGTGTCGGTGAAGTAGGCGTTCGCCGCTTCCTGCGCGGCGTTCTGGAGGTTCTGCTCGGTCTCGAGCGGGCGCGCGCCACGCGCCGTGCGCGCGCGGTTCATCATCTCGAGCAGGTGCGCCGGCGCGGCGCTCGTGTCGATCTCGCGCGCGAAGCGCAAGAAGAGCTGCGTGGCGATGTACGCGCGTCGCCCGTCCGCTTCGTCGATCACGACGCCCAGGCCCACCGTGTTCACGTCCGGGTTGATCAGGTTCGCGCGGTGGCCGGGGCTGCCGAGAAGGCCGCGGTGGATCTCCGCCGCGCTGTAGCCGCGCCCGATGTTCTCGAGCACGAGGCCCGTCTGGAGATCGGCCGCGCGCGCGCGATCGGCCGCGGTGCCCGTCGTCGGTGAGGTGTGCGCGATGAAGTCGTGATCGCGCATGTCCGTCGAGTGCGCGAGCGCGACGGCGTCCAGGCGCGGGTCCTGGGTGAGCGGCGCGAGGCCCTGCTGCGCGCGCTCCGCCTGGAGGAGCCGCAAGAGCTCCGCGGTCACCTCCTCTGCCGTCGAGGTCTCGCTCGTGCCGCCGGCCGTGCTGCCGCCCAGGCGCAGCGTCGTGGGCACCGGCGCGCCGACGTAGACGGGGAAGTTCGCGATCACGCCTTCGCCCATCGGGCCGCGACCGAGGATCTCCACGCGGTACGCGCCGGGCGCGGTCGTCGGCACGCGCATGTCGATCTCGCGGCCCGTGCCCGAAGGCACGCGTCGCACCTGACCGTCGGGCGACTGGATCACGAAGGTCGGCGTGTTGTGCTCCTCGTCGAGCGTGCCGCGAATCGCGATCGGCTCTCCCGGCGTGCCGGTGCGCGCGATGGGCTCGAGGCTCGCGTGACGCCAGCTCAGGGTCACGACGATCACCCAGAGGCCGCTGCGTGCACGCACCGCCGCACCCCAGTGCGTGTACGGGTGGCGCGAGAGGAAGTTCGTGACGCTGTGCTCGACCGACTCCGTGATCGACGCGCTGTTCGGCAGGCCGAGCACGATGATGTGCGGGGAGGGCTCCACGAGGCCGAGGTTCCACGCGTAGAAGTCGGTGATCTCGGCCTCCGGCGGCTCACCACCGGGCCCGAGCCGATCGACGATCCAGTCCGACAGCGTCGCGAGGCGTGGATCACCGACGATCGTCACGCTCCGTGCGCTCGCCGCCGCCTCGACACCGCGGGTCACGGCGCTGCCGTCGGCGCCTCCGAGCACGGGCTCGCCCGCAGGCACCGCCGTCGCGTACGCCGCCACGCTCGGTGCGGGCGCCGCGATCTCGTCATCGTGGTGCTCGGTCCCGAGGCGCGTGCGCCCGGTCGGTCCGCAGCCCACGGCCAGCACGCCTGCGACGCACGCGACGAACAACGCACGCACACCTCGACCCATCTGCACCTTCTCCACGCGTCTCATTCTCCTCGTCGCTTCGGAGCGTGCCTGGGCGGCGGCGCTCTCACATGTCCCAGGGATCGACGACCTCGGACGAGCTGCGCATCGTGGTCATCGACTCGGTCGTGGTCGTCGTCGGCGGCGTGACCTCCATCGGGGTCGTGTCCATGCTCGTCGACATCGACGTGTGCCCGCCGTGCGAGACCACACGCGTGAGCGTCACGGGCAGCGTGGCGCCCGTCGTCGGCATCACCATCACGCGCGAGTCCTCGTAGCCGCGCAGGCGCACGACGACCTCGCGCTCACCCGAGGCGGGACGCGGCACGAGCACCGGCGTTCGTCCGACGATCGCGCCGTCGAGGAGAACGTCGGCGTTGGGTGGATCGGACTCGATCGTCACGGCCGCGACCACGGCCTCGCTCGTGGTCGGTGGCGTCGCTCCACCCGCCGTCGTGGTGGTGGGGGGTGTGCCCGCGCCAGCACCTGCGCCTGCGCCGGCCCCCGCGCCTGCCGCGATGCCCGTGCCTGCGCCCGTCGCCGTCGTGCCCGGCGGTGTCACCGTCGTGCTGCCCGGTGTCGTGCCCGGCGCGGTCGTGATCGCCACCGTCGTCGGCGCTCCCTGGACGAGAGCCTGCAGGCCCTCCACCGAGCCACCCGCCATGCCGAAGAACACGCCCGCGCCCGCGCCGACCGCGAGCAGGCCGAGGACGAACAGCGCTCCGATCACCAGCGGCGCGCGGGACTTCACGGGGAGCTTCGGCGTGTCGTCGCTCGGCATCGGCACGGCGCGCCCGAGGCGCAGCTCCGTGCGCGACGGCGGCTCGAGCACGTCGGCGAGGTTGCCCGGCGGCGCGATGCCACCACGACCGATGGAGATCGAGCCGCCCGACTGGACCTTGTCGAGGTCGGCGATCATCTCCGACATCGTCTGGTAGCGACCCTCGACCTTCTTCGCGAGCGCCCGGAGGATCACGTCCTCGATCGCGCCCAGGCCCGCGCCCCGCGCCTGGCTCGGCGGGATCGGCTCCTGGAACATGTGCTTCGAGAGGATGCCCATGAACGTGTCGCCGTCGAACGGCACGCGTCCCGCGAACATCTCGTACATGATCACGCCGAGCGCGTAGATGTCGGTGCGTCGATCGACGGCCTGCCCCGCCGCCTGCTCGGGCGACATGTAGTGCGGCGTGCCGAAGATCATGCCCGTCTTGGTGAGCTTGCTCGACGCGCCGCCGACCTTCGCGATGCCGAAGTCGAGCACCTTCACGAACGAGTCGTCCTCGCCCTGCTTCACGACGTAGACGTTGTCCGGCTTCATGTCGCGGTGGACGATCCCTCGCTCGTGCGCGGCCTCGAGCGCGCTCGCGATCTGGCGCACGATGTGGAGCGCCTTCTGCGTGGGGATCGAGCCGCCGCGCGAGATGAGCTCGGTCAGCGAGAGCCCGTCGAGGTACTCCATGACGAAGTAGGCCGAGCCGTCCGGCATCTTCCCGAAGTCGGAGATGTCGACGATGTTCGGGTGGCCGATCTGCGTCGCGCTCTGCGCCTCCTGCACGAAGCGCTGCACGACCTCGGCGTCGCGGGCCATGTCTCCGCGCAGCACCTTGAGCGCCATGCGCTTGCCGAGCACCGCGTGGCTGATGAGGTACACGATGCCCATGCCGCCCTCGCCCAGGACGGACTCGACGCGGTAGCGGCCGTCCACGATGCGGCCGAGGTAGGGGTCCTTCGGCGGCGGCTCGTGGGCCTCCTGCGTGGGCGTGCCGTCGTGAGGACAGAACGAGACCGGCTCGCTGAACCGCGTGCCGCATTGGGGGCAGATCCGCATCGAAGGTGCTCGGGCCGAGGATACATCACGGTCCATGGCGCCGTTGCGGTCGTGGGGAATCGTCGGCGGCAACATCTCGGAGCCTCCATCATGGCAGACCCGCGGCCGCGCGGGGTGTTTTGGTCACGCGGGATGCCCTCGGCCCGGGAAGGGCCTCGCGCCCTCCGCGTACGATGGCGCCGATGCGTCGCTCCCCCGCTCTGGTCGGCGTCCTCGCGCTGCTCTCCGGCTGCAGCCCCGCTGCACCCCCCGTCTCGATCGAAGAGGTCGTGATGAACGCCGACGGCCTCTCGTACGTGGTCCGCACCACCCCGGGCGCGCGCGTGCACGGCGGGCCCGGCTTCCCTTCCGCGACGGCCGATGCCGCGGGCATGGCGCGCTTCCACATGCCGCTCGCCGAGGTCGACATGCCCGAGTACCACGTGTCGGCGGAGGTGGAGGGAACCTTCGGCAACGCGTACGGCGACGCGATCCTCACGCTCCCGATGAGCGTCGAGGACGCACAGATGGTGCGCCCCGACGGCTCTGCCTTCCTCGCGGTGGTCACCGTCTCCGAGGCGGAGCTGCCGGAGGCCGGGCACTGCCTCGTGCAGGGCGATTTCGGCGGGAACAACGCGCCCATCGGAGCCACCGGACGCTGCGGCTTCGAGCTGCGCGCGCCGGCTGGCACGCGGGTGAGCCTCGATGGCGCCGAGATCGACACGAGCCAGCGTGTCGAGGTGGACTTCACGCCGCAGCTGTCGTCCTTCGCGATCTCGATGTTCGGCGCGGTGCAGCGCATCGAGCGCTCGTACGCCGTGGAGGTCACCGCGCCCTCGGGGCAGCGCTCGTCGGGCACGATCACGGTGAGCGCGTGGCCGATCGCCCCCGTGCTCCGCGGCCAGCTGGTCGCGCGCGCCGGTCGACCGCTCTTCGAGGGCACACCGAGCCCGGACCTCGCAGCCGTCCTCGATGCGGACGGGATCGTCGGGCTCCTCGGCCGCGGCACCCCCGCACGCGTCGAAGGCACGCTCGGCAGCGTGTCGCGCCTCGCGATCGCGACGGACGCAGCGACGCACGAAGCGCCGCCCTGCACCGGCTACCACATCGAGGGCGGAACGACCGAGGCCTCGCTCTCGAGGCTCACGACCGACGTCGAGCTCCGCGTCTACGACGCCGCGACGTCCACGGAGCTCGGTCGCACGACGGTCGCAGGGCCAGGCACGGGCTGCCCGATGCTCGCCGAGAGCGATCGCGTCGTGCACGACCGCCCGACCGACGAGGCCCTCGCCGCCGCGATCTGGGCGATCGGTCGCTGACGCCTCCGCGCGCGCCCGCACTCCGCGTACGCTCGGCCCATGCGCGTCCACCACCTCGACTGTGCGTCCATGTGCCCGCTCGCTCGCTCCGCCACCAACGGCGAAGGCGCCTTCTTCGAGCGCGGCACGATGCCCGCGCACTGCCTGATCCTCGAGACCGACCGGCACGGCCTCGTGGTGGTGGACACGGGCATCGGCGAGCGCGACGTCGCCGACCCACGCGGTCGTCTCGGTCGTCTCTTCACGGGCGTCGTGGGCATCGATCCCTCGCGCACCACGACGCTCCTCGGTCACGTGAAGAAGCTCCGCCTCGACCCGGCCGACGTGCGGCACATCGTCGTCACGCACCTCGATCTCGATCACGCGGGCGGCCTGCCGGACTTCCCGAACGCGGTCGTCCACGTGCACGCGAACGAGAAGAACGCCGCGCTCTCGCCGAGCTGGCGCGAGCGCGAGCGCTACAAGGCCGTGCACTGGGCGCACGGTCCGAAGTGGAAGACCTACGAGGCGAGCGGCGAGCCGTGGCGCGGCTTCGCGGCCGTGCGCCAGCTCGAGGGCCTGCCACCCGAGATCCTCTGCATCCCGATGGACGGCCACACGCGCGGCCACTGGCTCGTCGCGATCGATCTGCCCAAGGGCCCGCTCGTGCACTGCGGCGACGCGTACTTCCACCGCGGCGCGGTCGAAGGCACGAAGATGCCGTGGGGCATCGCGAGCTTCGAGACGCTGCTCGCGTGGGAGCGCAAGAAGATCGCGGCCAACCACGCGCGCCTGCGCGAGCTCGCGGCGAGCGGCGGCAACATCCGCGTCTTCTCCGCGCACGATCCCATCGAGCTCGAGCGCTTCCAGAAGCCACTCAGCTGATCGCGCGCGGACCGAGCCACACGGTTCTTCTCGTCACTCGGCCCAGAGGTGCTGGGCGGCGTAGGCGCGGAAGGGGCGCCAGGCCTCGGCGCGGGCCAGCAGCTCGTCGGGGCTCGGGCGAGCGCCGTTGGCATCCTCGAGCGCGCGGAGCAGGCCCACGTCGCTCGCGGGGAACGCGTCGGGATCGCGCAGCGCACGCAGGGCCACGTACTCCTCGGTCCAGCTGCCGACGCCGCGGAGATCGCGCAAGAGCGCGCGTGCGTCGTCGATCGCGGTGCTCGTCGAGAAGAGACGCGGCTCGCTCACGGCGGCCTCGGCCAGGCCCGCGAGCGCCTTCGTGCGCGCGCCCGGCATGCCCAGGCGCGCGCTCGGGAGCACGGCCGCGAGCGTCTCGGGCGTGGGGAACGTGTGCGTCAGCTCGGCGCGGCTCGTCGTGACGCGATCACCCCAGCGCTCGATCATCGTCGCGGCGAGCTGTCGCGCGCGCTCGACCGAGACCTGCTGCCCGAGGATCGCGCGCACCGCGCTCTCGAACGGATCCCACGCGCCCGGCACGCGCAGGCCCGGCCGTGCGCAGAGGCGGGTGCGCAGCGAAGGATCGCGCCGCAGCACGCGCGCGATCGCGCCCACGTCGGCGTCGAGATCGAACATGCGCCGCACGCGGAGCGCGATGCTCGAGAGCCGCGAGACGTCGGGGTGGACCACCGTCAGCGCGAGCGCGTCCTTGCTGCGCATCTTCTCGACGCGGATCGTGCCCACCGCGCCGCCCACGCGGATCGTGCGCGTGTAGCCGAGCGCATCGACGTGCTCGACGCCGGGCAGCGCGCGATCGCGGAAGAACGCGTGGATCGCGTCCCAGTCGTACGGCGGTGTGTAGCCGAGCGTGAGCGTCGCGCCGGTGCCGGTCGCGACCTTGGTGCGTCGCAGCGCGGTCGGCGCGCGGCCGACCGCCTCGCGGAAGGCCTCGTTGAAGCGACGCACGCTGCCGAAGCCCGCGGCGTGCGCGATCTCGGTCATCGAGAGCGCCGTCTCGTGCACGAGCTTCTTCGCGAAGAGCACGCGCCGGCTCTGCGCCACGGCGATCGGGCTCGCGCCGAGGTGCTTGTCGAAGAGGCGCCTCAGCTGTCGCTCGCCCATGCCGAGGCGCGAGGCGAGGGCCTCGACGTCGGCCTCGTCGAGCGCGCCCTCCGCGATGAGCACGAGCGCGCGCGAGACCGTCGCGGAGCTGCCACGCCACGCGGCCACGTCGGGCGAGGACTCGGGGCGGCAGAGCAGACACGGTCGAAAGCCCGCCTCCTGCGCGGCCGCCGCGCTCGCGAAGAACTCGACGTTCTCGGGCCGCGGCGTGCGCGCGCGGCAGATCGGGCGACAGAACACGCCCGTCGTGCGCACGCCCACGAAGAGGCGCCCATCGAAGCGCGCGTCACGCGCGACGATCGCTCGGTACGCACGCTCGCGCTCGCTGGTCATCCCATCGATCTATCACCGCGCCGCTCCGCGACTGGCGGTTTTCGGACGCGACGCTCCGGCGCGCGCGAGCCGGGGATCACGACTGTGCGGGGTCACGACTGCGCGGGTTGCCGAGACGCGGAGTCACGAACGCCGGGAGGCACCCATGCGGGTCTCACGAGACGGGAGCTCACGGATACGCAGGACAGTGCGTGGTGCGCATGCAGATCGAGTCGGAGCCGGCGGCACCGCCTGCGGCGCAGCACGTCAGGCCGGCCGCGCACGAACGGACCTCGTCGAGCGGCGGCGGGCCTCGGTGGCCACCCCACGCGCAGAGCTCTCCTTCGCCCGCGGTCACGGCGCGTCGCGCCACGCGCCCGTCGATCGTCTCGCGGAGCGTCACGGAGGCCCCGGGCATGAACGTGCCGAGCGAGTTCGCGATGCAGAGACCGCGGTTCACGTCCGCGCGCGGCAGCTCGACCTCCACGCGCCCGTCGGCGCCGAGCCGGACGACCACGTCGAGGCGTCGCTCGGGCAGGTCCAGCACGCAGCGCGTGAGATCGCGGCGCACGCGCTCGAAGCGCTCGCGCAGCTCGGTGCGGCGCACGGCCGGGTCCTCGTGGTGCACGCGGAAGTCGAACGTGCGCACGTGCACCTCGTCCCGTCGCGGTGGCGGCGCGATCACCTCGCCCCACGTCGCTCGCAGCCGGTCCTCGAGACAGGTGCGGAGCGCGGGCGCCATCGAGGCGTGGTTCGCGTCCGTCACGGCGCCGTCGAGCGCGAGCGCCCAGACACCGTCGGGGTGCACCACCACGGACACGCGCGTCGCGCTGTCGATCCACGCTGGGTCCTCGAAGCACGGGTCGAGATCGACGCGCGCGAGCTCCGCACGGAGGTCTCGCGCAGGCGCGCGCCGCGCGCTTCGCTGCGCCGAGACCTCTCTGCCGCCGCTGGCGAGCCCGCACGTGAGGAGCGCGAGCGTGACGAGCGTGAGGGCCGAGGCAGACGAGCCGTTCATGAGGCGATCGTGGAATGCCTCGAGGCGCGCCGCCACGCGGCCCTCGCGTGCCGCGAGAGGCAGTCCGAAATCCGCCAGCCACAGGGGGCGGGTACGCTCATCGTCCGTCGCATGACCCGACACGCCACGGCCCCTGCCCCGACGCGGTACGCGAGCTCGCTCGAGGCGAGCTTCGGCCGCATCACGCTCCGTGCGCGCCGCGATCCAGCGGGCGCTCCCGTGCTCACGGGGCTCTTCTTCTCGAACGACCGCCGCGCCGACGATCCGAGCCTCGTCCGCGACGACGCCCTGCTCGCACCCATCCGGCGCGAGCTCGAGGAGTACCTCGCGGGCCGACGCTCGGAGCTCTCCTTCGCGATCGATCTCGACGAGGGCACCCCCTTCCAGCGCGAGGTGTGGCGCACGCTCGCGCGCATCCCTTATGGCGAGACCTGGAGCTACGCCCAGCTCGCGCGCTCCATCGGTCGACCCACCGCCGTCCGGGCCGTCGGCGCGGCGAACGGCCGCAACCCGCTGGCGATCGTGCTCCCTTGTCACCGCGTGATCGGCGCCGATGGTCGCCTGGTCGGGTTCGGCGGCGGCCTGCCCCTCAAGGAGCACCTGCTGGCGCTCGAGGCCCGCGGCGCGGCAGCGGCGAAGGCGGGCCGCGTGTGACTCGGACGCCGAGCGTGTGATCTGCACGCGGCCGCGGCGCTGCTCCGGCGCCGGGCCATGCACTTCGCCGCGATCCGCGCGTGGCACGCGAGCCGCAAGCGCCCCTCCCATGGCTCGCGTCTCGACGTGGTGTGTCTGGGTCGCCGTGGTGATGCTGCTCGCAAGCGCGCTCGAAGGGCGCGCCCACGCGCAGGAGTTCGACGTGGCGGAGATCGAGCTGCCCCGTCCGAGCTTCCCGCTCGCGCGTGTGCGCTTCGGTCGTTCGATCGCGATCGAGGGCAACGTCGTCGTCGTCGGCTTCGGCGGACGCGTCGCCGACGACCGCGGCGGCGGCTTCGTCGTCTACGAGCTCGTGGGCAGCGTGCCGATCGAGCGCGGCGTCTTCTACTGGCCCGACGATTCCGCCGTGCGCCTCGGCGACGACGGCACGGGCATCGAGAGCTTCGGCACCGAGCTCGCGCTCCAGGGCCGCTCGCTCGTGGTGACCTCGCCCTCCGAGTACGACCACCACGGTGCCGTCTACCTCTATCGGCGTCCCACTCCGACCTCGACGACGTTCACGTACGTCCAGCGCAAGGACGTGCCCGACGCGAGCGGTCGCCCGCTCTTCGGGTTCTCGGTGGCGCTCGTGACCGACGGCGGCGCACAGCACGCGATCTTCGGTGCGCCCTTCTGGTGTCGGAACCCGGGCGATCCGTGTCGCACGATGACGGGCTCGCTCACGTTCGGCCGACTCTGGGGTTTCACGCGACTGGCCTCGTCGTGGGGGGACGTCACGTTCGATCAGCCCTCGCCTGCGACCTTCCCGAGCGGCTACTTCGGCTGGGACGTCGCGGCGGACGGCGACCTCGTCGCGGTCACCGAGCCAGGCGGCGTCGACAACGTGGGCGAGGTCGTCGTGTTCCGGCGCAGCGGCACCACGCTCACGCGCGAGACCACGCTCGTCGGCTCGGGCCTCCTCGGCTCGGGCTGCGGCCGCGGCCTCGCGCTGGAGGGCGAGCGCGTCGCGATCGGCTGTCCCTTCAACGACACCTTCGCCGACGACGCGGGCACGATCACGGTGTTCGCGGGCTCCGGAGGTCGGTGGGACTACAGCCAGTTCGTGCGTCCGGCCGACGACGCAGGTGCGGTTCACTTCGGTGAGCCGGTGTTCTCGCACGGCATCCTCTTCGCGACGGACGAAGCGATCGATCGCCGCGGGCGCCTGTGGGCCTTCGATGGGATGACCGAGCGGCTGCGCTGGGATCCCGCGCTCGCCGACGACGAGCTCCGTGGGCTCACCGCGGATCGCACGGTCGTCGGTCACGTGATCGGCGTGGGCGCGCCGGGCGCGTCGTCGGACGCGGGTCGCGCGTGGATCTACCGCGTGGGCGTCGCCGACGGCGTGAGCTGCTCGCGCAGCGCGGACTGCATGAGCGGCAGCTGCAACGCGGGAGTCTGCGGACGTGCCCTGGCGGGCGCGCCGTGCGACTGGACCGTTCGCTGCGAGGCGAGCGCGGTGTGCTCGCTCGGCACGTGCATGGGCCTGCCGATCGACGCCGGCATGCCCGACGCCGCGATGCCCGACGCGGGCGTTCCGCTCGACGCCTTCGTCGTGCCCGATGCGGCGATGGACCCCGATGCGTACGTGCCGCCGGGCGTCGATGCGAGCTTCCCCGACGCGGCCGCGCCCGACGCGGCGAGTGGCGAGGATGCGGGCCAGCCCGTCGACGCGGCGGGCGCCGATGGCGGTGCCGCGGACGTGGGCTCGCGCGATGCGGGCGCGGTGGGCGCCGCGCGCGCACGCATCCCGTTCACCTGCACGTGCCGCGCTTCGTCGCGCGGCGGCGCACCGCTCGCGCTGCTCGCGTCGTCGTCGATCGCCACGCTGCTCTGGCAGCGTCGGCGCCGCGTCCGTCGCTGATCGCCGTCGGCTGTTCGCGGCTGATCCGCGCCGGCGATCAGAACTGGAACATCGCGCCGCCGCGAAGGCCGCTCGAGACACGCACGTCGGCGAGGGTGCTGTCGCGCGGGTCGATCGCAAAGCGCGTGATGAAGAAGGACGGCTCGATCACGAGCGAGAGGCCCGGCAGCGGCGAGTACCAGTAGCCGAGGAACGCGCTGGTGTTCCAGAGAATGCCGGGGCCCGTCGCGGGCGTGAGCGCGCCGAGCGTGGTCGGCGGAGTGCCCATCGGGTTCGCAGGCGTGTAGCCGGGCACGACGTCGCCGCGGACGATGCCCGCGAAGCCCGCGCCGCCGGTGACGGCGTGCTCGCCCATCTGCTCGCGGCCCGAGACGTAGCCGCCGACCTCGAGCACGTCGTGGCCGAAGCGGCCCGCGCCGAGGTTGAGCGTGCCGGTGCCTGCGAGGTTCTGCGCGACGTAGAGCTCCGCGTGCAGGCTGAAGGTGCCGAGCTGCGAGTCGGTGAACGCGACGGCGCCGAAGGCGGGCCGGAGCTCGGCGTCGTCGGCGCTCGTGTAGCGGAGCGCGGTGGCGATCACGCTCGCGCCGATCACCTGACGATCGCCGTAGTGGAACATCACGCGGGCAGCGCCGGTGGGGACGAGCGATTGCTCGAGGTTGTTGAACGTCGGCCCCGTGTTGGCGCCCTGCATGCCGGCTGCGAGCGAGAGCTCCACGCCATCGAAGCGCCCGGTCCAGCCGAGCTGCTGCCGCATGAAGCCGATGTTGCCCGCGCGAAAGAGGCTGCCGACGAGGTTGAACGAGTGAGAGAGGAGCTGGGGCCCGGTGGCGTTGCCGAAGATGTCCCAGGTCTGCCCGAGGAAGAGGCGCTGTCCGGGCGCGGGCTGCCACTCGAGCAGGCCGATGCGGATGCGCGGAAAGGCCTGCACGGTGGGTGAGGACTGATCGAAGTGGGTGAAGTCGATCTCGACGATCGCGCGAAACGTGCTGGCGTCACCGATCTGCATGCCGAGGCGCGTCTGCTGCACCTGGAACGAGAGGTTGGGCGCGTCGGGATCCGTGAGCACTGCGGGGTTCACCGCGGACGTCGGCGCGACGGGCGCGGCGTTGTCGAAGGACTGCACGCCCTGCGTGAATTCGACGCGCGCGTGCACGATGCCGGTGAGGCGCACCGGCACGCCAGCGATCACCGCCTCGAACGCCGGCGCGGCGGTGGGCTGTGGGGCAGAGTCGGAGACGGGGGGAGGGTCGGAGACAGGGGCGGAGTCGGAGACAGGGGCAGAGTCGGAGACAGGGGCAGAGTCGGGGACAGGGGAAGAGTCGGAGACAGGGGAAGAGTCGGAGACAGGGGCGGAGTCGGAGGCAGGGGCGGAGTCGGAGGCAGGGGCAGTGTCCGATTCCGATTCTGGTCCCGGCTCCGGCCCCGGTTCCGGTTCCGGCCCCGGTTCCGGTTCCGACTCTGCTTCACCCGCTCCCTCCGGCGCCCCTTCCTCTTCGATGCCCTCCTCGCTGCGGCTCGCGCCGTCGAATCCCACGCCGGGATCCGACGGCGCCTGTGCGAGGACGGGCGCGCTCGTGAGCATCGCGAGGAGCGCGCTCGTCGTCAGACAGGTCCGCAGCCACATCGTCGTCTCCTCGGGTCAGGGGGCCGTGCGGAGCGACTCCGGCACCGGATCGCTCTCGAGGGCACGCAGGAACGCGAGCAGGTCACCGCGCTCTTCGGCGCTGAGGGCGAGCGGCACCACGAGCGGGTCGAGGGTGCCGCTGGCGGGTGTCGCGCCACCGACGTCGTAGAAATCCACGACTTCTTCGAGCGTCGTCATCTGCCCCGCGTGCATGTACGGCGCAGTGTGCACGAGATCGCGCAGCGTCGGCGTCCGGAACTGCGCGCGGGTCGACTCGGGCGGCGGGTTGGTGAGGCCGGCCAGGAGCGCCGCGCCCGCGGCCATGTCGTCGCTGAAGGGGCCTGCGGAGTTGAGGCCGCTCCCGAGGAGCGGCGGGATGGAGGTGAATCGGCCGTCGTCCGTCATGGGGACGTGCATGCCTGTCTGCGCGACACCCAGGTTGTGGAACGTGCCGTCCGAGAAGTGCGGCCCAGAGTGGCAGTCGACGCAGTGGCCGTCGCCGAGGAAGACCCGGAGCCCCCACTGCGCGTCCACGTCGAGCGCGGTCGCGTCGCCGGCCGCGAAGCGGTCGAAGTCCGAGGTGCGGCTCACGAGCAGTCGCATGTAGGCGTGCAGGGCCTTTCCGAAGTTCACGAAGATGCGATTCACGATCTGCTGATCCGCGGCGCTCATCGTCTCCCACGGTCCATCGGGTCCCATCGCCGCGCGCGGCTTGCCGGCAGGCGGGAAGCGCACGGGGTCGGTGCCGATCGCGGGCTCCATCGCGCCGAACACGGCCTCGTACTGAGCGCGGTAGTGATCGAAGAGGTGGTGCACCAGCTCGAGGCGCGAGCTGTTCATCGTCAGGCTGCTCTCGGCCACCACGGGCGGCAGCTCCCACGGGCGCGAGAAGCGACCTCCCCAGTTGGTCCACGGGTAGTACGCGCTGTTGACGATCGCGGGCGCGTTGCGGGTGTGGAAGTTCGTGCCGAGCGAGACGTTGGCGGGCACCGAGCGATCGTCGGACATCGCCGGTGAGGAGTGGCAGCTCGCGCACGAGACACGGCCTCGCTCGCCGACCGCGCCGAGGTCGCTCGCGACGGTGAGCGGGCCCGAGTAGCGGGCGTCGAAGAAGAGAGCCTGACCGAGCGCGGCCGCGTCGGGGTCGTCGGCGTACGCGTTGGTCGGATCGGGTGGCAGCGCGGGCAGCGGACCGAGCGTGGCGATCAGCGCGAGATCCTCGGCGGTGAACGTCGGCGCGGGCCGCGTCCACGCATGCGGGCACTCTGATCATCATGGTCCCTCCGTGTTGCGCGTGAGGCGCGGGCGCCCCTGAGCACCTCCCATACCGCCCCGGTTCCTCCGCGGAATTCAGGCCGAGGTTGCGCACCGATGCGCAGCGCACTGCCCGAGCTGCGCAGCGTTGCGCAAGTTGCGCAACCCGCTCCGGACGAGCGCGCGTGTCCGATCGATCGCGCGTGCGTGCGAGGAGCAGCGGCCGCCTGCGCGACAGCCGGTGGGCACGTCGGAGCCATTGGACCCGCTTCAGCCCGCGAGGACGTCGAAGCCATTGCCTGCAGTCGTGCGACGTCGCGGAGCACCGTCGCCGAGCACTCGCGCCTCGCCGATGGCGACGACGCGTCCGCGAATGCGACCGGCAGGCTCGAGGGGAGGTGCGAGCACACGGGCCTCGCGATCACGCGCACACGCGACACTGGCCACAGCGAACTCGCGAATGCGTCAGCAGGCTCGAGGGAGGGTGCGAGCACACGGGCCTCGCCATCGCGCACAGACGCGACACTCGCCACGGCGTCCCTGTCGTCGCGGCGCGACTCGGACGCTGCCGATGACGCACAGACGCGACAGCCGCCGCGGCGTCTGTGTCCTCGCGGCGCGCACCACACGCTCTCTGCGACGAAGTTCTCCCCTCGGACCTGCCGGACGCTTCGCACCGATGACGCAAAGGCGCGACAGCCGCCGCGGCGTCCGTGTCCTCGCGGCGCGCACCACACGCTCTCTGCGACGAAGTTCTCCCCTCGGACCTGCCGGACGCTTCGCAGTGCCGTCGCGGCGAATGCGCGCCCTGCTCGGCGCTCGGTGCGCATGCACGAAGTCGTTCACGACGGTCCGAGTCGCCAGTCCGAGGACCAACACGAAGGGCTGCCGTGTCGAGCCCGAAGAGCTTGCGTCGCATCGATGCTTTGGTGCCCCCGGCTTCAGCCAGCGGGCACGTCGCAGGCATTGGCCCGCTTCAGCCGGCGGGCACGTCGCAGGCATTGGCCCCGCTTCAGCCGGCGGGCACGTCGAAGGGATTGGCCCGCTTCCACCGACGGGCACGCCGAAGGCATTGGCCCCGCTCCAGCTGGGGCCACGTCGAAGTCAATGACCCCGCGTCAGCCGGCGAGGACATTGAAGGCATTGCTCGCAGTCGCGCGACGTCATCGAGCGCGGTCGCCGAGCACTCGCGCCTCGCCGACGGCGATCACGCGCCCGCGAATGCGCCCGGCAGGCCCGAGGGGAGGTGCGAGCACACGGGCCTCGCGATCACGCGCAGACGCGACACTCGCCACGGCGAACTCGCGAATGCGTCAGCAGGCTCGAGAGGAGGTGCGAGCACACGGGCCTCGCGATCACGCGCACACGCGACATTCGCCACGGCGTCCTGTCGTCGCGGCGCGACCCGGACGCTGCCGATGACGCAGAGACGCGACAGCCGCCGCGGCGTCTGTGTCCTCGCGGCGCGCACCACACGCTCTCTGCGACGAAGTTCTCCCCTCGGACCTGCCGGACGCTTCGCAGGTGCCGTCGAAGAGGCCCGCGAGCGCACGGTGCTCGAGGCGCCGCACGGAGCGGCGTCGCGGCGTCCAGCACAGCACGAGCACGAGTCAGGGCTCGTCGACGAACGGTCGACGCGATGTACGAGGGAAAGGCCTCTTCGATGCGACGCTCGAGGCCATGCCCGCAGTCGCGCGACGTCGTCGAGTACGGTCGCCCAGCACTCGCGCCTCGCGGCTTGCCATCGCGCATCCGCGAATGCGTCCGGCAGGCCCGCGGGGAGGTGCGAGCAAAGGGACTTCGCGATCACGCGCAGACGCGGCAGCCGCCACGGCGCCCTGCTGCCTCGCGGCGCGACGGACTGTACCGACGACGCGCAAATGCGAAACTCGCCACGGCGTCCGCTGCCTCGGCTCGATGTCGAGCCCGAAGGGCTCGCGTCGCATCGACGCCTTGGTGCCCCCGGGTTCAGCCGGCGGGCACGTCGAAGGCATTGGCCCGCTCCAGCCGGCGGGCACGTCGGCGCCACGGCCGCGTCGCGGGGTCCGAAGAACTGTGAACCGGCCGTGGGTCGGCGGGCGCGCTGGGCGGCGCCGGGGTACTCGCTCGCCCGCCATGAAGGTTGCCACCTCGCGCTCCCACACCGAGCCGCTCGCGCTCGTCGAGCTCCCCTCCCGCCCTCTGCGCGACGACGAGCTGCGCGTGAAGGTCGTCGCCGTGGGCGTGAACCCGGTCGACTGGAAGATGCGCGAAGGTGGGCCGCTCCACCTCGCGTACTCGGTGATCGGACCCGGCAAGCCGTTCGTGCCCGGCATCGACTTCGCGGGCGAGGTGATCGAGGCCGGCAAGAAGGCCGAGCTCGCCGTGGGCACGCGCGTCGTCGGCGGCACGGACTTCTCGCGCAAGCAGCACGGCAGCTATGCGACCGAGGTGATCGTGAAGCGCGATCAGGTCGCGGTCGTGCCGGACTCGGTGCCGCTCGAGCACGCGGCGTGTCTGCCGGTGCCCGCCGTCACGGCGTGGATGGCGATGCGCGAGCACCAGAAGATCGGCCCTGGGGACAAGGTGCTCGTGCTCGGCGCGGCCGGCGGTGTGGGCCTGGCGGCGATGCAGATCGCGAAGATGCTCGGCGCACAGGCCGTGGGTGTGTGCTCGAGCCGCAACGTCGCGCTCGTCGAGGGCGAAGGCGCGATCGCCGTGGACTACACCAAGGGCGATGCCCTCGAGGCCGCCCGCGCGCACGGCCCGTATCAGGTGATCCTCCAGCTCGTCGGCAGTGACGTGTACCCCCTCGCCAAGTGCCGCTCGCTTCTCACGCCGACTGGCACCGTCGAGATGGTGGTCAGTCAGCCCGGCGACTACCTCTCCATCGCGTTCCTCCCGAGCGTGCGCACGCTCCTCGGCGCCCCGAACCAGAAGCGCCTCGAGCCCCTCGTCGACGCGATGGCCAAGGGCCACCTCAAGGCTCGCATCGACGCCACGTTCCCCTTGGCCGACGCCGAGAAGGCCCACGAGAAGAGCCGCACCGGCAAGGTCGTCGGCAAGCTCCTCCTCCTGCCCTGACGATCCGCCGTCCCGCAACGCCGCGGGTGGGCTCGTCGTGCGCGAGGCTCCGCCCCTCCACGAGACGTGTTGCGACGTCGTTTCGCACGCACCCTTGACATCGACGAGGGCATCTGACCTCCTGTCCTCGTAAGACCGGAGGGGTTCGATGGGGCGCAACAGAACGGTACGTGGCGTGAAGGTTGCTCGGTCGGTCGGTCGGTCGGTCGGTCGGTCTCGTGGGCAAGGGTGCCTGAGCCACGAGGCCGTCAACCGCGAGCGCGACGCAACTCGTGTCTCCCATGCCCGATACGGGGGCATGTCGCCCAGCCCTCGTCTTCGTCCAGCCCTCGCCCTCGTCGTGGCGGTCGCTGTCTCGCTCTCCAACCTCGGCGCGGGCTGCCCAACGCCCACGCCCCCGGCAGACCTCCCCGAGCTCGCTCCGACCACGGCCGTCGGAACGCTGGGTGGTGTCGCGGCTGTCTCGGACGACGGCACGTTCACGTATCGAATCCCGATCGCGGTGCCACCGGGCCGAGCTGGCATGCAGCCCAACCTCGCCCTCGCGTATGCGTCGACCAGCGCTGAGAGTTCGCTCGGGGTGGGCTTTCGCCTCGACGGGCTGTCCTCGATGAGTCGATGCGGACAGTCGGTCGCCATCGACGGTCGCCACCGCGGCGTCGAGCTCGACGACGAGGATCGCCTCTGCATCGACGGCGCCCGGCTGCTGGCCGCCGAGGGTGCGGACATGGCGCCTGGCGCGGCGTACCGGACGGAGGTCGAGTCGTGGCGCCGCGTCGAGACGATGGGCTTCGATGCTTCGGGCGTGTCGGGGCCGGTCTCGTTCCGCGTGCGGATGCCGGATGGGCGGGAGCGCCTCTACGGAACGACGCCGGAGAGCAGACTCGAGCTCACGCGGAGCGACGGTTCACGGGTCGTGAGCACGTGGTTCTTGGCACAAGAGCGGGATCCGCGAGGCAACACGATCTCCTATCGATACGAGCACGTGACACCCACGCTGCCCCCCGACGTCGCGGAGGCGATGGACCCCGATCCGCCGCTTCGGGACATCGTCCGCATCTCCCGCATCGACTACACGGGTTTCGTCACGCCTGGTGGCGTGGTCACGTCGGGCAGCCGCTCCGTTCGCTTCGACTACGCGGTCTCGGCCCAGATCCCCGACGTGGGAGTCGTGGAGGACACGGGTGGTCTCGTCGAGGCTCCCCCGCCGGAGGACGGTTTCGTCGAAGGTAGCTTCGGCTGGAGAGCCACGACCTTCCCTCTCGAGAGCATCCGTACCTACGTCGATGAGGAGTTGGTTCACGAACTTCGGCTGGCCGGCGACGCTGCGAACGCTGCGCGCAGGTACCGGCTGCAGTCCGCTCAGCTCTGCGCCAACGCACCCGGTACCGCCGCGACCGAAGACGACCTGGTCTGCTTGCCACCCACCCGCTTCACCTGGCGTGATCGGAGACCCGAGGGGTCACCGGCAGACGATCCGCGGTATGGGTACGCAACATTCCAGGCACGCGACGTCGCGGTCACTCCGGTGCCGACTGAGCTCGGAATCGACCCAACACCGTTCGTGACGCTGGACGCAGATGGAGATGGAGCCGACGACGTCGTCTACATGAGCCGTGAGACTGCGGCCGAGGCTCCGCGTCTCGTGATCCGGCTCGGTGGCTACGCGCCACGGTCGAGCGCTTCGCTCGTCACCAACCCGTTCGGACCCGAGCGCGCGATCGAGACGTCACTCACCGACGGTTCGCTCGCCTGGATCACGTCTGGCGAGAGCGCCGACCAGCATCGCTTCCAGGTCATCGATTGGGATCTCGACGGTCGCGACGACATCGCCTTCGTGGGGACGGAACCCTCTGGCGTGCTTCGCCTCCGCGTTCTTCGTTCCTTGGGCACCGGACGGTTCGAGGAAGTGGACGGAGGCCTCGACATGCCATCCTCGAGCTTCGAGGTTCTCGACTTCGACGGCGATGGCCGGACAGACATCGCCGTCTGCTCACCCGACCCGAGCCTCGGCCGTTGGGGCGTGGTCCAACCTCCGGGCTGGGACGGAGTGCCCATCACCCCGTGGATCCAGCAGAGTCCGGGTCGATGGCAGTTCGCCCGTCGACCCTCTTCGTCGGCTGCGTGGGCGCCCTGGCTGGAACTGTCGTCGCTCGACCGCACCGATTGTGCGTTCGAATATGGCCGAGGTTTGCCCGCGGTGGTGGAGTCGGACGGTCTCGTCGACCGGCGGCCGTGGGATTCTCGGCCGCTGGTGGTGGACCTCGACGGCGATGGCGCGCAGGAGCTCGTGTTCGCCGCGCAGATCTATGACAACCTCGACACGCCGTCGTCGGAGGCTGCCTATTGGATGCGATCGGCTCGCTGGGACGGCGCGGAGCCCGTGGTGCGGCCCCTCGAGGTGCTCCAGGGGCGCTACCAGGTCGCGGACGTCAACGGTGACGGGTACCACGATCTCATGACCACGCACTGGCCACTGGCGGCTTCGGGCAACTCCCCGATGAATGTCCCCCTTCTCTATGTGTCCTTGGGGACTCATGACGCAGTGACCCTACAGCCTCGCATGTTCGAGATGCCCATCGATCTCGCGGCACCCGGTCGCCGCTTCGACCGACGCGGGGTGGACCCGGCCACGGGCGTGTCGCAGCGGAGGATGCTGCAGTTCCTCTCCTTCGACCTCGCCGGCGACGGCAGAGGTGACATCGTCGCGGCGACGCTCCCGTTCGACCAACCTCTGGCCACCATCGACCTCTGTCCAGGTCGTCCGTTCTGCGACGCGAAGGCGTGGGCGGACAACCAGTTCTGGGCGGTCGAGTGGCTCGCAACGTCGTACGACCAGGCCTTCCCCACCTCCATGATGCAGCAGGGCGACTGGCGCGCCTACGACGGTCGGAATCTCACATTGCTGACGTCTGAGGCGCACGTCCTCGACGCCGACGGCGACGGCGCCCTCGACATCCTCGACCTCCAGCGTGTCGACAGCCGGTTCATCCCGAGCGGCAACCCCACCGAGCGTCGCCTGATCAGGGGAACGATGCTCCAGCACAACGTGCGGTCGCAGCCCGCTCTCGTCGAGCGCGTCACGGACGGATTCGGCGCGACGATCCTGGTCGACTACACGCCTCTGTCTGACTCGAGCGTGTATCAGCCCACGCGCGCGTGCGCCTATCCGACGCGATGCACCACGGACAGTCGGTATGTCGTACAGCGCGTCCGTCGCGACAGCGGTCTCCCCGAGACGAGCTTCGTCGAGGAGACCCACTTCTACCAGGGAGGTCGCGCGGACGTTCTGGGCCGCGGCTTTCTGGGATTCCAGCGCCACGTCGTCCGCAATCTCACCAGCGGCCAGGTCGAGGATCGACGCTTCGACAACACCACCTACGACGCGACCACACGCAG
>JBILLJ010000121.1:0-27057 GCA_044376125.1 Sandaracinaceae bacterium
CCGGCCCTTGCTGCCGGCTGCGAGCAGGACGGCGCCCATCGAGGCCGCCTGACCGATGCACACGGTCGAGACCGGGCAGCGGACGTACTGCATCGTGTCGTAGATCGCGAGGCCGGCGGTGATCACGCCACCGGGGCTGTTGATGTACATCGTGATCTCCTTGTCCGGATCCTCGCCCTCGAGGATCAGGAGCTGGGCCACGATGTAGTTGGAGACGGCGTCGTCCACCTCGGAGCCGAGGAAGACGATGCGGTCGCGCAGGAGGCGCGAGCCGATGCCCATCTCGCGCTCGCCGCGGTGGGTGGTCTCGATGACCGTCGGGATGAAGGTCATCGCCTCGCGGTACAACCGATCGATGCTGTCGCTCATGCGTTCTCCTTCGCCGTGTCTGCCTTGGTCTCGTCCTTCGGCTCTTCCCAGGGGCCGTCGGTGATCTTCGAGCCGGCGAGGAGGTGCTTGATGAGCTTCTCCTCGAGGAGCTGGGTCTCGAGCTGCTCGCGCTTCTCGCCGGTGTACTCCACGCGGAGCTTCGCGATGTGCTTGCCGCTCTTCTCGGCCATCTCCTTCAGCTTGGCCTCGATCTCGTCGGCCGAGACCGAGATGCTGGCCTTGCGAGAGAGCTCGCCGAGCAGGAGCGCCGCGCGGACCTTGGACTCCGCGCGCGGCTTCATGTCGTCGACCATCGCCGGGTTGAGCTGCGGCTTCTGCCCCATCATCTGCATGAGCTGCATGAACTCCTGCAGCATCGCGCGCAGCTGCTGGTCGAGCAGCGAGGGCGGCACGGGGATCGTGTTCTTCTCGACGAGCTTCTCGATCGCCTGATCGCGCAGCGCGCGCTCGCCCTGGGCCTTGGAGGTCTCATCGAGGCGCTCGCGCGTCTTGTCCTTCAGCTGCGCGAAGCTCTCGTAGTCGCCGATGTCCTTGGCGAGCTCGTCGTCGAGCGCGGGGAGCTTGCGCTCCTTCATCTCCTTCACGGTCATGTCGAACACGACGACCTTGCCCGCGAGGTCCTTGTTCGCCTCGTCCGCGCGGCGCGCGACCGTGATGCTCTTGGTCTGTCCGAGCTCGGCGCCCGCGAGGCCCGCCTCGATCTCCGGAAGGAGCTGACCGTTGCCGAGCTCGACCGTGCGATCGGTGCCCGCCATGTCGGGCTTGGCCACGCCGTCGATCGTGACGGTGTAGTCGACCGTGAGGAGGTCGCCCTTCTGCGCGGGGCGCGGCGTCTCGAGCGGCGCCACGACGGCGTGCGTCTGGCGCATGCGCTCGATCTCGGCGGCGACGTCCGCGTCGGTGACCGGCTTGACCCGGCGCACGAGCTCGAGCTCGGTGGCGAGGTTCTCGATCTTCGGTCGGACCTCGACCTTGACGGTGAACGTCAGGCTCGTGCCGTCGACGACCTTGGGCGCCTCCTTGAGGACCGGCGTGGAGACCACCGGCAGCTCGTGCTTCTGCACGGCCTCGACCACGCTCTCGTTCACGAGGTTCGACGTGACCTCGTCACGCACCGACTTCGAGAAGAGCTGGACGATCACGTTGCGGGGCGCCTTGCCCTGGCGGAAGCCCTTGATGCGCGCGCTCTTCTGGAGCTTGCCGTACTCGTTCTCCACGCCCTTGTGGAAGCGGTCCCACGGGACCTCGACGTGCAGCTCCACGGTGACGGGATCGATGGAAGAGATCTGGGACTGCATTGCCGTGCGTTCCTCGAAAAAAGCGGGCGGGGACTCGAACGAAACCAGGCGCGGGAGACTCCGGCCCCGCGTGCGAGGCGCGTTCGTAGTCTCGTGGACAAAGCGGGTCAAGCGTGACGAACGGCCGCCCGAACGCGCGGGGGCGCTCGACGAAGCGGCAGGTCGCACGTGCGCGCGATCAGCGCGCGAGCGACGCGAGCGCGGCCTCGCTCTCGGTGCGCGCGAGCTCGGGCAGACCCGCGCTGATCGCGAGCGCGCGGCCGACGCGACGGACCGTCAGCGGGCCTGCCGGCGTCGCCGGGATCGCGTCGCCGACGCGTCTCGCCGCGGCTTCTGCCTCGGCCGCCTCGCGCTCGTCGTCCCAGCGCGAGAGCCAGAGGAATGCGAGGGTCGGCGCAGGCTCGGGCGACTCGGCACGGTGATAGACGCGGAGGCGATCTCCGTCCCAGCCGGCTGCGGCCTCGCGGTCGCGATCGCGGCCCGAGCCCTGCGCGAAGAAGACCGAGAGCTCGAGCTCGCCGAGCGTGTCCTCGTCGACCGGCGTCCAGCCCGCGGCCTCGAGCGAGGACAGCGCCGGCAGGACGATCGGCGCGGGCCGCTCGCCCGTCACGTAGCGCTCGGGGTGCAGGACCGCCTCGGTGCTCGTCGGTGGCGCGCCGAAGGCCGCGTCGATCGCGGCGAAGCCCGCCCGGTGCGCGTCGTCGTGGCCGCCGTGCAGCGCGCCGACGAACACGAGACCGTCGAGGTAGCGCGAGAGCAGCGGGGCACGGAGGATGGCGGGCGCGCTCGCGAGCTCGGAGCCGGCGGGGCCGGCCTCGACGTCGTCCGAGAGCTGCGCGCGCAAGAGGCCGCGCGTGCGCGTGAGATCGTCCAGGGTGCGACCACTTCCCGCGAGGCCGATGCCGAGCATCGTCAGCGTGGCGTCCCCCTCGACGAGGGCGGCGTAGGCGTTCTCTTCGTCGATCGTGCGGGTGTCGTCCTCGTCGTCGTCGAGCGCGAGGCGCTGATCCTGGAGGGCGTGCACATACTCGTGCACGAGCACCATCGAAGACGGAGTCCCGAGGATCGTGCCGCCGCGCGCGACGAGGCGCGTCATCTCCTCCATCACGTCGTCGCGCACGACCATCGTGTGGCGGCGCGGATCGTAGAAGCCCGCGATCTGCTCGCCCATGACGGACAGCACGAGCGCGCGGAGATCGACGTCGGCCGGCAAGAGGCCGATGGCCGTGTAGAAGAGGCGCGCCTGCTCGAGCTCGTCCTCCTCGATGCGCGAGCGCACGAACGAGGTGACGTCCTCGCGGCTCTGGACGCGCACGGGCACGGGGCGCGCGAACCGCAGCGAGCGCAGTCGCTCGGCGATCCGCATCGCCTCGCGGAGCGCGGCGACCTCGTCGCGATCGGGATCGCGGCCCGCGAGCGGTGGTTCGCCGTCCGAGGGCACGCGCGAGGCCGAGACCACGTCGATGCGGTCTTCGTGTTCCGTCGAGCCCTCGGGCGCGATCGGGGCTCCGCCGCACGACGCGCCGAGGAGCGCGAGCGCGAGCGCGCCGCTCGTGCTCGCTCGGCCCCGTGCGGTCTCACCCACGGGGCAGCCGGTGCACGAGGACCGACGCGAGCGGCTTCTTGCCGAGCTCGGCACCGAAGAAGCGGCGCAACGCGCGTCGCGCCGCGTCCTCGATCATCGCGTCGTCGACGACGAGGCGCGGCGTGCGGATCTCGCGGATGCCATGTGCGACCGCGTCGCAGGCGTCCGCGAGCAGATCGGGCTCGTCGGCCTCGACGACCACACCGCGCGTCGTGATGCGAGGCTCTCCGACGAGCGCGCCCTCGGCATCGACGACGACCGAGACCACCGCCTCGCCCCACTCGGCGACGCTGCGACGATCGGCGAGCACACGGCCATCGACGGGCTCGCCACCCTTGTCGACGTGGATGCGGCCCGACCAGACGCGATCGACGATGCGGAGCTTGCCCTCGGCGAGCTGCACGACCTCGCCGTTGAGTGCGAGCGCGACCTCGGGCACGCCGGCCTCGCGCGCGATCTGCCCGTGTGCACGCAGGTGCACGTAGGTGCCGTGCACCGGCAAGAAGGCGCGGGGCCGCAGCCACTCGAGGAGCGAGCGCTGCTCCTCCTTGTGCGCGTGGCCGCTCACGTGGATGCGGGGATCGATGCTGCGCGTGATCACGCGGATGCCGCGACGCTCGAGCGATTCGATCAGATCGAGGATCGGCCGCTCGTTGCCCGGGATGACGCGGGAGCTGAGGAGGACGAGATCGCCCTCGCCGATCGCGAGGTCCGGGTGGTTGCCCGCGGCCAGCCGAGAGAGCGCGGCCTGCGGCTCTCCCTGGCTGCCAGTGGCCAGGACCAGGGCCTGTCCCGGAGGCAGCGTCCGCCCTTCCTCGCGACGTACGAGCACGTCGTGCGGGTCCTTGAGGATCGAGAGCTCGGTCGCGATGCGGAGGTGCGTGTCGATCGATCGACCGAGCGGCACGACCTTGCGGCGCGTGCGGCGGGCGACGTCGAAGAGCATGCGCATGCGATGCACGTTCGACGCGAAGAGGCCCACGATCACCCGGCCCTTGGCGGCAGCGACGAGATCCTCGAGCGCCTCGCCGACCTCGAGCTCGCCGCCGGACTGACCCTCGGTGAGCGCGTTCGTGGAGTCCGAGAGCACGAGCGCGATGCCCCGCGAGAGGAACGGCTCCACGGCCTCGCGCGCGAAGTGGTCGCCGAGCGGCGGGACGTCGTCGATCTTGAAGTCGCCGGTGTGGACGACGACGCCCTCGGAGGTCTCGATCACGAGGCCGTAGCAGGAGGGCATCGAGTGCGTGACCTGCCAGGGCCGGAAGGTCATGCCCGCGAGCTCGACGCGGCTCTCGGCCGTGAGCACGCGGTACTCGATGTCGCGCGCGCGGTGCCACGCGTGCTCCGAGATCCGGTTCTTCACGAGCGCGAGCGCGTAGGCTGGCCCGTACACGGGCACGTCGAAGTCGCGCAGGAAGTAGCTGACCGCGCCGATGTGGTCCTCGTGGCCATGCGTCAGCAGGAGCGCGACGACGTCGCGCTGGCGGTCGACGAGCCACTCCCAGTCGGCGTGCACCACGTCGACGCCCAGGCCTCGGCCGTCGAAGATCACGCCGCAATCGAGCACGACGATGCGGCCGTCGTGCTCGATCGCCATGCAGTTCATGCCGATCTCGCCGAGCCCCCCGAGCGGTATGAAGCGAACACCCGTCATGTCTGATCGAGAACCGACGTACCAGTGGGGGGAGCCCTCGCGGCGGGGCGCAGCCCCGTGAGCGGGAGCGATGGAGGAGTCTTCGACGACCGAGCGACGCGGGGTTCCGAGGGGCGCTCGAGCCCCCGAGCCCGCGCCGTCCGGCGCGGACTAATACGTGACGCCCAGGATCAGGCGCAGGGTCTGGGCGTTCTGCCCGCCGCCGGTGTTGCCGGCCGAGAGCTGGGCCGCGTTGTAGTTCAGGCCACCGAGCGGGAAGAGGATGCCGTACATGAGCGAGACGGAGAAGCCGTCGAGGAGATCGGGGCCGTCCTCGCTGCGGTAGTAGACCTGCGCGTCGATCTCGACGCCGAGGTCGGGCTGGTTGCCCCACGTCTGGATCGGCTCGATCGCGCGGCTCCAGATCACGTCGGCGCGCGCGCCGAGGAGCTGGCCGAAGCCGTTGCGGATGAAGTCGTACGAGAGGCCAGGGCGGAAGTAGTACGAGCCCGAGATCTGCCCGAGCAGGTTGCGGTACATGAGCAGGTCCACGCGGTAGGCCGGGTGGAAGTAGAACGTGCTCAGCGTGCGGTCGGCGCCGCCCGGACGATCGATCTGGCGGACCGAGCCGTTGCGGAGCGACAGGCCCTCGGTGTCGGCGTCGCCGCTCGCGATGCCGAAGTTGAAGTAGATGCCGAGCTGGTCGTTCAGGAGGTGGTACTCGCCTTCGAACGCGAGGCCCATCTGGAGCAGGTTGAGCTTGGCCGTGTTGTTCTCGCCGAAGCGGTTGCGCTCGAGACAGGACGGGTTGCCCGCGCACGAGCCCTGCGTGAACGGCAGGTTGTCGACGGTGCCGAAGATGCCAACGGCCTCGAGCTCGAGGCGGAGATCCTCGTAGAGGAACTGCACCCAGACGTCGCCCGTGTAGCTCTCGTAGCCGCGGCGCACGAACGACGGCGTGCCGCCCGTGGTCGGGTCGAGCGTGCCCTCGGTCGTGAGGTTCTGCGTGCGGTACATGAAGAGCGCGCCGGCGTTGATCACCGCGTCGTGACGCTCGAGCGCCTGCTCCTGCTCCTCGGGCGAGAGGCGGCGCGCGACGCCGAAGACCATCTGGTCGACGTCGTCGAGGCGCACGCGATCGAACGACGGGCGCTGGTACGCGTAGTTCGTCGGGTCGATGTACATCATGCCCTCGGACGCGAAGTCCCACGCGCCGAACGCGTAGATGCCGAGGATGCGCGTGACCGCCATGATGCGGTCGACGTCGGACTGGTGGTCCTGGTCGATGCCCCGGCCGTCGTTGAAGAGGATGCCGAGGCCCCAGTGGGCGCCCATGCGACCGAAGCGGAGCTCACCGAGGCCGCGGTTGCGGACCTCGGCCCACGCGCGGCGCACGACGATCGAGTCGGAGAAGGAGTTGATGCCCGAGATGGGCGGATCCTGCGTCGTCGCGAAGGCTTGCGCGGGGACGAGCGTGCCGTACTGGCGCTGCCAGCTCGAGTCGAGCGACAGGCCGCCGGGCGTCGAGCCCATGACGAGGTTGTCGAGCAGATCGAGCTGCATGCGGACGCGCACGTCGTCCGAGAGGTGGATCGTGGGCTCCACGCGCAGGCGCATGTTCGCGAAGGCGAGCGCGTTCTGATCGCACGTGGAGAAGCCCGCGGTGCCGGGCGAGGTCTCGCGGCCACCGCTGCAGCCGCCCGCGGGCGTGGCGCCGTCGTCGAGCGGCTGCCAGTAGGAGAAGAAGTCGTTGAGATCGCTGCCCGGAACGCGGCCGCGGCCGAGGAAGAGCTGGTCGATGAACTCACCGCGCATCCGCATGTAGCCGTGGAGCTCGAAGACCGTCTGCGGCGTGGTCCACGGCGCGACGGTCGGATCGGTGCCCGCGCCTTCGAGGCGCTCGGCGGTGCGATCGGGATCGGGGAGCTGCTCTTCCTCCGAGGTGGCCTCGGCCTCGCCCTCGGTCTCCTCTTCGGCCTCTTCGGCTTCGGCCTCTTCGCCTTCGCCCTCTTCCTCGACCGCTTCTTCCTCCTCGGTGCCCGAGGCGGCGAAGGTGGTGTCGGGCGCGCGCAGGCGCGGCGTCTCTTCGGCCTCGGTGCCTTCGGCCTCTTCCTCGAGCGCCTCCTCCTCTTCTTCCGTGGCCTCGGTGCCAGCGGCCGCCTGCGCGTGCGCGACGGTCGAGGAGCCGAGGCTCGCGCCTGCGAGCGCGAGCGTGCACGCCAGCGCGAGGCGAAGAGAGAAGAGAGATGACGAGGCCGTGCCTTCCATGAGGGGGGCGCTCGTATCACGCGCGGTTTTTGTGGGCAACGCAGGGGCTTTGGCGAGGCCTCGGCGGTCTCGTCGAGGGAGCGGACGCACGGTCATCCCGCGCCTACGAGTCGGAGCGGCTCCACCATGGCAGCCGTGCGTCCGCGCTCGTGGGCGCAGCCGTGAGGACGATCGCGCGTCGGTGCCTCTGGTACCATCGCGCGGCCAAGCATGGGCCTCTACCAGTCCGAGCTCGAAGTGGTCTTCGACGCCGCGAGGCCGCTCGTGTGGGCGATCGTCGCCGACACCAACCGCTGGGATCGCGCGGCCGGGCTCGCCGTGCCGAGGTACGAGTGGCTCAAGGAGGGTGGCAAGAACCTCCGCCTCGCGCGCGCCTCGGAGCTCGGCGTGCCGCTCGAGTGGATCGAGCCGCCGTACCGCTGGGTCGAGGGCCGACACGTCGAGGGCGAGCGACGATTCCGCGCCGGGCCGGTCCAGCGCGGTGGGTTCAAGGTCACGCTCGAGGATGCGCCCGACGGACGCACGAAGGCCAAGGCGATCGCGTGGGTCGAGGCGCCGATGCTCATCGGCCTCATGCAGAAGTTGAAGTTCGCGCGCGCGCTCGGCGCCTACTTCCAGGAGGTCTCGGCGCTCCTCCAGCCCGCGGCCGCGTCGGGGGCCGACGTGAAGAGCGCACGCAGCGACGAGCCCGCGGTCACCCAGGCCCGCCGCATCCTCCTCCGCAGCTACAGCGCGCTCGCGTCGGGGCCGCGCAGCCAGGCCGACGAGCGCGCGCTCGAGGTGCGCCTCAAGGCGCTTCGCACGCGGCCCGTCGACGGTCAGATCGCCGAGCGGCTCGTGGAGCACATCCGCACGCGCGCGGACGAAGACGTCTCGTCGATGAAGCCGTTCGAGCTCGCGCGCCTCTGGGGCGCGCCGCGCCGCGACGTGCTCCGCGCGTTCCTCTACGCGACGGAGTCGGGCCTGACGGATCTCGTGTGGCAGGTGAACTGCCCCGTGTGTCGCGTCGGCGCGAAGATGGCCGACCACCTCGGCGAGCTCGCGGACAACCAGCACTGCGGTGCGTGCGAGATCGACTACGCGATCGACTTCGCGCGGCACGTGGAGGCGGTCTTCCCGGTGAGCTCGGGCGTACGCAAGGTCGAGCCCAAGCTCTACTGCGCCTCGAGCCCCGCGTTCCTGCCGCACGTGTTCGCGCAGCTGCGGGCCGGCGTGGGCGAGCGGGTGGAGCACGACGCCGATCTGCCGCTCGGGCAGATCCTCGTGCGCGCGCTCTGGCTCAAGCACTCGACGGAGCTCGAGCACGACATGCGGCCCGCCCGCCTCGACGTCGTCGTCGCGCCCGGTGGCATGCGCGTCAGCAGTGAAGGCGTCGCGGCGCCCGGGGCCCCGACGTGCCTCACGCTCACGAACGAGACGGACGACGAGGTCGCCGTGCTCGTCGAGCGCACGTCGTGGTCGGCCGACGCGGTGCTCGGCACCGTGGTCACCTCCATGCCCGAGTTCGCCACGCTGTTCGCGACCGAGGCCCCGGCCTCGGGCGTCGAGCTGCGGGTGGGCCACATCGCGCTCCTCTTCAGCGATCTCACGGGCTCGACGGCGCTCTACGAGCGTGTGGGCGACGCGAAGGCCTTCGCGATCGTCGAGGACCACTTCCGCCTCATGGGGGGCGTCATCGAGAAGCACGGCGGAGGCGTCATCAAGACGATGGGCGACGCCGTCATGGCGAGCTTCCCGACGCTGCTCCAGGCCGTCGAGGCGGGCATCGAGATGGTCGACGCCCACGACGCCAAGCTCGGCGAGCTCGGCCTCGGCGTGAAGATCGGCGTGCATGCGGGGCCCTGCCTCGCGGTGCGCGCCAACGATCGGCTCGACTACTTCGGCACGACGGTGAACGTCGCCGCGCGCCTGCAGGCGCAGGCCGGGCCGAGCCAGGTGGTGCTCACGGAGCACGCGGCCGAGGAGCCGGCGATCGCCACGCGCCTCGGCGGGCTCGCGCGCACGCGGTTCGAGGCCCGGCTCAAGGGCATCAAGGAAGAGCAGCGTCTCTTGGCGGTCGAGCGCCCGCACCGTTGACACCGAGGGGGCTCGTGGCGCACAAGCCCCTTCCCGATGTCGAGGCCCGTGTCGAGGAGAGTGAGATGGTCGAGGTGAGCGAGATCGAGAGCCGGATCCGGGCGGCGCTTTCCGACGTCGAGGTGGTGAAGATCATCGATCTCACGGGGACCAAGGATCACTTCCAGGCCACGGTGGTCGCGGCTCGCTTCGGCACGATGAGCCGCATCGAGCAGCACCAGGCGATCTACCGCGCCCTCGGCGAGCTGATGGCGGGGCCCGTACATGCCCTTGCGCTTCGGACGTACACGCCCGATGCATGGGCCAAGGTGCCGCCCTCGGAGCGGTGAGCAGAGGCAGAGGACATGGACGAGCAGCTTCGCAAGCGGATCGAAGAGACCATCGGATCCAACAAGATCGTGCTCTTCATGAAGGGCACGAAGTCGTTCCCGCAGTGCGGCTTCTCCGCGCAGGTGGTCGAGGTGCTGCGGCGCGTGAACGCCGACTTCCACGCGGTGAACATCCTGGCCGACGCCGACATGCGCCAGGGCATGAAGGAATTCTCGAGCTGGCCCACTTTCCCGCAGCTCTACGTGGGCGGCCGCTTCGTGGGCGGCTGCGACATCGTGCGAGACATGTACACCGCGGGAGAGCTCCAGCCGATCGTGGACCAGGCGCTCGGTCGCGGCTGACGCGCTCGGCGAGCTGGCCTCCTGCCCTCGCGACGCTCGACGCGCTCCACCCTCGCGGGGCCACCGTCGCGGTGGGCGGCGCGAGGGCGTGAGCGTTGGTACCATCGCGGCGCGTGCCCCTGGACCGCAACTCGATCGCGGGTGAGCCGATCCGACGGCCCGTCCGCAGTGCGCTCTGGCGCACCCGTGACTGGCTCTTCGAGATCGACGAGCGCAGCCTCGGCGAGCCCGCGCGCAGCGTGCTCATCGCGGTCCGCATCACGTGGCTCGCGGTGCGGGGGCTCTTCCGTGATCGGCTCCACCTCCGCGCGGCGTCGCTCTCGTTCCACACGGTGCTCGCGATCGTGCCCGCGCTCGCGCTCGCCTTCGCGATCGGCAAGGCGACGGGCCTCTATCACTGGTTCCTCGACGGCACGTTGCGCCCCTTCCTCGACGAGGCGCTCGGTCCCGAAGGCGGCGAGGTCTCCGAAGGTGTCGCCGGTCTGCGGCGCACCGCCGACTCGGTGCTCCACCTCGTCGAGCACACGTCGCTGACCGGGCTGGGTGTCGTGGGCCTGGTCGTGCTCGTGGTCGCGCTCGTGCGCGTGGTGCGCGGCGCGGAGGAGGCGTTCGGGACCATCTTCGAGGCGCGCGGGCCGATGCGCCCGCTGCACCGCCGCGTGCGCGCGTTCGCGGTGACGCTCGCCGTGACGCCACTGGGCCTCGTCTACGCCGTGACGGCTGCGTCGGCCGCCCACTGGCTCGAGGACGTCGTCACGGTGCACCTCGTGCGCGACGTGCTCGTCTTCGTCTTGCCGCCCCTCTTCGCGTCGCTCGCGCTGCTCGTCATGTACGTGGAGCTCCCCGACGCCGAGGTGGGCTGGCGACCGGCGCTCGCGGGCGCGCTCCTCGGAGGGCTCGCCTGGTACGGCCTGCAGCTCCTGCACGTGCGCTTCCAGGTCGGTCTCGCGCGCTGGAACGCGATCTACTCGGGCTTCGGCGCGTTCCCGGTCTTGCTCGCGAACATCCAGGCGAGCTGGCTCCTCGTCCTCATCGGGGCCCAGGTCACGGCGGCCCTCCAGCACGCGCCCACCTTGCGAGCGCTGGCGCGCGGTCCGCGACGCGACCACGCCGACCTCCAGAAGCTCGCGATGCACGTGGTCGTGCACCTCGCGGAGCTCGACCATCCCGCGACCGTGCATGCCATCGCCACGGGCGTGGACGGCGACGTGCCCTCCACGCGCACGGTGCTCGAGGCGCTCGCGGAGCACAGCGTCGCGCAGGCGATCTACGTGCGCGGCCACAAGCTCTACGCGCTCGCGATCGATCCCGCTGCGCTGCGTGCGTTCGACGTCGTCGATGCGATCGATCGCGCCTCGGGCGGGCTCGTCCTGCCCGACGAAGAGCACGATCACGTCGGGCAGATCCTCAGCGCGCGGCGTCAGGCCGCGGACACCTCGGAGCACAACGTCTCGATCGACGAGCTCCTGCGACGAAAGCGCGCGTCGCGAGCCCCCGACGCGACCGTCGTCGATCCTTGATCGCTCAACGCATGCGCGCGGCGGCCGTCACGCAGACACCGACACCGTCGGGCGTGTAGGCCTGGCGCACGCACATCGAGCCGCTGCCACACGGATCGGTCGGGAGCCCCAGGCGGCAGAGTCGCGCGCACGTGCGCTCGACGGCGCCTGCACACACGAGCTCGGGGGCGCAGTCGTTGGGGAGCGTGCAGGCCTCGCCCTCGAGCGCAGCGCCCGCGAGGAGGCACTCGCTCTCGCCGAGCGGACCGATGACGTAGCAGGCCTCACGCTCCGGACAGGCCATCGCGTCGAGCAGCGCGCACGTCCTGGGCACGAGGCAGCGGCCCCACGACGTGGCGGTCTCGTCGACGAGCCGTCCGTCTCCGCCACAGACCTCGTCGGCCGCGCAGTCCGCGCCGCCCGGGCAGCAGACGCGATCGCAGACGCCGCCCGAGTCGCCGAGGAAGCACGCGAGGCCCGCTGCGCACTCGTCCACGCTCGTGCACGGGCTGCCGCGCGTTCCGCGGCTCGGCGGCCCGCACGTCGCCTCCACGTCGCGGAGCACGCAGAGCTCGCCGGTGCCGCAGCCTGCTGCGCGCACGGGATCACACGCCCCGCGGCAGAGGCTCGAGCCGCCATCGCGTTGCGGTGTGAGCGCGTCGGTCGGGCCGCTCGCGTCCAGCGTCGCGTCCTCGAAGGCCAACCCCGTCTCGACGATCGTCGCGTCGAGGCGCATCGCGGCGTCGGGCGCCTCGGGGCTCGAGCCGCCGCAGCCGCTCACCCACGCGGTGGGAAGAAGCGAGGCGCCCAGCACCGCCGCGCGCAGCGCGAGGCTCGCGCGCACGCCCCGTGATGCGAGGCGTGCGCTCCACCGCACGTCGACCCAGCTGCTCGGTCGAGGCACGTGCATCGATCGCCGTTCAGGCCGGCGGGGGGCAGACGCCCGTGCCGGTCGGCAGGTCACCCGCCGCCTGGCAGGCCATGCCGCCCGAGGCGGGGCAGTCCGCCGCGCCGTCGCCGATGTCGCAGAAGCGCAGGCAGATGCTGCGGGCCATGCCACCGCCGCCCGGGGTGACCGTGAAGCACGCCGTGCCCGGCACGCAGTCGTTGGTGAACTCGCAGGTCGCACCCTCGGCCGCCATCGCCGCCGTCGGGCGCACGCACTGCGTCGCGCCGCCGCTGCCCGGATAGCAGCCAGTGCCGCTCATGGATTCGCAGCCGGTCTGGTCGACGAGATCACAGCCGTCGATCGTGTCGCAGATGCCGCCCATGAAGCCGCTGCCGAAGCCGCTGCAGACCTCGCCCGCGGCGCAGTCCGTCGAGCTGCCACAGCAGTAGCGGCGGCAGGTGCCCATGGAGCTGCAGGTGCCAGGCGCGCTCTCGACGGCGCCCACGCACACGAGGCCGGTGTCGCACGAGTTGAGCGCGCAGCACGCACCGCCCTCTTCCGCGCCCGCGCCGACGATCGGGGCGCACACGGTCTGCGGCTCGGTCGCCCCCATCTCGGGCAGCGCGTAGACGCACGTCATGCCGGCCATGCAGTCCTGCGCGAGGAGATCGCAGTTGCCCATCGGCGAGCGACACATGCGCATGCCGCCGCCACCGTCGCGACCCGCGTCGGTGCCGGGAGGCACGAACGCGTCGACGCCGCTCGAGAACGCGTCCGCTGCGCCTGCGTCCACGCCCATGAACGCGTCGGGGCGAATCGGGGGGCTGTCGCCGCCGCAGCCGGCGACCAGCGCCGGCAGACCCAGCGCCGGCAGACCCAGCGCCGCCACGACGCACAGGAGCCCGCGACCAACCTTCATCGAAGCCATGATTCCTCCTCGAACGAACCGAGCCAGCTCGCGCCCCGACGGCGCGGCGGTTGTGCACACGTCATTCGGAAACGACGCACCCGACGCGCGCCGCTCCAGGGCGGACCGTTCCTTCAAATCCGAGCATCGTCAAGCCAGGCCGAGCCCTCGCTGGAGTGGCCCACACGCCGTGGTGCGATTCTCGGGCCAGCGCGTGATCCCGCGCCAGTTCGCGACGATGCCGCCCTCGCCGCGACAATCGTGTCGCGGTCGCAGGGCCGGTCAGTGGACGACCGAGGAGGTCTCGGCGGCGGGCTCCTTCGCCTCGTCCTTCGGGCGCGCGTCGCGGCGCGCGAGCGCGGCGGTCACGAAGCGCGTGAAGAGCGGGTGGGCCGACATCGGCTTGCTCTTGAACTCGGGGTGGAACTGGCAGCCCACGAAGTGTGGGTGCTTGGCGACCGGCAGCTCGATCATCTCGACGAGGCCGAGCTCGGGCGAGACGCCGCTCATGACGAGGCCCTGCTCCTCGAGGCGCTGCCGGTACGCGTTGTTGAACTCGTAGCGGTGGCGGTGACGCTCCGAGATCTCGGGGCTGCCGTAGATGCTGGCGGCGAGGCTGCCGTCCTTGAGCGCGCAGCGATACGCGCCCAGGCGCATCGTGCCGCCCTTGCTCTTGACGCCGCGCTGGTCGGGCATGAGGTCGATGACCGGCTCGGCGCAGCTCGGATCGAACTCCGTCGAGCTCGCCTCGGCGATGCCGCACTGGTGGCGCGCGTACTCGATGACCGCCATCTGGAGGCCGAGGCAGATGCCGAAGAACGGCACGCCCTTCTCGCGCGCGAAGCGGATCGCCTGGATCTTCCCTTCTGCGCCGCGGCCGCCGAAGCCGCCGGGCACGAGCACCGCGTCGAAGCCCGAGAGCTCGCGCTCCACGTTGCTCGCGTCGAGGTTCTCGCTGTCGACGTACTTCACGTCGATCTTCGCGCCGTTGGCGATCGCGCCGTGCACGAGCGCCTCGTGCAGCGACTTGTAGCTGTCGCGCAGGTGCACGTACTTGCCGACGAGCGCGATCGAGACGACGCCCTTGGGCGGGCTCTTGACGGTGTCGACCACGCGCTGCCACGGCGACAGATCCGGCGGGCGCGACCAGATGTTGAGCTTCTCCGCGATCTGCTCGTCGCAGCGCTCGCTGTGGAGCGCGATGGGCAGCTCGTAGATCACGCCGACGTCGGGCGCCGCGATCACGGCGCTCACCGGCAGGTTGCAGAAGTGCGCGATCTTCTCCTTCACGCTGCGCGGCAGGGGCTTCTCCGTGCGGCAGATCAGGATCTCGGGCTGGATGCCGAGGCCGAGCAGCTCCTTCACCGAGTGCTGGGTCGGCTTGGTCTTGAGCTCACCGGCCGCCGCGATCCACGGCACGAGCGTCACGTGCACGCTCACCGAGTTCTGCGGGCCGAGCTCGTGACGCAGCTGGCGAACGGCCTCGAGGAACGGCAGGGACTCGATGTCGCCGACGGTGCCGCCGATCTCGATGATCGCGACGTCCGCGCGCTGCGCGACGTCCTGGATGCGCGCCTTGATCTCGTCGGTGATGTGCGGGATCACCTGGATCGTCGCGCCCAGGTACTCGCCGCGTCGCTCCTTGGAGATGACGGCGTCGTAGACCTTGCCGGTCGTGAAGTTGTTCGCGCGCGTCATGCGCGCCTGCGTGAAGCGCTCGTAGTGACCGAGGTCGAGATCGGTCTCCGCGCCGTCGTCGGTCACGAAGACCTCGCCGTGCTGGAACGGCGACATCGTGCCCGGGTCGACGTTGATGTACGGGTCGAGCTTGACGTTCGTGACCTTGAGGCCGCGCGCCTCGAGCAGCGCCGCGATCGAAGCGGCCGCGAGGCCCTTGCCGATCGAGCTCACGACTCCGCCGGTCACGAAGATGTACTTGGTGCGTCGGGCGGTCGTCGTCATACGTGCTTCTCCATCGGCGAACGGTGCTCGATGCACGCGTTCAATTCGGGGTGGGACGGGCTCTTGCGAGCGCGTCGGGGCGACGCCATGCCGCCGGGCCGCGCGGAGCGCACGGTGCCGGCACCCGTCGAAGGGGTTTCAGCAGTCGTCAGGGGGTGCGGGGGCCTCGCTGAGATCGATCGCGAGTCTCGTGCAGGCCTCGGCACGGGTCGCGACTCTACGGAGCGACCGCGGAGGCGTCAACGCGACGAAGCGCGATCGATCACGGCGCCGCGGGCGAGCTCGCGTCTCCCGAGAGGAACTCGCGGTATCCGACGAGGGCCACGCCGGTGGCGCGCTCGATCGTGGTGGTGCCGAGCGAGAGCGCGAAGGCCTTGCACGCGGCGGCGACGCCCGGCGCGGTCTCTGCCAGAAGCCCGAGCTCGACGAGGCGCTTGGAGGGCAGCGAAGGGCGCGCGCCGCGCCGCGGGGGCGGATCGGCGGCGGCGCCCGAGAAGAAGGAGAGGCCCACGAACTGGTCGCGTCGACGCAGGACCTCCGCGATCGCGGAGAGATGCTCGATCGGGCTGTTCGTCGCGAGCACCGCGCCCGGCGAGAGGCGGCTCTCGAGCGTCGCGAGCACCGCGCGACGCGCGCGGTCGTCGCCCGAGACGGACTCGATCACGAGGTCGCAGGCCGAGAGCATCGCGAGGTCGGGCACGACGCGGATGCCGCCACGCGCGCGCACGACCTCTTCTTCGGTCATCTCGGTCGCGTCGAGGAAGTAGCGCAGGCGCGACTCGATGCGGCGTGTCGCGAGGCTGACGTCTCCAGGCGTCGTCCGCACGAGGAGGACCGGCGTGTCGGTGCGCGCGACCGCGATCGCGATTGCGCATCCCACCGGGCCGGAGCCGACGATGCCGACGGACGAGAAGGCCATGCCGCGATTGTCGCTCGCCCGGCGCTCGCCGTTCAACGATCCTCGCGTGACGTCTCGGTGAGCCTGCTCCGAGCGTCGGCTTGCCAGCGGACCCGCCCAGTCCCTAACCTGGCGCCGGTGCATCTGAGCGACCTCCCGCCGCGTCCTGCCAAGGCCCCCTCGATCGAGCTGCGTCGATTCGCTGGTGGAGCGCGGCACGCGCAGCAGCTGTCGCACCTCAAGATCGCGCACCTCACCGACCTCCATTTCGGCCGCGTCACGCCGCTCGCCGTGCAGCGCGCCGCCGTGGACCTGACGAACGCGCAGGCGCCCGACCTCGTCGTCATCACGGGGGACTTCGTCTGCCACTCGCAGATGTTCCTCGACCAGCTCGTCTCCGAGCTCGCGCGCATCGAGGCGCCCGTGATCGGCGTGCTCGGCAACCACGACTACTGGTCGGGCGCCGACGAGGTGGCTGGCGCGCTGCGTCGCGCGAACGTCGAGGTGCTCCGCAACCAGTGGACCGAGCGAACGATCCGCGGCGAGCGTCTGCAGGTGGTCGGTCTCGACGACGCGTACACGGGCCACGCGGATCGCGATGGCGCGCTCCGTGGCCTGCGCTCCGACGTCGCCGCGATCGGCCTCTCGCACATCGCCGAAGAGGCGGACGCGATGTGGGCCCGCGGTGTGCCCCTCGTCTTCGCAGGCCACACGCACGCCGGGCAGGTGACGCTCGCGCGCCTGCACGAGCTCGCGCTCGGCAAGCTCGTCGGACACAAGTACGTGCACGGTCTCTACGGCACGCGGGCGCGAGACGGCGCCGACCCCGGCGCGATCGAAGGTGCGGTCTACGTGGGCGCGGGCATCGGCGCGGCCGTGATGCCGATCCGTCTGGGCGAGCGTGGTCGCCGGGAGCTCGCGATCTTCGAGCTGGGCGCCGACGCGGAGGTCGAGGCCGAGCACCACAGCGAGCAAGCCCCGCTCGCAGGTCGCAAGCCCTCGGACGCGCTCACCGAGAAGCGCCGCGCCGCCGTCCACAAGAAGATGTGGAAGCGCGAGATGCGTGAGGCCAAGCGCACGCTGCGGTGACTCGCGAGAGAGTCACTCGCTCGGGGCGACGCCGAGATCGAGGAGGCTCTCGCGCACGGAGTCGCGATCGATCGCGTTGGCGGGCGCGACCTCGAGGTAGCGGCGGTAGTGCTCGATGGCGCCGGCGCGCTCGCCGGTCAGCTTCATCGCGTCTCCGAGGACGCGGTGGGCGTCGGGGAGCCAGGCGGGGCGGTGCTGATCGGCGTCGCCGAGCACGGCCGCGCGCGAGAGCGAGCGGACGCTGTCGGCGGTGCGGCTCGCGTCGAGCTGCAAGCGTCCCAGGCGGTACCACCACTCACCGCGCGTCGGCGCAGCAGCGACGGCCTCCTCGTAGGCCGCGATGGCCTGCGGGACCTGGCGCATCTGATCGAAGCACTCGCCCATGCCAGCGACGGCCTCCACGCGCCCCGGCCTGAGCTCGCGTGTGCGCTGGAAGTCCGCGAGCGCATCGCGAACCGCACCCGTGCGCAGCGAGATCGTGCCGCGCAGCCAGTACGCATCACCGAGCGTCTGATCGCGCTCGAGCGCCTCTCCGATGCGATCGAGCGCCTGACCGAGGTTGCCGGTCTCGAGCGCGGCCCAGCCGGCGTACAGGTAGAACTCGGGGCGCGTCTGATCGAGCTGGAGCGCGCGCTCGAAGTGCTGCAGCGCCTCGGGGAAGTTGCCGCGCGCGAAGTCGATGCGACCCACGAAGTGCTCCGCTTCGCCCGACGCGGGGCGCTCGCGCTGCACGCGCTCGAGCGTCGTCTCGGCCGCGTCCATCTCGTTGGCCGCCACCTGCGCCGCACCGAGGCGCAGGAGCAGATCGGGATCGTCCGGGCTCTCGGTGAGCGCGCGCTGGTAGAACTCGACGGCGCGATCGGCCTCGCCGCGCGCCTCGAAGAGCAGGCCGCGCTCGAGCGCCAGGCCCGGATAGCCGGAGTCGAGCTGACTCAGCTCCTCGAAGGCGGCGACGGCCGCGTCGTACTGGCCCGTGCGGCGCAGCACCGACGCGAGGCCGAAGCGCGCGCTCGGAAGGCGCGGGTCGAGCTCGAGCGCGCGGCGATACTCGGTCAGCGCCGCGGGGAACTGGCCGCGCTGCGCCTCCAGCTCGCCGAGCTGGAAACGCATGTTCGCGCTCTCGGGCACGTGCGCCCGCGCCTCGTCGAGCACCGCCTGCGCGTCCGACGAGCGCGAGCGACGGCCGTAGAGCCGCGCGAGCGCGAGGTAGCCGTCGAAGTTCGTCGGGCTGACGCGGATGCACTCGCGGTACTGGAACTCCGCGGCGTCGTCGTGCTCGAGCTCCTCTTCGGCGCGACCGAACCAGAGCAGGATCTCGCCGTCGTCTGGCCGCTCGGCCGCGAGCGCCTCGAGGCTCGAGCGCGCTTCCTGGCCACGGTCGCTCTCCATCATGCCGCGCGCGGCGCCGAGCGTCGCTTCCTGGGCGGCAGAGCGGCCCGTCGAGGCGCGCACCTCGGCGGCATCGGCACGGCCGAGCACCGACTCGAAGCGCGCGAGCGCGTCGGCTGCGCGGTTCTGCGCGAGGAACATGCGGCCCGCACCGAGGAGGGCCTCGACGTCGGTCGAGCTCGCTTCGTTCGCGTGCTCGTACGCCTCGAGGGCCTGGCTCAGGCGTCCGCGGTGCTCGTGGATCTCGCCGAGCAGCACGTACGCTGCGGCGCGCTCGGTCGAGGTCGTCGCGAGGCTCTGGCCCTCGACGGCGGCGTCTCCGACGACCTCCGCGAGCAGCGGCAGCGCCGTGGTGTCGTTGCCCTGCGCCCACGCCGCGCGCGCGGTCTCGATGCGAGCCTCGACATGGCGAGGATTGGCGGCGAGCGTCGCCGCGATCGCCGCGGCGGTCTCGGCGGCGTCGGCCTCCGGCGGCAGCTCCGTGCCCTCGGCCGCGCCGAACGCCGCTGCACGCGCCGCGCGGGTCTGACCGAGCAGCGAGCGGGCGATGCCCCACTGCGCCATCGCGCCACCGTTGTGCGAGAGCGCGGTCTGGAACGCTGCACGCGCATCGGCCCACGCCTCGCGCCCCAGCGCAGCTTCACCCGCCACGATGTCGACGAACGGATCGTCGGCGCGGAAGGCGCGCGCAGCGGCGAGGCGGCCCTCGGCGCCCGACGCGTTGCCCTGTCGCAGCTGGTCGGCCGCGAACGCCAGCGCGAGCATCGGATCGTCGGGGTTGCGCTCCTCGAGCCGCTGACGGATCGCGGCGGCACGCACACCACCGCCCATGTCGTCGGCGAAGCGACTCACGTAGAGCGACTCGTGCACGAGGCTACGCGCGAGCAGCGCGCGGTTCACGCCTGCGTCGTGACGGAGCGTCCCGAGCTGCACGAGCGCGTCGCGTGCGCTGCCGGGGTCGTCGCTCAGGACGAGCGCATCGGCGCGCTGGATCGTCGCGTCGACCTGGCCCTGATCGCCCGCGAAGAAGACCTGCTCGAGCGCGTAATAGCCGAACGGCCCGAACGGCGTGAAGCTCAGCGCGCCACCGACGCCGCCGAGCAGGGCGATCGCGCCGACGCCGAGGATCAGCGGCAGACGGCTCGGCGGCTTGGCCGCCGCAGAGGCGGCACCTCCTGCGGGCTTGTCGACGATCTGCGCGCGCGGCACGTCGACGCGACTCGGCGACTCCTGCGGGATGTCGGCGAACTCCATGTCGTCGCGGCTACCACTCGGGTCGCCGCCGAGATCGATCTCGCCGTGGCCCCGATCGCGCGCGGCCGGAAGAGGCAGCTCGAGCTCCGCGGTGGCGGGGCGGAGCTTGGAGGCCTTGGGTGGCGGGAGCTCGAGATCGTCCAGGCCTCCCGCATCGAGGCTCGGGAGATCGGTGGGCGGCCGTCGGGCCGGCGCGGGAAGACCCGCCGCCGGTGCCGGCAGACCCGCCGCGATCCCAGGGAGATCCGAGAAGCCCGCGGGCTGCGGCAGATCGGTGATCTCCCCACCGCCGCCCCGGCGCGAAGGCTGGGGGAGATCGAGATCCCCGAAGTTCCCCCCGCCGACCGGGGCCGGCAGATCGATCGCGCCGAGGCCGCCGCCTCCGCTCGCACCGCGTCGCGGTTGCGGCAGATCGAGATCGAGGCCCATGCCCCCTCCCCCGACGGGCGCGGGCAGATCGAGCTCCATGCCTCCGCCGCCCTTGGGCGCAGGGAGGTCGAGCTCGTCGAGTGGGCGCGCCGGTGCCCCGCGTCGGGGCGCCGGGAGATCGAGGTCGAGGCCCGAGCTCGCGCCCTTGGGCGCGGGGAGGTCCAGCCCGTCGTCGAGCGGCCCTGCACGACGCGGCGCAGGCAGATCGAGATCGAGCCTTCCGGGCGAGGGCTCGGGCTCGTCGAAGGGTGTGCGCTCCGCGTTCGCGAGCGCGGGCCGCACGCTCGCGGGGCCCTTCGCGCGCGGCGCAGGGAGGTCGAGGTCGATGCTCGCCGGTGCGGCGCGACGCGGCGCTGGCAGATCGAGATCGTGCGCAGGCGCGACCGAGGCGGGGCTCGCGCCGCGCGGCGCGGGGAGATCCAGCTCGTCGGCGGGTGAGGGGGCCTGCGGTGCGGCGACGCGTGGCGCCGGCAGATCGAGGTCGTCGCCGAGCAGGCCGCGCGGTGGGGCCGGTACCGGCTTGGCGCCGCGGGGCGCGGGGAGATCGAGGCCATCGTCGACCGCCGCAGGGCCGGCTGCGCGCCGCGGCGCCGGGAGGTCTTCGGTGTCGATCTCCTCGAGGCCGATCGTGGGCCCGCGCTGGGGCGGCGGCGGCGGCTTGGGCACGGGCTTGGGCGGCGGCGGCGCCAGAGGCTTGATCGGTGCGGTCGGCGCCGGCGCGGTGCGAGCATCGGGGAACACGAGGAAGGACGTGCCGCACTTGGGGCACTTCATCTTCAGGCCGCTCGGCGGCAGGCGCCGCTCGTCGAGCTCGTAGGGATTCTCGCAAGAGATGCAGGCGACCTTGATCATTGCGCCCGAAGGGTACACGCGCCCTCCCGCGCGTGGAAAGAGAAGGGCGGGCTCGCTCGCGCTCGCAGGCGCTGGTACGGTCGCCGCCATGAAGCGGACGATCACGCTCGAGATCGCCGGCGCGCGCTACCGCATGGCGTCCGATGCCGACGAGTCCCACCTCACGCGCCTCTCGGACCTCATCAACGATCGAGTCGCGGCGCTCGGGCCCAAGGTCGCGCGCACCGCGAGCCCCGCGCAGCTGCTCGCCGTCGTGGCCCTCGGCCTGGCCGACGAGCTCGTGCAGGCCGAGGAGCGCCGCAAGCACGTCGAGCGCACCGCGAAGGACGCCGTCGGTCGCGCGCTCGAGCGCCTCAATGTCGCGATCACCCAGGCCCAGCGGATCGAGGCCGAGGCCGCCAAGGAGTAGTCCTTCGGGCCCCACGCCATGGAACCGATCAGCCGCGCCCCCGAGGATGCGCTCCGCCGCAAGGTGAAGGACGAGATCCGCTTTCGCATGCGGCAGGTCCGAAAGGCGCTGCCCGCCGCGGTGCGGGCCGATCGCGCCGCGCGCATCCACGCGACGTTGTTCGCGCGCGAGGAGTGGAAGCGCGCGAAGGTCGTGATGCTCTTCGCCTCGATGCGCACCGAGGTCGACACGCTCGAGATGGAGCGCCGAGCGCGCGCGGAAGGAAAGACCGTCGTGTGCCCGCGCATGAGCGAGGACCGAACCGAGCTCGATCCACGTGTGTGGGTCGAGGGCGTCGTGCCGTACGAGCAAGGGCGCCTCGCCCCCGAGCCGCCACCGGACGCACCGTCGTTCGACCCCGCGGACATCGATCTCGTCGTCGTGCCTGCGCTCGCGCTCGATCCGAACGGCGCGCGCATCGGCTACGGCAAGGGCTTCTACGATCGCTTCCTCGCGCGTACGCCCGCGCGCCGCATCGCGGTCGCGTTCGACTTCCAGCTCATCGCCGAGGTCCCCGAGACCGAAGGCGATCAGCGTGTGCACACGATCGTCACCGACCAGCGCGTCATCGACGTCCCCTGATCCGTGATCAGCGCCCGTGCCCGAACGCAAGGCGCCCGGGTGTTGATCGACCCTCCGTTTCTGCCGGGCGCAGGCGCCGCGCGTCGGGGGCGTTGCCCCCAGACCCGTACGAACATTCGATCCCGAGAAACGATTGCTTCTCGGTCTCTCAGCTGGCGCAGGTGCACGCCGAGAGGCGCTGCGTGAGGCCGGTCTCGCGTGCGCGCGCGTCCTCGCAGAGGAATTGCGTGGCCTCGTCGTGATCATCACCCTCGGCGATGCGGCAGATGCGCTCGGTGAGCTCGTGCACGCGCGGCACGCGCGGGCAGGCGTCCGCGCACTGTCCTTCCGCCACGGGCGCCGCCTCGGCGTCGCCCACGAGGCGCACCACGTCGTCGTGGTAGCCGCGCGCGAGGAGGGCCTGGTCCTCGCGGTCCCGCTCGTCGCGCGAGATCTCGGCCATACTGCCCGCGCACGCGATGGAGCCAATGCACGCCAAGGCGATCGAGGTCCGGAGCCGACGGGCGATCATGCGCCGCATCGTACACGCCCTCGTCCTCGGCGCGACCTTCCTCACCGGCTGCGGCGAGCGGGACGCTGCTCCGACGACGTCCGCGCCCGCACCCACCGCGGTGGCTCGCACGGAGGCCCTCGCCCCTGCGTCGGACGAGGCGACGGGCGAGACCGCAGAGGTGCGCATCGGCACGCTCAACGTGCGCTGGTTTCCCGATGGCGACGCACGCGGCCCCGGCGAGCACACGACCGACGTCGACATGCTCGCCTCGGCCATCGCCGACCTGCACGTCTCTGCGCTCGGCCTGCAGGAGATCCTCGTCGGTGATCGGCAGACGGCCGCGCTCGATCGCCTGCGCGCTCGCCTCGACTCGTTGACGCACGGCCACTGGGAGGTGGTGCTCGACGACTGCCCGAACGACGACGGGCGCCAGCACGTCGGTCTGCTCTACGACGCCTCGCGCGCCGAGCGCCTCGCGGTGCACCGCGTCGATGCGCTCGCCGGCAACGAGCGCGGCGATGGCTGCGCGGGCTACATGAGGCCGGGCCTCGCCGTCGCGCTGCGCTTCGCTTCCGGCTTCGACGCGTGGCTCGTCGTCGTGCACCTCGACAGCGGCCGCGACGACCGCGCGTTCGAGCGACGCGCGCGTGCCTACGGCGCGTTCGAGAGCCTCACGAGCGAGCTCGCGCGGGTGCACGGCGAGCGCGACGTGCTCGTGCTCGGCGACTTCAACACCATGGGCAGTGACCGCGGCACGAGCGGCCTCGACGAGATCGGCCAGCTCGAGCGCGTGCTCGATCGCGCCTCGTTCCGACGCTTGTGGCTCGAGCCCGGTTGCACCGAGATCTCGGGAGGCCGCGTCGCGATGCTCGATCAGATCGTCGTGTCGGCCTCGACCGAGGAGCTGCCCCCGAGCGCGCGCGGCGCCGTCGGTGGCCCGTGCGGCCGCGCCCGCTGTCGCGTCTCTCGCGACGACCCCTGGCTCGCGCACGTCTCGGATCACTGCCCCGTCACGGTCACGCTCGACGGCCGCGACCTCGACTGAGGTTCTGCGCGCCACTCGGCGCGCGCTCGTGGGCTCGAGCGCCCCCACTTCTGCCCGGCTCGCCCCGCTCCGGCGACGGCTCGCCCGCCTCCGCCCGCCGTCGCCCTCGGTTTCCTTCCGTTCCGGCCGGGGCAGGAGTACGCCACCCTCATGCATCCCCTCGTGCGCCCCGAGTCGACCGACACGCCCCGCGCGGTGAAGAGCGAGCGCAGCGTGCCGCCTCCGAGCACGATCCGCGGCTGGGGCCGCCTCGGTGCGCGTGGACGGGAGCTCCGCTCGGACGACCTCGAGCGCGCCACCGTCGGCGCCACGCTCTCGCGCGGCCTCGGGCGCAGCTACGGCGACAGCTCCCTGCCCGCGAGCCCGGACGGCACCGTCGTCAACACCACGCTCGCCGATCGCCTGCTCGCGTTCGATGCCGACACGATGGTCCTGCGCGCCGAGGCCGGCTGCTCGCTGCTCGCGCTCAACCGTCTCTTCCTCCCGCGCAACGTCTTCGTGCCCGTCACCCCCGGCACGCAGTTCGTGACCCTCGGCGGCATGGTCGCCTCCGACGTGCACGGCAAGGATCACCACGCGCACGGCACGATCGGCCGCCACGTGCGTGCGCTCCGCATGCGCGTCGCCGACGGCCGCATCGTCACCTGCTCGCGCGAGGAGAACAGCGACCTCTTCTTCGCGACGATCGGCGGCATGGGCCTCACGGGTCACATCCTCGACGTCGAGCTCACGATGCGCCGCATCCCGAGCCCGTGGATCCAGCAGACCTCGCAGCGCGTCACCGACATCGACGAGTTCCTCGACGCGCTCGCCGCGGGCGCCAAGCGTTGGCCGTACACGGTGGGCTGGATCGACTGCCTCACCCGAGGCCGCCACATGGGCCGCGGCATCCTCATGGCCGGTGACTGGGCCGCCGCGAGCGAGGCGCCCACGCGGTTCCCCAAGCCGCATCCGCGCATCACGATGCCGCTCGATCTCCCGAGCTTCGTCCTGGGCCGCGCCACCGTCGCTGCGTTCAACGAGGCCTTCTACTGGAAGCACCTGCCGCGCGAGATGAGCGGCATCGTGCACTGGGAGACCTTCTTCTATCCGCTCGACGCGATCGGTGAGTGGAACCGCATGTACGGAAAGCGCGGCTTCACGCAGTACCAGTGTGTGCTGCCGACCTCGGCCGGCCGCGACGCGGCGCGCCGCGTGCTCGAGATCCTCACGCGCCGCGGCGGCGCGTCGTTCCTCTGCGTCATCAAGGACTGCGGGCCCGAGGGCGAGGGTCTGCTCTCGTTCCCGATGTCGGGCATCTCGATCGCGCTCGACATCCCTGTGCGCGACGACACGCAGGAGCTCGTCGACGCGCTCAACGAGCAGGTGCTGCGCGAGGGCGGCCGCATCTACCTCACCAAGGATCAGTTCACGCGCCGCGAGCACTTCCAGGCGATGGAGCCGCGCCTCGCGCGCTTCCAGGAGATCCGCCGCCGCTGGGATCCGGAAGGCCGCATCAAGAGCGCGCAGTCGGTGCGCCTCTTCGGCGATCGCGTCTGATCGCAAGAGGGCGGCCCCTCGCGCTCGTCGCGTCGAGGAAACGCCCGCGAGGATCGGACGACTGCGCAGAGCGCGAGTCCGCCGTGCTCACGACGCAGCGGCATCGGCGCGGACGTGTGGGTCCTCGTGCTCGAGGGAATCATCGGGTGCTCGTCGCGCGGCCAGTCCTCGCGTGCGTCCTCACGGCGAACCCCAACCGTCTCCGGCAGGACCGAACAGGTCGTCGTCTGGGAACGATCAAGACGGAGCGATTGGCGAATCCTCGCTGCAAGACGGAGGTAGGGCGGGGGCTCGTCCCCCGCCTCATGCATGCTTCACCCCGCCCGTTCCCCTGCGGCGGACTCGGTTCCTCGTTCAGGCGTCTCGCGCTCGTCGCGCCGAGGAAGGACGCAGTCTCGGCGGGGACGCTGCGGATCGCCGTGAGCGCGCACGCGAGCCGCGGACGCGAGGTGGCCCCGGTTCTCTCTTTCCCGCTCGACGACCGAGCGCGACGCAGTGGCGAGCGCGACTCGACCATGTGCAGAGCGCGAGTCCGCCGTGCTCACGACGCAGCGGCATCGGCGCGGACGTGCGGGTCCTCGTGCTCGAGGGAATCATCGGGTGCTCGTCGCGCGGCCAGTCCTCGCGTGCGTCCTCACGGCGAACCCCGGGCGTCCCCAACAAGACCGAGCAGGTCGTCGTCGCGCGACGCCGCATCGACGACGACGAGAGCATGAGAGCGGCGAACGACTCGACCTCGACTCGACGACCTCGGCCGAGTTGCACAGCGCGCGGCGACAGGAACGCCCGAAAAAGCGGGCTCTCGCGCTGTCCTCTTTCGTCCTCGTTAGGCGTCTCGCGCTCGTCGCGCCGAGGAAGGACGCAGTCTTGGCGGGGACGCTGCGGATCGCCGTGAGAGCGCACGCGAGCTGCAGACGCGAGGTGGCCCCGGTTCTCTCCTTCCCGCTCGACGACCGAGCGCGACGCATTGGCGAGCGCGACTCGACCATGTGCAGAGCGCGAGTCCGCCGTGCTCACGACGCAGCGGCATCGGCGCGGACGTGTGGGTCCTCGTGCTCGAGGGAATCATCGGGTGCTCGTCGCGCGGCTGGTCCTTGCGTGCGTCCTCACGGCGAACCCGAGGCGTCCCCAACGAGACCGAACAGGTCGTCGTCGCGCGACGCCGCATCGACCGACGACGAGAGTGCGAGAGCGGCGAACGACTCGACCTCGCCTCGACGACCTCGGCCGAGTTGCACAGCCCGCGGCGACGGGAACGCCTGAAAAAGCGGGCTCTCGCGCTGTCCTCTTTCGTCCTCGTTCCGGCGTCTCGCGCTCGTCGCGCCGAGGAAGGACGCAGTCTTGGCGGGGACGTCGCGGGTCGCCGTGAGCGCGCCCGCGAGCCGCAGACGCGAGGTCGTCTCGCTCTCCTTCGTCCTCGCTCAGACTTCTCGCGCTCGTCGCGCCGAGGAAGGACGCAGTCTCGGCGGGGACGCTGCGGATCGCCGTGAGGGCGCACGCGAGCTGCCGACGCGAGGTCGTCTCGCTCTCCTTCGTCCTCGTTCCGGTGTCTCGCGCTCGTCGCGCCGAGGAAGGACGCAGTCTTGGCGGGGACGCTGCGGATCGCCGTGGGAGCGCACGCGAGCTGCAGACGCGAGGTCGCCTCGTCCTCTTTCGTCCTCGTTCCGGCGTCTCGCGCTCGTCGCGCCGAGGAAGGACACAGTCTTGGCGCGGACGCTGCGGATCGCCGTGAGGGCGCGCGCGAGCTGCCGACGCGAGGTCGTCGCGCTCTCCTTCGTCCTCGTTCCGGTGTCTCGCGCTCGTCGCGCCGAGGAAGGACGCAGTCTTGGCGGGGACGCTGCGGATCGCCGTGGGAGCGCAC
>JBILLJ010000122.1:0-27052 GCA_044376125.1 Sandaracinaceae bacterium
CTGCTCGCCGCGCTCTTCGTGGAGGGGCTCTGCGAGGGGAAGTTCTATCCGCAGTTCGCCGCGCTCTTCGGCCTCGGCGCGGGGATCCTGATCTCGCGCGGACGTCCGGCGTACGCGCGACGGCTCGTCGCGCTGCTCGTGTTCGGCGTGCTGCACTCCGTGTTCGGGTGGTGGGGTGACATCCTCCTCAACTACGCGCTCCTCGGCTTCGTGCTCCTCGCCGTCGAGCGCCTGCCGCCGCGCGGGATCCTGGCCTTCTCGGTGCTCGCGATGGTGGTGACGACGGCCGTCGCGATCCGCTTCGACACGTGGTTCTCGCCCGAGCTCCGGGAGGAGGCTGCGCGCGAGCACGCCGAGTACCTCGCGAGCGAGCTGCGGGTGTACCGCGACGGGGGCTTCCTCTCGATCAGCGCCCACCGCTGGGACGAGATGCTGCGCTTCTTCAGCCAGTACAACTGGAGCTATCGCCTCAACACCGTGGCGATGGGGAGCTTCGGCCTCTGGCTCGAGAAGAGTGGCAGTCTGCGTCGCCTCCTCGCCTCGCCCCACCACGGCCGAGTGGCCGTCGCGCTCCTCGTGACGGGCGTGCTCGCGAATGCGTCTCTCGCCCTCTACGCGGGGCACTACATCCCCGCGGGCAACCTGCTCGCCATGGGCTACGCGGCAGGCTTCCTCTGGCTCGCCAAGCAGCCGCGCCTGCAGCCGGTGCGCGACCTGCTCGTGCCGATCGGGCGAATGGCGATCAGCGCCTATCTCGGCCAGACCGTGTGCTTCACGCTGTTCTTCTACGGCTATGGCCTCGGCATGTACGGCCACCTCGGGCCGGCCGCGGCCCTCGTCGTGGCGACGACCGTGTGGAGCGGCGAGGTGATCGCGGCGCGTCTGTGGCTCTCGCGGTTCGCGATCGGCCCCGTCGAGTGGCTCTGGCGCTCGATCACGTACCTGCGCGCGATCCCGCTCTCGCGCTGAGCGCGCTCAGCCGCTCCGCGGCGCGCGCGACGCCGGAACGAACGTCGGGCCGACGACGTCGGCGGCGGCGTGTCAGCGCGGTCGGGAGCGGCCGCGCGTGAGCGGGACGTCGACGGTGTGGGGGCCGTCGGCGACGACCTCGACCTGTCGCGTCGCGTAGCCGCGGGCGCTGACCTCGAGGCGATGCGTGCGGCCGTCCACCTCGACGTGGAACGACGCCTCCGGCATCGTCTCGTCGTCCCACCGGATCACCGCGTTGGGGGCGTTGGTCTGCACGGTGATGCTCGCCTCGAGCGGGCGGGGCCCGAGCGGTGCGATGGAGGTCTCCGTCGCGGGCGGCGTCGCGGTGTCGTTGAGGTGCGCGCGCTCCTCGTCGAGGCGCATGCGGTGGACGACGAGCAGGCCCGCGACCGCGAGCACGCAGAGCACGAGGAGGACGCCACCGAAGATCGACGGGCGCTTGTTGGTGCGCGGCGTGACCCACTCGGCGCGGCCGGGGCTCGAGGACGGTGCCTTGAAGAGCAGCGCCTCGGGCGTGAGCGTGGGCGCGGGGGGACGCGCGGCGAGATCGACCGGGGGCGCAGCGGGGGCGGCCGGAGCGCGAATGGGCGCCTTGGCGCTCGGGAGCGGGACGAGGGCCTCCTCGTCGGGCTCGAGATCCTCCGCGGTGACGGGCGGCAGCTGCGCGGCCTTCGTCGCGTCGCGCACGAGCTTGCCCGTCCAGTCGAGCGCCGCGAGACGCTGACGCGTGACCGACGCGCTCGCAGGTCGCTCCGTCGGCAGCTTCTTCAGCAGCTCGTCGACGAGTGACTCGAGCTCGATCGGCGCCGCCAGATCGGGGCTCACTTCGCGCAGCTTCGGCGGCACGTCGCGCAGGTGCTGGCCCATGAGGATCACGGGCTCCTTGTCGAGGAACACGGGCCTTGCCGTGAGCATCTCGAAGAGGATGCAGCCGAGCGCGTAGAGATCGGCCGCCGGCCCGACGGGCAAGCGCGCGACGGCCTCGGGGCTGATGTAGCGGGGCGTGCCGAGCACCTGCTGTGCGTCGGTGAGCTGCGCGCGATCCTCGCTCGCGTCCTTCTGACCGTCGTCGCGATCGTTCTGGAGGATGCGCGCGATGCCGAAGTCGAGGACCTTCAGCCCGCCGCTCTGGAGGAGCGTCACGTTGTCGGGCTTGAGGTCGCGGTGCACGACGCCGGCCGCGTGCGCGGCCTCGAGCGCGCTCGCGATCTCGATCGCGACGCGCACGGCCTCGCGCGGCGGCATCCCAGCGCCGCTCTCCTTCGCCAGCTTGCGCAGACGCGTGAGGAGCGAGTCGCCGTGGAGCAGCTCCATCGCGAGGAAGAGCGTCCCGTCGTCGCCGCGACCGAACTCGTGCACGACGACGACGTTCGGGTGGTGCACGCTCGCCGCCGCGCGCGCCTCTCGCTGGAAGCGCGCCTCGATGAACGGGTCGTCGGCCACGTCGGGGCGCAGCACCTTGATCGCGACGCGTCGTCCGATCGCGAGCTGCGTCGCTTCGTAGACCGAGCCCATGCCGCCGGAGCCGAGCAGTCGCTCGACGCGGTAGCGACCGGCGATGGTGGTGCCGGTGGAGAGGCTCGTGTCGGCGATCTCCTTCTTCGTCATGCGCGGTCGCGTGGACGAGGCCGGATCCCGACCGCCGGACGTGCTGCCGGTGCTCGACGTGGAGGCCGCACGCTTGGGCGCGTCGGGGCGCACGGTGATGCGCTCCTTCTTCTGCGGCTCGCTCGACATCAGCGCCGCGATGGTATCACGCCGAGGGAGGCCTGGGCCTCCGGAACTGCCCTGAAACGAGGGCGTTTCGTGCGGCGCGCCCACCTCGTCGGCGAGGAGGGCTCCCGCCTCTCGGATGGCCAGGCGCGGGCCGCTGCCCTACGCTCGCCGGCGTGGAGACCGACGAGCCTCCGATCGACCGGCCACCGGGCACCCGTCCCAAGGATCCACCGATCGTCGAGTGGTACCGGCTGGATGCGAGCCGCTCGATCCTGAGGACGCTGATGCTCGGCGCCTCGATCATGCTGCTCGGATCCATCGTGTCGGCGTGGGGCCTCTTCAGCTCGCGGGGCAGCATCCCCCATCCGCTGCTCGGGCATCGAGGCGCGGTCCTCGCTGCGGAGGCGGCGCAGGAGCGCAGCCCCCTCCTCGAGGTCACGACCGGGCTCCTGGCCCTCGGCTGCCTCGTCGGAGGAGGCTTCACCGCCATCCTCGGGCTCAAGCGCGCGCTCTCCGAGGAGTGCTATCTCGCGCTGCGTCACGACGGCGCCCTCTTCGTGTCGGGCGAGACCGAGCGCTTCGTCGCCTGGGACGATCTCGAGGACGTGTCGTGGGACGCGCGGACGGATGCGCTCCTCTTCGTCGGCCACGACGGCGAGGCGGTGCCGCTCGTGGCGCGTTTCGCCGACGTGACGAACGAGGAGCTCGCGCGACGCGTGCGCGCCGTGCGCCGTCGTGCGGTGCACGGCCTCTTGCCTTCGCGGTCGAAGGAGTCGCCAGAGGCGTGAGCGTGGAGGCGACCAGGCCGGTCCTGCTCGTGCACGGGATCTGGGACACGGGCGCCAAGCTCGGGACCCTGCGCCGCGCGATCGAGCACCGCGGGCGGGTGGTCGACACGATCGACCTCGTGCCCAACGACGGCCGCGCTCCGATCCGCACGCTCGCGCGACAGGTGGCCGCGCGTGTCGAGTCGCTCCGGAGCGCGAGCGGTCACGCGCGCATCGACCTCGTCGGCTTCTCCATGGGCGCGCTCGTCTCGCGGACGTACATCCAGCGCGAAGGGGGCCGCCAGACCGTGCGCCGCTTCGTGAGCATCTCGGGGCCACACGCCGGCACGCTCGACGCACACGCGCTGCCGTACGAGGGCGCGCGCGACATGCGGCCCGGCAGCGCGCTCCTCGACGATCTCGCGTCCGATCCCGATCCGTGGGGCGAGGTCGAGGTGCACGTCCTCTACACGCCCTTCGATCTGATGATCGTCCCGCCGCGATCGAGCGAGCTGCGGGGCGCGCGGTCGACGACGAAGATCCCCGTGCCGCTGCACCGCCTGATGATCCTCGCGCCCCGCGCCACCCGCGCGGTGGCCGAGCTCCTCGTGGAGCCGCGATGAAGCGTGCTTCGCGGGAGCGTGCCCGTGCGGCGCTGCTCGCGTGGTTCGAGGGCGCGGCGCGTGACCTGCCGTGGCGCCGGACGAAGGACCCGTACGCGATCTGGGTCTCCGAGGTCATGCTGCAGCAGACACGCGTCGAGACCGTGCTGCGGTACTACGGCCGCTTCCTCGAGCGCTTCCCCACGGCGCGAGCGCTCGCCTCGGCGCGCGAGGACGACGTGCTCGCGCGCTGGAGCGGGCTCGGTTACTACCGCCGCGCGCGCTTGCTCCACGCGGGCGTGAAGGTCGTCGTGGAGGCTCACGGCGGAGAGGTCCCGCGCGACGCCGAGGCGCGGCGGGCCCTGCCGGGTGTGGGCCGCTACACCGCGGGTGCGATCGGCAGCATCGCGTTCGGTCTCCGCGAGCCGATCGTCGATGGCAACGTCGCGCGCGTGCTCTCGCGCCTCGGCGAGATCGATCACGCCCTGGGCACGCGCCAGAGCGAGTCGGCGCTCTGGGCCGAGGCCGAGGCGTGGGCGGATCACGAGGATCCGGGCGCCGTGAACCAGGCCTTGATGGAGCTCGGTGCGACCGTCTGCACGCCCACCTCGCCGCGATGTGGCGAGTGTCCGATTCGACCCTCCTGCGGTGCGAATCGGTCAGGCCGCGCCGAGGCGCTGCCGGTGCCTCGCGTGAAGAAGGCGCCACGCGCCGTCTCCGTCATCGCGCTCGTGGCGCGCGATCGAGGGGGAAGAGCGCTGCTCGTGAAGCGGGATCGGGAGACCGATGCGACCTCGCTCTTCGAGGGCGCGTTGTTCGAGGGCGCGCTCTTCGAAGGCTTGTGGTCGGTGCCGCTGACCGAGGGCGACGGCCGCGGTGCGGCGCGCGAGCTGGCCGACGCGGTGGGCGCCTCGCTCGCCACGACCGAGCCGCGCGCGCTCGTGCACGTGCTCACGCACCGCCGCCTCGAGGTGCACGTCTTCGACGCGCGCATCACGCGCGCGCCGCGTGGCGGCAGGCTGCTCGCCCCGGACGAGCTCGAGTCCCTCGGTGTGGCGACGCTGACGAAGAAGGTGCTCGGCCTCTCGTGAGGCCTACGGCGTGCGACCCGTGGAGCGGCGACGCCCGCGCATGCGTGCGAGCGAGGCCAGGGCGAGCGCGAGCCAGCCTGCGGCGGGCGTGCGCGTGGCGTGGCCGGGCGCGCGGCACGAGCAGCTGCCCGACAGGCGGCCCGACGCGCCGACGTCTGCGCCGCGCGCGTCGAGCGCGACGAGGTCCGCGTCGCTCGCCGCCCCGGCGTCGTCCGGGGCGGAGATGCCGCCATCGACGTCGGGCATCGGAGGATCGGGATTCTCGGGCTCGTCGGGCATCGGGCCCGGGCCGTCGGTCGGCGGCGGCGCGTCGGGTGTCGGCACCCACACGCCGAGCAGATCGACGATGAGGTAGGTGCGCTGGTTCGCGACGAGGCAGAGCGAGCCGCTGCCGATCGCCGAGATCGAGAGCGCGCCTGCGGCGTTGTCGGAGTCGAAGTTCAGGCTCGAGGTCCGCGGCGGAGAGATGCCGCAGGGATAGGCCGTCACGAAGCCGCGGCTGCCGGGCGAGACGGTGGTGAGGTTCACGGTCACGGCGCGCACGTCCGCGGGCACGCCCGCGAGCGACTGGATCGGGAGCTCGATCACCTGGCCCGCACCGAGGCGGCCGACCCACGGGCTCGTGTCGTTGCGGCTGTCGAGGAGCCGCACGGGCGCGACGGCCTGGTAGGAGAGCTCGCCGTCGGGCACGAGGTAGCCCGTGACGTCGACGACGAGGTGGACCGGGTGTGTCGAGACGAAGCACACGCTCCCGTCGCCGAGCTCCGAGATCACGGTGTTCGCGGTGACCGACGCGCCGATGAAGTTGATGCTGCTCGTCGACGGAGTCGGCGTGCCGCACGGAAACGCGGTGACGAAGCCTGCCTCGGTGCCGCTCTGGATCACCGCGACCGATGCCACGACGCCGCGCGCGTCGGCAGGCGCGCCGACCGACACCGCGAAGGGCTCACCGCGCACGAGCGGCGTGTCGAGCGCGCGTGTGTCGAGCACCCGCAGCGGGCCCGCCGTGCGCAGGCCCAGGCCGGCGCCGGGCACGAGGACCGCGCTGCTGTCGGCCACGACGTGCACGTCGGCCGTCGCCGCGAACGTGACGCCGCCGGTCGCGAGCGACACGAGCGTCGCGTTCGCGCGAACGCGCGGAGGCGCGTAGTTCACCGTCGAGATGCCGGGCTGTGGGCCCGACGGGAAGACCGTCATCACGCCCGCGACGTCGACGGGCACGGCCGCGACGTTCAGCACCGCGCCGATCGCGTCGCTCGGGAACGAAGGCGATGCCGCGAGGGCGCCGCTGCGCATCGAGCCGAGCGGCCCGCTCGTGGCCCCATCGCTCAGCGCCAGCGCGGCCGACCCTTCGACGGTGCGCGTGTCGAAGAGGCGTGTCGGCGTCGTCGGACGCACGCGCCCGAGACCTCCGAGCGCCGTGATCGTCGGCCGTGGCGCGCTCGCGTTCATCGACGCGGTCGCGGGCTCGGGCGGCGCACCGGCGCCGCAGCGCACCGGATCGGGCAGGCAGACCTCGCCGGTCGCCGCGCAGTCGACGTACGAGCAATCCGCGCGGACCGCGGCGGTGCCGTAACAGACCACGGGGCAGGTCGTGGGCGGCGCACCTTCGGTGAAGAAGCGAGTCCGCCTCGCGGCGCCATCGACGCTGAGCTCCACGTGGATGTGGTTCGTGTGGTGATCGGTGCAGTAGCGACTGCCGCACATGCGATCCGAGATGTCCGAGAAGTGCGCGCCACGGCGGCTGCCGTTCCAGTAGCGGCCGTCCCAGATGACGCGCTGGATGCCGATGTACTCGGCGTTCTCGATGAGCCAGTTCGCGACCGCGTCTCCCGCGGTGTTGTCGGCGTCGCCACCGATCTCGGTGATCATCAGATCGATCGCGCGGCCGATCGAGTGCACCGAGAGGTTCTCGCAGCTCGCGGGGTTGCTGTTGCGTCGACACGAGTAGGTGCCGCCTGCGCGCACGTAGGTCCAGCGGCCGCGGATGTAGGCGTCGAGCTCCGCCGTGCCCGGGTGGGCGCGCGTGCACGCAGGGTGCGTGCAGAGGCCGCCCCAGATGTCGTCGGGGCAGCTCGACGCGCAGCTGCCGAGCGGCAGCACGGGCGGCGGATCCACGACCTCCACGTACTGCGGATTCGAGATCGCGAGCGTCGCGTCCGGAGGCGTCCAGTCGCCGGGAACGACGACACCTTCGCGCGCGACACTCACGGGCTCGACGGCCGCGCAGGAGGCCAGGAGCCCGCTCAGGGCCAGCGTCACCATCGGACCTCGAACCGAGCGCGGCGCGCGCGACGAGCACTGCATGACCTCGCCTCCTGGCTGTGCGCTCCAGGCTAACCGGTTCTCGCTCCGGCTCGTCGAGCGTTTTTTCGGAAGGTCCGGGCCCGCGCCGCGAGGTCGATCGCGCTCGCGCGCAGGTGGCTGCGAGGCCGAGGTGCTTGGCAACCCGGCATGCGGCACGCGAGGCTCGGGTCATGACGAGGCTCACCGCACCGACCGCCGCGCTCGTCGCGATGGCGCTCTCGTCGTGTGGAGGAACGCTCGGTGGCAGCGACGCAGGCAGCGCGGGCGAACGAGACGCGGGCCTCGACGCGCGACGCCTCGAGGAGGCCGGGACGATCGACGTCGGGCCGCTCGCCGACGTGCCGAGCCTCGCGGACACTGGCGCTTCCGAGCGCGATGCGAGGCCGACCGAGCCGTGCACCACACGCATCACGTACGGCAGCGCGTGGATCCACGGCCCCGACCACCCGGCCGATCACGACGACGCGAGCGGTGTCGTCACCTGGGACGGCGTGTGCGTGGACGAGGGGAGCAATTCGTACGCGGTGCTCTCGAACGGCTGGAGGCCCTACTTCACTGGCCGATCCGCGTGTGTGATCGCGCTCGATCGACGCGGCGCGTGTGACCCGGCGCCCGGCGGCTGCGCGACGCGCATCACGTACGGCGCGCGATGGCTGCACCCCGACGCTCACCCCGCACAGCACGACGACCTCGCGGGCGTGATCAGCTGGGATGGTCAGTGCGAGGCGGCAGGCGCGGACTCGCGCACGACGCTGTCGAACGGCTGGTCACCACACTTCTCGGGCGCGAGCGGCTGCGCGCTCTCGCTCCGCTACGAGCAGTGCGGTGGGCTGTTCGCGAATCCGGTGATCGACGTCGACTGCCCCGATCCCGGCGTGACGCGCGACGGTGCGCGCTACCTCCTCACGTGCACCTCGGGCAACGCCGCGAGCGCGTTCCCGATCCGTGTCTCGCGCGATCTCGTGCACTGGAGCGATGCGGGCCACGTGTTCCCCGCGGGCACTCGCCCCGCCTGGGCGAGCGGTGACTTCTGGGCACCGGAGCTCCACCGCGTCGGTGATCGCTGGATCGCCTACTACAGCGCGCGTCGCGCGAGCGACGGACGGCTCGTGGTCGGCGCGGCGACGGCGAGCGCCGCCGAAGGTCCGTACACGGATCTCGGCGCACCGCTCGTGACGGGGCCCTCGCCCGGCGTGATCGACGCGCACTTCTTCGAGGCCTCCGATGGGCGCCGGTTCCTCCTCTACAAGGTCGACGGCAACGCGGTGGGCGCGCGCACGCCGATCCTGATCCAGCCGCTCGAGGCCGACGGCGTGACGCTGCGCGGGAGCGCGACGGAGATCCTCACCAACGATCGCGGCTGGGAGGACCCGCTCGTCGAGGGCCCGTGGATGATCGAGCGCGACGGGACCTTCTATCTCTTCTACAGCGCGAGCTACTTCGCGAGCACGCGCTACGCGACCGGCGTCGCGCGCTCGAGCTCACCCACGGGTCCGTTCGAGAAGGCCAGCGGGCCCATCCTCACGAGCAACGGCGCGTGGGCCGGCCCGGGCCACGGCTCGGTGATCGTCGGCCCCTCGGGCGAGTGGGTGCACGTCTACCACGCGTGGGTCGGAGGCCGCGTCGACGCCTCGCCCGGTCGCCTCGTGCTCGTCGATCGCGTGGGCTTTGGCGCCGACGGCTGGCCGACGATGTACGCGGCACCGGGCGCGATCTCGCAGCCGATGCCTTGAGACCGTCGTTTCCGTCTTCGAATCGAGCTCGGCTCGCGCTCCGCGTGCGTCGGAGCGCGAGGAGCCCTCAGCGGCTCGAGGAGGCGAGGGGCGTCGTCTCGATCTCGCCACCTTGGGTGATCTCGAGTCGCTGGCCCGCACGCACGTCGCCGAGCATCTGGACCGTCCCATCCGGCCAGCGAATCGTGAGATCGCGTGCGCAGGCGTCTCCGCCCAGACCGAAGTGCGCGTGTCGGCTGAGCTGTGCGTTGTAGTGGCCATTGCCGCTCGAGACCTCGTGCAAGAGACGCCCCGTGCGGCTCCGCGCCGTGATGCGCGCGCCCGTCGCATCGCGCGGGGCGCCCGCGTGCAGCACGACGACGAGCGCGCCGCGCTCATCGCCCGCGACGTTCGCGTAGAGGTGTGCGTCGCCCGTATCCTCCGCCACGTACAGATCGAGATCACCGTCGCCGTCCGCGTCGAGCCAGACCATGCCCTCTTGCGCACGATCCTCGACGCCGGACACCTCGGCGGTCACGCGCCTGAGCCGGTGATCGGGTGTCTGCAGATAGACCCGCAGATCGTTCGCGGTCGGGTCGCGGAAGCCCGTCGTGACGACGTCGAGGAGACCATCCCGGTCGACGTCGACGAACGCGACGTGCTTTTCGTCCTCGCGCCACTCGAGCCCGCGATCGCCGCCTTCCTCGCGAAACGAGAGGGGCGTACCGGCCGAGACGAACAAGAGCGTCGGGTCGGACTGCAGGTAGTCGGGATGAGCGATCGCGCCGACGACGAGGTCGAGGTCGCCGTCCGCGTCGAAGTCCGCGAGCTGCGAGGTGAAGTGGTTGCCGCCGATCGGGCCGGGATAGGTGCCGCGGACCTCGGCGGGGCACTCGTCGCCGATCACCAGGGGCGCCTCGGTGCGAACGCCCATCGGGCCACGCATCGTGGCGTGGAGCCCCAGCTCGCGCGCGATGTCCACGAAACGCCCACCGTCGTTCCGAAGGAGCATGTTCTCGTTCCACCGCCTCGGAGGCTCGCACGTCAGGTTCCCGCCCACGCGGAGCGCCGGCCGACCCGCGCCATAGCCAGCGACGAAGAGATCGAGATCTCCGTCGTCGTCGACATCACCCGCCGAGACACCCATGGTCGCGCGCCCGAAGCGCGCTCCGAGGTCGGTGCCCGGGACGACCTGCGAGGGTAGGGCATCCAAGGCCTCGCGGAACTGACCATCTCCTGTGTTCAAGAAGAGCTGGTCGCGTGACGGAGGCGTGTAGCGAGTCTCGGTCTCGCCGTCCGACCAGAACCACCTGCCTGCGTAGAGGTCGAGGTCTCCATCTCCGTCCGCGTCGAGGAAGGTCGCGGCGATCTCGGAAGGAACGCAGGTGCGGTCCCCACAGCTGAGCGTGGGGAGCGTGATCCCCGACTCCCCTCGATGCGCAAAGGTGCCTGTGCCGTCGTTGATCCAGATCCCGCGGTCGTCTCGACCGCGGCCCTGGATCGATCCGGCGAACGCGTCCTGGTCTCCGTCGCCATCGACGTCTCCGAAGACGAGCAGGCCGATCTCGGTGCCGCCGAAGCCCGCGCGTGCACTGACATCCTCGAACCGACCGTCGCCGCGTGCTCGGAGAAAGAGCTTGTCGTAGTCGGACGCACGGTCGTGCATGCCGTCGTGCGCCGGAGAGCCCACGACGTCGTCGAGCCCGTCTCCATCGAAGTCGACGACGGCCACGCGGCCAAAGCCCCGCGTGACGCCAGCCGGAATCGCGTCGAGGCGCTCGACGAAGAGAGGCTCCGTGGGCGGAGCCATCTCCCGGTCCTCTCCTACGCACCCGTAGCCGATGCCCTCGGGCGGCGCGTCCGGTGCGGGGCTCGGCGCGTCCGAGCCAATGATCGCCGAAGACGTGTCGCAGCCTACGACGAAGAGGGGCAGGACCAGCGAGGCGGCGAGTGGGCGTGTGCGAAACGTGTGCATGAGATCCCTCGTGGACCAACGATGTGCCATCGGCACACCGTCACTCGCGGATGTCGTAGCGACTGCCTTCGCTGCAACCGGCGAAGCTCGAAGGGGATAGTCCGGTTTCGCGTCGCAGGCTGTCGATCAGTCCCTCGGTGTCACATCCGCCGGTGTCGCGTGGCCAACGGAATGCGCAGGCCACCTCGAAGCCAGGGCCGCTTCGGTCGAGCACGGGCGTGCCCGGTGGCAGGCCCGTGACCATCTGGGGGTTGTGGCCATCGAGAATCACGCGCTCGACGACGGCGTCGGGCGCGACGGACACACGCCAGACCGTGGGCTCGTAGGAACTGAAGCTCAGGATCAATGGGATGCCCCGGCGCGAGATGGTCACGTCGACGGCGCCGTCCGAATCTGGTTGGTACTGCCCCATGACGTGGAGCTCGGAGCGGGTGCCGCAGGGGCCGTCGTAGATCGAGGGCATCTCTCCGCCGGAGCACATCGCGGTCACGCTCAGCCCGCAGCCCGGTGAGTCGGGGCTGTCGCTCGTCGCATCCGGCCGAGGGCGTGGCCCGGCGTCCGTCGGCGGCCGCGGGCCCGTGTCCATGTTCGCGTCGAACGAAGCCCGTGCATCCGGTGTGGTCGTCGCGTCGACCCTCGGCGCATCGAACGGTTCCGCATCGGGAAACGGCGCATCGAGGGAGGCCCCAGCGTCGGGCGAGAGGGGGGCGTCGCCGACTGCAGCGTCGGGCAGGCCTCGGCGTTCGTTGCAGCCGCTGACCGCACAGACACCCAGAACCAGCACGCTCGAGAGGAGGGCTGTCTTCGTGCTCCTGTCGCCACCGCCGCTCATGGCGCCACCGTTGCGAGGACCGTGCTGCCGACGTCCGGCTGCTCCACGACCCATCGACCGTTGACGAAGGGCGCGGCGTCGAGCGGCAGACCTGTCGTCGTGGGGTGCGGGAACAGGCGGTCGACGGGCCCCCAGGGTGCGGGATCGTCGCAGTTGAACTGAATCGGTAGCTCGAAGAGAGGGTTGTTCAGACCGTCGCACTCGAAGCTGTCGCCGAAGCCGACCGAGAGGACCATGAGCCCACCACCGGCCCAGACCCAATCGGCGAGCGCGACGGGGTCGACCTCCGTCGAGCCGACCAGCACGAGGACATCGGCCCTGGCATCGAAGCCCGAGTCGAAGCTGGACGTGATGGTCAGCCCGTCTGCACGCGCATCGGCGATGACCGCGTCAGGCAGTGCGCGGTTGGTCACGACGCGGGTATCGCCGTTCGCCAGCCAGCCCAGCATCTGTCGCCAGAAGGCGCGGGGCGGATCCCCGTAGCTGTCGAAGAAGACGTGCTCGTCACCCCACACCACCAGACGTCCCGCGCCGAAGCGCACCGCGCGTCCGACGGCGCGACCCGATTCGCAGAACTCGTCGATGAGGCCATCACAGTCCTCGTCCACACCGTTGCCACAGACCTCCGGCTCCGGGATGTCGCCAGGCGCACAGTCCGACGGGATGCAGCCCTCGTCCGCGACGCCGTCGCAATCGTCGTCGATCTCGTTGCCGCACGTCTCGTCGGTCGGACTCCCCGAGCCCGTGCACGCTCCCCACGTCCCGAACTCCCGATCGAGCTCGCACGACTGGACGCCTCGTGCGCACGCGCCCACACCCGCGAGGGCGGGTGTCCCGACGAAACAGGCTTGCTCCTCGCCGTCGGCGCACGGGCACGACTCGTCGACGCGACCATCGGCGTTGTCGTCGAGCCCGTTGCACGGCTCTACCAGAGGCATGGCCGCGTCGTTCGTGGTGGGGCGTGCATCCTCCGGTCCCGCGTCCGTCGCGAGGCCCCCGGCGTCCGTGGCGGTTCCGCTGTCGGTCGCGCCCGCGGACCGCGCGTCCGGCCCCACGGCCATGCTCTGTCGAGAGCAGGCGCTGGATGCGAACGCGAACAGCGTGGCCGAGATCGCGCTCGCCACGAGGAGGCTCGGACCGGAAGGATGAAGCTGGGCCATGCGCCAACGGTGGCGCGGGACCTCCTAAGGCCGCTGCTGAGATCGTCGGGAGCCCCGAAGACTGGGGCGATCCTACGCTGGCGACGGTCTCCGTGGCCGCGTGGGAGGCCTTGGATCCCGCCCGGACGCCCACACCATCTTCGATTCTGTCTATGCTGGGGCTCATGGGTTCGGACGCGCCCTCGCCTCTGCCGCGGCTGATCGGTCGGGACCACGATCTCGATCGTGTGCGCCGCGCGCTGGAGGAAGCCGAGATCCTGCAGCTGCTCGGTCCGACGGGGGTCGGCAAGACCGCGCTCGTTTCCGAGTTCACACGCCGGGAGCGAGCGATGGGGCGGCGCGTCCGGACCGTCTCGGCGGCCGAGGTCGAGGAGCCGTTCGCCGAGATCGCCGGCGCGATGGGCATCGAAGAGCGCGCGGATCGCGTCGAGGCCCTCGCGCTCACGCTCCCCGATGGGCTGATCGTGATCGACGACGCGGAGCGGATCGCAAAGGCGACGATCGAGCTCGTGGAGGCCTTCCGTCTGCTCGCGCCGGAGGCCCGCACGCTGATGGTCACGCGGCGCGCACTGCCCATCCCGGGGGCTCGTCTGCTCGAGCTCGCGCCGCTCGCGCCCGCCTTCGCGGCCCAGCTCCTCGTCGCGCGGGCGCGAAGCAACGCCGGGCTCCGAATGGATGAGCCCGATCGAGACGCGATCGCGCGAATCGTCGAAGCGACGGGGGGATTGCCTCAAGCGATCGAGCTCGCAGCCATGCGCCTTCGCGTGTTGAGCCCGACCGTTCTCGCCGCGAAGCTCGCGGACGAGCGTGACGGAATGCTCGATCGCGCGACGGATCGAGCGCTCGAGCTCGCGAGCCCAGACGATGTCGAGGCGCTCGCCGCCCTCGCGTCGTTCCGCGGACCCTTCGACAGCGAAGAGGCCGAAACGCTGCTGCGCGCGGTGTCGCCTGCCTCGGACGCCGAGGCGCGCCTGCTCGGGCTGCGCGATCAATCGCTCTTGCAGCGTGACGACGAGGGACAGCTCTTCGTGCTCGGCCCCTTCGGTGCGTCGGCCTCGAGGTCTCTGCCCCCGTCACGGCGCGAGGCACTGGAGGCGGCGTTCGCCTCCGTGGTCGCGCGGCTGCCGAGCGCGCGTCGTGCCGATCTGCAGCGGGCCCTGAGCACGGCAACCGAGCCGGGTGTCCTCGCCGCGCTCGCAGCGCGGCTCGTCGCGACGCTGGGACAACGCGCCGCGTCCGTCCACGAGCTCGCGCTGCTCGATCGCGCGCAGCAGCGCACCGAGGGCACGGCCGATGCGCTCGTCGCGGCCAAGGCCCGCGCTCACGCGCGAGGGCGTTCGAACGTACCCGACGCGATCGATGCGCTCCGCGCGCTCGTGCTCGCGTGCGAAGGAGCGGGCGATCTCCGCGGCTCCGCCGAAGCGCTCGCGGCCATGGCGCAGGAGCACTACAAGGCGTTTCGCATGGTCGAGGCGCGCGTCGCGTGGGAGCGAGCGCGCCAGCGTCTCGAGAGCATCGGAGAGCAACGAGGCGCGCTCGAGGCGATGCACCGGCTCGCCGCGCTTCACGGCTCGATTGGTCAGATCGCCGAGGCCGAGTCGCTGGCGGATCGCGCCGCCAGCGAGGCCACGCGGCTCGGCGCCCAGAGCACGGTCGCCGAGGTGACTGCGACGTTGGCCACCATCGCGCTCCAACGTGGCGAGCCGGTGGTCGCTTCGGCTCGTTATGCCGATGCGGCCATCCGAGCCCGTGCCTTGGGCATGTCGAGGCTCGAAGCCGTCGCCATCGGCTACCGCGCGTTCGCGGAGCTGGTGCGCGGCGCGCCCCACGAGGCGGCCGGGCTCGCGGCTCACGCCATCGAGCTCGCACGCGCCGCCGGCTATGTCCGTGCGGCAGGCTTCTTCAGCCTCTTCTCTGCGGTGAGCCTGGCGGAGCTGGGAAGGCTCGAAGAGGCCCACCGCCTCGTGTCCGAGGGGCTTTCGCACCTCGATGGCGTCTATGCGGCCGTGGGCGACGTGCTCGCGGGCCTCGTCGATCTCGCGGAGGCGCGGGCCGCGATCGCGGCGGGGGAGGTCGATCGCGCCTTCGGTCGCATGCTCGGGCTCACGCAGCGTATCGCCCGTGTGCGTGCGCTCCGTGTCGGTCCGGGCACGAGCCAGGATCGTCCGAAGATGCTCGACGTGTCCGACGACTTGCGGATCGTGCTCCACCTGGTCGAGTCGCGGCTCGAAGCCATCGCGCCCACCTTCCGCGAGCGTGCTCGGCGCGACGGCGTCGTCAGCCCGCCTCGCCCTCGGCTGGGCGTGGCGCCCGGCGGTGTGCGGTTTCGGTTCGCGGGCAGCGAGCCCATCAGCCTCGTTGCGCGTCCGTTGCTCGCGCGGCTCTTGTGGCTGTTGACGCAGCGAGCACTCGAGGAGCGCAGCGTACCGAGCGAGGATCTCGTCGCCGCAGGTTGGCCCGACGAGCGCTTGCCCCGCCGCACCGGCAAGACGCGACTCTACGTCGCGCTCGCCGAGCTCCGAAAGCTCGGCCTTCGCGACGTGATCGAGAGCCAGCCCGAAGGCTACGTGCTGGCCGCTGAGGTCGAGCTCGATCTCGGTCTCTGAGCGCGTCAGACGCGGAGGATGTCGGGTGACTTCTCGATCAGGCGATCGAGCACGGCGTTGCCGAGCTTCTCCTGCACGGTGTTCTGGCGCAGGCGATCGTTCAGGTTCTGCCAGTCGACCTCGTCGAGCGGCTGGTCCTGGTTGAAGCACGTGAAGACGATGCTCTTGGGCTTGCCGGTCGCGGGGTCGATGTGCCGCTGGAGGCACTGCGCGCAGACCTCCTTCATCATGCACTGCATCGGCGAGTTGATGCTGCCGATGGCGACGTGCTCACGCGCGAGGTGCGGCCTGAGGACGCCGTGCCGCGCCTTGGCGACCGCGGCCATCATGCGATCGCTGCCGATCGCGATGACGCGCTTGACCTCCGAGAGCGGCGCGACCTGCGGGCCGAGCTGGCCCTCGGCGAACGCGAGCATCGCCTGCACGATGTTGCCCACGAACGAGCGATCCTGCGGGCGACGCGGCTCGATGGCGGGGCCCACGTCGCTCGCCCAGATCACCTGGTCCGTCGCGGCCTCGATGTCGTCGCGCTTGAAGACGTCCGAGGGGTGCTTGTAGCCCGCGAAGTAGATCACCTTGCTGCCGGCCGCGCGCAGGGCCTTCGCGATCGAGAACAGCACTGCGTTGCCCAGGCCTCCGCCCGCGAGGAGCACCGTCTCGTGCTCGCCGATCTCCGTCGGCGCTCCGGTCGGTCCCATCACCACGACCTCTTCGCCCACCTGCAGCGAGGCGCAGAGGCGCGAGCTCACGCCCATCTCGAGCACGATCATCGAGAGCAGGCCCTCGTCGGGCTTGGTCCACGCGCCCGTGAGCGCGAGGCCCTCCATGAGGAGGCTCGTGCCCTCGACGACGCGCGCCGTGCTCTCGAAATTCTGGAGGCGATAGAACTGTCCGGGTCGGAAGCCACGCGCCTGCGCGGGCGCGTGCACCACGACCTCGACGATGGTCTTGGTGAGGCGGTTCACCTCCACGACGGTCGCGCGGATGTCGTCGCGCAGGCGCGCCGAGAGCGCGGCCCACTGCGCGTCGCGCGCGGCCTGATCGCGCTCGGCGAGCGCGCGATCGATGTCCGGCGCGAAGAGCGCGGCGATGGCCTGGTGGCCGTCCTTGCCGGAGGCCATCGCGCGCACGACGCTGCCCGCGTAGATCGGGTGGTTGTCGCCGTAGAAGCTGACCGTGTGCCCCGCCTCGTCGAGGTAGCTCGTGAAGAAGCCGGCGCTCGGTCCCGCGCTCGCGCCCGCGCTCTTCTCGAGCGCGATCGTGCCGTCGTCGCGGCGCACCGCGCGGTGGGCCTCGAAGAAGCCCTTCTTGTCGAGGCCGAACGAGCGCGGCCGCTCGCGCTCGTACGTGGTGTTGGGCGAGGTGCCCGCCGCGACACACACGGTGCGCGCCGGTAGCTCGATCGTCGTTCCGTCGGCGCGCTTGAACGTCATCGCCCGGAGCGCGCCGTGCTCGTCCTTGAGCGCCGCGACGGGCGAGAGGTTCTCCGCGAAGCGGATGCCCTCCTCGAGGCCCTCCGCGATCTCCTCGTGGTTGAGTCGGTACGCGGGCGAGTCCTCCATGCGCTTGCGGTACGCGATGGTCACGCCGCCCCACGACTCGATGAGGCCGTCGAAGTCCGGGCCGCGGCCCTCTGCGCTGGCGCGCTCGCGCTCGGCGCGGATCGCGCGGCCGTGCGCGAGCAGCTCCTCGAGGATGCCGCGCTCCTCGGCGTCGAAGCGCGCGAGCGCCGTGGCCTCGCGGCCCGCGTCGCGATCGGTCGCGAGCTCCCACTGGGCCAGCACCTTCTCGCACTGCACGACGTAGTACGCGCGGAGCTCGGTCGCCGTGTCGATCGCGGTGAGTCCGCCGCCGATGACGATCGCCGGCAGCCGCACCTGGAGGCTCGTGAGCGTCGAGCGCTTCGCGGCGCCCGTGAGCTGCAGGCCCATGAGGAAGTCGCTCGCCTTGCGGATGCCGCGCACGAGGTTGTTCTCGACGTCGACGATCGTGGGCTTGCCCGCGCCCGCCGCGATCGCGACGTGGTGGAAGCCGTGACGCCACGCGTCCTCGAGCGTGATCGTGCCGCCGAAGCGGATGCCACCGAAGAGGCGCAGCTTCTCGCGGCGCGCGAGCGTCAGGTAGAGGAGCGTGAGGAAGTTCTTGTCCCACCGGACCGTGATGCCGTACTCGCTCACGCCGCCGAAGCCGAAGAGCGTGCGCTCGTCGAGCTCCTGGCAGAGATCGGCGAAGCGCTCGATCGGCTCCGAGAGGAGCTTGCCCGGCAGCGGCTCGAGCTTGAGGCCGTCGATGCCGACGACGCCGAAGCCTTCCTGCACGAGGTGGTGCGCGAGCGTGTAGCCCGCGGGCCCGAGGCCCACGACGAGCACGTCGTGTCCGTGGTACGGCCGCGGCGAAGGCCGACGCGCGTTGAGCGGGTTCCACCGCGTGAGGAGGCCGTAGATCTCCACGCCCCACGGCAGCGCGAGCACGTCGGTGAGGATGCCCGTCTCGATCTGCGGGATGTTCACCGGGTCCTGCTTCTGGAAGATGCAGGCGCGCATGCAGTCGTTGCAGATGCGGTGGCCGGTGCCCGGCATGAGCGGGTTGTCGATCGCGATGAGCGCGAGCGCCCCGATCGCGTCGCCGCTGCGCCGCACGAGGTGCGCCTCCGAGATCTTCTCGTCGAGCGGGCAGCCCGTGAGCGGCACGCCGAGCGGGCTCGGCTTGTACGCGCCCTCCTTCGTACGAAAGCCCTTGCTGCAGGAGTCCTTGTCGCGGTTGTGGCAGTAGAGGCAGTACTCGACCTCGTTGCGCACCTCGAGGCGGCTCATGCGCTGATCGGTGAGCTTGAAGCCGTCGCGGTGCCGCACGTGGTGCTCGGGCGTCACGAGCTCCTCGGGACGCTCCTGACTCGGGCGGCGGATCTGGACGAGCTTGTCGTGGCTGCTCGACTTCGGGAGGCGGAACGCCATCCAGTCGCCGAGCTCTCGCTTGCGCATGACGAGCCAGGTCTCGAGCCGCTCGAGCCCGCGCCCGACCACGGTCTTGTCCCCCTCACGACCGCCCGCCTCCAATCCGAAGGCCGCTGCGATCTCGGCGCAGCGGCGCGCGCGATCCTCGGGCAGCTCGGCGCGCTTGAGGTCGATCTCGAGGTCGAGGAGCTCGCACGCGAGGCGCGCGACGGACAGCTCGCTCTCCGGGTCCACGCCGAGCGCGGCGAAGGCGCGGCGAACCTCCGCGTCCACGGCCGCATCGAACGCGAGCTCGCCGCGCTTGATCGCGCGCCGCTTCACGAGCTGGTCCTGCATGCGGAAGATCGGCGTGACGTCATCCGCGTCGGTCATCAGCGCGCGTCGCTCGCTCGCGACCCCGAAGAGGCGCGCGACGAAGTCGCCGAGGAACGGCGCGCTCTCGCAGAGCACCTCGCTCACGGCCTCGGCCTCCATGCCCGCGCCCTTGCACGCGCGGTACGCGACGAGGCGCGCGTGCGTCTCGGGCGCGACGCTCGACAGCTCCGCGAGGAAGCGCGCATCGAGCGCGGCGAGCGCGTCGGGCCGGAAGAGGTCGTCGAAGCTCAGGCCGTTCGTGGCGAGCGCAGGGAGGAGCGAAGGGCGCATGGGGCCCGGACTATACGGTCCGCGCTGCGTCCGGCCATCACCGGGAGGGAGTTCGTCCGAGGGGGGTTCCCCAGCGCGTCGCGCGGGAATGCCGTGCCGGGCTCACCCATGGCAGAGTCCACCGCATGAGCGAGCCGGACCTCTCCAACGTGCAGGCGCTGAACGCGCCCTTCCTCGTCCGCGTCGCGGCCGCGTTCCAGCTGGTCTCGGGCCTCTACCTCGCCCTCTCCGCGGTGCAGCTCCTTCTCAGCGTGCGCTTCTTCGGGGAGCTGGTCCTGGTGCAGTACGCGAACTGGGCGTTCGTGCCCCTGGGCGTGCTTCAGGTCGTGAGCGCCGCGCAGGTGGTCCGCGTCCGCGCCCCGTGGGGCGTGCTCGGCACCGCGCTCTCGGTGTCGATCGCGCTCATGGTCACCGCGTGGGTGGTGGCGAACGTCGTCTTCGCGATCTTCTCGTGCATGCAGCTCGGCACGCTGGTCTTCGCGTGGATCGCAGCCGCCTTGGCGCCGTTCACGATCCGCCCGATCGCCGCCGCAGCCAGGGCGCGCAAGGCCCTCGAAGACCAGGGGTTGGACCTCGGACTCTGACGGGGCCCGTGCTTGCAGGCCTTGAAGGTCAGAACCGGCCTTGAGACCCTGCGCTGCATGCACGCCATCAACGACCCTTCGGCGTCTGTCCCCCATTCGTGCCGGGTGGTCGCGCTGCTCGCGGTGTTCACGTCGGGCTGCGCCAACGCCGCTGCTCCCGTAGGCCCCAGCCATGTCGCGGCTGCGGCCGCGACCGAGCCGGCCGCCGAGGAGACTCCCGCTGCATTCCTCGACCGATTCGAGGGCGCTCTCTGCGCTGGCGTGGGTGACCCGCTCGCGGTCTTCGACCCCCAGAGTGAAGCGGTCGCTGCCTGCACCGGGACGACGACCGCCGCATGGTATTCGCGGGTGCGAGAGGAGGTGTGTGCCCCCGGCACGACACGCGAAGTGACCATGCTCGGCCCGGGCTCGGGCTCTGCCGTCTGGGCGCGAGAACGCCACCGCTACACGCTGGGGCTCGCTCGCACCGATGGCCGTTGGGGATTCGACCGGGACATCACGCCCGAAGCGTGTGCGGTCGCCCAGAGGGAGGGCTACTTCGTTCTCAACTACCCGACCGCCTTCGTCCCCGCGACGCTGTACGTCGGGGAGCGGGCCTACCCGATCGAGGCAGGCGCCTTCGAGAACACCTTTCTCTGGGGGGCGGGATCGAGTGATCCCCTGCGCTTGGAGGTCCCGCAGGTCCGAGAGATCCCCCTCGAATTCGACCGCATCGACGAGTCCGGACGCGCGCACGTTCAAGAGCGAGCGCTCGCGCCCTCGACGGCGAGCCGCTTCACGCTCGACGCAGGGAGCCTCACCAGCTTCCGCGTCGGCAGAAGCGCGCCCGAGGGGATTCACATGACAGACTTGTCGTTCGTCTCCCGGGGGGGCGAGGAGCCCGGCGATGCGGGAGAGTGCTTCGTCGAGGGCCGTCTCTCGGCGAGTTTCTCGTCCTTCGAGGGCTCCGGCTCCCGATTTCAGGTGGGACACCTCCGGTGCGGCGACCCACGATGCGACGGCGCTGGCTGGTCGTGCGTGTATGCGCCCGATGACGCTGCCCAGGTCGCGTTTCCGATCCAACTACGAGTGTTCCGCTGCCCCGGGCCCGGCACCCTCGAGGAGGTGGTCCCCCAACGATGCGAGCCCTACTGGGACCTCGGCACCTCAGCCCCACTCTTCGTCGCGCCAGCCACGTTCTCTCGACGCCAGTGACGCGCGGGCATGAACCTCGAGGTCAGGGCTCCCCCGGGCCATCGAGCGTCCGCTCCGTCGCGCAGCCGGTGTTCCCCATCGAGTACGGCACCGCGATGCCGAGCAGCGCGCACCCGAGGAGCGCGCAGGCTGCGCGGAGCGCACGCATCCTCGCGGTTTCTCGCGCCACTTCGGCCACACAGGGGTCTTGCGTGCCGTCGCGCGCGCCGCAGTCGACGGTCGGTTGGCGAGAGCCGCCTCCCGCGCCCGCAGCGCGCGCTCCGCGCGCCCGCAGTCACACCGGGACGCGCGTACCGCAGTTGGCGCAGAACTTCGCGCCCGGCGGGTTCATCTGACTGCAGCCCGTGCACGGCTTGGGCTGGGGCGGCCCCATCGCTGCGCCGCACTCGGCGCAGAACTTCCCGGGCGGCACCCGCGCGCCGCACTGCGTGCAGATGGCGAGGTTGCCGCTCGCACCGGACGGCAGCGCCGACGGAACCGTCCCACCACCGGGCGACGCGGCCGACGGCACGATCCCGGCGGGCGCGGCGGACGGCACGCTCCCGACGACCGGAGACACGCAGTGAGACGCTCCCCGCTCCTCGCCATCACGGCGCTCGCGATGCTCTGCCTCGCTCCCGTCTCCGCTTGCGGCGGCAACAACCAGCGGCGCAGCACCGCTCGCCGTCGCGCCGCGCGACCGACCACACCAGGCGAGCGCGTCGACGATCGCGGCCGATGCGAGACCGAGGGGACCGACCGCGAGGTCTCGGAGTACGACACCTCCGGCGACGAGATCCCCGACGTGCGCCGGGTGTTTCGACGCGCGGGTGACCCTCCGCTCATCCGGCTCGTGCTCACGTGTCGGGAGGCCGACCTCAACGGCGACGGCACCAAGGACGTGGTCCGACACTACAACGACGAGGGGCGTCCGATCCGCGAGGAAGCCGACCGCAACTTCGACGGTCAGATCGACACGATCACCTTCTTCCAGGACGGTCGCATCGTCCGGCAAGAGGTCGACGAGAACGCCGATGGTCGCGTCGACATGAAGGTCTTCTTCGACGACAACGGGCAGCCCCTTCGCGCCGAGCGCGACCTCGCGGGCCGCAGCACACCGACACAGTGGCACCCCGATCGCTGGGAGTACTTCGAGCGAGGCCGCATGGTGCGGATGGGTACGGACATCGACGGTGACGGCCGAGTCGACCGCTGGGACCGCGACCACGATCGCGCTCCCGCGCCCGGCGAGGGCCCGAGCGCGCTCGATGGCGTCGAGGGCGAGGCCGAGGGCGCTGCGCCGGCCGACGGCTGAACAGGGCCCACCGGGCGCGAGGCTGACCGAGCGCAGCACGTGCCGCGGCGACCCGGCCCGGGTCCGCCTCGGCCGAGAACGATCGTCGTCGAGACGAGCAGGAGACCATGAAAGAACGTCTGCAGAAGATCCTTGCGCACGCCGGTATCGCGTCGCGCCGCGCCGCCGAGGGGCTCATCACAGCCGGCAAGGTCCGCGTCAACGGCAAGATCGTCGAAGAGCTCGGCGCGAGCGCAGACCCGCGCCGCGACCGGATCGAAGTCGACGGCAAGCGCATCGTCCTCGAGAAGCCGATCTACCTGATGCTCCACAAGCCGCGCGCGGTCGTGAGCACGCTCCGGGATCCCGAGGGGCGGCCGAGCCTCGCCGACATCGTGAAGAACGTCACCGCGCGCGTCTATCCGGTGGGCCGCCTGGACTTCCATACCAGCGGCGCGCTCCTCCTCACGAACGACGGGGAGCTCACCGACGCGCTTCTGCATCCGAGGCGCGACGTACCCAAGACCTATGTCGCGAAAGTGCGCGGCATGGTCGCGATCGAGTCGCTCGAGGCGCTCCGCAACGGCGTCGTGCTCGACGACGGCGAGAAGACCAAGCCCGCCGACGTGTTCGTCCTCCGCGAGGAGGATCGCAACACGTGGCTGCAGATCACCCTCTACGAAGGCCGCAACCGTCAGATCCACCGTATGGGAGAGGCGGTCGGTCACCCCGTCCTGCGCCTCGCGCGCCTCAGCTTCGCAGGGATCACGACGGACGGCCTGCGCCCTGGCCAGCTGCGAGAGCTCAGCGATGACGAGCTCGAGAAGCTCAAGAAGAACTACCTCACGCCGTACCGCAGGGCGCGCGACACAGCCGCGCCGAAGCGAAAGGGTCCGCTCGCAATCGACGAGTGAGTACACGACGAACGTTGACAAGCGGCCTGCGGTCCTCTACAAACCGGCTCCCCAAACGACGCGGGGTGGAGCAGTCTGGTAGCTCGTCGGGCTCATAACCCGAAGGTCGTAGGTTCAAATCCTGCCCCAGCAATGAGAACGCCGCCCCCGGGCCACCGAGGGGCGGCGTCTTCGTACGTCCCCTCCATGCGGAGGTCGCCTCTCGGGATGGCGGGGCAGGAGTGGCTGGCCGCGCCCGCGACGACGACGCAGGCTCGGGCGATGACCTACCCGATCGGTGTTCCCGGCGTGCCTTGGGGAGAGACGGAGCGTGCCGCTTGGCGTGCGCGTCAACGCAAGCATCGCAGCTACGAGGACGATGTGGTCCGTCCGCTCGACCGGTTGCGGTCACGCTTCGATGTGAGCGAGTATGGGCGGCTCGACTGCGGAGCTGACGGAATCTTCGCGCTCCACGCGGTCCGCTCGCGGCGTTGGGATGCCGGCCTCCCGGTCCTCTTCGTCACCGGCGGCGTGCATGGCTACGAGACGAGCGGAGTGCACGGAGCGCTCGGGTTCCTGGAGTCGCATGGCGATTCGTATGCCGGTCGCGCCAACCTCCTCGTCGCGCCCTGCGTGAGCCCCTGGTCCTATGAGCGGATCCAGCGATGGAACCCCGACGCCGTCGATCCGAACCGGTCCTTCCGCGCTGACGGTTCCGCGCCTGAGTCGATGGCCCTTCTGCGGCTCGTCGCCTCGACGCCTGGACGCTTCGCGATGCACATCGATCTCCACGAGACCACCGACACCGACGAGTCCGAGTTCCGTCCCGCGCTCGCCGCGCGCGATGGCCAGGTGTTCCAGCCGGGGGCGATCCCCGACGGCTTCTACCTGGTCGACGACGCCGCCAAGCCCGAGCCCTTGTTCCAGGCCGCGATCCTCGAGGCCGTCGAGAAGATCACGCACATTGCGCCTGCCGATCCGGAGGGAAAGCTGATCGGGGAGTCGGTCGTCTCGCGAGGGGTGGTCCTCTATGCGTGCAGAGCGCTGGGCCTCTGCGCAGGCGCGACCGACGCACGCTTCACGACCACGACGGAGGTCTATCCAGACAGCCCGCGCGTGAGCCCCGCGGTCTGCAACGCGGCGCAGATCGCAGCCATTCGCGCGGGCATCGAGCATGTGCTCCGGCAAGGGCCCACATAGGAGCAACCGACAGGGTGGGCTTCGCGGCCCGAGCCAGAGGGCCTCCGAGGGATCTGTCTCGCGTGACGCGACGTCCGCGCTTCGGTTTACGCTTCAGGATTCGGCAAGGTCGCCGTGGTTCGTTCGAGGAGTCTCGTCGAAAGGAGCGCCATGAGGAACCGCCGCACGCAGTCGCTGTTCGCCCGCAGTCTCGAAGAAGGCATCTGGGTTGCGTGGTGCGCTCTCGCGGGCTGCGACGGAAGCGTCGTCGTCGCGTCGCACGATGGCGGCGGTGCGGGGCAAGACTCCGGAGGCGAGGTCCCGGACGCCCGCGAGGTCGAGGACGCCGACCCGAATGAGGACGCCGGTGACCGCGCCCGGCAGCTCACCCTCGAGGCCGACGGCGTCCGGGTGGAAGCCATCGTCGATCGTCCCCCCAACGACGTGGCCGACGCGCTGCTGCTCTACCACGGCACGGTTGGCTACGATCGGCTCGTCGTCCAGGCTGCGCGGGACACGCTCGACGCCTTCCGGGAGATCCTCGACCGCGACGACATGCTGCTCGTCAGTGTGGCCTACCCCGAGGAGGGGCTGTTGTTCGGCGACAACGTCGCACACGCGGAGGCTGCGCTCCTGTGGGTGCAGCGGCATGCGGGTGAAGAGCTCGGCATGACCGTCGATCGCGTGTTCCTCGCGGGCCATTCCCAGGGCGGCTATCTGGTCACACGGCTCAACACGATGCACGCGGTCGATGGGGTGATCGCCAACGCCCCCGGGCCGCTCGACCTTGCGTTCCGCTGCGGGCTCGAGGAGTCCGGTCGGCTCGAGCCCGGAGTGACGTGCGGACTGCTCGCCGAGGCCTACGGGCTTCCCTCCACGAACCCCGACCCGTACATGGCGCGCTCGCTGCTGTCCTTCACGTCCGGACACCGGTCGAACATCCTCTTCGTCCAGGGCCTCGACGATTCACCCATTCAGATGAGGTCGTGGCCGATCTTTCGCGAGCGGCTGGAGGCGTGTACCGATTGCCGGGAGCGTGAGTTCCTCGAACTCGAGGGGCGAGGGCACCCGGCGCTCTTCGGCAGTCCCGAGGCGCGCGCGCAGTTCAACCTGTTTCTGCGCCGCCGCAGCGACTGACGGGCGAGCCCATTCCAAGGGCCCGAGTCGCGATCTCACACGCTTGGTCGTCAGCCCGTCTGGCCGGCGCGTTGACCCTCGCAGGGCCCGATGCGAGATTTCGCGGCTCGGGAGGCGTGGCGAAACGGCAAACGCGCCGGGCTTAAAACCTGGTCCCTTGTGGGTTCGACTCCCACCGCCTCCAGTCCCGAGGCGCGTCATTGCCGCGGCGGCCGGCCTCTGTGTCACGCTAGACCGCATGGCCGAGCCCGAGAGCGTCGTTGGGGGATTCTGTCGTCCGAACCTCAGCGGAGCGGGTCGCCGCAGACGCCAGTGGGCCGCGGTGGCCGCGGCCGTTCTGTCGGTGCTCACGCTCGCAGCGTTGATTCTGCTCGATGCTGGCTGGCCTGTGCGCCTGCTCCTGGGGCTTCCCGTGGGCGGTGCAGTCGTCGCCGCGCTCCAGGTGCGTCGGAACACGTGCGTCGCCCATGCGGCGACGGGGGTCTTCGAGAACGAGGATCTGAGCACCACCAAGGTGGAGGACGCCATCGCCGCGGAGAGCCGCAGGGTCGCGGCGACGATCTGGCGCGATGGAATCCTGGCTGCTGCCCTCGCGGCAAGCCTCGGGGCGGCGAGCGCCTGGCTTCGATGAAGCGCGGACTCGGAGACGTTCTCGCCGAGCGTCGGGCGAAGTTGTCCTTCCCTCGGGCTCCGACTCTCTGAACGCTCCGCGGAGCACCGGCAACGATGTGCGAGTGCGGACGCCGCTGCGCTGCGTTGACACCCCCCACCTCCCCGATACGCGCTCCGCTTGATGGGGTTACGCGCTCCGCTTGATGGGGTTGATGGGGTCGCGCTCCGCTTGATGGGGTCGCGCTCCGCTTGATGGGGTCACTCCCGGCCTTGCAACCCCTCGAAAAGACTGGGCCGCTGGGCGTCTATTGACGTGATGCCGTTTTCGCCCAGTTTCTCGGGGTTCTGCGCGGCCGGGGAGGAGGTTGTAGGCGCTTCGCGTGAGGGGGTTGGGCGCTTCGCGTGATGGGGTTGAGGGGGTTGGGCGCTTCGCGTGATGGGGTCACTCCCGGTGTTGCAAGTCGCCGAAAACACTGGGCTGCTGGGCGCCTGTTGACGTGATGCCGTTTTTGCCCGGTTTCGCGGGGTTCCCCGTGGCCGCCCGGAGCTCGGGTCACGAGGGTGTGGCGCGAGGACCAGGGCGCGAACGTGCCGGCGAGGAACACATCGAGCTTGCCAGTCTTGCGGAACTTGGCTGAGGCCACCTGGTTGACCTCGTGCATGTCCGAGTAGGACGTCCGATAGGCCTCCACGGCGTCCGGCGAGCCGTACGCCCACGGTCGGACGAGGTGGTCGGACGAGGGCAGGCGGGGGACGAGCCCCCGCCCTACATCTCGGTGGGCGACGAGCGCGGCAACGCGATCTGGACTGCGCGACAGATGGC
>JBILLJ010000024.1:0-78533 GCA_044376125.1 Sandaracinaceae bacterium
GATCGATGCGAGTGCCACGGGCTCGAATCGGCGGGAGGGAGGCTCTCGCCGATTCACTCGGCGAGAGGGAGGGGCTGCGGCCAGACCCTCCGGCAAGAAACGTCAGAGCATGAGTCAATGCAAGTGACTCATGCTCTGAGATGAGGGAACCGAGAACCATCGACGCGGAGCGTCGAACGCTCAGCGGCAGGGCACGCGCAGCGAGCGCTCGGCCTCGCAGCGTCCACCGACACACATCCGCAGCTCGCCGCAGCTCATGCCGTCCGGGTTGCAGTCGCTCACCTCGACGCACGGATCGCCCGCAGCAGGCGGAGGCTCGAGCTCGCGCGGACAGCCGCCGAGCGCGAGCGCTGCGAGCACGAGCCAGGGCAGAGGCCGCATGGCGCGGAGGTTAGCAGATGCGTCGCGCGGGGCCCCGCCGGACTCCGGCCGAATCACTCGGCGACTGGGGCCTCGGCCTCGGTCGCAGCGTCCGAAGGCGCCGGCTCCTCGTCGGGCGGCGGCGGCTCGGCCTCCTCGCTCATTTCCTCGCCGCCCTCCGTGTTCCGATCCTCGCCTTCGGCGTCGGCCGGTGGCGCCTCACCGCGGCGCTGGTACTGCGGCGCCTCCCCCGGACGCGACCAATCGACCCAGTACGCGCTCCGCTCGCGCGCGTCGACGTGCACGAACGTGCTGCGGGGGTAGTAGCCGACGCCGACGCGATCGAACGTGCTGCGCACGAAGTCGCGCAGCTCGGTGTTGGGCACTCCGTCGATGCGGATGTCGAGCGCGTTGCCGTGGGTGTGCTGGCTCGTCTCGCGCGTGTAGCCGCCCGCATGGCGGAAGCCGCTCACGACGTGGATGACGCGCCCTCCGAAGTGATCGGAGATGCGCGCGAGCATCTCGATCAGGCGCGCGGGTGGGTTGGGGAAGCGGTCTCGCGGACGCGCGTCGCGCGGGCGCATGAGCTGCGCCATGCGGCGAATGGAGGCGCGTGAAGCGCGACCGCGGCGGTCGACGAGCCGGAAGCGCGTGCGCTGTCGCGTGGCGACGCGGTACAGCGTGACGACCCCCGGCGCACGCGGACGCCCCCACCGCGGCTGGTCGGCGCGGGGACCTCGACCGCCGCGCGGCGCTTCGTAGCCAGGCAGCACCAGGCGCTGGCCGACCCGCAGGCCGGTCGCCGATCGCAGGCGATTGAGACGAACGAGCTCCTCGACCGTGCAGCCCGCATGGCGCGCGATGTCGCTCAGCGTCTGGCCCCGCTGCACGTAGGCCACGTTGGCCTCGGGCACCGTGAGCTCCTGACCGGGCCGGAGGGATGCCGACGTCGCGAGCCCGTTGGCCGCCGCGAGGTCCGAGACGCGGACCTGGTAGCGCGCGGCGATGCGCGCGAGGCTCTGCCCCGAGCGCACGACGTGCACGCGTTGCGCGTGGCCGAGGGCGGGCACGAGTGTGATCACTGCGAGCACCAGCGCGACGATCGGCACGCGACGCCACGAGCTCCGAAGGTGCGACGACATCGGCGCTCGGGTACCGTGGGCGCTTCGCGCGTGCAACCGTCGGGCAGGGGCGCTCGGAGACGCGAGGCGGCGCGCAGACGCTTTTTTTGATCTCGCCCGGGCGTCCTGCGAGCATTCCATCGTTCCCCTCGTTCGTTGACAACCGAGTGGTTTGCGAAGACGTGTCAGCCTCCACGGCGATCCGTCGTGGGTGAGTTGTATGTGCAAAGTGATCGGTCACTGATAGCTAATTTAGGCGTAATTGAACGCGAATTAGCTCGAATTGCTTGACGATTTCGGGATTTGCATGCAGAAGGGTGGAAGGTGGCTCGCCACCCCACACCGAAGAGCACGAGCACGGCGCGCACGCTCTGCGTGTGCACCGCAGCGACGCAGGACTGATCGATCCCGATGGAGCACGAGAACACGAGCATGGAGGTCGAAGGCGCCAAGGGCGCATCGACCCTCGCGTCGGCAAGCGACGCGACCGCGACCGGGACTGCGCTGAGCGGTCTGGGGGCGGACGTGCACCGTGTGGAAGGCGGCGGCGGGACTGCATCGGCGACCATCGCGTCGCGTGACGATGCAGCGGCCAACGAGATCCGCGCGATCGTGGCGAAGGAGCCGGATGCGGCTCAGGAAGAAGACGACATCACGTCGGAGCGCGGGGCCCCCTCCGAGGGGGCGCGCGCGAAGGCGCAGAAAGACAAGAAGCACACGAACAACCTTCGGAAGCTCCGCATCGAGCGGATGATGTCGAAGGCAGAGCTGGCGCGGCGAGCAAACCTCTCGGTGTTGACGATCGATCGGATCGAGAAGGGCTTCGGGTGCCGCATGGATTCCAAGCGGAAGATCCTCGAGGCCTTGGGTTTGAGCCTCGCGGACCGCGTACGTGTGTTCGGCGAGGAGGAGTGATGCCCGCCGATGTCGGAAGGTAAGAACCTCGTCGGAGTCGACATCGGGTCGAGCTCGATCAAGCTCTGCGAGATCAAGGAAGCCCGTGGAGGCAAGCGAACGCTCTCGCGTTTCGGCTACCACCCGCTTCCCTCGCAGACGATCGTAGACGGCCACGTCATCAACAGCGGCGCTGTCGTGGAGGGGCTCGACAAGCTCTTCCACAAACAGAAGAACCGTGACGTCGCGCTCCGGGTGAGCGGGCACAGCGTGATCATCAAGAAGATCACGATGCCGCTCATGACCCCCGCGGAGCTGCGCGAGCAGATCAACTGGGAGGCCGAGCAGCACATCCCCTTCGACCTCGCCGAGGTCGAGATGGATTGGCAGATCCTCCAGCAGCGGCAGGAGCAGCGTCAGATGGACGTGCTCCTCGTGGCGGCGAAGAAGGAAGAGGTCAACGACCTCACCAACCTCGCGGTGGAAGCGAAGCTCAAGCCGAAGGTGATCGATCTGGATGCGTTCACCGTCCAGAACACCTTCGAGATGGGCTACGGCCTGCCCGCGATGGGCACGACGGTCGCGCTGCTCCACGTGGGCGCCTCGCTCACGACCCTCAACATCCTGAGCCAGGGCACGACGGCCTTCACGCGCGACATCGCCAACGGTGGCAACACGATCACCGAGGAGATCCAGCGCAACCTGGGCATCAGCGCCGAGGAGGCGGAGGCCTACAAGTGCGGCGGCGACGGCCGCGGCCTCGTGCCCCGCGAGGTCCCCGACATCGTCCAGCAGGTCGTCGAGCAGCTCGCCGGCGAGATCCAGCGCTCGCTCGACTTCTACCTCGCGACCAGCGGCGAGGGTGAGGTCTCGAAGGTCTACGTGTCCGGCGGCACCGCCAACATCCGCGCCCTGATCGACGCGATCGAGAAGCGTGCGCGTGTGCAGGCCGAGGTGCTCGACCCGCTGCGGGTGGTCGGCATCGACCCCAAGACCGTCGACGCGAACCTGTTTTCGGCGCGTGCCGCGCAGAGCCCGGTTGCCCTCGGCCTCGCGCTCCGCAAGGACCGGGAGAAGACGCAATGATCCGCATCAACCTCCTGCCTGCGGCGCGCAAGCAGGCCAAAGCGTCGTCGAGCGGCCCGTCCGGGACACCGACCGTCTGGTTCGTCGGCTATGCGGTCGCCTCCGGCGTGCTCATGGTCGCGCTGCTCTTCGTGTACATGTCGTACGCCTCGGACCGCGACGCGCAGCTCGCGCAGAACCGGCAGCTCGAGTCCGAGATCACCGCGATCGAGCGACAGTCCGCGAACCTCGACGAGGTCCAGGCACAGCTCGAGCAGAGCCGCGCGCTCGAGACCGTCGTCAACGACCTCCAGCGTGCGCGCTTCGGCCCGACGCGCGTGATGATGGAGCTCGCGCACATCCTCTCCGAGAGCGGCGGGCCCACGATCGATCCGCAGCGCCTCGAGGAGATCCAGCGGAACAACCCCCTCGCTGGCTACAACTCCGGCTGGGACCAGCACCGGCTCTGGCTCACGTCGTTCGCGGAAGAGCAGCGCCACGTGCAGATCCACGGCGCGGGCCGGACGAACGAGGACGTCGCGGAGTTCCTGCGTCGCCTCACGCTCTCGGACCTCTTCGCCGAGGTGACGCTCACCAAGACCGAGGCCGCGCAGGACGAGAACACGCACCTCGACGTCATCAACTTCGAGCTCGCCGCCACGGTGAACTACTGAGCGCTCGCGCCTCGCGCCCGAGCTGCGTCCCACGCCCTTCACGAGGACCCCATGGCACCCCCTGCCCCCCCGAAAGCCTCTGCCTCGGCCACACAAGGTGGCTTCGCCAGCCTCCCCGATGGAGCCAAGGGCGCGATCGGCCTCTTCCTCCTGGCCGCGATCGGCATCGTCTACTACGTGGCCTTCCACGGACCGATCGAAGAAGAGATCGCGTCGGCCCGCGTCGCGCACTCGCAGCTCGAGACCCGGATGGCCGAGGCGCGCCAGCGACAGGCGCAGTACCTCCAGCTCCGCGAGGAGCTCGCCGCGCGCGAGGGCCTGGACCGCGCGAACCTGCGCGTGCTCCCCGAGAACGCCGAGATGGCCGCGTTCCTCCAGGATCTCAACCGCCTCGCCGAGATCAGCGGCCTGCGCATGAGGCTCGTGGAGCCCCGCCCCGAGGAGCCGCAGGATCAGTACGTGCGCCTGCCGGTCGCGCTCGAGGTCTCGGGTCGCTACCACCAGCTCTCGCGCTTCTTCTACAACGTGAGCCGCCTCGAGCGCGCGATCAGCATGGAGAACATCCACCTGAGCGAGCCGACGGTCACCGACGAGGACGTGGTCCTCACCGTCGAGGTCCTCGCGACGACCTATCGACGCCCCAACGATGCGGACGCGGAAGCGGCCGCGGCCGCAGCGGCGGGAGGCTGACATGGAACGAGCCACCACGAAGACGAGCCACTGGCTGACCGCGACGCTGATGCTCGCGCTGAGCGCGTGCGGCGGCGAGACGATCGCCGTCGGCGGCCCACCTCCGGCGGCGCCCGCACCGACGCCGACGGACACGACGGCGCCCGCGGCCGCACCTCCGGTCGAAGAGGTCGAGCCCGCGGCGGCCGTGCCTTCGCTGCCGACGTACCGCGACGAGGACTTCGTCGAGGCCGAGAGCAACCGGGACCCGTTCCGCAACTTCGCCTCTCTCTTCGTGCCGCGGACGCCGACCGGGCCCGTGCGCGTGCAGCGCCGCGTGCTCATGGACGCCACCAGCGTCGACGAGATGCGCCTCATCGCGATCATCAGCGGTGTGGCGAACCCGTCCGCGATGCTCCTGGACGGCCAGGGCACGGGCCACACGGTTCACCGCGGCGACTACGTCGGACGCGCCGAGTACGTGTCCACAGGCGGTGCGGACTCGGTCCCCATCACGCTCAACTGGCGTGTCGATCGCATCTCGCCGACCGAGGTCGTGCTGAGCCGCGAGGATCCGGGCTCGCCCAACCAGGTGGGCCTCACGCGGGTGCTCCCCCTGCACGACGCGACCGAGGGCACGAACTGACCGCCTCGGCCTGACCCGCCGAACGCCTGCTGCGGCCCTGCCTCTCCGAGGTGGGGCCGTGTCGTTCGTGCGGTCGTTCGTGGTGGCAGCGCGTCATTCGCGGACGAGCTTGGCGACGCGCTCGGTGAGCGCCTGGAGAGCGAGGATCTCGTGCGCGAGCCCCGCGCGCACGACGCTGCCGGGCATGCCGTGGATCGCCGAGGACTCCTCGGACTCGCAGAGCACGAGGCCTCCCGCGTCGCGCACTGCCGCCGCGCCGCGCGTGCCGTCGTCTCCCATGCCCGTGAGCACGACGGCGACGACGCGCGGACCGAAGACCTCCGCGGCCGTGCGGAAGAGGCGATCGACGCTCGGGACGTAGCGATCGTCGTGCGCGGGTGGGACGACCTGCAGATGCAGTCCCGTCGGGCGCGCCTGCACCTCGACGCACTGGCCACCGGGACAGACGAACGCGCGGCCGGCGCGGATCGTCGCGCGCTCTTCGATCTCCGACACGTGAAGACCTCCGAGCCGCTCGAGGCGCTCGGCGAAGGTCTTCGTGAAGCGCTCGGGCATGTGCTGCGCGACGACGACGGCCGCAGGGAGATCCGCGCCCCAGCGCGAGAACATCCGCACGAGCGCGGGCGGCCCTCCCGTCGAGGCGCCGATGACGACGAGCTTGCGGGGCATCGAGTCGGTCGGCGGCGGCCGCTCGTCGGTCGCGGCGCGGAGGAAGGTGCTCGAGACGACGCGATCGGGCGCGCGCAGCGGTCGGAGCTGTCGGACCATCGCGACCTTGGCCGAGAGCTCGTCGCGGATGGACGCGAGCTCCTGCGGCGAGCCGCCGGACGGCTTGACCACGAAGTCGAGCGCGCCGAGCTCCAGCGCGCGGAACACGTCGACCTTCGCGCCGCGGCTCGAGACCACGATGACGGGCGTGGGCTGCCGCGCCATGAGGATCTTGAGGAACGTGAAGCCGTCCATGCGCGGCATCTCGAGATCGAGCGTCACGAGGTCGGGCTTCTCGAGGAACGAGAGCGACAGCGCCTGCTCGCCGTCCACGGCCTTGCCGACGATCTCGACACCGGGCAGCTGCGAGAGGATGTCGGCGATGGTGCGCCGGTTGAACGCCGAGTCGTCGGCGACGAGGACACGCAGGGGCCTCATCGGTCCCCCTCGCGCCGCGGAGGCGGCACCGACGACGAGCCCGCGGGCCGCCGGTAGACCATGTCGGTCGGCAGGTGCGCGAGCTCGAAGGCCGTCGACACGTTGAGGAGAGACTCGCTGTGACCGAGCATGAGGTAGCCACCAGGCTGCAGACGCTCGTAGAAGCCTTCGATCACGGAGCGTCGGCTCGTCGGGTCGAAGTAGATGAGGACGTTTCGACAGAAGATGGCGTCGACACGACCGAGGATCGACGCGCGCTGGCGCTCGAGCAAGTTGAAGTGACCGAACTGGCAGAGGTTCCGCACGCGCTCCACGACGCGCCGTCCTCCACCCGGGACACTGTGATCGGGCTCGAAGTACTCGTCGTAGAGCGGCGGCATCGCACGGAAGCTGTGCCTCGGGTAGCTGCCGCGGCGCGCGATCCCGAGCACGCGCTTGGAGATGTCGTTGCCGAAGACGCGCACGTCCCAGCCATCGAAGAGCTGGCTCCGCAGCACGAGGATCGCGAGGGTGTAGACCTCTTCGCCCGTGGAGCAGCCGGCGCTCCAGACGACCAGCCGCTTGCGGTGACCACGCACCGCCTGCTGGTGCAGGCGCGGCAGGATGTCCTCGCCGAACGCCCGCAGCTGGTACTCCTCGCGGAAGAAGTACGTCTCGTTCGTCACGAGCGCGTCGATGGCCTCGTCGATCTCCTCGGCGCCGCGCGGGTGGAAGCGCAGGTACTGGTAGTAGGACGAGAAGTCCCCGACACCGAGGGCCTTGGCGCGCTCACGGAGACGGCGCTCGAAGACGAAGAACGACGCGTCGTCGAAGAACATCCCCGAGCGCTTGTTCACGAGGTCTCGCAGGAGGCGGAACTCGTCGCGTCGCATCCGCGGCCCCGAGTCGAGGAGGAAGGTCATCCACCCTCCCCCGCGGTCAGCGCGCTCGCGATGGCGCGCGAGACGAGCTCGTCGGTCTCGCGCGGACGACGCGCCTCGAGCAGGCGTCGGATCTCGGCACGCTGGGCAGCGCCGGAGAGCGCGCTGGCGCGGCCGAGGACCTCCACCGCGCGGGCTCGGACGCTCCAGTGATCGTGCTCGAGCGCGCCCGCAGCGTGACCGATCACGGCGGTCTCCGGCAGCGCGAGCAGGGCCTCTTTGACGACCTCCGCGTCGGCGTGCGCGACCGTGCGCCCGAGCGCGTCCTCGAGGCGCGGGTCGTCGGGCCGGACGGAGCCGAGCGCTCGAAGGGCTGCGATCACGACGCGTGGGCTCGCGTCGTCGAGACCGGCGAGCAGGCGATCGAGGTGAAGGCCGGAGGCGAACGCGCCCAGCCGAGAGAGCGTCTGGAGCGCCTCGGCGCGGACGGTCGGCAGCTCGCTGCGCGCGGCGATCGTCACCGCTGCGATGGCCGCGTCCGTCAGCTCGGGGCCACGCACGCGCGTGAGCGCACGCAACGCCGCGAGCTCGACGCGCTCGTCCTCGTCGGTGAGCGCGAGCGCAGCGAGCTCGAGCTCGTCGGCGCTGCCGATCGCGACGTCGTCCAGGCCCTGCGCGCGCACGTCCGGATCTTCGGAGGCGAGCTGCGCGCGCAGATCCGTCAGCGCGATCATCCCCGACGAAGAGAGGCTGCGCCGACCGACCCGCTCCGGCATCGCGCGCCGCGCTTCGACCGAGGCACGCGACGCGATCGACTCGACCGCTTGTGCGGCGTTGGCCTCGAATGCCGTGCCGTACGCTCCGACACGGGCCGCGAGCGCGCGCGCGTCGTCGGGATCGCCCCAGCGACCGAGCGTGGCGGCCGCAGCGCGCGCACCGACCTCTTCGCCCTGGGCGAGGAGCTGACGCGCCACGGCGAGGAGCTCGGCCTGGAAGTGCGCGCCGTCGTGCGAGAGCGCGCAGAGATCGGACGCGACCTCGAGCGCCCACGAGGCCCCCCGCACGTCCTCGACGGCCGTCTCGCGCGCGATCTCGAGCAGCGGTGCGACCACGCGCACCCCGAGCGCGACCAAGGCCTCGCGACACGCGGGATCGAGCTCGGCCCGCGCGCCCAGCGACACGATCGCGGGCAGGAGACGCAGCTCCTGAGCCTCGAGCGCGAGGCGCACGAGCGCTCGTGCCTCGGGCAGCGGGCGCTCGCCGATCGCACGGGCGAGCTCCGCGATCGCCGGGTCACCGAGCGAGCTCGACGTCGAGACCAGGAGCGCGCGTGAGGCGGGAACGACGAACGCGCGACGTTCGGCCGGACGCTCGGGATCGCTGCGCTCGGCGAGGGCGAGCGCGGCCTCCACGGCGCTGCGCGCGTGGGGGAGCGTGGCGAGGAGGAGGGACGTGACCTCGTCGGGACCGCCACGCTCGGTCCCGCCCCGCGCGCGTGCCAGCAGCCGGAGCGCGGACGGTCGTGTGATCGGCTCGGCCAGGAGGGGCGCGAGCACGGCCGCCTCGACGGACGCACCGATCGCCGCGAGACCATCGAGCGCCGCGAGGCGCAGCACGGGCTCGCTGCGGCGGAGCGTCTCGAGCAGCACGGCGGTGACGGCTCGTCCCTCGACCCCGCGACGCGCGAGGGCGGCGAGGGCCTCGACCGCGCACGACGCGGTCATCACGTCGTCGTCGCGCACGAGCTGCGCGAGGGGCTCGATCGCGCCTTCGCCTCCACCCACGAGCGCTGCGGCGACGAACTTCCGAGTCGTCCGCGGTCCACGCACGAGCGCCACGCGGAGCACGTCGGCCACGCGCGCTGCATCGGCGCGAGGGGCGCGTGCGAAGGCCTCGACGCACGCGTTGCGCAGGCCGACCTCGTCGGGCGCGAGCACGCCGGCCGCCAGCAGATCGAGCACGCCGGGCGCCGAGAGGATCTCGGACGCCGTCTCGGCGGCCTGCTTGCGGACGCGCCAGTCGTCGTCACCGAGGAGCGCGGCCAGCCGCGCGGGCACCACGGTCCCGTGGCGCATCGCGAGCGCCTCGAGCCTGCGCGCTTCGACGTCGTCGTGCTCGTCGGTCATCGCGCCTCCTTCACGGTACCCCCCGCGCCGCGCTCGCGACGTCGACGACCTGGGCAGGCGCCGCGACGCGATCGACGTCGAGCACGAAGACGAGGCCGCTCTGGTGAGAGATCACCGACGAGATCCCGCGCGCCGTGTCGCCCATGCCGAGCGCGGGCGGCGGGCGGTGATCGACCTCGGAGGCCGCGAGCACGCCGGTGATCGCGTCGACCGCGAGCCCGATGGTGCGGCCGCCCACGGTGACGAGGATCCACTTCGCACGTCGCGCATCGGTCTTGGACTCGAGACCGAAGCGGCGACGGACCTCGAGGATGGGCACGACCTCGCCCCGGTGATCGGCCACGCCGACGACGGCGGGCGGCGCGTGCGGCAGCGCGAGCACCGGCAGCGGCCGCAGGATCTCGCGCACGCGCAGGATGTCGACGGCGTACTGGACGTCGCCGACGAGGAAGCCGACGAGGTTCTTGTCGACCCCGGCCGCACGACGACGACGCTCACGAACCGCACGCGACACGTTCGCTCCATCACCTCAAGAGGGCCACGGGATCGAGCAGCACCACCACGTCGGCGCCCGAGGCGGCCCCCGGTCTCCCGAGACCGGTCACGTGCTCCGCGAGGCCGGCGCCGATCACCTCGGCGGGCTCGATCTCGCTCGTGCGCAGGCGCAGCACCTCGGTCACCGCGTCCACGCGGAGGCCGAGGATCTCGGCGCCGCGGTCGACGAGGAGGATGCGCGCCGAGCGCGAGCCGGGCTCCGGCTCGGGCAGCCCCAGCTTGGCGCGCAGGCAGACGACGGTCGTGATGCGCCCGCGCACCGAGAGGATGCCGAGCACCTCGCGACCCGCGCGCGGGACGGGCGTGATCGGCGCGAGCTTCAGGATCTCCTTCACCGCCGCGAGCGGCAGCGCCATGCGATCGCCCGAGACCTCGAACGCGAGGTACTCGTGCGTGGTCTCGGTCGCGCGCGAGGGCACCGCCGCGAGCGCGACGCGAGAGGCCGCGAGCGCACCGGCCGACGGCGGCGCGAGCGCGCTGCCTGCCTGCGATGCCGGGACCGGAGGCCGTGCGGGATCCTGGCTCATGCGGCCCCCGAGAGGCGTGGATCGGACGAGAGCACCTCGTCGAGGAGCGCGGGCGCATCGAGGACGAGGACGACGCGCTGATCACCGAGATCGGTCGCGCCGGCGAAGCCGCGCACCGACTGGAGGCTCGGCCCGAGCGGCTTGGTGACGATGTCCTGCTGTCCCTCGAGCGCGTCGACCACGATGCCCAGACGCCGCTGGCCGAGCGAGGTCACCACGATGTAGCCGCGCTGTCGGTGCGGATCCCCGATGTGGAAGAGCTCCGCGAGCCGCACGACGGGCAGGCTCTGGCCGCGCAGGGTCACCATCTCGCGCCCGTCGACGACGCGGATCGCGCCGGGCTCGAGGAAGAGCGCCTCCTGCACCACCGTGAGCGGGATCGCGAAGGTGTGGTTGCCCACGCGCATCACGAGGGCCGAGAGGATCGCGAGGGTGATGGGCAGCGTGAGCGTGAACTTGGTGCCGATGCCCGTCGTGCTGTGGAGATCGATCACGCCGCCGAGCCGACCGATGTTGGTGCGCACGACGTCGAGGCCCACGCCGCGCCCCGAGAGATCGGTCACCTCCTCGGCGGTCGAGAAGCCGGGCAGGAAGACGAGCTGACGGATCGCGTGATCGTCGAGCTCGCGCGCCGTGCCGACGTCGACGAGGTGGCGCTCGACCGCACGCGCGAGCACGCGCTGCACGTCGATGCCCGCGCCGTCGTCCTCGACCTCGATGACGACGTGGTTTCCCTTCTGGTACGCGTTCAGCGCGATGATGCCGGTGGGGTCCTTGCCGAGGCGGGCGCGCAGCTCGCGCGACTCGATGCCGTGGCCCACGGCGTTGCGGATGAGGTGCAGGAGCGGGTCGATCAGCTCCTCGACGATCAGCTTGTCGATCTCGGTGTCGCCACCGTTCACGACGAGGCGCACCTCCTTGTCGTGCTCGCGCGCCACCTGACGCACGGCGCGCGCGAGGCGATCGAAGGTCTGACCGAGCGGGACCATGCGCACGTCGAGCACACCGTCCTGCAGCGCCTCGAGGTGGCGCTCGAAGGAGCGGTGGATGCGGTGCAGCTCCGCGGTGATCGGGCGCAGATCCGCGCGCGCGCCGAGCCGATCGAGCACGCGCCCGACGGCGCTGCGCACGATGCCGAGCTCGCCGATCACGTTCATCAAGTGGTCGAGCTTCGAGATGTCGACGCGGACCGTCTTGGCGACCGCGCGCACCGCGATGGCCTCGGCGCCCGCGTCGCGCGGCGCGAGCTCGCGCGGATCGTCGGCCGCAGGCGCGCGCGGGCTCGGGGGCACCATCGAGACGCCAGCCGAGGTCCCGCTCGCGAGCGGCGGTGGTGGCATCGTGCGCGATGGGCTCTCGCGCGTGGGCACCGGCTCGATCGGTGCGTCGCCCACGAGCTGGCGGAGGTCGGCCAGGGGTGTGGAGCTCGCGAGCAGCACCTCCAGCTCGATCGTGTCGTCGCCGCTTCCCTCGACCGAAGGCAGGTACGTGATGATCTCGGCGACCGGCTTGAGGCGGGCCTTGAGGCCGTCGAGATCGGTGTCGATGGAGCTCAGCGCGAAGCGCACGCGCACGCGGAAGAGCGGGATGCGCATCTCCGCGTTCGTGCGGAGGCGGTGCTCCTCGTACTCGGTGAGGACGCCGAGCATGCTCGGGTCGAGGTCGTAGGCCGCGAGCGGGTCCACCGCCGGCGCCGCGCTCGCGCCGAGCAAGGATCCCGCGCTCCGCCGGAACGACGCGAGATCGACCTCGTGCGACTCGCCGCGGATCGCGCCGAGCAGGCGCTGGAGCACCTCGACGCCTTCGAAGAGGACGTCGAGCGAGCTCTGCGCGAGGGCCACGCGACCGAGGCGGAGGTGATCGAGAAGATCCTCGAGCACGTGCGCGATCTCGGAGAGGTCGCGGTAGCCGAACATGCCCGCGATCCCCTTGAGCGTGTGCACGCCTCGGAAGACCGAGTTCACGAGGTCCGGATCGGCGCGGCCGTGCTTCTGGCCGTGATCGAGCAAGAGGAGGTCGCGCGAGAGCGACTCGACGATCTCCTGGGACTCCGCGAGGAATTCGTCGCGTACGCGATCCGCCTCGTCGCTCACGCGCCCTCTCCGCTCCCGGGGCCACGCGGGCCTCCCGCGGCGCCACCGCGTGCACCGCGAAGCTCGATCACGTTCTCGATCGAGCGCGCGAGCAGCTCCGACGTGAACGGCTTGTCGAGCCACGCGTCGGCGCCGAGCGCGAGCGCGCGCTCGCGATCCTTGGACGCCCCTTCGGAGGAGATCGCCAGGAGCGGGACGCCGCGGTGCGCCTTGGAGGCCCGGATCAGCTTGATGACCTCGAGGCCGTGGATGTCCGGCATGTTGATGTCGACGATGGCCGCATCGAAGCGCTCGCGCGGCAACATGCGCAGGGCCTCGAAGCCGCTCGCGGCCTCCACGACCGTGCGCGCGTGGCCCGAGCCCTCCAGGCTCGCGCGCACGAAGGCACGGATGGCATTGGAGTCGTCGACGACGAGGACGCGATCGAGCATCACGGCTCGTGATCGTAAGGCACAGGTGCCCTGCTTGGGTAGCGTCCGCGTCGGCGACGCGCCGCGCAGGCGTGCGGGCTCAGCGGCCGAAGGAGCGGCTCCGAGCCTCCTCGAGCGGGAGCGCGGCGAGCGGGTGCAGCTCGCGCAGGAAGCGGAAGCTGTAGATGCCCGTCGTGTGGCCGTCGGCCCAGCCGAGGCGGATGGCGTAGTTGCCGACCTCCTCGACGTCGTCGATCGTGAGCTCCGCCTCGGGGGCGGTGTCGGCCCAGCGGATCGGGCCCTGGTGGCCCTGGCAGTACGCGCAGGGGCAGAAGCCCCGGAGCAGGCGGTGCGAGAACGTGGAGGTGCTGCCGTCGCTCCACACGATCTCGAGGACGTGGGCCCCGCGCGGCGCGCGCAGCTCGACGGGCTCGGGGATCGCGGCGTACTCGGTCATGCGCCGTTCGTGGGGCCGGAGCCGGGAACACGCAAGCGTGGACGGCTTGACCCCACGTCACCGGGGCGGCCACGCTGCGACCGCCATGAAGATCTTCATCGACTCCGCCGACCTCGCCGAGATCCGAGACGCTGCCCAGATGGGCGTCATCGACGGCGTGACCACGAATCCGTCGCTCGTCGCCAAGACCGGCAAGCCGATGAAGGACATCATCGCCGCGATCTGCGAGATCGTCGACGGTCCCATCAGCGCCGAGGTCATCGCGACCGACACCGACGGCATCCTGCGCGAGGGCCGCGAGCTCGCGAAGATGCACCAGAACATCGTCGTGAAGGTCCCGCTCATCCCGGACGGCCTCAAGGCGGTGCGCGTGTTCACGGCCGAGGGGATCAAGACGAACGTGACGCTCTGCTTCAGCGCGTCGCAGGGCCTGCTCGCAGCCAAGGCGGGCGCGACCTACATCAGCCCCTTCGTCGGCCGCATCGACGACGTCTCCGGCGAGGGCATGCAGCTCATCGAGCAGCTCGTGACGATCTACCGGAACTACGACCTCGCGACCGAGGTCCTCGCCGCGTCGATCCGCCACCCGCTCCACGTGGTGCAGGCGGCCGAGATCGGCGCGCACGTCGCGACGATCCCGCACAAGGTCATCCTCCAGCTCCTCAAGCACCCGCTCACCGACGCGGGCCTCGCGACGTTCCTCGCCGACGCGAAGAAGATCCCGGCCAAGGCATGACCCGGTCCCTCGCGCACTCGCTCGCGAGCCGCTCGCGCAAGGGCGCGCTGCCTGCGGCCCTGCTCGCGCTGGTCGTCGTCGTGCTCGCCCCCGCCACGCAGGTGCGCGCGGACGATCCGGGCGGCTCGGTTGCGGGTCAGCTCTACCTGAGCGATGGCGACGTGGGTGGAGGCGCGATGGTCGACGTGTGGGGCGCGCTGGGCCCCCTGCGCCTCGGTGGCTTCTTCGGCGTCACCTCGATCCCGTCCGCCCGCGACTGGCACAACCGCACGATGATGCCGGCGGGGGTGCACGTCTCGCTGGCGATCGACCTCGAGGCGATCGATCTCGTGATCGTCGCGCGCGGGGGCCTCTGGGGCGGCGCGTCGCAGGAATCCAAGATGCTCGTCGGCGGCATCGTCGGCGGTGGCGTGTACGTCGACGTCGCGCTCGAGGGCGGGATCGCCGTCGGTGGCGGCGCGGAATTCTTCGGCTTCTTCGGCGGCGGCGACACGTGGTCGATCGTGCCGGCGCTGCGCCTCACGTGGGGACGTGCGCAGCCGGCGCCGGAGCCGGACCTCGCGATCTCGTCCGAGGTCACTCCGTGAGCGCTCGCGCGTCGAGCCCACGTGCGCTGTCCGAGCGCCCGCGAGTCGCCATCGAGATCGTGTCCGATCGCACCGCCACGAGCCGCGCGGACGAGGGCTTCCTTCGCGTGCGCCGCCTCTCGCTCCGCAACCGCTACGACGACGGCTCGACGAGCGCGCCGTATGCGTACGACTGCGTGGAGCGCAAGGCGATGGACGCGGTCGTGATCGTCCTCCACACCGACGATGGTCGCGTCTGTCTGCGCTCCTCGATCCGCCCGCCGGTCGCGCTGCGCGCGGGCTACGCGCTGCCGGTGGCAGGGACCGACGACCCGACGCTGTTCGAGGTCCCTGCGGGGCTCGTCGAGCCGGACGAGCACGGCGACGAAGGTCTCCGACGCTGCTCTTCGCGCGAGACGCTGGAGGAGGTGGGCCTCGAGGTCGCGCCCGAGCGCTTCGCCCGCCTGGGCACGTCCGTCTACCTCACGCCCGGTCTCATCGCGGAGAAGATCCATCTCCTTCACGCGCGCGTCGATCCGGCTCGCGCAGGCGAGCCTTCGCTCGATGGCTCCCCGGTCGAAGAGCGCGCGCGCATCGAGTGGGTGCCGCTCGCCGAGGCCCTGGCCGCGTGCCGCGACGGACGCATCGAGGACATCAAGACGGAGCTGGCCTTGCGCCGCCTCGCGGAGCTCGAGACGTGACGGTTCGCGGCAAGCGGAGCGCGACGACGTCGCGTCGCCGCAGGGCGGCCGAGGGCGAGCGGAAGTCGCAGGCCGGCGGTCCGCGCGTGCTCGTCGTCTACAAGAAGTCCGCGTGGCAGACGAACGTGAAGGAGCGGCGCAACCCGCGCTATCTCCAGCTCGTCAAGGAAGGCCACCAGTCGGTCGAGCGCCTCGAGGCCGCGCACCGCGCGCACCAGGAGACGCTCGAGGAGACGCACCGCGCGCTCGACGCGCTGGGTGTGCGCTCGGTGTTCCGCTTCCGCGGCGACGAGGGCCTCGTGGAGGGCTTCGACCTCGTTGTGACGGTGGGCGGCGACGGCACGCTGCTCTGGGCCGCGCGCTGGGTCGGGCCCGAGCAGCCGGTCGTCGCGATCAACTCGGCGCCGGGCGACAGCGTCGGCCACTTCTGTGCAGGGAAGAAGGGCAGCGTCGAGGCCTCGCTGGCGGCGGCGATCGCCGGAGAGCTCCGCGCGTTCCAGCTCACGCGCATGAGCGTCGAGCTCGACGGCGAGGTCGTCACGCGCCGCGTGCTCAACGACGTGCTCTTCGCGCACTCGAGCCCCGCGGCGACCACGCGCTACCTCGTGCGCGTCGACGAGGGCCGACGCGTCGTGGCCGAGGAGCACAAGTCGAGCGGGCTCTGGGTCGGTCCGTCCGCGGGATCGACGGCCGCGCAGCGCTCGGCCGGTGGCGTCGTGCTCCCGGCCGAGAGCGAGCGGATCCAGTACGTCGTGCGCGAGCCCTACGTGCCCGACGACGGCACCGCCCACCCCCCGCCGGCGCCACGCCTGCACGTGGGCACGATCCCGCGACAGGGCTCGATCACGATCGTGAGCAAGATCCGCGAGGGCCGTCTCTTCGTCGACGGGCCCCACCGCGTGCGCGACGTGGCGTTGGGCTCCGAGGTGGTCCTCCGCGCGAGCGAGGAGCCCCTCACCCTCCTCGGCTATCCTCGTGGCATGCATGGCCGCGCGCGATGAACGGACGAAGGCGTTGAGGCGATGAGCGACGCTCCGGAGGAAGAGCACGCGTCCGAGCGTGTCGCCGCCGAAGGTCCGGCAACGAGCGAGCGCGCCGACACGGCCGAGCGCAAGGAGCCGGTGCCGCTCGCGATCGCGCTCTTCGTGTTCCTCGGCGCGTTTCTCCTCTTCGCGCTCGAGCCCATGGTCGGCCGGGTGCTCCTGCCGCGCTTCGGTGGCGCGTTCCACGTGTGGACCACCTCGCTCATGTTCTTCCAGGGCGCGCTCGTCCTGGCCTATGGCTACGCGCACCTCTTCGCGAAGCGCCTGGGCGCGTGGCACTTCGTGGTGCTGGCCATCCCGCTCGCGTTCTTCCCGATCGGCGAGGCGCCGCTCGACTCGCTCCTCGGCCTGGGCGCGCCGAGCGAGGAGGTCTCGATCGGCGCGCTGCTCGTCGCGCTCGCGCGCACCTCGCTCGGGCCCTTCTTCGCGCTCGCGACGACGTCGGTGCTCGCACAGGACTGGCTCTCGCGTTCTCCGCTCGGCAAGCGCACCAACGCCTACGTCCTCTACTCGGTCTCGAACGTCGGCTCGCTCGTCGCGCTCTTCGTGTACGCGCTCGTCATCGAGCCGCTGCTCGGGCTGCGCGTGCAGGCGTGGCTGCTCGCGGGCGCCTACGCGCTCTACGTCGGCGCGGCCGCGCTGAGCTACCTGCGCACGCGCCCGCACGTGCCCGCCCACCACGTGGAGCTCGGCGCGGGCAGCGCGAGCGCAGCCACGCAGCTGCGCTGGGTGCTGCTGTCGGCGTGGCCGAGCGCGATCCTCATGGCGGTGACGAACGTGGTCACGGTGGACGCCGGCAACGTGCCGCTCCTCTGGATCCTCCCGCTCGCCACCTACCTCCTCACGTTCATCCTCGCGTTCTCGGATCAGGCCGCCACCCCCGACTGGGTGCGGCGCGTGTGGCCGCACTTCGCGGTGGTCGGCGTGTTCTTCTTCGCGGGCGGCAACGCGGGCTCGCCGCTCTTCCACGTGGTGCTCCAGCTCGGCGTGCTCTTCGTGGTGGGCTGGGCCGTGCACGCCGCGCTCTATGCGAGCCGTCCCGATGCGGGCCACCTCACGCGCTTCTACCTCCTCGTCTCGCTCGGCGGCTGGCTCGGCGGCGCGTTCGTCGCGCTCGTGGCTCCCTTCGCGTTCGACGGACTCTGGGAGTACCCGATCGCCTTCGCGGGCCTCGCGATCACGATGGCCCTGGGCCAGTGGGACGCGCTCCGCGGCTGGTTCAAGAGCGCGGGCATGCTGCCGATCCTCGTCACCGTCGCGCTGCTCGCGGCCATCGGCTGGAAGCTCACCGAGGGCATGACCGCGAGCACGAACGGTCAGCGCATCCTCGCGACGGCGCGCAGCCCCTACGGCCTCTACCACGTGGTCGAGCGCCCGAGCGCCGTCGGCCTCGTGCGCGATCTCGTGAGCGGAGAGACGCGCCACGGCCGCCAGGTGATCGAGGGCTCGCTGCGCCACGAGCCGCTCAGCTACTACCACCGCGAAGGCCCGCTCGGAGACGCGATGGCGATCCTCGCCGCGCGCCCGGTGCCCGCGGGCGTGCACCGCGTGCGCTCGATCGGCGCGATCGGCCTCGGCGTCGGCGCGGTGGCCGCGTACCTCGAGGCGGGCGAGTCCCTCGACATGTACGAGATCGACGCGCTCGACGTGGAGCTCGCGCGCGAGCACTTCCACTTCCTCGGCGACGCGCGCGGCACGGTGCGCATGCACGTGGGCGATGCGCGCCTCACCCTCGAGCGCGAGGCGCGCGAGGGGCTCGTGAACCGCTTCGATCTCGTGCTCGTCGATGCCTTCGCGGGCGACGCGATCCCGACGCACCTCCTCACGCGCGAGGCGGTCGAGGCCTACGGCCAGCAGCTCGCGAGCGGCGGCATCCTCCTCTTCCACGTCTCGAACCGCTTCTACGAGCTGCGCACCGTGCTCCAGCGCGTGGCCGACGCGCTCGGCTGGGGCATGGCGTGGAAGCAGCGGGTGGCGAGCGAGGTCGCGCGCGAAGGCGGCATCGCGGTGGAAGATCCCTCCGTGTACGTCGCGATGTGGCCCATCCAGCCCGTCGAGGATCGCTGGTGGCCTGCGCTCGAGGCACGCGGCTGGCAGCGCTTCGACGCGAGCGACCACCGCGACCCCGGCCTCTTCACCGACGACTACGCGCCCTCGCTCCGCGCGCTGCGCCTCTTCGCGCAGTGAGGCGGTACGCGAGCTCGTCACGTCGTCGGTCCAGTCACGTCTCCTCGCTTGCAGAGGGGAGCGCGAGCGCCTCGAGCAAGCGGGCACGCGCGTCCCAGACGGCGTCCACGTCGAGCGCCCTTCGCCCCGCACGCCGCATCGAGCGCCAGGCCTCCCAGTCGGCTCGCCCTTCCCCTTCGCCGCGAGCGCGTGCCACGAGGCCCACCGCATAGGTCCAGAGCCTCACGTCGTCGTGGAGCGCGCGCGACCGGGCGACGACGCGGAGCGTCGCGGGCGCCGCGTGTCGCGCTTCGTCGCGGAGGATCCGGTGCAGCGCCTCGTGCGCCGCGCGGCCACCGTGCCGCGCGCGACGCGCCTCGGCCGGCGCGGCCCGCCCCGGCCCCAGGCGCAGCTGTGCATCCGCCTCGCCCGCCCACTCGAAGCGCGCGACGTGGAACGAGGTGTGGAAGAACGAGCCGACGAGGCGGCCGAGCGTGTCGTGGTCGCAAGCCTCGACGTCCGAGCACCAGCCGTGCTGACGCAGCCAGGCGCCGGCGCGCCGAGGATCCGTGAGCGCGTCCTCCGCCTCCAGCGAGAGCACAGCCGGATCGCGCAGCGCCTCACGACCGAGCGCCATCAAGACGGCATAGGCGCGCTCGTGGAGCGCGAGCACACGCGCGAGCACCGCGCGACTGATCCGCTTGTCCTCACGCTCCGCCACGATCTCCTCCTTCGCGCACCGCGACCGCATGCCGTGTCAGGACGCACCGCCCGAACGCTCCGGACGTGGGAACGTCGGACTGCCTCAGCAAGGTGGCAGCGGCGACGCTGTCACGGCCTTCGTCGGCGCCCCGCTCTGGGCCGAGGGCGCCGCTTCTGACGAGGCGACGTGCTCATGTCAGGGACTCGAGGCAGGCGCGCAGCATGCGGGGATCGATGCGGCCCTTGAAGCGGACGACACGCGCGTCCTCGGGGATGTCTCCTTCGCGCGTCGCCAGGCGCTCGCTCACGGCGAGGAGCACGCGCTCGTGCCCGGCCGCACGCAGGGCGGCGAGCTGCTCGCGCAGGAGCTCCGGTGTCCAGAAGCCCAGGATCTCGAGCCACGCGACGCGCGTGGGATCTCGGCGATCGACGAAGCGGAGATCCGGGAACGTGAGGCGCGCGCCCTCGAGCGCGAGCGGCTCGGGCTCGCGGTGCAGCTCCCACTCCGCCGCGACGCGCGGGAACCGCTTGGCGAGCGCGTCCTCGACCTCTCGCTCGACGCGAGGGGCTGCGCCCGCGAAGGCCGCCGTGAACGGATCGCGGCTCGAGAGCCGGAACGTCCACTCGCTCACCGGCCCCGGCACGTGCACACGCGCGTCGAAGCGAGCACGCGCGAGGATCGGCACGAGCGCGCGCGTCGCCGACGCGTAGAGGCGCGTGTGCCGGAAGAGCGCGAACGGGCCCGAGATGGTCAGCGCGGTGCAGACGCGTGCCTCGGCGGCCGGGACGATCGGTGAGAGCGCGAGCTGCGCAGGCGCGGGGCGCTCCTCTCGGCGGGCCACCACGAGGAGCCCACGCAGCTGCGCCGTTCGCACGACGTCGCGCGGGCGGGACCAGAGGCGCACCTCGATCTCGCGCGAGCGCGCGAAGAGCTGCTCGACGAGGATGCGATTGGCCTCGACGCGCAGCGACTCGAGGCTCGGGGCGGGCCCATCGAAGGCCACCACGCGCTCGGCCGGCAGATCCGCGAAGAGCGCTGCGTCGAGATCGTCACGCGCGAGCCCGACCCGCGCACAGACCTCGGCCGCGATCTCGGCGCGCGTGAGGCCCGAGCGCGCGCGCTCGACGAAGAGCGCCTCGCGGAGCGCGCGAGGAGAGAGAGGAGCCTCCACGCTGGTGCGGAGGTGCCGATCGAGCGCCGCGGTGACGAGCGCACGCTTGCGCGGGTGGAGCTCGCGCGCCCCGTCCTCGCCGGACAGATCGAGCCGCGCGAGCGCGTCGTCGAGCTCGCGGCGCGCGCAGCCCTCGTGGGCCGCGTAGAGCGCGTGCACGCGGCGGATGGCCGCGTCGTCCTCGGCGAGGACCCAGCGCGGCGAGAGCACCTTCGGCGTGCTCACGAGGCCTCCGCGAGGTCGTCGAGATCGTGTGCGTCTCGAGGCCGAAGCCCCTGCCGCCGCTCGCGCGAGAGCCACCCCTCGCGCGTGCCTTCGCTGACGAGCTCGTAGACGATCGAGCGCTTGCCCTCGCTCGGGCGGAGCACGCGTCCCACCCGCTGCACGTGCTCGCGCGCGCCGAGCGCGCCCCCGAGCACGATGGCGATCTCGGCGTCGGGCACGTCGATGCCCTCGTTGAGCACGCGCGCCGACACGAGCACGCGGAGCGAGCCCTCCGCGAAGCGTCGCAGGGCCGAGGCGCGCTCGTCCTTGCCGATGTCGCACGTGATGGGCATGACGAAGAAGCGTCGCGCGACGCGGTACGCGGCCTCGTTCGTGCCGACGAACACGAGCGTCTTCTGCGCGCGGTGCCGGAAGAGCAGGCGCGCGAGCATGCGCTCCTTGGCCTCCGTCAGCGCGAGCACGTTCCGTGAGCGGTGCAGCGCCGCCATCGCCGCGCGGCCCTCGGGGCTCGTCTGCGCCTCGCGCGCGAGCTCGAGAAAGCTCCGCTCGCGATCCCCACCGAGCGAGGCGACCCAGCGCTTGAAGGTGACGCGCGCGCCGTCGTGCTCGCGTCGCTCGCGCTCCGTGAGCGGCAGGCAGAGCACGAGCTGGTCGAACGGCGCGAGCCACTGCCCGGCGAGATCGTGCACGGACACGTCGCACACGATCGGCCCGACGAGCTCGGAGAGACGGCGCGCGGCGAGGCCGTCGGGCGGCGTGGCCGTGAGGCCGAGGCGCGCGGTCGCGGTGCTCGTCTCGAGGATCTCGTCCATCGCCGCGTCCCCGAAGTGGTGGGCCTCGTCCACCACGAGCAGCGAGAAGCGCGGGGCCATGCTCCCCGCGTGGCGCAGCGCCGAGGCGTACGTCGAGACGGTGATCGGGCCGAGCTCTTGCACTCCGTCGCCGTATCGAGCGATCGGCGTGGCGAGGCCCTCCTCGAGGCTCTTGCGCCACTGCTCGAGCAGGGCGCGCGTCGGGACCACGACGAGCGCGGGGCCCTCCGCGCGCGCGATCGCGGCGAGCCCCACGCGCGTCTTGCCCGCGCCGGTGGGCAAGACGACCAGGCCCCGGCGGTCGGCGAGCTCCCAGCCCCCGAGGGCTCGTTCCTGGTAGGGGCGCAGCGAGGCCTCGATGGCGGCGCGCGTCGTGAGGCTCGGGGCAGCCAGCCGCGCGGCGAGCAGCTCGTCGTCGACCTCGAGCCCGAGCTCGCGCGCGCGCTCGAGGATCGCGGCGTACGCGTGTCCGGGCGCGCGCAGGCAACCGACCCGAGGATCGAGGCGTGCGCCCGCGAAGGCGCCGAGGTGCTCGGCCGCCAGGCCCGTGAGGAGCAGCGTCCCTTGGTCGTGTGCGATCTTCATATGGCGCCGCCATCGCGCGGTCGCGCGCGCCGTTGCGTGGCGCACGCGAAATAGTTTCGGAGCGCGGCTCGGGTCCCCCGACTACGATCGGGCCATGCAGCACCGGGACGATCTCGCGATGGCGGACACGGCCCACGCCGCGGCGAGCCCGCCGAGCGGCGCGCAGACGGACGACGACTCGCTCCGCACGAGCCCGATCGACATCGACTGGTCCGAGGCGCGCTACGAGCGCCTCGAGCTGCTCGGTCGCGGAGGCATGGGCGAGGTGGAGCTCCTGCGCGACAAGCGCATCGGGCGTGACGTCGCGCGCAAGCGCATGCACCGCGATCTCGAGACCGGCGCGGGCACGGTCGCCGTGCTGCGCTTCCTCCGCGAAGCGACCGTGCAGGGCCGCCTCGAGCACCCGTCGATCGTCCCCGTCTACGACCTCGAGCGCACGAGCGAGGGCACGACCTTCACGATGAAGCGCATCCGCGGCGAGACGCTCGCGAGCGTGCTCGCGCGGGGCCTCGTCCGTGAGGATCTGCGCCCCTCCGCCTCCACCACGCCGCCGGGCGCAGGACCGAAGAAGTGGACGTTCCGCGCCGTGCTCGGCGCGTTCGTGCAGGTCGCGCGGGCCGTGCACTTCGCGCACACGCGCGGCGTGGTGCACCGCGACCTCAAGCCCGCGAACGTGATGCTGGGCGAGTTCGGCGAGGTCTACGTGCTCGACTGGGGCCTCGCGAAGAACCTCTCCGAGAGCGGAGCGACCGAGTCGCGCGCGCAGGGGCGTCTCACGGCGCCGCCCGACGATCCCTACGCGGCCTCGACCCCGCCGACACCGAGCGCGATCGCGGCCGCCACCGAGGCAGGCTCGTTCCTCGGCACGCTCGGCTACACCGCGCCCGAGCAGATCGTCGATGCGGCCGGCGTCGATGCGCGCGCCGACGTCTACGCGCTCGGGGCGATCCTCTTCGAGATCCTCGCGGGCGAGCCGCTCCACCCGAGGGTGAACCCGGCGCAGATCCTCGCCTCCACCCTCTCGCCCGTGGACGTGCGACCGCGCCTGGCCGATCGAGCGCCGCCCGAGCTCGTCGAGCTCGTCGAGCACGCGGTCGCGCTCGGCCGCGCCGATCGTCCCGACGACGCCGGCGCGCTCGCGGACGCGGCGCAGCGCTACCTCGACGGCGATCGCGACCTCGCGCTGCGACGCAGCCTCGCGAAGGAGCACATGAAGCGCGCCGAGACGCTCGTGAAGCGCAACGGCGCCGAGGCCTCGGGCGAGGCGCTCGCCGAGCGCAAGCGCGCGCTCGGCGAGCTCGGCCGCGCGCTCGCGCTCGATCCGGGCAACCCCGCGCCGCTTCGCTTGCTCGTGTCGCTCCTCGATGCGCCGCCCGCGGAGGTGCCCGACGAGGTGAAGCACGCGCTCACGCAGCGCGAGTCACACCGACGCTCCGCGCTCGCGTCCCGCGGTGCGCTGAGCTGGTTGGCCGCGCTCGCGGTCGTTCCCGCGATGGCCCTCATGGGCGTGCGCTCGTGGCCCGGGGTGCTGGGCCTCGCCGCGATCGCGACGCTCGGGGCGCTCCACGCGGTGCGAGCCTCTCGCACGGTCGAGAAGCACATCCCGCTCGCCGCCATGGCGAGTGGCACGGTGTTCATCGCGGCGTTCTCGGCGATCTTCGGTCCGCTCTGGCTCGGCATGATGGCCGCGCTCGCCTGCCTCGTTCCGTGGCTCACGGTGGGCGCGCCCTCGCAGCGGTGGCATGCGATGGCCTTCGCCGCCGCAGGCGTCGTCGTGCCGCTGGCGCTCGAGGCGATCGGAGTGCTCCCGATGCCGTACTCGATCGTCGGGGGCGAGCTGCACGTGGCGCCGCTCCTCTTGGACTTCACGCCTCTGCCGACGTTCGCGTTCCTCGGGCTCACGAGCCTCCTCGTGTTCCTGATCGTCGCGCAGTTCGCGACGAGCTACCGCGACGAGGTCGACCGCGGCGAGACGAGCCTCCGTCTGCTCGCGTGGCAGCTCCGGCAGCTCGCGGCCTCCGAAGAGAGCGGGGCCGACCGAGAGACGCGATGAGCGAGGTCGCGTCGGTGCCCGCCCACGACGCGCGTGGCTCGAGCCGACGCCGCGCACCGGCCTGCCGGAAAGGGCAGCTCCGCCCGCACGTGGAGAACGAGCTTCGCGTGGCGTGCCCTCCGCTGGTATGGTGCGTGCTGCTCGAGAGCTGTATGTCTCGCCGCCTGCACGAGGTCACGCGCGACCGCACCGCGCGCCCGTCTCCCGCCTCCGCGCGTGCCCTCCCCGAGGGTGCTCGATGAGTCAGCGCGACACGCTCGATGGCCGCCTGCCCGCAGCCTCGTGGGCGCTCGTGGGCGCCGAGGGCGTCCATCCGCTCGCCCCGTCTGCCCCGATCCGGGTCGGTCGCGCGCTCGACTGCGACGTCGTGCTCGACCACCCATCGGTCTCGCGTCATCACGCGACGATCACGTTCGAGGGTGGGCGGCCGCGCATCGAGGACGCGATGAGCCGTCACGGCACGACGCTCAACGGCCAGCGCATCGAGAGCATCGCACCGCTCAAGCACGGTGATCGCGTGGCGCTCGGCGGCGCGGTGTTGGTCGTGCGAGACCCCCGCCACCAGGAGCGCGCGGAGCGCGACACCCTTCAGGTCCCGGCGCTGACGGCGGCGCAGGCCCGCCACACGCTCAAGGACATGCCCGTCACGGGCGAGCACGATCCGGTGAGCGCGATGCTCGCGGAGATCCAGCTGCTCGTCGACGCGGGCGAGGGCGCGCGCGCCGCCTCGCTCATCGCCGGGCTGCTCCGCAGCTGGTCCGCACAGGCCGCCAGCAAGTCGATCGACGAAGGCACGCTGCGTCGCGGCTCGACGGCGATCCTCCGCGCCGTCTCGCACGAGCACGCCGCGTGGATCGACAGCGTCGTGGCGCTCCACCAGAAGAACGGCGTGCTCATGCACGCGAGCACCCTCGATCAGCTCGAGGCCGCCGCGCGCCGCGCCCCGCGCATCGACTGGTCCGCGCTCGCCAGCTACGCGCAGTGGCTGCGCGGCTCCGGCGTCGCGCATGCGCGTGGTGAGTACGGTCAGTACTGCGTGCAGCGCCTCGAGCAGATCCTCCGCGCGCGCCCCTGAGCGCACCCCCACCCGCGCCGGCACCGCTGCGCGTCAGGCGCGCTCGGTCGGCAGACCGATCGGGCAAGACACGCCCGTGCCGCCGAGGCCGCAGTAGCCGTTGGGGTTCTTCGCGAGGTACTGCTGGTGGTAGTCCTCCGCGTAGAAGAACGGCCCCGCGTCGAGGATCTCGGTGGTGATCGCGCCGTGGCCTGCCTTGGTCAGCTCGGCCTGGTAGGCATCCTTGCTCGCGATCGCGGCGGCGCGCTGCGCGTCGTCGTGCACGTAGATCCCGCTGCGATACTGCGTCCCCACGTCGTTGCCCTGCCGCATGCCCTGGGTCGGGTCGTGGCTCTCCCAGAAGGTGCGGAGGATCGCGTCGATCGAGACGACCTTCGGGTCGTAGACCACGCGGACGACCTCGTTGTGACCGGTCTTGCCCGAGCAGACCTCTTCGTACGTCGGGTTCGGCGTGTAGCCCGCCGCGTAGCCCACGGCCGTCGCGTACACACCGGGCAGCTGCCACATCTTGCGCTCGGCACCCCAGAAGCAGCCCATGCCGACGTCGAGGATCGCCATGCCCTCGGGGAACGGCGGCACGATCCGATGGCCGGACACGAAGTGCGTCTCGGGCACGGGCATCGCGCGCTCACGGCCCGGCAGGGCCTCCTCGCGCTTGGGCATCACGGTCTTCTTGCGATCGAGGAAGGTCCACATGCGCGCGAGCATCGGGCTCGGCGCGCGTCGCCGCAACTCCCCTCGAGGACAGCGCCTGCCCCGGCCCGATGGCGACGACGCGGCCACGAACGCGGGCTTTGACGCGGGTGGCGGCTCCGGCGACGCTCTCACGCATGGCCTCGCGCATCTTCGTCGCCCTCGCTCTCGTGGTGTCCCTCGCAGCCGGCTGCGACCCGGGCAATGGCAGCGGAGGTCGGCGCGACGCAGGCCGAGGCGCGGGCGAGCAGCCGTTCCAGTGCCTCGACACGCTCGACAACGACGGCGACGGGCTCTCGGACTGCTTCGACCCGGACTGCAGCGCGGTGATCGGCTGCGACGGCTTCGACGCGGGTCCGCGCCCCGACGTGGGCCCCACGCCCGACGCCGGCCTCATGGCGTGCGAGGCCACGAGCGTGATGACGGGCAACCAGATCCAGCCCGTCGACATCGTCTGGGTGATCGACAACTCGGGCTCGATGGACGGCGAGCGCGACATCATCCAGTCCAACCTCGAGAGCTTCGCGCGCACCATCGGCGCCGCGGGCATCGACTGGCACGTGGTGCTCATCACCAACGCGGGCTTCGTCACCGTGCCCGCGAGCCTCGCGGCCGACACCGAGCGCTTCCTCTACGTGTCCGACGACGTGCAGTCGAACGAGCCGCTCATGGCCGCGATCACGAACTTCTCGAGCTACGAGGACTTCCTCCGCCCCGAGGCCGTGCTGCACTTCGTGTTCGTGACCGACGACGAGAGTGACCTCGCGGCGCCGGACTTCCGCACGATGATGCGCGGCCTCACGCGGCAGTCGTTCCGCGCGCACGTGATCGCCTCGCCCCCCGGCTCGACGCACTGCATGGGCTTCTGCCTCGACGGCTGCACCGGCCCCAACGGCGACGCGGCGGACAACGGCGACCGCTACTTCGAGATCGCGATGCTCACCGGCGGCAGCTCGTACTCGATCTGCACCGCGGACTGGAGCGCGCTCTTCCGCGATCTCACGCGCGCGATCGCCGTCGTGCGCCCGCTGCCCTGCCGCTACGCGATCCCGGAGCCGCCCGACGGCATGAGCTTCGACCCGGGCCTCGTGAACGTCGATCTCACGACGGGCGACGGCACGCGCTCGCGCCTGCCGTACGTCGGCCTCCCCGACGGCTCGGTCACCTGCCCCGCCGACGGCCGCGGCTGGTACTACGACGATCCCGCTGACCCGCACACCGTGATCCTCTGCAACGGCATCTGCGACGCGATCGAAGGCGACACCGCCGCGCAGATGGACATCGCCTTCGGCTGCGCGACCGTGCTCATCTGATCAGAGCGCGCGCGATGCGAGTCACCATCGCAGCACCAGGCCTCGCGCGTGCAGCTGGAGCGATCGACTCCAGAGGCGGTCCCTCGTGCCGGCTCTGGCGTGGGTCACGAACGACGGGATGAGGAGCGCCAGCGCGGTGGCGCCGAGCGCCGCCGACGCGATGAAGACCTCCGTGGAGGGCGAGTCGTCGCCGCGGAAGACGCCCGTGATCCACGCCGTGCCGCCGACGAAGAGCAGCGCCACGGCAGGCACGCCGAGGAGCGCCGAGAAGCCCCCGAAGACGTGCGCCTGACTCCGCAGTGAGGTGATCGCTTCGAGCTGGCTGGCGGCGACGCGCGCGCTGGGCACGTCGAGGGCGAGCGCGTCGAGCGGTCGCACGCCGGCGCCGACCGCACGCATCGCGAGATCGATCCGCCACGGCTGGGGTGCGAGGGCGCGCGCTCGCCACAGGGCGACCCGCGCCGCGCGGCGATCGTTCACCTCGAACGCGACGATGGCCCTCGCGATCGGCACCTCCACGCGACGTGGATCGAGCGAGGCGAGGCGGTCAGCGGCGCGCGCAGCGCCCCCGAAGTCACCGAGCGCCAGCCGCGAGCGGACGACGCCGAGCCACGCCGTGGACAGCGTCGGCTCCACGAGCGTGAGCTCATCGAAGGCGTGCGCCGCCTCGTCGTAGCGCCCCGCCTCGAACGACTCGATCGCGCCCCGCAGTCGGACGTCCCCGTCCTCGGGAAACACGAGCGCGAGCGGAGGGGGCGGCGGCACGTCCTCTGCCGAGGCGCGCGCTGCCCCGCCGACGCAGAGCGCGACAACCAGCACGGCGAGCGCGACGCCGGCGACCTGTGGCGTTTCAACGACACCCCGGATCGTCATGTCAGCACTCCCCGTCACGGAAGACCCGCGGCGAAGACCACGCGGTCGCGCCAGTTCGAGAGCGCGTCGGAGGCCTGACCAGCGCTGCGGGCGATTCGTCCATGTCCGGCGGGACCTCTCGAGCCTCCGAGGCGGTGCTCTGCGCCAGGACAGCGCCGATGGGCGAGCCGACGACGAGCACGAGACTCGCGACGATCGCCAGTCGAGCGAGCCCCAACACCCCGTTCGTCATGTCGCAGCGTCCTCCGCGTGATCGGTCGCAGCCGAATCGCTCATTGTTTCTCGCGCCTTCGGCGCGGCACGGGGGGAGCAACTCCCCCCAATCCCCCACTCGACGCTCCCCAAGCCTCGCTTTCTCGCGCGCTCCTGGGGTCTGCTTCGCAGACCCCGCCGCGAGGCGTCCCCGCCGACTCTCCACCTCCATTGTCTCTCGCGGTCTCAGCAACGCTCGTGCCTGCCGAGTCGTGCCCACGCCGGGCGCGTGCGAGTCACGCAGGATCGGCGGGCATCACGACGAGGGCAGCGACGGCGAAAGTCGCCTCGAGCTCGCCCCGTACCGCGAGGGCGCACGCCAGCTCGCCAGCGCGCTCGATGATCTCGCGCGGCTCCTGGCAGGCCTCGAGCGAACGCAGCAACGCGTCGCGACGACGGGGCGTCGGAGGCGCGCGCAGCAAGCGCGTGTGCTAGCGCTGTCTCATGGATCCGGGCCTCGCGATCGTGCTCGTCGTCGGCGTGGGCGTCGCCGCCATGCTGGCGCTCGCGTGGAGGAAGCGCTCGGTGGCCAAGGCGCGCATGGCCGCGCTCCGCGAGGCGAGCACGCTCGAGATCGACGTGATCTCGAGCGCGAGGACGAGCGTGGTGCTGCTCGCAGCGCTGGGGCCGATCGTCTTCGCGGTGCCCTTCGTCGCGATGGCCCTGGGCGAGTGGGGGCGCGCGCACGCGCTCGGCTTCGTCGTGTCGCTGATCGCGCTGGTGTTCACGGTGATCCTCGGGCTCACCGCGTTCCCGCCCGCGTGGGTGCGCGTCGGCCGCGTCGTGCTCGACGAGCGCGCGCTCCGCGTCGAGGCCGAGCCGCGCGCCGTGATCGAGCTCGACCACGCGTGGGTCGTGCGCGAGAGCTACCTGCCGCCGGGTCAGCGCACGGAGGTCCTCGTGGAGATCGTCCAGGGACCGACGCACGTCGCGCTCCGCTACCCGCTCCTCTTCGGCGACGAGTCCTTCGTCACGGGCCTGCCCGTCGGCCCGCGCCTCGCTGGCCTCGTGCTCGGCCCCGAGGCCCGCGTGCTCCACGAGCGCCTGCGAGCGCGCGCGAGAGCCCACGCCGAGCCCTGAGGGGCCTCAGCGTTCGTCGAAGAGGTGGCTCTCGAGCTCGAGCGTCTTGACGAACGGCACACCGAGGTGCGCCGCGATCGCCTTGGAGTGCGCCGAGGACTTCAGCTGCAGTGCGGCTCCCGTGAGCTTGCCCACGAGCGGCAGGAACGGCGCGGGATCGAGCTGGGTCTGCGACGTGCCGAGCGTGCGCAAGGCGGGCGGCGTCACGAGATCGGCGAGATCTCCGATGCGGTGAGCCGCGCCGAGGTGGATCGTCTCGAGCGCGCAGCAGCGCGACAGGTCTCCCAGGCGCGCCATCCCTTTCGGATCGTCGATGCGGAGGTAGCGGAGCCGAGGCATCGTCTCGAGCCCAACGAGCGAAGCGAGCCCCGAGGGCGAGAAGACAAGGAGCCGCTCGACCGCGCGCGCCTGCGGCAGCGCGGCCACCTTGGATCGGCGCAGCGCGAGCTCGCGCACGTGCGGCAGACGAGCCACCCAGCCCAGCTCCTCGGCGCCGGTCCACGCGAGGGTCTCGAGGCCTGCGAGCTCCGGCGCGCCCTCGAGGACGCGCGGCGTGTCGAGCTCGAGTGAGGTGAGCGCAGCGTCCTCTGGGAGCTCGCCGAGCGAGACTTCCGTCGCCTTTCGAATCGACAACCGGCGCACCGAGCGCGGCAGATGCGAGAGGCCACGCCAGTCTCGCCGCCCGGGCCCGAGCACGACGAAGCGCACGCCCCCGAGCTCGCGCAGCACCTCGAGCGGCACCTTCGCCGCGATCTCCACGATCACGTCTGCCGCGCGCTCCGGCAGCCATGCGCGGAGCGCCTCCAGCTCGCCCGGCGCAGGTGGCCGCTCCATCGCCAGGCGCGCGGAGCGGAGACTGGAGGGAAGGCGCCCGCCGAGGGCGAGCCGATCGTAGGTCGTCGCGTAACGAGGCACGTCGATGGGCGTCGCCGACGCGCGGGGCTGGGTCGGAGGCCGTGGGTGCGGCGCGGCTGCGCGAGCGCGGCGCGTGCGGAGCCACTCGTCGCGAGCCCGGTTCAAGGCGGCGAGCAGACCCTCGTCGGTGGAGCCCGTCGCCTCACCTTGCGAGAAGCTCGCGACGCGATCGGTCGTTCCTCGGCGGTACACGGTGCCGTCCTCGTCGACGAAGAGGGTGAGATCGTACAGGTGACCGCCCTCTGCGTGGATCTCGAGGCGCGTGAGGAGCCCGACGCCGTCGGGACCGTCCCCCAGCGCCTGTTCGAGGAGCGGACCAACCTGCGAGCGCCACGGCTCGGGCCAAGGCTCGCCATCAGGCAGCGCGATCCCATGGAAGGTCAGCGGCGCCGTCGCCGCCGACTCCAGGGACTTCGACCTCGACTTCGACTTCGACGTCGTCGAGACCGACTTCGACGCGGTCTTCGGCTTCGGCGTGGCCTTGGGCGCGCGCGACATCGGGCTGACGGTATCTCACACGTCCGGTGGCACGCGAGCCGGCGGCTACTCCGAGACGAGCGGGTCGAACATCACCGACGCGGCGAGCCCGACGACCACGTCGTAGGCGATGAGGATCTTGATCCACGCGATCACCTCGGCCTCGTTGTGTCCGAGGAGCTCGCGCGTCGCGACGACGGCGCCCAGGAGCACGGGCGTGATGAGCGGGAAGAGCACGACCGACAGCATCAGATCGCGCGCGCTCGTCTTCACCGTCATCGCACCGAAGAGCGTGCCCGCGAGCACGATGCCGAGGGTCGCGAGGAAGAGGATCCCGAGCAGGGGCCCGAGCACGTCGCCGAAGTCCACGTGGTAGAGGACCGCCACGAGCGGCACGAGGATCACCTCGACCACCACGAGGAACGCCAGCGTCGAGATGGCCTTGCCGAGGTAGATCGCGAGGCGCGGGATGGGCGCGACGAGGAGCGCGCGCATCGCGTCCTGCTCACGCTCGCGGCCCCAGCTGCGAGAGATCGCGAGCACCGCGGAGAACGCGACGGCGACGTACAGCACGCCCGGCGCGACGTTGCGCGAGAGCGCGTCGTCCACGAAGAACGAGAGCGACGTGAGCGCCGCGATGAGCACCGCGAAGAAGCCGGTCGAGACGGTGATCTCGCGGGTGCGGAGCTCGATCGCGAGGTCCTTCTTCGCGATCGCGAGCGTGGCGCGCGCGAGGCTCACGCGGCCTCCTCGACGCGCCCGCGCGAGAGGCGCAGGCGCCGCGTCGCGATGGCGTCCGCGAAGCCCGCGTCGTGCGTGACGACGACGACGATCGCGCCCCGATCACGCTCCTCGATCACCGCATCGACCAGACGCTGCGTGCTCGCCTTGTCGAGGCCGGTCGAGGGCTCGTCGAGCAGCACGAGCGTCGGGCGGTGCAGGAGCGTGCGGGCGATCGCGAGGCGCTGCAGCTGGCCGCGCGAGTACGTCCGCGCCGCGCGCTCGGCGAAGGCGCCCAGCTCGAAGCGCTCGCGCAGCGCGGCGATGCGGCGGACCGACTCCGCCGCGTCGAGCCCGTGCAGCTCGGCCGTGAGCCCGAGGCTCTCGAGCGCGCTCAGATCGGGATAGACGAGCGCCGCGTGCGCGAGCACACCGATGGTGCCGCGCAGGGCCGTGGCTTCCGCGTGCGCGTCGAGCTCGCCGAAGCGCAGCGCACCGCGAGAGGGGCGAACGAGCAGCGAGAGCAGACCGAGCAGCGTCGACTTTCCCGACCCGTTCGGGCCCTCGACGACCGTGACCTCCTTCGAGGCGAAGTCGACGTCGATGCCCGCGAGCGCGCGCGTCGGCCCGTAGGTCTTCACGAGCCCGCGCCCCGAGACGCGTGCATACCGCGGTCGAGCGGGTTCGGGGGACGAGGCAGCCACGGGGGCCAGGGTCTACCACGAAGGCCCGAGCGCTCGCGCGGTCGCGGTGCCGTGTCCGGCGCGCCGCGACGGCGTGGTGCGCGAGGCGCGACAGACGCTGCGATCCCGCGCGAAACAGGGCACTTCGTGCGATCCGCTGCCCGGGAACGGCCGCTGCAATCCGGGCCAGCGAGGTCCCGTCATGCACCCGCCCACCTTCGCTTGCGCGCTCCTGGCCTTCCTCGCCCTCTCCGCCTCCGCTTCGGTGCCGGCCCGCGCGCAGGAGGATGACCTCGACGGCGACGTCGACGAGGCGGTGTCGGGAGAGCTGCCGGAGGGCGTGCGGCCCGTCGTGCGCGGTGCCCATGGAGAGCCGTTCGTCGTCGTCCGCGCGCGCACCGAGGCGAGCTGGTCGCGTGGCGCCGTGCGCATGAGGCAGCGCGAGTACCCGACGATCCTCGATCGTGCGGTCGATCGGCGCGCCCTGCCCACCGACGTGCGCGGGGAGCTCGGCGGCGTCTGGACGCTCTCGAGCCACACGGGTGCCGTGTGTCGCGTGCGGCTCGGCGCGCCGCGCGTGCTGCGGCGCGTCGTGCCCGACTTCCAGTACCCGGCGTGGAACGGCGAGGACGGCTCGGCACGCCTCTCCGACGACGAGGTCGCGCGCCTCGCGTGGGACCTGGCCGATGGCTACGAGCAGCTCGTCGCGCCGGTGCGGAAGCTGAGCGGGAACTGTCGACTCGCGGCGTGGGCGAGCCGCGCGAGGCCGCGCTTCGAGGGCCGTGTCGTGACCTCCGATGCGCGTGCGCTCGCGGCCCTCCGCGCCCTGCCCGAGCATGCGACGCTGGCCGAGGCGTGGCTCGAGGCGCGCGAGTACGACGACGATCCGAGCGCCGCGGTGTGGGACGAGCGCTCCGGTGGATCGCACCGCTTCTTCGTGAGCTTCGTGTCCGGCGGCCGCAGCTTCACCCTGGTCGTCGCGCGGGCCCACGATGGCTGCGGCGGCTTCACCGGCGTGCTCTGGGCGCTGGTCGAGATGGTCGCGGAGGCTCGCGGCGATCGCAGCGTGGAGCTCGCGACGGTGCGCGCGCACGGCCTGGGCGGCTTCGATCCGAGCACCCTGATCGATCTCGACGCCGATGGGCTGCCCGAGGTCGTCGGCTTCGAGCAGCTCGAGTCGCTCACGACCGGCCCCTCGCCCTTCGTGTCGGAGCTCTTCCTCGGCTGTCCCTGCTGAGAGCGCGAGAAACGATCGGAGACGCCTCGCGCCGAAGGCGCAGCCACACCGAGTCACTCGAGGACGCGCACGAGCCCACCGGACGTGTCGACCTCGACGCTCACGCTCGCGCCGATCGCGAGCTGCTCGAAGCGCTCGATCGAAGGCGGCACGAAGGAGAGCTCGTGGCCCGCTTCCGTCGCGAGCGTGAGCAGGTAGCGCTCGTCACCGACCAGGCGCGTCTCGGTGCATCCCTCGAGCACGGCGCGCACCTCGCCGAGATCGGTCTCGCCAGGGCGCGCGAGCGGCTCGCTCGTGCCGCGCAGCGTGGCCTCGCGGCTCGTCTGCCACTGGTGGGCTCGCCAGCGGAACCACGGCGCGTCGCGCGGCTCGATGCGGAAGTGCGGTACCTGCCGCGTGCGTGTCTCGCGGCGGGTGCGCATCACGGGTCTCGTGCGCGTCTCGGGGCACGTGCGTGGGGTGCAGCTCTGTCCGCCGCCCGTGCACGTCGTCGAGCACGTGGCGAAGCCGTTGCCGTCGTCGGTGCAGCTCTCGCTGCACGTCTGCGGGATGTCCACGCAGTCCTGACCACACGGCACCAGCTCCGTGTACGTCTCGACGTCCTGGTACGGGACGTCCTCCTCGTACGTCTCGGTCTCGAGACCATCTTCGATGCGGTCGTCGTGGTGATGACGCATGCCGGCGGGCGTCACCTCGATCGCGTCGAGCGGCTGTTGCTCCGCGAAGCCCTCGCCAGGCGCGAGGCAGAAGCGCGTCTCGCGCAGGTGCGTCTCCCACTCGCGGCTGCTCACGGTCGCACGCACCACCGCACGATCGGGCGTGGGCATGCGGGTGCGCGGGCGCGCGGCAGAGAACATCACGGCGGAAAGCACGGTCATGACGCCGAGCGCGCCGACGACGACGGCCGCCGTGACGACGCCCGAGCCGACCGCGACCGAGACGCCCCAGGTGGCGCCCGAGGACGACGAGCGCGACGCCGCGCGCGTGCCCGGCGCCCCAGCCGCGTGGCCGGCTCGAAGGTGATCGGTGCTCGCCGGTGTGGTGCCGCGCGCGGACCCGCAGCGCTTGCACACGGCGTCGAGCGCGCGGTTGTCGCCGCGGCAGAACGTGCACCGCCAGTCGGCACCCGCGCGCGCGGCCGCCAGCACCGCGGGATCGGTGACGCTCGCCGCGGCGGCGGTGTCTCCTGGCATCTCGAAGCGCTCCGAGGCGTCCTTCGCATCGCCGCACCCCGCGCACACCTTGTCCCGCCCGCGGTTGCGGTGCTGGCAGCTCGTGCAGACCCAGGTCAGCTCGATCTTGCGCTCGTTCATCCCGCGAGCCCGAGCATAGCCCGTCGCGTCGCGCCCGCGGCTCGCGGTGACATCCCACGTCGGGACCGTTCACGTCCCGCGCGGAGGAAGGGACGCTCGATCATGCGCAGCTGGCTCGTGGTCCTCCTGCTCGCGGTGGTGGGGTGCAGTGATCGAGACGTGGGCTCCGGAGACACGCTCGATGGGCTCGACGTGGGTGCTGAGCTCGACGCGTCGCTCGGAGCCGAGATCGACGCGTCGCTCGTCGACCAGGACGTGCCCTGCCCGCCGGGCTTCGCGTTCTGCGGCGGCTCCTGTGTGAACCGCCTCGAGAGCCCCACCTACTGCGGCGCAGACCCGTCGTGCGAGCGCTTCACCTCGTGCCGCGGCAACGAGGTCTGCGTCGAGGGCGTGTGTGCGCTCGAGTGCGAGCCGGGCCTCACGAACTGCGACGGGTTCTGCGTGGATCCGAGGAGCGAGGCTCGGCACTGCGGCGCATCGCACCTCGACTGCAGCGGTGGCGTGAGCTGCGCTCCGGACGAGGTCTGCGGGTTCGGCCGATGTGAGGCCGCGTGCCCGCCGGGCAGCTACGAGTGCTTCGGCCGCTGCGTCGATCCGCTCTCCGATCGCGAGTTCTGCGGGGTTGGCCCCGACTGCATGGGCGGCGACGGCGCCTGCTCCGCGGGGCGCCCCTGCTCGCTGGGTGAGTGCGTGGACAGCTGCCGCGACGGCTTGCTCGCTTGCGGGGACCGCTGTGTCGATCCGAGCTCGGATGCCACCTACTGCGGCGCCGCCGACGACTGCACGGGCGGGACCGTGTGCACCGGGCGCGAGGTCTGCGTCGAGGGCCGCTGCGTGGCCGCGTGTCCTGCGCCGCTGCTCGCATGTGGCGGTCGCTGCGTGGACCCGAGCTCCGACGATGGGTTCTGCGGTGCGGGCCCCGACTGCACCGGCGGTGAGATCTGCGCCCGCGACTCCGAGTGTCGCGCGGGGTCGTGCATCCTCACGTGCCCGCTGGGCCGCGTCGTCTGCGACGGCACGTGCGTCGATCCGCGCACGGACGAAGACCACTGCGGGGCGTCGGCGACGTGCTCGGGCGGGGTCGCGTGCGACCCGCGCGAGGAGTGCATGGCAGGTGCGTGCGGCTGCCTCGCGCCCGAGCGTGATTGCGGCGGTGTGTGTGTCGATGTCCGCTTCGACGCCGCGAACTGCGGCGCCTGCGGGCGCACGTGCGCGGCGACCGAGCGCTGCGTCGCGAGCGCCTGCGTCGCGAGCACCGGGCTCACGGGCGGCTTCGGCGACGCGTGGACGAGCTCTTCCTTCGACGAGACCCATTGCATCCAGGAGTTCGTCCCGCGCGGCGAGACGGACCTCTACGCGGGGCGCGAGGGCCGCTTCTTCGTGTGGGAGACGGGCGCGATGCGCAGCCGCGCGGCCACGGCGCCCCCATACACGATCCAGCCCGGCTGCTCGTTCGCGAGCTACGGCGGCGGCATCTTCCAGGTCACGTCGACCGACCTGACGTTCTATCAGCCCCTCTCGAGCGATTGGCGCACGGCTCCGCTCGGCATGGACCTCGGTCCGATCGGGATGACGATCACCGACCTCCGCTCGCTCTGGAGCGCGAGCGCGCGCTTCCTCTACGAGGGCGCGCCCGCGACCTCCACGCTGGCGACCATTCCGCTCCCGACGACGCTCCGCAGCCCGCGGCTCACGTGGGAGGCGCTGAGCGACCGCGTCTTCTTCGCGGGCCAAGGAGAGCGCGCGCTGCGCTCGTACGATCCGACCTCGCGCAGCTTCCGCGTCGAGTCGCTCGCGCCCGGCCCGATCGGCCCTGCGTTCTGCGGTGATCGCGCGGGCCACGTGTACGTCGGCTCCGAGGCCGACCCGCGGCGGATCTGGCAATACACGCCCGCGAGCGACGCCTGGATCGAGCTGCCGCTCCTGCCTGCCTCGGTGACGGGCACGACCAACTGCGGCGTCGCCGAGACCGGCGCCCTCTACGTCGCGAGCGCGCCCGGCGCCGAGCTGCATCGCCTCGACCTCGAGCGTCGCTGAGCTCCGCCCCGCGAGCGCCCGAGGTCGTCACACGGCGCGCATGCACGGGTCTTCCCTCGAGGCCGCGTGATCTCGACGACGGCCCAGCGGAACCACTCTCCACGACGTTCGTCGGGATGCCCGGGGGACAGAGTCACGCTGCCCCAGATGACCCCGTTCTCGTTGGAGATGTCGCTCAGCCCCGCTGGGGTGCGAACGACGTCTGCCGTGTAGCGTTGCGTCGCAACGGTGCTCGACCGACGGCTCAGAGCATGAGTCACTTGGATCGACTCATGCTCTGACGTTTCTTGCCGGAGGGTCTGGCCGCAGACACTCCCTCTCGCCGCGGGTTCTCCCCGTGCTCGGCCTTGGGCCTGCGCGCGGTGTCCGATCGCCGGAATCGCCGAGAGCCTCCCTCCCGCCGATTCGAGCACATGCCACTCGCATCGATCCATCCGAGTGACACGTGCTCTCAGAACCAGCGACCGCCAGTGCTTCGACAGAGGCTCTCTGCGCTCTCGCGGGTGAACTGGCCGCCGGGGAAGAAGAACTGGCGAGTTCCGTCGGCGTTGTTGCACTGACCGATGTTGGCCACGACGTCGCACTCGCGACCGCCGAGGAACACCCCTCCCTGATCGACGCACTCCTGGCGCGCGGCGGCGGCGCTCGAGAACGCACCGATGGGCATCTCGAAGCAGATGGAGGTCGTGCCGCGCGCATCGCACACCACCCGTCCTTCGGTGGGCGGCCACGGCGGAGTGGGAGCGGCGGGCGCCGTGGGAACGATGGCGGGCTCGGTCGACGCGACCTGCCCACCGAAGCAGCAGCCGGATCCCATGAGCGCGATGAGGAAGCAGGCCAGGCCCTGCGGCAAACCGGGAACGTTCGGGTCGATGTGCACGAGATCTCCTTTTCTGAACGCGACGTAGGCTCTCAGAGCATGAGTCAATGCAAGTGACTCATGCTCTCAGTCCGAGGCGCGCCACGGATGGACGGCGTGTCCGATTGTCGCGACGCTCACCTCGCGATCGTCGACAGGGTCCACGCGATGAAACTCTGCCTCGCGGCCTGGGCTTCGACCGAGCGATCGAACATGTCCTCGTAGGCGCTGCTCGCGCGCACACAGAGGACGCCCGTCGTCGCATCGAGACAAGCGTGGCGCTCCGGAGGGCCGCTCCAGGTGCGTACCCGAGCCTCGTACGCGGCGCCTCCGACGCGAAACGTCGTGTGCACGAAGTTCGCCACGTCGCGCTGGCCGTGCACCTCAGCCACACACCCCGCCATCTCGTCGCCCCTCGAGAAGACCGGTGCGCGCGCGGCGACACCGGGACCCAGGCAAGTGCCGGCGCGAACGGCGTCGAGGAACGCGAGGCGAACAGACTCGGAGGGCCCCGTCACCTCGAGAACCCAGGGCCGCGCGCCGGCAAGCACCGCCCGGCTGGTCTCGCCGTCGGAGCGGGCATCGACCGCCACCACCAGGACCGTGCTGTGCGTGCCCGTCCCTTCGAGCGCCCATGTGGCGCCACGCTCGGTCGCGTCGGCCACCACGAAGCCGCCGTCGGTCAGCGCCGCTCGCACGTGCTGCGGGTCCGGGAGTGACGGCAGCGTGGTCGGCTGCGTGCTCGGCGGTGCGTCCCAGGCGTGCCCCGGGTAGCGAGCCTCGTCCGCAAGCGTCGCTGCGGCCGCCTCGCGATCTCTCGCAGCGCGCGTCTCGCTCTCGATGCGCATCTCCTCGTCGCGCACTGACCGTCGGTACGCGTCGTACGCGAGGAATCCGCCGATGCCCAAGCCGCAGAACGCGAAGAGGCTGAAACCACCGACGACGAGCACGAGCAGGCTCTTGCGGTTCTCGCGGTAGAGATCGCCGATCGGCTTCACCTCACGGCCGAGCATCGCCGCGCGACGACGAAGCAGGAACACGCCGCCCGCGATCATCCCGCAGCCCGCGAGCAGCATCGGCACGAGCGCGCAGATCCCCGCAGCGAAGCCCTGCGCGATCACCGTGAGCACGGCGAGGATCGTGAAGAGGGTCAGGAGCACGCCGCCGATCAGGAGGGCCCACGCGCCGAGCATCGGCGCGGGATCGAGCGGCGGCAACGAACGCTCTGCGGCTGCGCGTCCCGGCAACCCGGCGCCGAGCTGCCGGGTGATCCGTACCGCATGGTCGGCCGCGAAGTTCGCCTGGGACGGGAGGTTCTTCACGCTCGACAGGTACGTGAAGTCGTACGCGAGCCCCGTCCGCAGCGTGACGCGGAAGCCGCTCTGCCCGATCAGCACGGGGTTGAAGGCCTCGACGCTCGCGACGTCGCAGAGCTCGATCGCGCCCGTGGGTGCAGGCCGCGAGAGGCTCACGTCGCCGAAGAGGCCCATGCCCGCCGGCACGAAGAGCAACCGCTCGCTCGTCACGAGCACGACGAAGTGGCGCGCGTACAGCGTGCGCGCGAGCGGCACGAGGCGCGCGGCCATCGGGACGTTGCGCGAGACGAAGCCCGCGTAGGCGATCTGCTCGCCCGAACGAAGCAGCGTAGAGGCGGACCTGGCAAGCGTCGCTTCGAGATCAGTCATGGTGTGCTCTCTCGCCGGTTGCACGCTGGTGGGGCGACGTCGCGCCCTCGTTCGTGCGGTCGGCGCTCAGCGATGAAGCCGCACGTTGCGGCGTGTGAACTCCTGTGGGCCGTTCACGTAGCCGTAGAGGTCCACGCGGAGTCGGGCCGCCCCCGTGTCCTCCACCACGACGCCTCGATACCACCAGGTGTCCTTGGCCCACACCTCGGTCCCGGCGGGCAGCGGTGCATCGGTGATCGTCGGGAAGTCGTTGGCGTCGCCGTTGCCGATGCCGTCCGGCACCAGCGTGTAGCTGCCCACCCAGATCTGGTCTCGGGCCACGGTCGCGCGGTCTCCCTGGTCCTCGACCGTGACGCGCCCATCGGGGAGCACGTCGACGACACGCGCGATGCGCGTCGCCGTGCAGTCGCTGCAGAGATAGAGAACGGCTTGGTCCACCGCGAGGGTCGCGCTCGCCTCGGGGTGGGCTGCGTCGGCTCCGGGCTCGGCCATCGCCCCTCCCGCGAAGAAGCGGCCCGTGGTGCCGTCACACAAGGTGCGGAAGTTGCCCTGCGTGGCCCCTGCAGCGCGGTAGCCGTAGAGCACGTGGTCGCGCATCTCGCAGGCCGCGATTCGGTCGAAGGGCGAGCACGGGACGTTGGTGCGAATCGCGCTCCCCAGCTGGCTCGCGCAGAGGGCCGAGGCGCCCGGGGGACCGAGAGCCGCATACTGACCCGCGCTGAGCTCGATGCACATCGTGCCAGCGGCGGTCTCCGACAGACAGCTCGCCACGGTCACGGCGGGCGGAGTCGGGACGAGCGGCGGCGCCGGCGCGGGCGGCGTGGGCGCGACCACGGCGCCTGGCGTCGCGAGCGGCGCAGCGTCCGCGGTGCCACAGCCGCCGAACGAAAGTGCCAGACCGACGACGCTGGCGATCAGAACGTACCCATCGATCTCACGAGCTCTCATGGTCTCCTCCAGTTGCACCAGTCCCAGCCCATTCACGTCAATCGCGGCAGAAGCCGCCCCCGCTGGACGTGGCGACACAGCTCTGCCCGGCAGCGCAGAAGTCCGCCGACGGCGGCAGACAGGCTTGCTGGCAAGTCGGGTCGGCCCCGGTCGAAGCAGACACACACACGCCGCCTCGTGCGCACTGAGTGCCGCCCGAACAACCACTCCCGAGCGGGGTGGTGCCGCCGAGCCAGCACACGGCGCCCGCCGTCGTGAGGTCCACGCACGCGGCGCCGTCGTCGCACACGACGGATCCCCGCGTGCACGTCCTCATGCAACGAGGCGCGCCTGCTGCATCGTTGACGCACGAGAGGCCCGCGGCGCACGCGTTGCTCGGAGAGCAGGCCTCGCCTTCTCCAGGCACGGTGGAGCCACATCCCACGAGGACGCTGCCCCACACCACGCACGACATCCAGACTGCCACTCTCACACCGCCGACGTTCCTCATGTGTTCCGTCTTTCCGGCTCGAACCTCGCCGCGGGGCCCGACACCGAGGGTTCCGATCCTCCTCTCGTGCCGTCCGCGGCCGAATCCCTCGTTCGTTCGAGCCGCCGACAACCTGCCACCAAAAAGACTCGGCGAGCTCTGACAACGCCTGACATCGCACCGGGTCAGGGAGGCTCGTCGATGCGGGCGGGAGCGCGCCCGTCGGGCACCCATCCGAGGGGAGATCGCGCTCCTCGACACCGAGCGAACCGCTGTCGCGGGTCGCCGTGGGCTCGAAACGGGCCCGAGAGTGTCGGCGAGGTCCCCCCGACGGCTCGATCGGGGACCGCACCGCCCCCCTCGGACGAACATCCGAGGGATGGCCCTCCGATGGGACCATGGAGAGCGGGCCCCGGTCCGGTACGCTCGCCCCCATGACATCCGACATCGTCCACGTGGCGATCATCGAGGACGACGAGGAAGTCCGCCTGGCGTGCGCCGAAGCGCTGGGGCGCGCGGGCATGGAGGTCAGCGTGTACGCGAGTTGCCACGCGGCGGTCGATGCGCTGGCGAGGGGCGCCCTGCCGCCGCTCGTCATCATCGATCTCGAGATGCCGGGCGAGTCCGCGTTCGACACGATGCGCACGATCCGCGCCTGCTCGGAGGACACACTCCTCATCGCGTTCACCGGCCACGGAGGAGACGAGTGGCTCTTCGGTGCCTTGGTGGCGGGCTGCGTCGGCTACGTGCTCAAGCACGACGCCTCACTGTCGATCGCTGACGCGGTGCGCCGGGCGGCGCGTGGCGGAGCGCCGATGACGGAGGGGATCGCGCGGAGGGTGCTCGAGCGCTTCCACGCACCGGTCGAAGATGTCCCGAGTCTCTCGGCGCGCGAGCGAAGCGTCCTTGCCGAGCTCGCGAGGGGATTCACCTATGAGCAGACGGCCCTGCGTCTGGGAATCTCACTCTCGACCGTTCGCACTCACGTCCAGAACGCGTACGCGAAGCTCGGTGTCAAGACGAAGAGTGAGGCGGCCGCGCGGGCGCTGCGTCTCGGGATCTTGTCGTGAGCGAGGCCGCATCTGGCATGGTGTTCGAGCTCGAGCCGGAGGCCGCACGCATCAACGCGTCTCCCTCGAGGGTCGGCGCCCATGCGGTCACCGCAGTGGCGGTGCTGGGAGCCGCCTCGACCGACACCGTGCCGACGTGGGCATTCCTCGCCATGGGCGGGGTGGCGCGTGGTCTCGGGGGCTACCGGATCGACGGCACGTTCGTGCTGTCGATTGTCTCGTGTGGGGTGGGGCTCCACCTCCTCACGTGTCCGTCTCTCAGCGTGCTCTCCGTCGCCGCTGCCCTGTGCGCCACCGCGGTGGCTTGCCTGGCCGGGTATGCCGGCCGTCGGATGATCACTCGTGCCCTCTCGCTCCAGAGGCGGGCCCAGGTGGCGGCCGAGCTCGCCGCCGAGGCGCGTGAACGAAGGCGTGACCTGGCAGTCGCGATGTCTCTCCACGATGGCTTGTCGGGCATGCTGTTCGGTCTCCGCGCGAAGCTCGAGCAGGCAGCCGACGTGGCTGAAGTGCGCTCGGTCGCGCGAGCATTCGTCGGGCGCGCGCGCGAGCTCTTGGCGTCGATGTCGGAGTCGGTGGCACTGGGCGCGGCGCTGCGCGAGCTCTCCTCGACCGATGGGGTGCCCCATCAGGAAGGGCACGAACGAACACCATGAATCGAAGTGCTGTCAGGCAAGAGGCGACCGCAACGACCGCGGAGCTGGACACGGAGGCACCCGATCTGTCGTCGCAGGGGTTCTTTCCGCTGGATCCAGTCGCGATGGCGGGTGCGTGCGCGCCTCGGGTGATCTGGTTTCATGTCATCGTCGCCGTGCTCGTCTGCGCGGTAGGTTGCTCGGCGTGGGGCACACGGACGCTGGGTGTGCATCCGTTCTACATCGCGATCGGTACGTTCGTGTTCGTCGTGGAGTTGGTCGATGCCGTTCGGTGGGTGCGCGACGGTTCGCTCTTCCGACCGCCTGCGGCGTTGCGCCGTGTGCTCACGAGCGTCTCCCCGCTGCTCTACACCGCATGCTTCGCGGCACCGTCACACCACATCGCCACGCCCGCATGGACGTTCCTCATCATGGCGGGCGCGGCGCAAGGCATCGTCGGGGTCTCGGTGGGATGGACGTTGGGGCTCTCCAGCGTCCTCTTCGGGCTCGGCTTCCACCTGCTCGCTGGCACCGAGATCACACCTCTCTCCACGCTCGCAGCGGCACTGGCGAGTGGCCTGACCTGGCTGTGCGCCGCGGGCGCACAGCGCATGACGCGGACCGCGGTGACGCTCGAGGCGCGCGCAGCTGTGGTCGACGCGCTCGCGGAAGAAGCACGCGAGGACACCCGACGTCTCGCCGCCGCGATGTCGCTGCACGACGGCCTCTCGGGCATGCTCTTCGGCCTGCGCGCGAGGCTCGAGACGGCGACGTCGTCGGGTGAGCTGCGAGCGCCCGTCGAGGCCTTCGTCCGACGCGCGCGAGAGCTCCTCGCGCCGACGCGCGGGGCAGCGCTGTTGCGTCCCCTGCTGCGCGAGCTGTCCGACACCTATGCTGTCCCGCTGGAGATCGTGGGCGAGCTCTCGCCCGACCTCGACGAGCTCGAAGCGAGAGATTTGGCCTTCTCGACGATCGAGCTCACATCGAATGCGCTTCGACACCGCAACCCAGAGCGCGTCCGCGTGACGATCTCGTGCGGTGCGCGACGGAGCGTGCGGGTCGAGGCCATGGGCGGACAGCAGCCCACCAGTGCGGCGGGCGGGGGTCGGGGCACACGACATCTCGACCTGCGGGCCCGCTCGTGGGGAGGGAGCTACACGCACGAGGAGAGGGCGACGTTCGGCGTCAGCAGTGTGTCGTGGCCACGGCCCGGCCAGCGCCTGGGTCCTGGCTGGGTCGGGATCGCGATGCCTCTGGCCGCTTCGAGCTTCGGCGTCGTGGTGTGGGCAGGAGAGGCGAGCACCCTCGCGACCGTCTTCGTCATGATCTGCATCGTGCTGTGCGCGGTCGGAGCGGCACTCAGCGTGCAGTCCCTGCGACACACGGCGAAGCGCATCGAGCTCGGAGCGGCCACGCGCGCGACGCAGGGCGTCTCCAGCGCGGCGCGAGTTCGTGCCGTGGCGCTCGAGGAGACGCTGTCGGTCCTCTTGGAGCGAGTCAGCGTGGGCGATCTCGTTGGAGTGCGGGCTGCGATCGACGAGGCGGGCGCGCGCCTCTACGCCTTGCTGCACGTCCTCGAGGAGACGTCCACCGCTCTGGACGCGACGTCTCTCGACGGGGCGGTGGCGACGCAGCGGCTCGCCTGACGTGCGATGGCTCGTCGATCCGGACGCGGCCGCGTGCGATCGGAGCGATGCGTGGCAGACCTCGCGCTCCCGTGAGCGTCTCGGTCTACGTCCATTTCCCGTACTGCCTGCGCAAGTGCCCGTACTGCGACTTCAACTCGTACGGCACCGCGCGCGAGGACGTCCCGCACGTCGCGTACGCCGATGCCGTGCTGCGCGAGCTCGATCGGCGCCTGCCGGCGGTCGCCGAGCGCGAGCTCGTCTCGATCTTCTTCGGCGGCGGCACGCCCTCGCTCTGGGCACCGCACGAGATCGGGCGCGTGATCACCGCGGTGCGCGGCGCGTTCGCACGCCAGCACGCGGACCTCGAGGTCACGGTCGAGTGCAACCCGACCTCGCTCGATCGCGCGCGCGCTGCGGCGCTGCGCGAGGCCGGCGTGAATCGCGTGTCGGTCGGCGTGCAGTCGCTCGACGCCGAGCGGCTCGCCTGGCTCGGCCGCTTGCACGACGCCGAGGGCGCGTTGCGCGCGCTCCGCGAGGCGAGCCTCGAGCTCTCGCGCGTGAGCGGCGACCTGATGTTCGGCCTCCCGGGCCAGGCGCCGGAGGCCTTCCTCGCCGACCTCGAGCGCGTGCTCGACACGGGCGTGAAGCACGTGTCGGCCTACGCGCTCACCATCGAGCCCGGCACGCAGTTCGGCGAGCTCCACAAGAAGGGCCGCCTGCCGATCGCGACCGACGACGCCTACGCAGACACGTTCCTCGCGGTCGAGGCGCGCATGGCACGCGCGGGGCTCGAGCACTACGAGGTCTCGAACTACGCGGTGCCCGGCCAGGAGGCGCGGCACAACCTCCACTACTGGCGCGGCGGCGCGTACGTGGGCGTCGGTGCCGGTGCGGTGGGCTGCGTGGACGATCCGAGGACGCACGCGGCGGAGCGCTGGCGGAGCGAGCCTCTGCCTGCGCGCTACCTCGAGACGAGCGGCACCGAGGCGGTCACCACGTGGCGAGAGGCGCTCGGCGCCGACGATCGCGTGCGCGAAGCGCTCATGCTCGGCCTCCGCACGCGCGAGGGCGTGTCGCTCCGCGCGATCGAGGCACGCACGGGCCTGGACCTCCGAAGAGGGCGCGAGCGCGCGATCGAGCGTCGCGTGGGGCGCGGCGAGCTCGTGCTGGACGGCGACACGCTCCGGGTGCCGCAGCGGCACTGGCTCGCGCTCGACGCGATCGTCACCGATCTCTTCTGATCAACGCGAGGCCCGCGCGGGCTGGGCGCGGGGCCGCACGTTCGCGCCTCGGCGCGCCTCGGGCCGACGCAGGCGCTCGATGCCGTCGAGCACGAGCTCGAGGCCGAGCACGAACTCCGACTCGTAGGCCGCGACGAGACCGAGCCGACCGACCTCCTGCATCACGCTCGCCATGACCTTCGCGAAGTGCGGATAGACGCTCGGTGGGACACTCGGTCCGGCCGCCGCGTCCTCTCTGGGCCGCGTGTCGGTGGGATGCGGCCAGCTCAGCTCCTGCAGCACGAAGCCGAACACGTAGCTGTCGAGCGTGAGGAAGGCTCGGTAGGCCTCGGAGGCCGTGAAGCCGTCGCCCAGGAGCAGCCCCACGACCGCGTTGGAGTACGCGAGCCGCGAGGGGGTCATCGTCGAGCACGACTCGACGAGGATCGAGGCCGCCGGATGGCGGAGGAACACGGCGCGCGTGGAGCGCGCGCGACGCGACATCGCCTCTCGCCAGGGCGTGCCCGCGGGCGGCACCTCGATCTCGTCGAGGATGAGCGCGACGATCCCCTCGATCAGCGCCTCCTTGCTCGCGACGTGTCGGTAGAGCGACATCGCCTCCACACCGAGCTCGGCGGCGACGGTGCGCATCGAGAGCGCGTCGAGGCCCGCACGATCGACCATCGCGAGCGCGGTCTCGATCACGCGCTCGCGGCTGAGCGGCGCCCGGCCCTTGGCCTTGCCGCTCTTCTTGGGGGTCTTCGTCTCGAGCTTCTTCGACATGCGGGCCCTCGGAGACGGCCGCGCACGCCGCAGCCTCGGCCCCGAGCATGGCACGCCTTGACTTGCGTACAACGTAAGCTTACACCGTAAGCAACGAAGGCGGAGGCGACGGGCACGACGCCGATCGACGCCACCTCCCGCTCGCTCGTGCCTCTCCCCGCCCCCCTCGCCCTGCAGGAGCCAACCATCATGCGCGCCATCCTCTGCACCCAGTACGGTCCCGCCGATCTCCTCGAGCTCCGCGAGGTCCCCACGCCGGTCCCCGGCCCGCACGAGGTGCGCGTGCGCGTCGTCGCGACCACCGTCACGAGCGGCGACTGGCGCGTGCGCAGCGGTCGCTTCCCCGAGGGCTTCGGCTGGATCGCCAAGCTCGCGGTGGGCGTTCGCGGACCGCGCCAGCCCATCCTCGGCACCGAGCTCTCGGGCGTGGTCGAGTCGGTCGGAGCGCGCGTCACGCGCTTCGCGGTCGGGGACGCGGTCATCGGCTTCACGGGCGCGGCGATGGGCGCGCACGCGGAGCTGCGCGTGTTCCCCGAGGACGGCCTCCTCGTGCACAAGCCCGAGAGCCTGAGCTTCGGCGACGCCGCGGCGATCCTCTTCGGAGGGACCACGGCGCTCGACGTGTTCCGCCGCGCGAAGCTGAAGGCTGGTGAGCGCGTGCTGATCAACGGCGCCGCCGGTGGCGTCGGCACGGCCGCGGTCCAGCTCGCCAAGCACCTCGGCGCGCACGTGACCGCCGTGTGCAGCGCGGCGAACGTCGCCCTCGTCGAGTCCCTCGGCGCCGACCGGGTGATCGATTACCGCACCCACGACTTCACGAACGACCCCGAGCGCTACGACCTCGTTGTGGACATCGCCGGCACCGCGCCGTACGCCCGCAGCAAGAAGGTGCTGACACCGACGGGTCGCCTGGGCCTCGTGCTCGCGACCCTGCTCGACAACCTCGGCGCGCTCTGGGTGGGGCTCACGACGCGACACCGCGTGATCGCGGGACCGGTGAGCGTGCGCCGCGACGATCTGGAGCAGCTCGCCGCGCTCGCGGCGAGCGGCGCGTACAAGGCCGTCGTCGAGCAGCGCTTCCCCTTCGAGCGGATCGCCGACGCACACCGCGTGGTCGACACCGGCCACAAGCGCGGCGCAGTGGTCGTGACGTTGAGCGCGCGGGCCGCCGAGCGCTGAGCGCCGAGAGCCGTGACTCGCGCCGCCGCGCAGTGGTACCAAGGCCAGCGCGCGACTGCGCTGGAGGCACACGATGTGCGGGATCGTCGGTGCGCTGGACCTCGGAGGACGGCGCATGTTCTCGTCGAGCACGCTCGCGAAGATGGCCGCCGCGCTCGCGCACCGCGGGCCCGACGGCGAGGGCTTCTACCGCGCGCCCGGCATCGCGATGGCCGCGCGCCGCCTCGCGCTCGTCGACCCGGCCCACGGCGCGCAGCCCGTGAGCAACGAGCGCGGCGACGTGGTCGCGTGCTGCAACGGGGAGCTCTTCGAGCACGACGCGCTCCGCGCGGAGCTCGTGCGTCGGGGCCACCGGATCCACTCCCGCTGCGACGTGGAGCTCTGGCCGCATCTCTGGGAAGAGCACGGCGAGGGCATGTTCGAGCACGCGCGAGGGCAGTTCGCGCTCGCGCTCTGGGACGCGCGCGACCGCACGCTCGTGCTGGCGCGGGATCGTGCGGGCATCTGCCCGCTCTACGTCGCCGAGGCCGGCGGCTGGCTGCTCTGGAGCTCGGAGGTCAAGGGCCTGCTCGCGAGCGGGATGATCTCGGCGGTGCCGGACGTGCGCGCGGTCGACTACCTCTTCGCGTTCTTCTCGGCGCCTCCGCGACGCTCCTTCTTCGAAGGCGTCACGCCGCTCGCCCCCGGTGAGCTCTGGCTCCAGCGAGGCACGGCGCGCACGGTGACGCGGCACTCGGACCTCGACTTCCCCGACGAAGGCCGCGAGCGACGCGTGGCGGACCCGGAGGTGCTCGTCGACGAGCTGGAGGGCGCGCTCCAGCGCTCCGTCGCGCGGCGGCTGCGGGCCGACGCGTCCGTCGCCGCGTACCTCTCGGGTGGCGTGGACTCGAACACGGTGCTCGCGCTCGCGACGCGCGCGCAGGGTCGCGCGCCCGCCAGCTTCACGATCGGCTTCGACGGCGCGGGGACCGACGAGACCGCGCAAGCGCGCGAGACGGCGCGCCGCCTCGGCTCCGAGCTCACGGTGGTCCGCATGAGCGCGCGGGACGTCGCCGACGGCCTCGTGCCGCTGCACCGCGCGGCGGACGCGCCGGTCGTCGACACCTCCACGGCGTGCCTCATGCGCCTCGCGGAGGCCGCACGTGCGCGCGGGCACAAGGCCGTGCTCACCGGCGAGGGCGCCGACGAGGCGCTCGCGGGCTACGTGTGGTTCCGCATCGAGAAGACGCTCGGCGCGCTCGATCGGTGGGGCGCCGGCTGGCCCTCGCGCCTCGCGCGGCGCGCGGTGTTTCCGCTCGCCGGGGGCGAGCACCGAGGCCCGACGGGCGCGCTCGCGTCGCTCCGCACCGCGCAGCGCGACGTCTTCGAGCCCTTCGCGCGCGCGCGCTCCGAGCTCTTCTCTCGCTCGCTCTCCGGCGCGCTCGGCGCCCACGATCCCTACCTCGACCTCGATCTCGATCCCGTGCGCATGGCGCGCTGGCACCCGCTCCACCGCTCGCTCTACACCGAGTACCGCGTGATGCTCGCGGGCCTCTTGCTCCAGGCCAAGGGCGACCGCGCGGCGATGCACGCGGGCGTCGAGGCCCGCTACCCGTTCCTCGACGACGAGGTGATCGATCTGTGTGCCTCGATCGCGCCCGAGTACAAGCTGCGCGGGCTCACCGAGAAGTGGCTGCTCCGGCGTGTGGCGCGGCGGCACCTGCCCGACTCGGTCGCCTCGCGGCCCAAGACGATGTTCCGGGCGAAGCTCGCGCCCGTGATGTTCGGGCGCGCACGGCCTCGCTGGATCGATCAGCTGCTCTCGCGCGAGTCCCTCGAGCGCGCGGGGCTCTTCGATGCGCGTCGCGTCGAGCGCGAGCGACGCTGGCAGGTCGCGACGCCCACGATCACGCCGCGGCGGCTCGTCATGGACGGCGCGCTCACCGCGGTCGTCGCGTCTCAGCTCTGGCATCACCTCTACGTGTCCGGGACGCTGTGCGAGCTGCCGCCCGAGCGCGCACGCGAGCCCTCGGAGTCGTCGCTCGCGGCCGCGCACGGCGCCGCGGGAGGTCCGGCGTGATCGCGCCGTGGCTGCTCGAGGTACTTCGCTGTCCGCGCTGCGTCATCACCCGCCCGGCCGAGGGCACGCTCGCGCTCGAGGGCGCGAGCGGCGAGACGCTCCGCTGCGCGTCGTGCGATCGGCGCTACGGCGCGCGCGGCGGCGTGCCGGATCTCGTGCCGGAGGACGCCGCGCCCGCGGACTTCGAGGCCCAGTGGAACCTGCGCCTCGACGGCGAGTTCGAGCGACCGGGGCGCCTCTTCGGCAACGACCCCGAGAAGCTCACGCGCTGGCTCGTCGAGCGATGCCTCGGCGCGCCGCGGCCGGGCGAGATCCTCGTCGATGCAGGCTGCGGCAGCGGCGAGAAGGCCGCGGTGCTCGCGCGGCTCTACCCGGAGTGCCGCGTGATCGGGCTCGATCTCTCGCCCACGCTCGTGCGCTCGGCCGCGCGCTTCGCGGACGTGCCGAACCTCGCGTTCGTCCGCGCGGATCTGCTGAGCAACCCGCTGGCGCCGAGCTCGATCGATCGCGCGCTGAGCTGGGGCGTGCTCCACCACACCGCGGACACCGAGCGCGCGACGCGCCAGCTCGCGCGCAGCGTGAAGCCCACGGGCCGCCTCGCGCTCTGGCTCTACCCGCACCCGAGCGAGGCGCCGGTCTGGCGCCCGTACTACTTCCTCCGCGACGTGGTCCACCTCGGGCGGGGCCATCGCATCCCGCCGCGCGCCCGGCTCTGGCTCTGTCGCGCAGAGTGCGCCGCGTGGTCGCCGGCGCTCTGGCTCTTCTACCGCGGCATGGTCCTTCCGTTCGCGAAGGACGCGCCCTTCGGCTCGCTGCCGGAGATGAGCCTGCGCGAGCTCTACGACGCCGCGGTGTTCCTCCTCTACGACGCGCTCTCGCCGCGCTACCACGACCGCCCTCGCGCGAGCGCGATCCGACGCTGGTTCGCCGAGTCGGGCTTCGGCGACTTCGAGACCGACGGCTTCGGGCACCACTGGGGCACGCGGGCCCGATGAGCGGGGCGCCCGCCCAGAGCGACCCCTCGTCGGGGCGCGCGCCACGACACGTGGGACCCGTCGGCTACCTCGCGCTCTGGCTCGCGCCGATCGGCGTGGCCTTCGTGGCGATGGAGCGCGGCGTCGCGCCCGAGCTCGCGGCGCTCGCGTGCACGGTTCTGGCCGCGGTCGTCGTGTGGGCGCTCGAGCGCGCCCTGCCCGCACACCCCGCGTGGAGCGGCCCAGGCCCCGACGTCCGCGTCGACGCATGGCACGTCGGCGTGGGAGGCGCGGTCGCGGCGGGCGCGCGCGAAGGCGTGCTCCGCGCGGCGGCAGCGACGCTGGGCGGTGGCGGGACGTTCTGGCCCTCGGGCTGGCCGCTGCTCTTGCAGATCGTGCTCGCGCTCGTCGTGCTCGAGCTCGGGCAGTACGCGGCCCACCGCGCGATGCACGAGCTCCCGTGGCTCTGGCCGCTGCACGCCGTCCACCACAGCCCGCGGCGCCTCTACTGGCTCAACACGTTCCGCAACCACCCGGCCGACACGGTCCTCAGCGTCGTCATGCCGCTCCTTCCACTGGTGCTGCTCGGCGCGAGCGAGCGAGTGATCGCGCTCGCCGGCCTCGCGGTGGGTGTGCACGCGATGCTGCAGCACGCGAACGTCCTCGTGCGCGAGGGACCGATCACGTGGCTCCTGAGCAGCGCGACCCTGCATCGCTGGCACCACGACCTCGACGTGGGCCACGCGCAGGCGAACTACGGCGGCACGCTCATCCTCTGGGACATCGTCTTCGGCACCCGACGCGCACCGGGCGGCGAACCCGCGCGGCTCGGGCTGCCCGACGACGACGCGATCGCGGAGCGCTACCTCGCGCAGCTCGCCCACCCGTTCGTCGTCCTCGCGCGATGGTGGCGCTCGTGAGCGCTGACGACGTGCGCTCGCTCCCGCGAGGACCGCGCGGCGCGCTCTGGCAGCTCGCTCGCTACGCGATGAATCCGTCGAGCTACGTCGCGCGCATGGAGGCGCGCTTCGGCACCCCCTTCACGGTCCCGACGCCGTACGGCCCGGTGGTGGTCGTCGGCTCGCCCGAGCACGCGCGCGAGCTGCTCACGTGCACGCAGGAGTCGCTGACCGGCTTCGCGTCCGAGAGCGCCGAGGTCTTCTTCGGCCCGCGCTCGCTCATGCTGATCGGGGGAGAGGCGCACAAGCGCGAGCGCAAGGTGCTCGCGCCGCTCTTCGCCACGACGCGGATGCGGGGCTACGCCGCACGCATCGCCGACATCACCGCGCGCCACCTCGCGCCGCTCCGCACCGGCGAGCGCTTCTTCGCGGGCGAGCTCGCGCAGCGGATCTCGCTCTCGATCATCGTCGAGGTGCTCTTCGGGGTGGAGGAGCCGGCCCGCCTCGCCGCGTTCGAGCGCGCGATCCTCGAGGTCGTGCACACGGTCCGCCCTGCCCTCTTCTTCTTCCAGCCACTCCGGCGATCGTTCTTCGGCCACGGGCCCTGGGCGCGCTTCGTTCGCGCGCGCGCCGCGGTGGATCGCCTGCTCTTCGAGGAGATCGCGCGACGACGGACACGCGCCACCGAGGGCCCCGACGTGCTCTCGGGCATGCTCCGCGCGCGCTACGACGACGGCTCGGCGATGGACGACGCGACGGTGCGCGATCAGCTGATCACGCTGCTCGTGGCCGGCCACGAGACGACCGGCCTCGCGCTCGCATGGGGCCTCGCGCGCCTCCACCGCGCACCGCGCGCGCTCGCGCGCGTGCACGACGAGCTCGACGCGATCGGGCCCGACGCGGCGATCGAGGCGCCCGCGCCCTACCTCGAGGCCGTGTGCCAGGAGACGCTGCGGCTCGACCCCGTGGTGCCCGAGTTCCTGCGACAGCTGCTCGTGCCCATGCGCCTCTTCGGGCACGACCTCCCGGCGGGCACCGGCATCGCGGTGTCCGCTGCGCGCATCCACCGGCGCCCCGAGATCTTCGAAGAGCCGGGCTCGTTCCTGCCGGAGCGCTTCCTCGGCCGGAGCTACGCAGCGAGCGAGTACCTGCCCTTCGGCGGCGGCGCGTTCCGCTGTCTGGGCGCCGCGTTCGCGCTGCTCGAGATGCGCGTGATCCTCGCGACGCTCCTCCGCACGCGCACGCTCGCGATGATCTCGGACGCGCCCCTGCGCGCGGGGCGACGCAACTTCGTCGTGGCCCCGCCGGCGACGTCCCGATGCGCCTCGTGCGTTGATCAGCGCGGGACCTCGACGCGCACGCCGCTCACCCAGAGGCGCATCTGCCGCGAGGTGAAGTTCGTGAAGAGACCGGCGACGAGGAGCGTGACCGACTGCGTCGAGCCGCCTGCGTCCTCGACCGCGTAGGCGTAGGCCTCGAGATCCATGAGCGTGTAGGTGCCGCCGTCCATCGAGAGCGTGCTCGTGCCGAGCGCCTCGAGCGTGCGGCCGTCGTCGTAGCCGGGCACCACGCTGAGATCGCGGCGGAGCACGCGGAGAACGATGCCCTCGCTGTCGACCGTGAAGAGCGCGTAGCCGTTGCGGAGCGGCGCGGCCGCGAGCGTCGTCGCGGAGGTCCCGCCGGGCGTCGGCAGGAACTGCATCGCCTCGCTCACGCACTCGCTCGGCTCGGGGCACGAGATCTGGTGGAGCGTCGTGGTCGGTCCGTTCGGCAGGGCGACCAGCGCCTCGGTGCGGATGAGGTGCTGCTGCGCGATGACGGGCGGGGCGTCGGTGGCGTCGAGGAAGCCGAGGCGCTCGTAGCTCGTGCGCAGCGTGCCGCCCTCTTCGCGCAGGCGGAGCATCGTGCTCGTGCCCGTCTCCGGATCCCAGACGAGCGCGAAGTCCGGCAGCGCGCGGATGGTGAGCGGGTCGGACGTGAAGAGCGAGGTGGTGCGATCGCTCGCGGCCACGCGCGCGCCCACGTCGAGCGCCGAGAGGAACGGCTCGCCCGCCTCGTACCTCACGGGCTCGGTCGCGATCTCGACGCGCTCTCGCTCGCGCACGAGGTAGCGGAGATCCTGATCGGGCCCGACCGTACGCTCACCGCCGGCGATCGCGGCCTGACCGAAGGTGTACACGCCGTGCCCGAAGGTCCCGACGTTGCGGTCGTACGCCGCGGGCGCGCTGCCCTCGGTCCACGTCCAGCCCGCCTGCGTCGTCGGCATGTCCTCGGTGTGGCTGCGCACGAAGAGGCCACGCACGACGGCGCCGTCCTCGAGGAGCGCGAGGTCGATCAGGTCGCTCGCGGCCGCGACGTCGCTCGAACGCTCGGTCGCGAGCTCGGGCGCATCACCGGGGAATCGGAAGATGCGCGCGGCACCGGTGCCATCGACGGTGCCGACGTAGCCGACGCCGCGACCGTCCGGATCGGAGCGGCCCGTGATCGAGACGCCGATCGGCGCGAGGAAGCTGCCGGCGACGATGTCTCGCGCGGGCATGGCCGGCGAGATCCAGCCCGAGAGCACCTCGACGCTCTGCGAGGGCAGCGGGTTGGTCGTGAACGCCATGGCGAGCTGGGTCTGCGCGCCGCGCGGTCCACCGTCGATGCCGGGGATGAACGCGTCGGGCACCGCGATGCGGCCACCGTCGACGCCAGGCGGCACGTACGCATCGACGGGGCCCATGCCCATCGGCTCGTCGCAGCTCGACTCGACGCAGCGCCCGCCGGGCGCGCAGTCCGTGTCGGCGGTGCACTCCGTCCGGCACTCACTCGCCGCGCACACGAGCCCGTCGGTGCACTCGCTCGTGTCCGTGCAGTCGTTCTCGTCGGGCAGCGAGCAGCCGAGCGTGCCCAGGTCGCTCAAGCAGCGGCTGTCTCGGTCGCACCCCTCGGCGCACGAGGGACGGCATCGACCGACCGCGCAGACGGAGCCACCGCGACAGCCCTCGTCGGAGATGCAGAGCGCGCCGTCGGGCATCGACATCGAGACGGCCTCCGTGCACGTGCCGCTCGAGCAGGTCCCGTTCACGCAGTCCGTGTCGGCCTCGCACTCGGTGCGGCACTCACCGCGCGCGCACGAGAGCCCCCCCGCGCAATCCGAAGCGGCGCGGCACGTGTCCTCGGCCTCGAGCGAGCAGACGTTGGCGCCGTCGGCGTTGACGAGGCAGCGGCGACCCGCGTCGCAGTCGCGCGACGAGGTGCAGTCCTCACGGCAGCGTCCGTAGGCGCACACGAGGCCGGCGCGGCAGCCGACCGTGGTCCCGCGTCCGGGCCGAGGACACTCCCCGCCGACGGGGGCGAGGGTCGTGCCGGGACAGCCCATCAGCCACAGCGAGCCACCGAGGACGAACATCGAGACCGAAGTGAGGCGCATCGGCCGATGATGGCAGGAATCGCCCACGACGTGCGTCTCCCGCGAAGGAGCCCGCCGTCGCGAAGCTTTCCCCGAGCGAGCCGATCGGGGTACCTTCGAGCGGTTCGATGGCCCGCATGGCTTCGATTCTCCGCATGGCGACGTGCTCTTCTTCGACCGGCTCCTCCCGCGCTCGCGAGCGGGGCGTCGGCGCGCGTGCGCACGGCGGCGTGGCGGTGCTGGTCCTCGGGCTCGTGGCGACGCTGACGCTGACCGCGGGCCTCGCGCACGCGCAGGAGCAGCGCGAGCCACCGTCGGAGGCGATGCAGTTCTTCGAGCAGGCCCGCGAGGCCTACCGCGAGGGCCGCTACCCCGACGCCGCGGCGGACCTCGAGCGCGCGCTCGTGCTCGATCCCAACGCCCCCGCGCTCCTCTTCAACCTGGGCCGCGTGTACGAGCTCATGGGGCGCTACGACGACTCCATCTCGGTCTACATGCGCCTGCGCGCGGTCACGCCGCCCACCGAGACGGAAGAGATCGCGCGCACCGAGCAGATCCTCGAGCGCCTGCGCGGCGCGCGCGAGCACGCGGCCCCGCCACCGACGATCGAGACCGTCGGCACGATCGAGCAGGGGCCCACGTTCGTGCGCGAGCGCGGCGTCGCCGACGTGCCGTTCTGGGCGACGCTCATCACCGGGGGCGTCATCGTCGTGGGCGCCGCGATCGCAGGCGGGCTCGCGCTCTCGATGCACGGCGCGCTGAACGATCGCACCCTGGGCTACGAGGGCTACACGTACGAGAGCTACCAGAGCGAGCTCGACAGCGCGCAGATCCTCGGCGGCGTCGCCGACGTGGCGGGCGCGCTCGGAGGCGCGACGATCATCGGCGCGCTCCTGCTCTTCGGCCTGCGTGAGCGGGTCTACGAGATGTGGCCCGATCGCGGCGGCGAGGCGGCGGTCCGTGGATCGATCCAGCTCGGGCTCGGCAGTGTGTGGCTCGAGGGGACCTTCTGATGCAGCGACAGACAGGCCTCGGCCTCGGCACCCTCGCGCGGGCCACCCTCGCGCGGGCCCCCCTCGCGCGGGCCACCCTCGCGCTGGCCACCCTCGCGCTGGCCAGCGCCCTCGCGGGCTGCAGCGTGATCGTCGGTACGCCGCCGGGCGACATCTACTGCATCGCGCCCGGGCCGGGTGAAGACGATCCGTGCCCCGGCGAGCAGCGCTGCATGGGCGGCATCTGCCGCGTCTTCGACTGCGAGCCCCTGCCCGGCGAGCTCTGCAACGGCGTCGACGACGACTGCGATCTCGCGGTGGACGAAGGCCTCGACGTCGACGCGGACGGCGATCGCTACGTCGCCTGCAACACCGACGCGCCGATGCTCGAGGACTGCGACGACGGCAACCCGCTCGTGTTCCCGCACGAGGCAGGGCGGGACTCGCGCGGCGACGCGCCGCCCGACTTCGAGCCGTGCAACGGTCGCGACGACGACTGCAATCCGTCGAGCACCGAGGCCGACGGCTGTGGGGGCGGCGAGGTCTGCTATCGCCCGCCGACGGAGACCGCGCTCGCCTGCTACCCGATCGCCGATTGCCGCACGACGGGCGGCTCCATCTGCGGCTCGGGCACCTTCTGCGGCCCGGACGGCCGCTGCGTCGCGGAGATGATGGGCATGGAGTGCACGCCCCTCACGCGCGACTCGCGCTGCCAGGAAGACCGTTACTGCAACGGCGAAGGTCGGTGCGTCGACACGCTCACCGTCGGCCAGCCGTGCAACTCCGCGGTGGAGTGCGCCTCGGACACGTGCTTTCCGAACGCGGCCTTCGGCCTGCCCGGTGAGGGTGGCTTCTGCGGCGTCGCGTGCTGCTCGAACAGCGACTGCGTCGACGGCTTCGCGTGCCTGGTGCCAGGCACCGGTGCGCGCAGCTGCTACCCGGCCGGCCTCGTCACGGGCACGCCCGTCTGCTCGCACGACGAAGACTGCGGCGGCGATCGCTGCCGTGCGCTGGCCGGCGGGCTCGGCGCGCGCTCGCAGTGCACCGACCCGGGCTTCCGTCAGGACCCCGGCGGCTTCTGCCCCATGGACAACTCGTGGTGCGGCTCCGGCATCTGTTACGACTACGCGTGTGCGGAGGTCTGCCAGACCAACGCCGACTGCGGAGAGGGCTCGGGATGCGCCTACACGTCGCGCTCGCCCACCGTGCCGCACTGCGTGAACCGCGATCTGGGCTCCGGCCGCACGGGTGAGCCCTGCGGCTCCGGCTGCCGCGACGGCCTCTGCTGGAACGACGTCTGCGCGGACAGCTGCTGCAACGACGAGCAGTGCTCCGTCGGTCGCTGCATCCCCGTCGACAACGCGGGCTGGGAGATGCGCTGCGTGCCGATCTCGGTGGCCGGCTCCCCCGGCTGACGCCGATCGGCCGGATCGGAGGGCGAACGAGGCAGCTGCGACGACGCGGTGACCGCGGGCGGCGCGTTGGGCTAACATCGGCGCCCTCGGAGCCAGGGCACTCGTGCCCCTGCGCCCGTTCCTCTCCCCCGGACATGCGTTACTGCCCGACCTGCGCGACGGCGTACCCGAACAAGACTTCGGGCACCTGCCCCAAGGACGGGTCCGTCCTGGTCTCGCCGCAGCAATTCGAGGCGCTGCAGCACGACCCGCTGATGGGCACGCTGATGGGCGGCCGCTACCACATCGTCGGCCGCGTCGGCACCGGCGGCATGGGCACGGTCTACCGCGCGGAGCAGCGCGGCCTCGGTCGCCCCGTGGCGCTCAAGGTCCTCAAGGCCGACCTCGTCTCGGACCGCGAGACGGTCGGGCGCTTCCAGCGCGAGGCCAAGGCGATGAGCCTCCTCGTGCACCCGAACACGGTGCGCGTCTTCGACTTCGGCGAAGACCCCGCGGGCCACCTCTACCTCGCGATGGAGCTGCTCGAGGGCGAGCTGCTCACCTCCAAGCTCGAGCGCGAAGGTGCGCTCGACATCAAGGAGGCGGTCTACATCGCGCAGCAGATCCTGCGCTCGCTCCACGAGGCGCACACCAAGGGCCTGGTCCACCGCGACCTCAAGCCGGACAACATCTACCTCGCGCGCGTCGAAGGCCACCCCGAGGCCGTCGTGAAGGTGCTCGACTTCGGCATCGCGAAGATCTTCCGCGACGACGCCAAGCCGATCGATCAGCTCGAGACGCAGGCGGGCACGGTGTTCGGCACGCCGCGCTACATGTCGCCCGAGCAAGCGCAGGGCAAAGCGCTCGATCCGCGCTCGGACCTCTACTCGGTGGGCGTCCTGCTCTTCCAGCTCCTCGCCGGTCAGGCGCCGTTCACCGACGAGGACGCCGTCGTCGTGATGGCCAAGCACATCCGCGAGGAGGTCCCGCCCGTCACCGACGTGGTGCCCGATCGCCCGATCCCCGCGACGCTCTCGCAGATCATCCGGCGCGCGCTCGAGAAGGAGCCGGCCAAGCGCTTCTCCACGGCGGAGCAGTTCGAGCAGGCCCTGGGCGCCTCGTACGGCGACATCGAGCGCGAGCGCGAGCTGCGTGCGTCGGGACGCCGCTCCTCGAGCAGCGTCATGCAGGACCGACGCTACGTGCCGCACGCGATCGCCGGCGCCGTGGCGCTGCTCGCGGTGCTCGGCGCGGTCGGCATCGCGCTCCTCCCCGCCGACGACGCAGGGCGCGTCGAGATCCTCCCGCCACCGACGCTGCCGCCGACGACGCCCGTGGTGGTCGCGACGCGGCGCGTGCTCGTCGACAGCACGCCGAGCGGCGCGCAGATCTGGCGCGGCACCGAGCAGATCGGCACGACGCCGATGACCTTCGACTGGGTGCCCGGGCAGCCCTCGGCGCTCGAGCTCCGGCTCGATCAGCACATCCCCGCGCGCCTCGATCTCGCGACGGCGCACGATCGCGAGATCGTGCCGTTGCTCGAGCTGCCCGCACCACCACCGACGACGACGTCCGCGCCGCCAGAGCCCGGCACGCAGCGCACGCAGCGCAACCCACGCGGCCCGCGCGAGGAGACCGACACGACCATGGTCGCGACGACGCTGACGATGGTGACGCCCCCGACCACCTCCGGTGGCGGTGGCTACGAGCGCTTCGAGTGAGCTCGCGGCCCGCGCGCGTACTCCTCACGCTCTCGGCGCTGGTGCTCGCGCTCACCGCAGCGCCGGGCCTCGATGCGCAGGGGCGCGACGCGCAGGGCCTCGATGCGCGGGGCGCGAGGCCGGTCACGATCGCGGGTGGTGGCGACGTGCTCGCGCACATCCGCGTGGTGGCCGCGGCGCGCGCCGGCAGCTGGGATCGTGTGCTCGAGGGTGTGCGCGAGATCGTGCGCGAGAGCGACGTGGCGTTCGCGAACCTCGAGACGCCGCTCTCGGAGGAGCGACCCGTGGAGTCGGGCTCGCCGCCGATCCTCGGCGCGCCGCCCGAGCTCGCCACGGGCCTCGCGGCCGCGGGCATCGACGTGCTCTCCATCGCGAACAACCACGCGTGGGATCAGTGGGCGCGCGGCGCCGAGCGCACGGTGGCCGCCGTGCGCGCCGCGCACATGGGCGCGATCGGCGCGGGGCCCACGCTGGACGATGCGTTCGCGCCTCACGTGATCGAGCGCAGCGGCACGCGCATCGCGTTCGTGGGCATCACCGAGCGCGTGAACGCGGGCCCCGGGCACAGCCCGCCCGAGGCGCTCATCGCGCGCTGGGACGACGACGCGCGCGTGGCCGCGGCGATCGAGCGTGCGCGTGCAGAGGCCGACGTGGTCGTGGTGTCGATCCACTGGAGCCACGACTTCGTCGAGCGGCCCAACGGCCGGCAGCGACAGCGCGCGCGCCTCCTCGTCGATCACGGCGCCGACGTGATCCTCGGCCACGGCCCCCACGTGCTCCACGCCGTCGAGCGCATGAGCTCGCCGCGCGGCGAGGCGATCTGCGCGTACTCGCTCGGCAACCTCGTCTCGAACCAGGGCCTCCGCTACCGCGTCGGTCGCCGCGCCGCCGCCGGCGCGCACATCGCCACGTGGCTCCCCACCTCGCGCGACGGCGCGTGGCTCCGCGTCGAGGTCACCGCGCGGAGCGGCCGCATCGCCATCGGCCGCGTCGAGGCCGTGCCGCTCTTCACCTACAACAACTTCTGGGACACCGAGCGCCAGCGGGGCCTCTCCCCCGACATCCGCGTCCAGCGCCTGGCCGCCGTCACCGAAGCGCCCCTCCGCACCGAGCGCCGCCCCATCATCGCGACCACGCTCACCGACACAGTCACCCTCGTCGATCGCTGATGGATCCACCGCGCGCGTCAGAGCACGCGTGCGTGAACACGCGCCGACCGGCCTTGACACCGTCGCCAGCTCCGGCACCCTCGAAAGCAGACCGTGGAGGGGTGAGATGAGAGAATGGGCAGGTGGGTTGGTGATGGTGCTCTGTGCGAGCGTGGCCGCGTCGGTCGGAGCTTGCGGGCCGGGGGGGGGGGGGGGCCGCGTCCCTCGCTGATGTGGGCGAGCTCGACCTCAAGTACGCGGGGCGGATCGAGCTGACCTTCTTCGGGCCGCCGGAGCGTGTGGAGCGTGGCGCCACGGCCTTCGCGCTGCCCGTGCCGACGCCCGCAGCCGCGCCGACGCGGCAAGAGGTCGTCCTCGAATTCACCGAGTTGGTGCCCTGCACGATCGTTCGAACAGCGGACTACACGATCCAAGACGATGAGGGCAGGACCGTGGCGACGCTCGGTTCCCCGACGTGCGGGCTGCTCGGTGCAAGGCAGGTTCGCTTCGACCTCACGCGCGAGATCCTCGATCCGAACTTCCAGACCTACCTGACCCTCGAGGCGATCTACTCGCGCCCCGGCGTCATCGCCCTGCCGCAAGTCATCACGTATCGCTTCTACGTCGCGGACTGGGTGCCCGACGCCCCGCGGCCGCGGATCTCGGGAATCTCTCCCAGCCGTGGAGCGCCCGGCTGGAACACGTCGGTGACGCGCGACACCGAGAGCGTGTACACCGCGGTGGACTCTCTCGGCCTCGAGCCTGAGGAGCCGCTGCGAGCGCACGAGCCTCTCCGCTGGAGTGCGTTCCGCCGCGATCCGATCAGCGGAGGCTTCCAGCCAGCCCCACTGGCCTCCGTCTCGCTGCGAGCCCTGCCCGAGGATCTCGACGACGGGATCGTGCTCGAAGGCGCAGCCACGGCGGACGATCCAGATGCCTTCTCCCCCTTTGGGCCGTTTCCCATGCCTGTGCTGCGGACTTGGTCCTCGCGCGGCTTCATTCCTGGGCAGCACTACGACCTCCGCTTCGTGGGCGGCTCCGAGGTCTTGGATCACGATGGCCTTCGGGTAAATCCGACGCAAGACGATCGCGGAGCGACGTTGGAGGCATGGGCTCCCCTCGGCTCGTTCTTGCAACCGTCCGCCGCAACCATGGAATACGGCGCACGGTTCGCGTTCCGCGTCTCTCCCGTTCGCATCGAGAGCCCCACTCATCGCCGGACGGCTGGCCTCCCGAGCACCGACCAGGTGGACGGAACGACCTACCTGGTGGTTGAAGGCATCGTCCCTGAGGACGACCAGGAGATCGCGAGCGTGGACCGAATTCGCGTGGTCGTAACTCCGGCAGGCGGCATGCCCGTCACGGTCGAGACCAGCTGGCCGCCCATGCTCAGCTCGAGCGACCCGACGGTCCGCTCCGAGCTCGCACCCTTCGACCTCGATCAGGCAGGACACACGTACGCGATGGAGCGCTTCGCCCTCCGCGTCCCCGCAACCACCTCGTGGGCCGACACCCCCGCCACCATCGAGCTCTCGATGACGACCGTCGACGGCGGGCTGATCGCCGACATGATCGAGACGACGCTCGATCTGGCCGCGCCGACCTTGCCACCGTTCTGCGATCCTGTCTCGACGAGCGACTCTGCATGCACCTACGCAGTGGATGGCGACGAGCGGGACTGTCGAATCGACGAACTCTGCTTCCCCGACACCGACGCGACGACTGCCATCATCACGCTGTGCGGAGTGGCGGTCGAGGTCGAGCTGCACGAGGGAACCGGCCCCGCGGGCATCGACGCCGACTCGTGGATGTGTACCGGCGCAGTCGAGACCACAGGCTCCCCGGATCTCGGTGGCATTCACATCGACCTCATCGACGAAGCCGGCAACCTCTTCGTGTCGGACGGCGACCTCAACCGAACGGGAAGGCAGCTCGTGGAGCCGACCTGCCTCGTGCCCGACCGCTTCGTCGACATCCCCTATCCCGTCAACTCCACTCCGCTGCACGTCCGCACGGACAGTGGGATTCCGCTCTTGCTCAGCAGCGCCGAAGGACGAGGACTCGACCTCTCCCGACACGATGGGCTCTCTTGGCGCACCAGTCGAGCGTTCTCCCTCGCCGGGTTCGACGCCCGCGGCCGGATCGCCTCGACGCGGGACGACGCCGGAAACACCTGGTTCTGCACCACGTTCCGCGAGACGAGCGCCATCCCCTACGAGAACCACCCAGCGTTCGACAACTTCAACCGAGGTGGCCTCTTGGCGCTCGGTCGGATCGACGGTGATGGGGCCGTCACAGTCGGGACACTGCCCTTCGAGAGGGTCACTGCTGCGGGCTGCGGAATCGACTTCGACCGCGGCACGGGCCGCCTCGTGGTCACTGCCAACGCCGCGTCGCAGACCGGCGCTGAGCCTGGCCTTCCGTGGGTCCGACGGTGCGACGCATCGGTGCCTCGGGTCAGCTGCGATCCCCTCATCTCGATCGCCAACCTTCCTGCGGTTCGCACCCTCGGGTACGACCCGGATGTCGCGGTCATCGGCAACATCGCCCACGTGGTCGGCCGCGGCACACTGCGCCGTGGCACGCCAACGGCGCCGGGGCGACGCCTGGAGGAGTACGGCATCTATGCCGTCGAGGTGGCGCTCGACCGGAGATCGCCGCCGCGAATCCGCGATGTTCTCCGCGAGGGTGACCACTGCGGAGTGTGCATCATCCGACAGGGACTCCGACCACGTGTGACCGAGGTCAGCATGCTGCCGGTGATCACGTATCAACGGTCCACAAACGTGACCGGAGCACTCGAGCTCGTCGCTGACCTGGGCGGGACGACGCGCACGCTGGTGCGGCTCGGAAACGTCGTGCGACCGTTCGCTCCACTCTTTCCCGACCGCCGATTGGAGCGCCCCGTCGACTTCCTCGCGATCGGTGGAGTGACGACACCCGTCCCGCGAGAGGCTGAGCTCGCACCTGGATTTGATGTGCTCAGCGAGGCGGGTGTCGTTCTCGGCCTCGCGTTCGAACGACGGAACACGGGCGGCTACAGCGACACGTGGTCGGACTACGGCGGCGCGGAGCCCGAGGATCGTTCGAGTCTCTGGTACGCCCGCTTCCGCCTCGGAGCGAACCGGACAGTGACGCCCGTGGGCGCCGGCCCCACGCGCGTGGACGTGGAGACCGGTCACGAGCCCCAGAGCGCCCGCCACGTGTCTCTCTTCGTGCGCCAGGACCTCGCGCCGCTCGATGCGCTCCCGGAGCCCAGCGTCGTCTACGACAACGTGCGCTTCTTCACCGATCCGCTCACGACCCGAGTCCTCTACGCAGACGCGCGCGTCGGTCAGTTCGTCGAGCACCGCACCACCGAAGCATCGCAGCGCCGCTCGCCTCGAGCACCTGTGTTCCAGGCCGGCCCCGCGGCCGGGACCTGCTGGAGCGAGAGCTCGTGGCTCACCGACCTCAGCGAGCCCGAGGCCAACCTCACCCCGGAGGCGGTCGTCGATGACTGGGCTTCGCCCAGACTCGAGTCGACGGTAACCGGCTTCTCGAGCCGACAGGCCTACCGCCAGGCCACCGGGGCAGCCGAGTGCCTCTTGAGGGAACTTTCGGAGGCCACCACCAACCAGGACTGGGACGGTCTCACAGAACGAGCGTTCGCCGACCAGGTGAGGGAACGCTTCGCAGGCAACTACCTGAGCCTCGCGTCGTCCCTGTCCGTTCCTGGACCCGCCATACTCCAGACTCGCAGGTTCCCTCTCGACACCCAGATTCCCGCGGGAACGCTCATCGTGGACGTCAACGGCCGCCGGTTCACTGGCATCAACGTCAGCGCAACCGACTTCCAGACGGCCGCGCGACGAATCAGTCTCGCACTTTCTCGGAGCGGCTCGAACTCCCCAGTTCTCACCTACCACGAGTACGCGGAAGGATATCGACTGGCGATTCACACTCAGCGCCCAGCAACAGGCGGGGAGGAGCTCCAGGTCCTCGACACCCCGTTGGCCCAGGCCCTGGGGTTCCCCATCGCACAGGTCTCGCGCTCGAGCTGGATCGATCCCCGCAACGGTGACTACGAGGATCGGCTCGCGGCCTGTGAGGAGCGCGAGCCATGCGTGGCCAACAGTGCACCCGACACCGACGACGGGACTTGCGGTCGACCCAGCGAGTGCATGGGCCCCGGCCAGGCGCTCGTGGATGCCCTCTTCCGGGATCTCGACCTCACGCTGGGGGCCCCGCCGCAACGCACGGGGCAGGAAGGCGTGTGCGTGCCCACGACGCCCATCCTGCCCAACGACGGCGATGTCTGCGCCACGCCACACGCCGCCCAGCCTGGCACCAACCAGTCGTACGACTCGTTCGTCCAAGGCTCCGCGCCCTGCGGTCCGTTCGGCCTCGCCGTGGGCTTCGGTCGCTGTCTCTCCTGCGACGACGGCCTTCGCGCTGAAGCCAGCGATCCCGCAGACCGCATCGGCCCCTCCGGGACCCCTCGCCTCTGCACCTCGGATCTCGACTGCAGCGTCACGTTCGATTGCTCGGGACCGGACGCATGCACGTTCGGCGCGGGGAGCTTCCTCTGCACCCACCTCGCCGTTCCGTTCGCGGGCGTGCCCGCGGGTCAGGGATTCTGCGCGCGCCCGGACACGGGCGTTGGGAGCAGCGGCGTCTGCGTCGCTGGCAGAATCGATGCCCGCCCCCTGCCGCGCTGGCACCCCGAGCCAACCTGTGAGGAGGGCGATGGCCCCCGCACCATCTCGGTCTGTCGCGCCCGATACGCCGTCAATCCGAGCCGCGACTTCGAGCCGGCACGGCTCGAGTGTGTGGCGGCCGGCTGCAGCGCGTGCCTGGGCAGGTACGGTCCCCAGTCGTACTGCGCGGAGGACGCAGAGTGTCCCAGCGGCCACCGCTGCGTCCTCGACCAAACGGCAGGAATTCGCTCGCCGGCATGCCTGCTTCGGCCGATTCTGGGGGACGGGCGCTTCAATGACTCTCTGAATGCCACCCGCGATCGGGACCGCATCCGTAGCGTGTCTCCGGACGCGGCCGACGCGCTGGACGTGGCGCCTCGAACGATCGATGAGGGACTCCGCGCAGCGACCCAGGGCTTGCGCGCACTGATCCCGGCTCGCTACCTCGCCACGCTCCAGGATGCCATCTGCGAGGGAGATGACGCGCCTCGTCGGCCGCTGCGTGCGCTCATCACCGGCCTCCGCGCCCACACCACCGGTGCACGCATTACGATGGTGCCCGACGAGGCCCCGTTGGCCGGAGCGGGGGACATCCTGGTCGATCTCTTCCTCGATGGTCGAATCGACGCGTCCGGACGAGTCGAGGGCGACGTGGACCTCGGTGAAGTCCACGGCTTCGACACGGATGTCCGCCTGCACGTGGATGCCGAGGGTGTTCGCCTGCGCCTACGGCCCTTCTTGGCCAACACGGACTCCGGTCCCAAGCTCGACTTCCGGCTGACCGTGGAGCTCATGCGGGAGCTCTCGGCCACGGACCCGTCGATCGCGGTGCCGGCAGAGGCCTCCAACGTCCACATCGACTACAGCTCCCAGCAGAGCGAGCTGCTCGATTGGATCCGCGCCCTGACCTCGGTCCTCTTCCAGTTCCTGGGCTTCGTGCCCGATCTGATCCTGACGACTGCGTTCGAGAACTGGAACACCCGCCTCGGCGACGCGGTCGACGAGGGGCTCACGGCCGCAGGGGACGTCGTGGCGGGCGTCATCTTCAGCGATCCCGTCGGGCCGGCGCTCTTCGGGGAGGAGCTCCTGCCCCTGGGCAGGCCGACGCTCGTGGAGGGTGTGGTCGTGCAATCTGCCCAGGACCACTCGCTGTCACGGCCGGGACTGGGGAGGTTTGTCGGTCCGTCTCTCGGCGTCTATGGCCGGCGGTTTCCCGCACAGGGGTTGCCGACCGAGCGGGCGGTGGCTGCGGCTGCTCTCGGGAGCACCGCCGGTGTGTGCGGCCTCGTTGGGCAGCGCGACCCAAACTGCCTGCAGCGTGCGACAGACCCATCGACCTGCCCGCCGTGCGGGGCGCAAGGTCAGGAGTGCTGTGGCACGTGCTGCGGCACGGGTTGCCCGGGGACGTCGGACCCAGGGCTGACATGCACGCTCGACGAGCCCACCGGCGTACGCTTCTGCCGGGCGGTGCCCTTGTGAGGCGACTCGGCGCAACCAGTCTCGCGGTGGTGCTGGCGGCGTGCTCCGGCAGTGGAACGGACGACGCGGGTGCTCGGCCCGACTCGTACTACTGCACTCAGGACGACTTCGATCGGGCCACACCCATGGAAGAGGTCCTGATAGGCTTGCCGGCGGGGGAACTGCGCCGCGCACTGGGCGTAGGGTGGGACCGACTCTCGCCCTCGACCGGTGGAGTGGATGGTGTGAGTATCGGGGACGGCTCGCTTGTCGCCGGTGTTCTCGCCTCGGGCCCCGGCGGAAACCAGACGTATCTGTTTCAGGTTCGCCCAGACGGACCTGTCACTGGAATCAGTAGGCCAGCCGGCGGCAGTGGGATCGCTGCCAGTGAGACAGAGATCCTTCGTGCGTCCGAAGGTTCGGTCGACAATATGGAGTTTAGGCTCGAGCTCTATCCGTTGGATCGGCCTGGGCCCATCGGTCCGTCCTACCCCATGCCGGGCTGCGAGGTCGTGCAAGGCTATACGCCTCACATCAGCGCGGGTCGCTATCTCATCCTTCGGTCCAACTGTCTCGCCGTTCCGGAGCGCGCCACCGTTGCAGAGAGATGGGAGCTGCACGACAGGCTCGAGCCGGTGGGCCCGCGGTACGTGATCCAAGCCCCGCAGTTCTCCAGGTACGGTGAGGAGCGGACCGCGCACGCCGACGGGCGAGGAGGGGTCTTCTGGGTGGGCACCCGCAACACCTCGGATGGGTGGGAGGTGTTCGCTGCCCACTGGGATGGCGACTCGGAGCCCACGTACACCGAGCCGCTCGTCGCGACGGGGACGACGACTGAATACACCTTCGGACGCCCCTACCGCGGAGGTCGGTTCCTGGCCGCGACGAACCATCGGACGCCCGAGGGGCTTCACACCACCGTCGCGCTGGTCGCCACGAATCCGGAGACAGGGGCGGCCGAGATCGAGTGGCGGTGGGAGTCGTCGGGACCGTACTACTCGGGCCCCTTCAGACCGGCTGTGGACGTCGTCGGGGACGAGGACGTGGCCGTGTTGCTGGTGCAGGACGGCGTCGGGACCGCGGTCTTCGTCCAGCGAGTCGGACCCGACGGTCGTTCGATCTGGCCAACCCCGCGGGAGGTGTATCGCAACAACGAGTCGCTTCGCCTGACTGGCTATGACGCCGGCGTCGCGATCACGGGACATCGGGATGGGAGCGCGCACCTGCTCTGGGGTGACCAGTCGGGTGGCGTTCGCCTGATGCGTGTCGACGACGAAGGGGCCCCGAGCTGGGACTCACCGATCTACATGGGGCAGAGCCTTCACCTCCAGGGCAAGGCGGTGTCGGACGGGATGGGCGGCGTCTGGGTGTTGCTCAACGATCGATATGGGACGATCCAGCACGTGGCCGCCGATGGCTGGCGGCTCTACCGCCGCTGGTTCGTGCCCGGCTGTGGGCGCGTCTCCGGCTTCTTCGCCAGGCCCTCTCCCGACGCCGAGCCGGTGACCTACTTCGGGCGTGACCCTCTGTTCGCCAACTGATCGCTGGCCCCACACAGACCGATGACCTGTGATCGTGTCGCGCTGCGAGCAGCGACCGCTCCGAAAGCTCTCGTTCATCTCCCCCACGCCGTGGTGGCACGGTGCGGAAACGGCGCGTCAGTCGTTGCTGCCGGGGGGATCGATCGGGCGCGTGACGCGGAGGATGGCGGCCTCGGAGGGGCGGCGGGGGAAGAGGAGCGCGCGGCGCTCGTCGGTGCCGACGGCGGGGTGCTTGCCGGTCGCGCCGCTCTCGCTGCTCTGACCCTGTCGGTTGGTCGCGCGCGAGGCGTGGCGGAAGGCATCGGCGGTGGACGAGAACGCGCGCACGAGGCCGCCGCGGCCGAGGGAGGCCATGTTGATCTCGGCGACGTGCAGCTCGTCGTCGACGACGAGCGCGAGCGGCTCCGTCTGCGAGACGGCCCACTCGGTGAGCGCGTCGCGGAACGGGCGTTCGCCGCCCTCGGACGTGGCCGCATCGCGGCTCTGGACGCGGCGCGCGTCGAGCATCACCCGCTGCGCCTGCGCCAGGCGGAGGTGCTTGGTGATGGAGCGCGTGAGCTCCGAGAGATCCGACGCGGAGAGCGGAAGGAGCGGCTCCACCACGAGCACGCTCTGACGCACGGAGTACCGCACGCGGGACGCGCCCACCTGGCTCTCCTTGGGTCCGGCTCGCATCGCGGAGCGACGGTCCCGCGAATTCCCCGCGAGCGCAAGCGTTTCCGTGGCGCGGGGCCCCGAGCCGCGGACCCGCGTCACCCCGCCGGGTAGAGCCAGCGAGAGGCCAAGCGCGTCACGCGAGGCATCACGAGCCAGGCCATCAGCGCGACCGAGAGCATCGTCTGCGGGGCAGCCGCGATCGCGAAGGGCAGCTCTCCGAGGAGCGGCGTCGATGCGTAGCCGATGCCCACGACCAGTGGGTAGAGACCGACCCACGTGAGCACGGCCATCTTCCAGCGCGGCGGCGGCGCCGAGCCCGCGAGCGAGCCACCGACCAGCTGGCGATGCGCAGGCAGATCGAAGAACGGCTCGAGGCCCTCCTGCATGCGCACCTCCACCTCCTCGGTGAAGTCCGCGGCCTTGGCGAGCCACTCGCTGCGCACCGCGCTCGTCTGCCAGCCGCGCAGATCGTCGAAGCTCGCGAAGCGGAAGACGAGCACGTGGGCGCCGCGCGAGCCCGGCTCGGGGCGCAGCACCGTCGAGCCCTGATAGCCCGCGAAGCGCGAGGTCGCGCCGATCACGTCGTGCAGCCACGCGTCGAGCTCGGCCTCGCGGCCCGGACGCGCGCGACGCGTCACGACGACCGTGACCGGATCGCGTCGAGGAGTGGGCTCTGCCTCGGCTGACACGGCGCGGTTATGCGAAAGGCTTCGCGTGGCTGCAAGCGGCGTGGCTGCGAGCGGCGTGGCTGCGAGTGGTGTGGCGCGCGAGCACAGAGCCGTTCGCGACGCTCACTGCCCCGTGCTGGTCCACGCGGGCGGCAGCACCGGCGGCTGGCGTGGCTGCATCGGAAGGATCGTCGGCTCGCGCTGCTGCTGCGCGACGGTCGTCGTCGTCGAGGGCTGCTCGACCGGTGTCGCGACGAACGGGGCGGGGATCGCGACGCTGCCGAGCCCCGGCACCTGGAGGCCCTGCACGGGCAGATCCACCACCGCGGGCACGGGCGCCGTGGAGGGGCCGAGCGAGCCCTGCGTGGTGATCGGTGGATCGGTCCCACCACCGGTCGGTGAGCGCGGGTTGCGCGCGACGTCGACCTCGAGCGCGACGCGCATGCTCCCTTCGCCATCGCCCGCGTGGAACTGCACCGTGTAGTGCCCGGGCTGCGCGAACGTGTAGCTCGCGATCCACGACGTGGGGCCGGTGGGCTGCGAGCCCTGCTGAGAGCTCGGGCCGATCGTCGCGTCCACGCGGCGGCCGACGCGACGACCATCTCGGAGGATCACGAAGCGCGGTCGATCCGTGGGCTGGAGCGTGATGCGCATCGGGAGGACGGCCGTGAAGATCACCGACTCGCCCGCGGTCGGCGCGGGCACGACCGTCAGCGTGGGCTCGGTGGGACCGGGCGGTCGCTCGAGCTCCGCGAGCACGCGCACCGCTTCCTCGTCGTGGGGGACGAGCACGATCGCGCGGCGCTGGAGGGCGATCGCGTCCTCGCGACGTCCATCGCGCGAGGCGCCTTGCGCGCGCTCGGCGAGGCGCGCCGCGGCGGAGCGACGCAGCCGCAGTGCGTCGGGATCGTTCGCGCGGTCCGCGAGCATGACGGACGTGATCGCGAGCACCGTGTCGGCGCCCTCGCCATCGAGGCGATCGGCGGCCAGCGCTTCTTCGCCCGCGCGCACGTGCTCGGCGCGGATCTCCTCGACGGAGGGACCGCCGAAGTGACCGAGCGCCCAGAAGGTGCCCGCGACCGCGACGATGCCCAGCACGAACGCGAAGAGCAGCAGCAAGGCCGCGCTCGTGTTCGAGCGGCCGGACCCCGAGCGTCGCGAGAGCCCCGGCACGACGAGCTCCTCGGTGCTCGGTCGCGAGGGCTCCGGCATGGGCCGCGGCGGCGGCCGTTCGGAGGGCGTTCGCATCACGGGGCCGTGCGCCTCACGGCCCGGCAGCGGCACCTGACCGCTCGGCTCACGCTCGCCGGTGGCGCGACGCGGACGCAGCGTGAGCCCCGCGCGCTCGCCCGCTTCGCGCAGCACCTCGGCGAAGTGAGCGCCGTCTTCGTAGCGCCCCTCGGGGTTCTTCGAGAGCGCGCGCATGACCACGTCTGCGACGCCGTCGGGCACCTGCGAGCCACCCGCGCGCGTCTTGAGGTGCGGCACGCGCTCGTGGATGTGCTGCATGAGCAGCGTCACCGGAGAGCTGCCTTCGAACGGCGTCTCGCCGCAGAGCATCTGGTACGCGAGCACGCCCATCGAGTAGACGTCGCTGCGCGCATCGGTGGCCTCGCCCGCGGCGCCTTCGGGCGAGATGTAGCGCGCGGTGCCGAACACGAGGCCCGACTGCGTGGCCTGCGTCTGCTCGTCGGTGCGGAGGAGGCGCGCGATGCCGAAGTCGAGCACCTTCACGAAGTCCGGGTCGCGGCCCTTGGGCGTGAGGAAGATGTTCTCGGGCTTCACGTCGCGGTGGACGATGCCCTGCACGTGCGCCTCGCCCACGCCCTCGGCGACCTGCACGGCGATGTGCAGCGCGCGGCTCGTCGGCAGGCGCGGCTCGACCCGCAGCAGATCCGCGAGCGGTCGGCCCCGCAGGAGCTCCATGACGAGGTAGAGCGAGCCGTCGGGCAGCTGACCGAAGAGGAACACCCGCACGATGTTCGGGTGATCGAGCGAGGTGGAGATGCGCGCCTCGCGGTGGAAGCGGCGCACCGCGTCGGGGTTCTGCGCGAGATCGGGATGGAGGATCTTGATCGCGACGTCGCGGCCGAGCGTCGTCTGCCGCGCCCGGTAGACCATGCCCATGCCGCCGGCGCCGATGCGCTCCTCGATCCGGAACTGATCGAGCAGCACCTGACCGATGCGCGGATCGTGATCTTCCTCGAGCAGGCGCAGCGCGGCGCCGTCCTTCTGACAGAAGACCGCAGCCGCGTCGTACTTGGCGCCGCAACGCGGGCAGGCTTTGGAGAATGCCTCCACGGAACGCACAAGGTACCAAAGCCCCGCTTCGCGGGCATGTTCGGTGTGCCTCGGGCCCCAGAGAGGGGGCTCGGCCCCCGATGCGTCCTCGGATCGTGCCGTGGACGTGCGTGCGGGAAGGACCATCACGGGGTTGAACCCTCGGACCCCGGTTCGCTATCGTGGCGCCCGGAGGTTCCATGCGCTCTCTCGCCCGCGCCCTGTCCGCCCTCGGCACGCTCGCGATCGTCCTCTTCGCGCTCGCCGGTGCGGCACGCGCCCAGACGACGAACGTCGTGGTCCTCGGGCTGACGTCCATTGAGGGCGACGACAACTTCGCGGCCAACCTGTCGGGCGCCCTGCGCCAGGCGGCGAGCCAGGTGCGCGGCTGGACCGTCTCGGACCGCGACGTCCTCCTGAGCCAGCTCGAGCTCGCGACGGGCTGCGACGCGACCGAGCTGTCCTGCGTGCAGCAGATCGCCAACACCGTCGGCGCGCAGCGCCTCGTGTACGGCACGATCCAGCGCAGCGAGGCGTCCGGCGGGCGCTACGACTTCCTCATCCGCATTCATCTCTACGACACCGCCACCAACACCATTCTCCGCTCGGTCGACGAGCGTCTCCCCTCGAGCCGCTCGGACATCGACGACCTGCGCGACCCCGCGCGCCGCTATGCGAGCACGCTCGCCGAGGGCGCGGGCACGTCGGCCTCGAGCAGCGACGTGGGCCTGCCGCCCGAGGGACAGCAGATCGGCGCGGGTGGAGGCGAGGGCTCGGGCGGAGAGCAGGGCTCGGGCGGAGAGCAGGGCTCGGGCGGAGAGCAGGGCTCGGGCGGCGAGCAGGGCGCCGGTGGCGAGCAGAGCTCGGGCGGCGGTGACGACATCGGCCGACTCAACTGGCCGGCGTTCGCGCTGATCGCGGTCGGTCTCGGCAGCGCGGTCGCCTGGATCCTCGCGGGCCTCGACGCGCAGACCAACGCGCAGACCGTCGCGGATTTCCGTGAGACCAGGCCGAGCGCGGCGCTGGGCGTGACCGACTTCTCGATCTGCAACCCGCAGAACGTCGCGGCGAACTTGATGGGCTCGCAGGCCGATGCGGTCAACGGCGCGTGCTCGAGCCCCGCCGAGATCCTCCAGTTCGTCTTCATGGGCACCGCGATCGTCGCGGGCGCAGCGGGCATCGGCTTGCTCGCGGCCAACGGCTTCGTGTCGCCGGCGCCCGAGTCCGATCGCGTGTCGATCCGCCTCTTGCCGCGCGCGAGCCTGCAGGGTGGCTCGCTCGGGCTCGAGCTCACGTTCTGATCGGGCGCGTTCTCCTCGGGTACGTTCGGATCTGGCACGTTCGGATCGGAGACGTCGATGGGCCGTGACGCACGCGTCGGCGCGTCGCTCCGCATCGTGGGCGGAGCGCTCTCCGGCCGACGCTTCGGCCGGCCAGAGAGCGTGACGCGGCCCACGAGCGATCGCGTGCGCGAGGCCGTCGCCTCGATCCTCGCCGCACGCACCACGCTCCAAGGCGCGCGCGTGCTCGAGCTCTTCGCGGGCACGGGCGCGTACGCGTTCGAGCTGCTCTCGCGGGGCGCCGGGCATGCGGTGCTCGTCGAGCGCGATCCACGCGCGGCGCGCGACATCGAGGCGAGCGCGACGAGCCTCGGCCTCGCGGATCGCACGACGATCGTGCGCGCCGACGTGAGCGCGGCGCGCGCCCTCGAGCAGCTCCGCGACGCGCAGTTCGATCTGGTGATCGCCGATCCGCCCTACGACGCCGTGGCGGTCGCGATCGAGGCGCTCGCGCGACTCGCGAGCGCGGAGCGCCTCGGCACCGACGCGCTCGTCGTGCTCGAGCACCGCACGAGCGACGCCGCGCGGGTGGACCAGTCGCTCGGAGATCGCGCGACGAGCTCGCGGCTCTCGGTGCTCTCGCGCTACCGCTACGGCGAGACCACGATCTCCCTCCTCGAGCGCGAGCCCCCTCGCGGCGCGTGAGCGCCTCGCGACGTCAGCGCGCGTCGCGGTCGCGAGGCTCGGCCGGCCGCCGATCGAGCACCTCCCGCACCCGCCTGCCCAGAGACAGCGGGGTGAAGGGCTTGTGGACGAGGGTGTCCCTCGACGCCCGCACGCCCGCATGGAGCACCGCATCGTCCGTGTGCCCGCTCATGTAGAGGACGCGGAGGCTCGGACGCTGCGCGCACAGCGCCTCGGCCAGGGCGCGGCCACCGACGTCGGGCATCACGACGTCGGTGAGGAGGAGGTGAACCGGGCCGGGATGATCCGTCAGCGTGCGAAGCGCCTCGGCGCCGCTGGCGGCCAGGAGCACTCGGTAGCCCTGCGCTTCGAGGATCGCGCGGGTGACGTCGCGCACGCCGGCCTCGTCCTCGACGACGAGGATCGTCTCGCTCCCGTGCAGCGAGACGACGGGCGCACCGACGCTGGGCGCCATCGCCGTGGGCGTGCGGTCGGCACGAAACAGGATGTGGAACGTCGTTCCGCGACCGGGCGCGCTCTCGACGCGGATGATCCCGCCCGCCTGCCGCACGATCCCCTCGACGGTCGCCAGCCCGAGGCCCGTGCCCTTGCCCGGCCCCTTGGTCGTGAAGAACGGCTCGAAGATCCGAGACTGGAGGTCTTCCGTCATCCCGACCCCCGTGTCGGCGACGCTGATGCGGACGTACTCGCCGGCGGGCAGCTCTGCCGTGGGCGTGCGTGTCGGCTCGGCGAGCTCCACGCGCTCGGTCGTGATCGACAGTGTCCCGCCCTCGGGCATCGCGTCGCGAGCGTTGACCGCCAGGTTCATGAAGACCTGCTCGAGCTGTCCTGGATCGATCTTCACCGCGGCGATCGCGCCCAGCCGCGTCTCGAGCCGCACGTCCTCGCGGAGGAGGCGACGCAGGAGCGCCGCCGAGGACTCGACCACGTCGTTCACGTTCGAGGAGCGCGGCTCCACCATCGACCGGCGAGCGAGCGCGAGCAGCTGCGAGGTCAGCTTGGCGCCGCGCTGCCCTGCCTCGATCAGCTGCGACAAGGACTCTCGCTCCGAGGCGTCGAGGCTCGCTTCGTCGAGCAGCATCTCCCCGAAGCCGAGGATCACGGTGAGCAGGTTGTTGAAGTCGTGCGCCACACCACTGGCGAGCTGCCCGATCGCTTCCATCTTCTGCGCCTGCTGGAACTGCACAGCCAAGCGCCTCTCCTCCGTCACGTCACGCGCGAGCCCGTAGATGGCCTGACTCTCGGGGACCACGATCGCGTTCCACGAGAAGGCACGATAGCCGCCGTCGCGACGACGAATCCGGTTCTCGAACCCCCGAATCGGCGAGCCACGACGGACGTGGTCGGCCAGCTCCAGAAGCCCCGGTCGATCGTCGGGGTGCACCAGCTCGACGAGGGATCGTCCGAGCACCTCCGCGTCCGACCAGCCGAGCAGGCTCGCCCACGTCGGGTTGATCTGTCGCAAGCAGCCGTCGAAGCCGACGACGCAGAGAAGGTCGGGCGCGTGCTGCCAGAGGCGCTCGAGGTCCTGTCGCGCCGCGACGGCGTCGGTGACGTCGGTGAGGATGCCGCAGACGGCATGAGCGTCTGGTTCGGCGCCGCGCAGCGGGACGTGCGTCGCGAGGAGGATCGAGCTCCGCTCGGCGAGCTGTACGACGTGCCGCCCCTGCACGGGACGGTCGGTGGCTCGCGCCAGGCTGTCGTGTCGGTCGCACACGGCGAAGAGCTCGGGCGGCAAGAGCTCCTCCGGACTCTTGCCCCTCCAGGCGCCGGGAGGGACCCCGAGCCACTCGGACATCGCACGATTCACGAAGGAATAGCGGCCCGACGGCTCCCTCACGTACACGGCCGACGGCGAGGCATCGAGCACCGCACGGAAGCGCACCTCGCCCTCGCGAATCGCGTGCTCCACCTGCTGTCGCTCGATGGCCACGCCAGCGAGGTGAGCCGCATCGAGGAACGGACCCTCCTCGGGAGCGCGCGCGGCGTCCGACGTGTCGACGGCCTGACGAACGAGCTGCTCTGCGCCCGAGAGGATCGCGTACGTCAGCCGATCGAAGGCACCTGCCGTGTGCCGATAGAGCGCGAAGGTGCCGATCACGTCTCCTCGGGCGCGGCCCGCACCATCGCGGCTCGACAGGATCGGCACCGACACGCAAGCCGCGAGGCCGTGGCGTTGCGCGAGCTCTCGGTAGTCCTCCCAGAGCGGGTCGCGCGCGATGTCGGTGACGGTGACGGTGGTCTTGCGGAACGCAGCCGTGCCGCACGAGCCGGCCTTGGGCCCCACGCGCAGGCCATCGACGGCCTGGTTGTACTCGACGGGGAGCGAGTGCCCCGCGACGAAGCGCAGATGCTGACCTCCCCGATCCGCGATCAGCACGGAGCAGAGCGCGCCCGGCAGCTGCTCCTCCACGAGCCGGATCACGCGCTCGAGCACCTCGGTCAGGTCGGCGCCGAGGGCGATGAGCTCGAGCACCTGGTTGTAGCCGCGCAGCGCCCACTCGGAGCGCTTCTGCACCGTCGTGTCCTGCACCGTCCCGACCACGGCCAGGGGCGCCCCCGACGGCGCGCACTCGACCTGGCCCACCGCGGACACCCAGCGGATCTCGCCGCCGGGCCGGACGATGCGCAGCTCGGCGGTGAAGGGCATGCGCCTCTCGAGCGCCGCCGCGAAGCGCTCTCTTAGGATGGGCAGATCCTCGGGGTGCACGGACCGCGCGCACGACTCGATCGTGCCATCGAGCCCCACGACACCGAGGATCGCGAAGACCTCGTCGGAGCACTGGATGCGTCGGCTCGCCAGATCGAACGTCCAGACGCCCACGTGGGCCGCAGCCACGGCCATCTCGCGACGCCGCGTCTCCGTCGCCAGCGCCAGCTCGGCGAGCTTGCGCGCGGTGATGTCGTGGTGCGCGACGACCGCGCCACGAATCGTCGAGAGTGGCGTGACGAACATCGCGAACCAGCGCGTCTCGGTGGGGGAGTCGCACGGATACTCGAGCTCGAAGGACGCTCGCTCGCCCCGGAGCACTTGCTCGATGCCGTCTGCGACGGGCAGCGCCTCGTCGGACTTCGGGCCCCGGCACGAACGACACAGCGCGACGTAGTCGACGCCCATCCCCGTGCGGCCGGGCACGGCCTGCGCGGCATCGTTCTGGGCCGCGAAGCGCGTCCAGGCGCGGTTCACCGCACGGATGCGACCGTCTGGACCGAGCACCGCGACGTGCGCCGCCATCGAGTTGAGGATCTCCTGCGCGAGCCCGTCACCGATCGGCGTGTGCTCGACTGGGTCGACAGGCGTCGCCGCGTCCGCCGCGGCATGCAGGAGGGAGTGGTTCAAGGCGGGCCTCGGAGCGTTCTGCTCCCGCTCGGACGGGTCCATACGCACGCGCGCTGCGGTTTCACGGCCGATCGCTCGCACATCCGTCACAAGCTCGCGGTGGGCTGGCCCGACGCGCTACGGTGCTTCGAGGTCCCGGCAGCGGCCGAGGTCCGAGCCACCGCCTCCGAGCACAGGAAGAGCCAAGACGATGAGCACAGCGATCTACCCCGGCTCCTTCGACCCGATGACCCGCGGCCACGTGAGCATCATCCGGAGCGGCCTCGTCGCGTTCGACAAGATCGTGGTCGCGGTGCTCAAGAACCCGCGCAAGGACGCGCTCTTCACGATCGAGGAGCGCGTCGAGATGATCCGCGAGGAGTTCGCGGACACGCCGGGCATCGAGGTGGACTCATTCGAGGGCCTGCTCGTCGACTACTGCCGCCTCAAGAACGCGCGCGTGGTGCTCCGAGGCCTCCGTGCCGTGGCCGACTTCGAGTACGAGCTCCAGATGGCGAACATGAACCGCCACCTCGAGCCGAACATCGAGACGATGTTCCTCATGGCGAACGACGCGTACTTCTACGTGAGCTCGAACCTCGTGAAGGAGGCCGCCCGCCTCGGCGGCGACGTCAGCCGCCTCGTCCCCGAGTCGGTCGCCTCCCGCCTCACGAAGAAGCTCGGCCGCTAGAAGCCTCCGCCCTCGCCTTTGACCCGACCACGAGAGGCGCGTAGCCTGAGACGCGGTGCATGGGAGGGAAGCGGAGGTCACTCGGTCACTCGGTCACTCGGTCACTCGGTCACTCGGTCACTCGGTCACTCGGTCACTCGGTCACTCGGTCACTCGGTCACTCGGTCACTCGGTCACTCGGTCACTCGGTCACTCGTCACTCGGTCACTCGGTCGTGACCTGAGCGCCATGTGTTTCGGGCTGGCTGTCATGGCCTCCGCGTGCGAAGGCGGGACTACGCCCGGCTTGTCGGACAACGCGCCCGCGCTCGAGGTCCGCAGCGGCACAGCCGCCGTGGACGTCGCCTCCCCACTCTGGGCCGTCCGAGTCGCTGGGGACCGTCGCCTGGACGAATCGTTCCCAGAGATGGCCACCCTCGTCCGCCCGCTCCGCTCGGAGGAAATCGCGGCCGTGATCGAGGACGTGCGGGCGGCAGAGCCAGGCAGCGAGCGCGCCGAGCGCCTCGCGAGCCCGTTCGGGCAGTTCTGGCTCGCCTCCTTCGACGATTCCCATCGCGCGAGGTTGGAGCGTGAGGGGGTCGACGTGCACCCCGTCCCGGCGAGTTGGGACGAGAGCCGCTTCCGAACCCCCGAGGAGTTGGCGGCCGACATCGCGCGCAACTCCGGGCTCGACAGCCCCGACAGTGAGCCTGGGCTGGCCGTAGAGGCGCTCGTCGTTGCCCCGAACGACGTTCCGATTCCGTCGTGCAGCACCACGCCCGCGCCGAACACCTTCTGCCCCTATGCCGCGACCTCGCCCAGCGGAACCGCCACCAGCACCACGGGCGGGTTCACGTGTTCAACCAGCCTTCGCCAGCAGTTGCTCGACGGCGAAGCCACGTATCCGCCTATTCTGATCGGCGGTTCGATGCGTGACTACTACCGCGTCGTGACCGTGGGTACCACGACGGGTCAGAGCTTCTCTAGCGTCCCACTGAATCGCCCGGTGACCGGCGTGCGAATCGGGCGCGCTCCCGACGCCACCGTACCTGTCGTCCGCCAGGCCATCATCCTGGGCGGTCAGCACGGCAATGAATGGGGGTCTCCAGCAGGTTTGGTGGGTCTGAGAGAGCCATTCACGCATGACGTGGCGAGAGCTTGAACCCGGAGCAGCAGAGGAAGAGTGTTGCG
>JBILLJ010000123.1:0-26896 GCA_044376125.1 Sandaracinaceae bacterium
GAGGGGAGGTGCGGTCACCACGACGATGCCGTCCGGCGATCGCGCGACGTGCGACACGGCGTTCGCTCCCTCGGCGTCCGAGGCGGCCCGCGAACATCACGACCACGGCGGCGTGCGCTCACGCGACACGGGCAGCGGCGTCTGCTGCGGGCGCGGTGCGAACATCACGACCACCGAGGCGTGCGCTCACGCGACACGGGCAACGGCGTCTGCTCCGTCGCGCCGACGGCAGACGCGACACTCACCTCGATCTCTGCTGCGTCACATGCGCGAACCACGAAGTCCGCACGTCGGGCCTCTCTCCTCGGTCCTGCCGGACCCTTCGCGCGAACCTCTGCCCCGACCACAACGAAGCGACGCGGGCATCGACCAAGCTCGACGGATCGAGCGCTGCGATCGCGATCCGGGTTCACCACCGGGAGGTAGGGCGGGGGCTCGTCCCCCGCCGCTCGTTCGTGACCCATCCCGATGAGCTTCCCGCGAATGCTCCCGGCAGGTCCGAGTGAGGCTCAGTCACGGAACGCTCGACCAAAGGAGGCTCGGTCACGCGACGCTCGATGCACTGCACGCAGTGGCGTCACGGCGGCCGAGCACGGCGACCGAGCATCTCGGCCTCGTGATCCGACATCACGTCCCCGCGAATGCACCCGGCAGGTCCGAGGGGAGGTGCGAGCGCCGCAACGACGCAGTCGCACCCTCCCGCGACACGCACCTCGGCCTCTGTGCGTCGGACACGCACCCATCGATGCTTCTCCACGTGCATGAGCCCGCAGGGCTTTCGCTGCGGATGGTGCCCCTGGCTTCAGCCAGCGGGCCCACGCGACACGCACCGCCTCTGCCACCTGCATGAGCCCGCAGGGCTTTCGCTGCGGAGGGTGCCCCTGGCTTCAGCAGCGGGCCCCCGCCACGGCAGCGTCGTCCTCGCGCTGCCTGAGTGATCCAGCACGAGCGATCGTCGCCTGGCTTTCACTTGCCACCGAACGCGATGGCCTCGATGCGCTGCGGGTCGAGGATCAGCTCGGCAAGAGCTCCTTCATCTGGGCAGCGATGAAGGCGGCCGCACGTCGCGGGTGGAGGCGATAGAGCGCGTCGAGCAGCTTGGCGTCGGGGCCGACCAGCACGCGATAACGGTCGCGCTCCATCGCGTCGAGGATGTCTCGGGCCGCGCGGTCCGCGGGGTACGGCTGGAGCTTGCTCTTCTTCGGGTCGACGCCGGGAATCGTCACGCCCGAGTTCTTCGTGATGTCGGTGGCGATCGCGCCAGGGAACACGATGGTCACGCGCACGGGCGTGCCCGCGAGCTCCGCGTGCAAGCCCTCGGTGAGGAGCTTCACCGCGGCCTTCGACGCGCCATAGAGCGTCTGCCCGGGCACCGGCAGGAAGCCGCCCATGCTCGAGACGTTCACGACGTGCGCCGATGGCCGCATGAGGAGGTGCGGCAGAAAGGCACGCGTCATGTGGAGCGTGCCTCTCAGACCGTGGCGGCGGCTGCGCGCAAGGCCTCGCCGGGGTGCTCGGTGATGGTCTCGTGGTGAGAGACGATCACCCGCACGAGCCCCGGCGTGTCCGCGAGGCGGTGGAGCTGCGCGACGAACGCCGCCTTGTCCTTCACGAGGAAGAAGCGTCCGACTCGGCTCACGCGCGGGCCACCAGTGGACTGCGTGAGGTGCTTGAGCACGAAGCCCTGCACGCCGTGCAGGTGCGGCATGTTGAAGACCGCGTCGTTGAGGACGAGCGTGGTGCCCGACTCGTCCTCGACCGCGACGTAGCCCTCCGCCTCACCGACGCCGTCGAGCACTCCGAGGCGTACCGCGGGATCGGGGGTCATCTCCGCATAGAGCCCGACGTCCTTCACCACTTCGGCGACCTTCGCGCGTGAGCCGGGCGGCGTCAGCACGCGCGCGCCCGGGTAGCGAGCGGCGAACGCGGGCGCGTCGAGGCGGTGGTAGCCGTTGGGCACGAGGAGGAACGCGATCGGTCCCCACGCCTCGATCTCCTTCATCGCCGCGTCCTCGAGCGCGATGGCGTTGTGCACCACGAGCTGACCATCGTTGCGGCGCACGATCGTCATCACGCGCTTGAGCGGCATGTTCGGGAGGTCACCCTCCACCCGCCACACACGCGAGCTCAGCTTCTCGATGGGCCGGTGTCCGATCACCGTCCATGTGGTGTTCACCTTCGCCATGACGCGGCGAACATACACGAACGCCCGCGGGCCGGAGCACGCGGGCGTTCGGTGTGTCTGCGCCGGACTCTTGCTACGTCACTCCAGGCAGCCGGGGTGACGCTCGTTGAGCATGCGCGCGAGCTCGACGTCCTCCTGCGTGAGGAAGCCGAGGCGATCGCGCCAGTCGACGAGCACGTAGATGTTCTCGTTCGGCTGCTCCGTCGCGAGACGGTCGCCGGGGCGTTCGATGTTCACGCCCTCGATCGAGGGAAGGTCCGAGTCGCCCGGCTGGAAGTCGAGCCCGCCCTCGAGCTCGCGATCCGTCGTCTGGGCGCCCGAGATGTCCGGGCCGCCACTTCGGACGTCGTACACACGCCAGACGCTGATGAGGTTGTCGGCGTTTCGGGGCAGCTCGACGCCGTCGCCGCGGCGCCATGCGGCAGCGACTGCGCCGAAGATCTCGACCTGCACGGGGATCGCGCTCGCGCGCTCACCACCGAGCTGATCGAGCGTGAGCGGGCGATTGTCGAGGGTCGGGTCGAGGAAGAGGTCCGTGCGCGTCGCGACGCTCGAGTCGACGAACTCGAGATCCGCCGTGACGACTCCGTCGCTGCCGCAACCAGCGACGCTGGCGAGCGCGATCACACCCAGACCCGCTGCCGTCAGCTTCCAACTCGTGGTGCTCATTCGTGTCCTCGTTTCTGCCGGACCTCTCGGTCGCGGCGTGGTGCTCGTTCTGGCTTCATCCCGTGACCGCGCCCTCGCGTCGCAGTCCATCCCGTCACTTCATCCGTGGCTTCGTTCCGTGGCTTCGTTCCGTGGCTTCGTTCCGTGGCTTCGTTCGATCGTGCTTCGTTCGATCGTGCTTCGTCTCGATCGTCGATCGGTCGCTTCGTTCTTCGTGTGCTCGCGCCGCGGGACGCGACGCCCACGTCACGTCCGTGGGCCGGGATCTCCAACTACAAGCATCGTGCCAGAGGGGAATCGCCGCGAAAACAACCCCTCGGGTGCGCAGCGTCGCCCGCTGGAGACGGCGCGTCAGCTTCCTGACGACAGGGACCTCACGAGCCAGCACGACGACGGCCCTTCGCCGCCGAGGTCGGTGGCGGCTTGAGTCCGTACTTCTCCATCTTGTAGATGAGCCCGCGCCGCGAGAGGCCGAGCTTGCGCGCCGCGATCGTCTGGTTGTGGTTCGTCTCCGCCAGCGCGCGCAGGATCGCGTCGCGCTCGACCGAGTCCACGTGCTCGCGGAGGCGGCCGTCTCCGGACGCACGCATCCCATCGGCGCCCGGCAGGTGCTCGGCCTGGATGTCGCCCTCGCCCGCGAGGAGCATGGCGCGCTCGATCGCGACCTCGAGCTCCACGATGTTGCCCGGCCACGGGTAGCTCCGCAGACGCGCGAGCGCAGCGGCCGAGAAGGAAGGCTCGCGGCCCGCCCAGGCCCGACCGAGCGCGAGCGCGAGCGGATGCACGTCGTCCAGGCGCTGGCGCAGCGGAGGCACCTCCACCGCCTCGCGGCCAGCGCCGAGCCAGAGCCCGAGCGCACCCCAGCGCACGTCGACGGCGCGCTCGCTGGTCGCGATCACGCGGTGGCCCGCGAAGCGGTGCACGACGGCGTCGCGCAGCTCGGGCGCGAGCTGGTCGACGTCCTCGAGGAGGATCAACGCTCCCGAAGGCACGGAGGAGATCGCGTCGGCGTCGAAGCGCGCACAGGGCACACGCACCACGCTCGTCGTGGGCTCGAGCACCGAGCGCACGAACGTCGAGCGACCCGTGTTCGGCTCGCCGCGCACGAGCACGGCCCGCTCGGACGAGCGCGCCGAGAGGGCGTCGCGCACCGCCTTGGATGCTTCGTCGACGAGCACGTGCACCGCCCGCGTCGGCGGCGGGCCGAGGCCGCTCGCTGCACGCAGCGCGAGCCGGCTCGCGCGGAGGAAGCGCTCGGGACGATCCGCATCGTCGGGCGCGACCGCGATGCCCACGATCGCGCCGCTCACGCCCGCCTCGTCGAGCGTTCGGCCGACGACTCGCTCCGCGCGCTCGCGTGTCGTGTCCGGCAAGAGCATCTCGATCTCGTCGGGCGCGTACGTGGCCACGCAGTCCCCCGCCCGCAGGCCCGCGAGCGCGGCCTCGAGCACGCGCGCTCCTTCGGCGTGACGCACCCGGACCATCGCGAGCGCCGTCGGCCTCCATGCGCGCGCTGCGCGTGCGAGCTCCTCGGCGATGCGCTCCTCGAGCTCGGTGTGCGTGAACGAACGCCGCTGGGGCTGGAGGGACGGCGCCGCGATGCCGACGACGAGGTGATGGCCGTGGGCCTCCACGTCGTCACCCGGCGACAGCTCCACCTCTCCGTCGAGGCGCTTGCCGCCGACGAAGACCTGCTCGTCGTGGCTCGCCTCGAGGTGGAGCCGTGCGCCATCCCAGCGAACGCGGGCGGTGCTCGCCTCGGGGGTCGGGAGCGAGACGAGGCCGCCCGGCCCGAGCAGCGGGCTCGTGCCCTCACGCACGTCCACGAGGAAAGTGGTCCCGCGCGCAGGTGCCACGGCGAAGAACGCTCGGGGCCCAGAGCTCACGCGACGACGATAGCAAGGACCGCGGCCCGACCGGTGTTTTTCCGGGCGGCGTGTGTATGCTCCCCGCCCATGGCGATCGCTCCGCGCACGAACGAAGAGCTTCTCCGCGATGTCCCGGTGCTCGGCCAGCTGCCGGCCGCCGACCTGCACCTCCTCGGCGAGGCGGCCGAGCTGCGCAAGATCGCGCGCGCTGCGCCGCTGTTCAGCGAGGGCCAGGCCGCCGAGGGGCTGTTCGTGGTGCGGACGGGCGAGGTGAAGCTGACCAAGAGCGGCCGAGACGGCCGCGAGCAGATCGTCTACCTCGCGCGACCCGGCCGCCCGATCGTCGAGGGCATCCGCTTCGACGGCGGCGCCTACCCCGCGAGCGCGGTCGCGATGCGCGCGGCCTCGGCGATCCTCATCGCCAACGACACGGTCGCGGCGATCGGCGAGAAGCGCCCCGCGGTGCTCAAGGCGATGATCGATCTCCGCGCCCGGCGCACGGACAAGGTCATGAAGCTCGTGTCGGATCTCTCGCTCCGCACGGTGCCCGCGCGCCTCGCGTCGTTCCTCTGCACGCTGTCGTCGCAACGCGAGACGCGCGGCGAGGATCACCGCCACCTCGTGCGTGACCTGACCACGGAGACCGTCGCGGGCCGCCTCGGCACGGTGCGCGAGGAGATCTCGCGTGGCCTCGCGCTGCTCGAGCGCGAGGGCGCGCTCAAGGTCACCCCGGATCTGATCGAGATCCTCGATCCGCAGCGCCTCGAGGCCATCGCGTTCGGCCGGAACAAGAAGGCCTGATCGTCGATCGTTCGTGCGCTGGCTGAAGCCAGGGGCACCACGCCGCAACGGAAGCCCTGCGGGCTGTGTCGAATCTGGAGGATGATCGGCGGGTGACCGAGCCCAGCGCGCCCGCGGGCATGTCCCCCTCGACGTCGCGCGTCGCAACTGCAGGCGCGAGCGCCACGCGTGCGCACGCCGTCTTGCTGATCGCGATCGTCCTCTCGGGGCTCACGACCTTCGCGCTGGCGCTCGCATCACCGCTCGTGCCGTGGCCGATCGACACGAGCGCGCTCGCGGCGCGCGTGGCCTTCGTGCTCGCGTTCGTGTGGGTGGGCGCCGAGACGCTCGCGATCTCGTCCCTCGCGCGCCACACCAGCCCGTCGCGCCTGGCCGTCACGCTCGCCATCGCGCTCGCCGCGCTGCTCGCCCTCGCCCTCACGACGGGCTCGATCGGCGCTGCGGGCCCCGCCCTCGTGAGCGCGACGCTCCTCGCGGCGGGCGCCAGCGCGGGTGCGCTCGTCGGCGGCCGCATCCAGCACCCCGGTCACCTCGGCGTCGTCGCGATCGTCTCGTCGGTCGCGGACGTGGTGAGCGTGTTCCACGAGGCAGGCCCCACCGCGCAGATCGCGGAGAGCGCGCCCACGCTCTCCTTGCTCGCGCTCTCGGCGCCGATGCTCGGCACGGCCGACGTCCCACCGCTGCTCGGCGTGGGAGACGTCGTGATGGCCGCACTCTACGCGAGCGCCGCCGCGCGCTTCGCCCTGTCCGAGCGCCGGACCTGGACCGGGCTCGCGCTCGGCCTCGCCGCGGCCATGCTCGCCGTGCTCCTCCTCGAGCTCGCCCTGCCCGCCTTGCCCTTCCTCGGCCTCGCGATGATCACCGCCCACCCCGAGGCCCGCCTGCCTCCCCCGCACGAGCGCCGCCAGGCCGCCCTCGGCATCGCCCTCGTCGTCGCCGTCGCGGCGTGGATCCTCCTCGCCCGCTGAGCTCACCATCGGCCCTTCGGGAGTGGACCCGAACACCTCGCCGCGGACCTCAGCCTCTGGCCCAACGGCCAGGGTCGAGCAACACACCGTCGACCTCCACCGACGCACACCAGAACTCGAAGACCGAAGCCTCCATATCCCTCACTCGCCACGTCAGGTCCTGGTACTGGCGCCCGACGAGACTCTCGACCTGTATACCCTCGAACCCGGGTCGCCCAGCAAGCACGCGCAGCAGCATGAAGACTCCGTCGAGACGAACTTCGGGACCATTCGCGGTCATCTTGCCTCCTCCACCCAACACCTCGGCCTCTGTGGCCGCCGAACCGCCGCCGAATCCTAGAGGGGACGCTGGTCCTTGAGGATCGGACTGCTCGTGACGTCGGGGATCCAGGTGAATCGGAACCGAGGCCGCATCATGAATGGGTGGAGCGTCCCGTCCTTTCCGACACGTCGAAACATGCCGGGCTCGAACGTGAGGGGGCGAATTGTCCCGGCGTAGAGATCTCCGCACCTACTCCACGCCCGCTCCTCATGCCCCGGCCTTCTCGCGACGGACGATGACGCGGTCGGTGAAAGGCCGACCTGGCGGGGACCAGCGCGGGTCCCAATGCACGTGGGGTGACTCCAGCAACGCCGGCCCCGCCCATTGCGTCGAGCGACAGTGCGCGCGCAGCGGCGGGGCCAGCTCCCACAAAGGGAAGCACCCCTTGTGCAGGAGCTGGTAGTTCGCGCGCCAGAGGAGCTCGCTCGAGTCACTCGTCACGAGACCAGTCCAGAATGCCTGCGGACGCTCGGCCTCCTGACCACAGACCGCGCAGCGACGCGGGCCTTGTCTGGCTCGCGCGAGAGCGGTCCGCACCTCGCGCGCTCGCCGCGACCGCGGATCAGCGTCCAGGCACTTGGTGTGGACAAAGGCGTCCTGGAGCGACACGAGCGCATCCTTCTGGTTCACGACGACGTACGAGAGCGACTCGATGGGACGCTCGACGGCTCCCGGCCCGCGGATCGCGAGCAACTCACCGCAGAGCGGGCACGTGGAGCGTCCTTCGACGAGGGAAGGCATGAGAGTCGGGCTCAGTCGCTCTCGATCTCGGCGAGGGCGCGGCGGGCTCGGCGGAGCTCTTCGCGGAGCGTGAGCTGCTTGGCGCGGTCGACGGCGGCGTTCTTGCGGAGGAAGGCGCGCAGGTGGACCGCCGCGTGGGGGCGGTCGCCGAGCTCGAACGCGATCATGCCGAGGAGGAACTGGCCATAGCCCTCGCGGAGCGGGCTCGCCGCGAGCGCCTTGCGCGTCTCTTCGAGGCCCTCGGGCACGCGATCGTCCTCGAGCTCCACGAGCACGCGGTAGGCGCGCACGAGCACGCGGTCGCGGTGCGACCAGCGCTCGGCGCGCTCGAGCACGCGCAGCGACGAGGCGTGCTCGCCCGCGAAGTGCAGGAGCGTCGCGAGCCCGAGCGTGTGGAAGCTCCGTCGGTCCGGTGGCGCGAGGCGAGCCGCGTGGCGCTGCGCCTCGATGGCCTGTCGCGTGTCGCCGCGCGCCCACAGCACCCGCGCGCGATCGTGCTGCGCGAGATCCCGCATCGCGCCCACCTGCCCCATCTGCGCGGCGATGCGGAGCGCGTCCTCGAAGCGGTCTTCCTCGATGTCGACGAGGTAGAGCTGCCGCAAGAGCAGGAACTGGATCTCCGGATCGAGCTCTTCTTCCGCAGCCAGACCGCGGCGCGCCCACTCCGCGCGGCTCGCGTGCGTGCGTGCACGGAGCGCGGCGGCCAGACACTCCGCGGCGGACTTGGCGGGGGCCTGCCGGCGCGTCGCGCTCTTGCGGACCATGCCCGTCTGGTCGGCTCGCTCCACTCGGCTCGGAGGGCGCTCGGAGCGCTCGCCACCGGGCCGGACCGACTCGGTGCGGAGGCGGCTGGCGGGCGGGGTGGTCTCGCGTCGGCTCATCGCGCTCCCGTCTTGCGTCCCCCGCGGGTCATACCTCGACCCGCTCGGTGCGCTTCTCGGCAGAGATAGCACAGCCCAGGCCGAAGTCGAAGAAGCCCTGTTTTCGTCTACTTACGAACATCCATCCCCAGCTCCCCCACACCCAGCCACAGATGTGGGGATCGATCGCGAGGCCGGCCCCGCTCCGTGCGGTGTCAGGCCTCTCTGGCCAGGGCCCGTACCTGGGCCTCGAGCGCGGCGATCTCGGCGACTCCGAGCTCGGTCGTTCCGAAGCGCGCCTCGTTGTACCGGTCGGTCACCGTCGCCACGAGCGCCGCGCCCGCGAAGGAGCTCGCCGCGAGCGCGTCGGCGTGCTCGCGGGGCGTGCGGTGCGCGGGCCGCGGGACCCCACGCTCGGCCATCGCCGCCTCGAGCAAGCGGTAGAGCGCCACCACACGTGCGACACGCGCCGGCAGCGGCGCCTCGGCGTCGTCGGGGCGTGCGCGACGACGCCAGAGCCAGAGCGCGAGGGCCGCGAGTGCGACGAGGACCGCGAGCCAGACCACGGTCGAGCGCTGGCTCCGCGCCGCGGGCTCGTCCGTCTCCGACGACACCTCGCGGCTCGATCGTGTGCCGCGCATCCAGCGGAACGCATCGCGCGCGATGTCGCGCTGCGAGCGGAGATCGAAGCTCACCACGTCGAGCTCCCACCACACGACGGCCGCGTCGAAGAGGTTGCGGAGCTCGAGCGCGAGGGACGCCGCGAGGCCCAGGTCGTCGCGGCCCGGGGGCGTCGGGTCGAAGCTCACCCAGCCCTCGCCGGGCAGGTACGCCTCCACCCACGCATGGGCATCGCCCGAGCGCACGGCGTAGTAGCGGCCGTAGACGTTCCAGCGCCCGCCGAGGAAGCCCGTCACGTTCCGGCTCGGCACGCCGACCATGCGCAGGAGCACGGCCATCGCGCTCGCGTAGTACTCGCAGTGCCCCGCGTGCCAGTCGAAGAGGAAGCGCTCGAGCGGCGGGCGATCCCCCGGATCGCGCATGTCGAGCGAGTAGCTGAACGGCGCGGCGTGCAGGCGCGCGAGGATCTGCTCGGCGCGCTCGCGGTCGGTGCGTGCACCAGCGGTCCAGTCACGCGCGAGCGCCTCGAGCCGCTCGTGGTGCTCGGGCACCTGGAGGTAACGCGCGAGCTCGTCGCCGGTGAGCGGAACGACGGCCTCGCGGAAGGGCGCAGGCGAGACGTACGCGGTGTAGCGGAGCCCGAGCTCGGTGTGGTCCTCGTAGCGGAGATCCATCCCGGGATAGAGCGTCAGGCGTCGCTCCGTCTCGAGGCCGTTCGCGATGTGCGGCGGCACCATGACGGCGACGGTGTGCTCGGGCAGGAGCACCACCGCCTGATCGAACGCGTCGAGGACGATCGCGTACGGGACGTCGTCGCGCTGGAACGAACGAGTGATCGGGTACTCGTCGAGCAGCTGCGGAAGGCGCCGGCCACCGATGCCCCAGGTGCGAGACCAGCGGCGACCGTCGTACTGATCGAACGACGTGCCTCGGAGGTAGAGGTCGAGCATCTGCGGCGGCGAGTCCCCGAGGTTCGGCGGGGTCACGCGCACGACGACCGTCGGGTCGTCGCGGATGCGCCCGACCTGACCGAGCTCGACCTCGTTGCCGAAGCCCGCGATGGCGTTGCCGTCGTTGCCGCCGAACGCGAGCATGCCGAGGCCCACGCGCGGGAAGGCCACGAAGAGGAGGGCCGTCATCGCGAAGAGGGGCACCGAGAGGAGCGCGGTGCCGACGAGGAACGGTGCGCCGACGAGACGACGCGACGACAGCACCCGCGCGAGCTGCGCGTGCGTCGCGCCCGCGCTGACGCCGGGCGGCAGCGTGATGCGCTCGTCGTCCGGCGTGTGCGTCTCGGACGCGCGCACCTCGCGCGTGCGTGAGACGTGCTGGGACTCGATCTCGGCGCGGAGGTGCGTGAGCGCCAGCATCCACGGCGCCACGACGATGAAGCCGAGGAACGCGAAGCCGTACGAGATCTCGGTGGAGAGCACCGTCGCTGCGCAGAGGTGCAGGAACGCGAGCAGCGCGATCTGGAGGTACTCACGCGCGGTGCGACGGTTCGCCAGGCGCGCGAGCTGGAGCGCGCCCGTCCAGACGAGCGCCGTGCCGAGCCAGGGCTCGCCGAGCGCGCCGCGCACGATCTGGAAGACCAGCGCGAGCGCGAGCGCGATGGTCCAGCCTCTCTGCCACGAGGCGGTGTCGAGCCGCGCGCCCTCGGCGCGCCACGTCGCCGCGAAGCCGATCACGAGCACCAGGATCGAGGGCAGATCGAGCTCGCCGCCGAGCGCGAGACCGAAGAGGCCGAGGTACGCGAGCACGTAGGCCACGCTCTTGTGGAGGAGCGCGAAGCCCCGCACCGGCGGCGCGCCACCGGCCGGCCCCTCGAGCTCGAGCGGAGCGCTCGTCGTCACGCGCGCACCTCCGCATCGGTCACGTCGAGGACGCTCGCGTCGCGCCGTGCGGCCGGCGTGGGCAGGCCGGCGCGAGGCGCCAGGAGCGCGAGGTGCTCGAGCACCGGATCCATCGGCGAGTCTGGGCCCACGCGCGGGCTGCGACCGCCGGGCGAGAGCACCTCGACGTGCGCGCCGCGCTCGTGCGCGACGAGCGCGAGCGAGGCCGCGCGCGCGATCACGCGCTCGATGCGCGCGTCGAGCTCGGGGCCCGGCACCTCGAGCGCGCCGAAGTCGAGGCGGATCGCGAGCTCGCGGCCGGGGTCGCGCTCGAGCTCGCGCACGACGAGCGAGCCGAGCGCAGCGCTTCGCCGCCAGTGGATGGAGCGCGCCTCGTCGCCCTCGCGGTACGGACGAAGGCCCGCGACCTCCGTGCCATGGGCGCGCGCGCGACGCTCGACCTCGGCGCGCGCGCTCTCGCGACCGAGCAGCTGCTCGAGCCGGCGCTCGAGATCGGGCACGGGCACGACCGCGGGGTAGACCAGGAGCACGTCGGGCGCATCGACGATGCGCCACTTGTCGAAGAAGCCGAACGGATAGCGCGTCGAGAGGCGCACGCGCTCGAAGCGCACGAGACCGCGTCGCGTCGGCGTGAAGAGGTGCCCCGCGCGCTGCGAGCTCTTGGGATCGATCTTCAGGTAGTACGTGCGTCGATCGGCCTCGGATGCGCGACGCGCGCGCTGCCGCAGATCTTCGCCCGCCATGACGTCACCCGCCGCGAGCGAGAACGAGGGCAGGTAGGGCTTCGCGTTCTCGAGCTCGATCTCGACGAGGCACGGGGCCGCGACGAACGCGCGCCGCGGCAGGCGTCGCACGCTGCGCACGCCCCACAGCACGAAGTCCGAGAGCATCCCCGAGAGGATGATCAGGCTCAGCATGAGGCCGAGCACGAGGTAGAGGAGGTTGTTGCCCGTGTTGACGGCAGCCATGCCGACGCCGAGCGTCATGAGGAGGAAGATCGCGCCCTCGGTCGTGACGCGAAGTCCGCGGCGCAGGCGCGGCGGCACGGGCCCGAGGGGCGGCGCGTCTCGAGAGTGACGGGGGCTCGGCGCGCTCGCGGCCTCCGAGGGGGCCACGTCGGGACGCTCGTCGTCGGCGCGCGCCGCTGCGACCGCGTCGCTCATACCGGAATCGGGACGCGCTCGACGATGTCCGCGATCGCGCGCAGAGCCTCGACGCGAGAGCGCTCCTCCGCGCGTGCGCCCGCGACCCGCACGCGGTGGCCGAGCACGGGGCCCGCGAGCGCCTTGACGTCGTCCGGAAGCGCGAAGCTGCGACCCGCCACGAGCGCGTGCGCGCGCACGGCGCGGAGCAGCGAGAGCGCCGCGCGTGTCGAGGCGCCGAGCTCGATCAACGACGATGTGCGCGTCGCAAGCACGATCTCGTGCGCGTACGCCACGACCGCGTCGTCGGTGCGGACGCGCTCGGCCGCCTCCTGCGCAGCCAGGAGCGCCTCGCGCGTCACGACGGGCGTGAGCGTGTCGACGATGCCGTCACCGCGACGGTCGCGGAGCACGCGGCGCTCGACGTCGGGCGGCGGATAGCCCACCTCGACGCGCACGAGGAAGCGATCGAGCTGCGACTCCGGCAGCGGGTAGGTGCCGTAGAACTCCTCGGGGTTCTGCGTGGCGACGACGAAGAAGGGCTCCTCGAGCGTGCGCGTCTCGCCCTCGAGCGACACGCGCCGCTCCTCCATCGCCTCGAGCAGCGCGCTCTGCGTGCGGGGCGTCGTGCGGTTGATCTCGTCGGCGAGCAGCACTGAGGTGAACACGGGGCCCGGACGGAACGTGAGCTTGCCCGTCTGCGGCTCGTACACGGATCCACCGAGCACGTCGGCGGGCAACAGATCCGAGGTGAACTGGAGGCGGCGGAAGGGCGCGCCGATCGAGCGCGCGAGCGCCCGGGCGAGCGTCGTCTTGCCCACACCGGGCACGTCCTCGACGAGCAGGTGCCCGCGCGCGAGCAGCGCGGTCACCGCGAGCTCGACCACCCGCGCCTTGCCCTCGAGCGCGCGCCCGACCTGTGCGACGAGCGCCTTCGCGGACGCAGTGGCAGCGGCTGTGTCGGGGACCGGGGAGGTGGGAGCTGTCACGCGCACGACCACGGTATCCGACGAGCGCGCGAACGATCAACGACGACGTGCCCCGAACGGCGAGGCGCTCCGCCCGACGCACCAGGTCGCGAGCGATCAGGTGGCCGGCGATCCAGTGGCTGGCGATCCGCCAGCGACGAGGCGGTCGCGCACCCAGTCGAGGCGGTCCTGACCCCAGAACATCTCCGCGCGCTCGCCCTCGCCGACGAAGAAGGTGGGCACGCCGAACGCGCCGCGGGACGCGGCCTCGGCGGTCGTCGCGACGAGCGCGGCCTTCACTTCGTCGGTGCCGGCGCGCGCGACGAGCGCGGGGCCGTCGAGGGCGATCGCGTCGAGCACGGCGGTGACGACGTCGGGGGCGGCCACGTCGCGCCCCTCGGCCCAGTACGCGGCGTAGAGCGCGTGCATCGCGCGCGTTCGCTCCTCGCCCTCGAGGGCCGAGAGCACGCGCATCGGAAGGAGCGTGCGGCGCGGATGCGCCCCCGGCATGCGGAGCGGCGCGCCGAAGCGCTGCGCCCAGCGCGCGAGATCGCGGCGACCGTGTGCCACCTTGGCCTCCGACATCAGGCGGTTCGGATCGTCGACCTGGCCGATCTGCCGGAAGAGACCGCCGAGGAGGATCGGGCGGAGCGAGAGCCGCGCGCCCGTGTCCGCGACCAGTCGATCGAGCTGCGTGCTCGCGAGGTATGCATACGGGCAGACGACGTCGAAGTAGAACGAGATGGCGCGCGTCACGGCGTCACCGCGCCGGGCGGGAGCACGCCTTGGGGCAGCGGGGCATCGCGGGTCCGCTCCGGCGTCGTCGTGAGCGCGACCTCGATCGAGGCGCTCTCGCGCGGCGCGATCACGACCTGCCGCTGCGCCTCGACGAAGCCCGGCGCCACGATCGTGATCGTGTGCTGACCGGGCGCGAGGTCGTCGAGCCGCACGGGCGCGCGGCCATGCGGCAGGCCATCGACGATCACCGTGGCCTCGACCGCCGGGACGCAGTGCACCTCGAGCGCCGCTGCCGAGTCCGCGAAGAGCACCGCGACCGCCGCCGTGCTCCCGAGCGCGACGGTGAGCAGCGCGGCGAGCGCGAAGAAGAGGTAGTCCGCCGCCGTCGCGCGAGGAAGGAGCGTGGGCACGTGCCCGACACGGCCCGCGCGCTGTGCGTTCTGGAAGGACTCGGTGGGCTCGCCCTTGGGCGCCGCCTCCTGACCGCTCGAGCTCACCGGCAGGATCTGGCGGATGATCTGCGAGTCGAGCTGCTGCGGATCGAGCGCGAAGCCGGACACCCGCCCGGGATCGGTCGTCACGGCCTCCATGGAGCCGGACGAGCTCGAGCGCGTGTTCTGCTCGCGCGCCATCTGCTCGAGCGCACGCGTGATCGCGGAGGTCGAGGGCGTGTCGCCCGCGCCGATGAGCGGCACCAGGCCCGGTCGCCCCGGCTGCGTCGGCGAGTCCGGAAGCGGCGCCCCCGGCGGAACGATCGGCGCAGGCGCTTGCGGCGGCGGCAGATCGGAGACCGACACGATGCGCGCACGCGACACGACCGGGCGAACGAGCGGCTCACGGATGCCGCCGTCGTCGAAGGTCTCGTCGTCCTCGTCGACCTGACGCTTCACGAGCGTCGGCCCCTTCATGACGACGGGCGACAGCTCCGCCGAGACCTCGACGCTGGAGACCTGCTCGAAGGGCGCGGTGATCTCGATCGGGATCGCGTCGACGCTGGCCGCGGCCGTCGGCGGGCGGCTCGAGGCGGGCGCGTGGTGAGGCAAGGTCGCGCGCGACGGGGGATCGTCCTCGATCGTCTGCGTGGGTGACGCCACACGCGCCGAGGTCGCGTCGATGCCGTAGGGATGCGTGCCCGTCGGCAGCCCCTTCTTGAGCAGCGGCGAGGGGCGCGGACGCGCGGCGGCGTCGGGCTTGGTGCGCTCGGTGGCCGGTGGGATCGCGCTGGCCTCGCCGGGTGCCGGCGTGCCGCGGCCGGCTGGGCGCGCCGACATCGCAGCGCGAGGCGGTGGGATCGAAGGCGCGCGCGCGCCCGCCGACGGAGCTGCGCTCGCGGCACCGGCGCTCGGGGCGCTCGACGGAACGGCGCTCGAGGCGGTGCTGCTGGGCGACGAGGACGGATGGTTCGCCCCGCCCACGGGCACGCTCGTGGGCGCGGCGACCACCGCGCGGGTGACGGGTGGGCTCGAGGCCGGGCGATCGTCACGGCCCACGAGCGGAGGACGATACGCCTCGACGGCGTCGGGCTTGCCGGGCCGGAACAGCGCCTTGAGTGGCCGCGCTGCGTGGCCCTCCGGGTTGCCCTCGCCGACCTGCACGACCTCGTCGCGATGGAAGAAGACCTCGCTCGGTCCGTCCAGGAGCTTGATCGCATGGTACGGCGCGTGATCGGCGACCTGCGTCGCGTCTTCGTCGTCGGCCGCGTCGAAGAGGCTCGTCGTCGCGATCTCGAGGCTCGTGATCGGGTTCGCGTGCTTCTTGGCGACGGGGGAGATCGCCGGACGACCCACGGAGTCGAGCGCGTCGAGCCGCGCCTTCTCGCGCGTGAACTCGTCGTCGTAGACGCGGCGGAGCCACGTCGCGAGGTCGAAGCGCTCGAAGCTCGAGACGTGCTGCGCGAGGAACACGGTGAGCGCCTTCTGCATGTCCTGTGCGGTCGCGTAGCGATCGCCGGGCTCACGGCTCAGCGCCTTCGTCACGATCTGCGCGAGCGCGGGCGGGATGTCGGGCACGCGCGAGGCGATCGGCGGCACGTCCGCGTCGCGCACGCGGTTCATCGCCTCGAAGTTGTTGCCGCGCGCGAAGAGCGGGCGAACGGTGAGCATCTCGTAGAGCAGCGTGCCGACGGCGAAGAGGTCCGATCGACCGTCGACCGGCAGGCCTCGCACCTGCTCGGGGCTCATGTAGCCGACCTTGCCCTTGAGCGTGCCGGCCTGCGTCTTGGTGGTGCGCGACGCGGCCTTGGCGATGCCGAAGTCGATGAGCTTCACCTTGCCGTCGAAGCTCACGATCACGTTCTGCGGCGAGACGTCGCGGTGCACGAGCTCGAGCGGCTTGCCGTGCTTGTCGACCTTCACGTGCGCGTAGTGCAGGGCCTCGCACACGCGCGCGGCGACGTACGTCGCGGCCGCGAACGGGATCTTCTGACCGTCCTGCTTCACCGTGCGGAGGATCTGGAGGAGGTCGCGCCCCCAGACGTACTCCATGGCGATGTAGAAGGTCTGACCGATGCGGCCGAGCTCCTGCATCGGGACGATGCCGGGGTGCTGCAGCTGTCCCGCGATGCGCGCCTCGTCGACGAACATCTTGATGAACTCGGCATCGGCCGAGAGGTTCGGCAGGATGCGCTTGACCGCGAGCAGCTCCGAGACGCCGTCGCCTTCCATGCGCTTGGCGAGCCACACCTCGGCCATGCCGCCGACGGCCACGCGCTCGAGCAGGAGGTACTTGCCGAACGGGACGAGCTTGGGCGCCGACGCGGCGGCGCTCGTGCCTTCGGGCTGGGGGGGCTGCGGATCCATGCGTGACGCGGCGGGACGTCGTGGAGAAGAGTGAAGGGCTCGGGCGCGCGCGCCCCCCGGGAATCCTCACCGAGCATCGTCGGTTGGGTCCAGCGTCCGGCGCGCCTGCGGGCCTACCCCATCCGGGCCGAGCGCGCACCTCGCGCGACGATCTCCTCCACGCCCCGCTGCGCCCATACTGCGACCATGACCGACCGCTCGAGCCGCTCCGACACGAACGACTTCTTCACGCTGGTGGAGCGCCTGCCGTTCGTCGGCACGGCGACCAAGGAGCTCACGCACCTGCGTCGCCTGCTCGTGGATCGTCGCGCACCTCGCATCCTCGCGCTCGGCGCCGAAGGAGCGGGCAAGACGACGCTCGTCAACACGCTGCTGGGCGCGGACGTGCTCCCCGCGCTCGCGAGCGGCGAGGGCACACCGAGCGCCGGGCCGACCGCCGCCGATGACCCCGCGACGCCCGAGCCGCACGACGAAGGGGTCGCGCTGCCCGCAGGGCTTCCGGTCACGCACGGCAGCTGGGTACGCGTGCGCGCGCGGAGCCGTCAGCTCGCGTGGCTCGAGCTCGAGAGCCGCGAGGAGGCCTGGAGTGGGGAGACCAAGCGCCTGCTCGACAACGCCCTCGACGAGCACGTGCCGGATCTGGTGCTCGTCGTGCTCCGCGCGGAGCGGCTCGACGACGAGCTCGGGCGCGCCGGCCGCTCGCTCGAGCGCCTCTACCACCTGTTCGAGGCGCGCACGCGCGAAGGGCAGCTGCCGAGGCTCGTCTGTGTGGTCACCGGCGCCGACGAGCTCTGCAAGCCCGTGGAGTTCGCCTCGCCGCCCTACCCGACCGACGCGCTGGCCCGCATCGAGCGCGCGACGCTCCTCACCAAGACGCGCCTCGAGGCTGCGCGCGCGGTGCCCTCGGGGGTCGAGATCGGTCGTGCGATCCCGTGCGCGTGCACGCCCGAGCCGTCCCGGCGCTGGAACCTCGGCGAGGTCGCCGACGCGATCCTCACGCGTCTCCCCGACGCAACGAAGGTGGAGGCGGTGCGCGCCCTGCCCGTCGCGGACGAGCACGTGCGCGAGGTCGCACGGAAGATCGTGCTGCACTTCGCCTCGATCGCGGTCGTCGTGGGCCTCATGCCCATCCCGTTCTCCGACGCGATCGCGCTCCTGCCGACGCAGGGCCTCATGGTCACCGCGGTCGCGTACGTCGCGGGTCAGCCGTGGGATCGGCGCGCCGCGCTCGAGTGGGTCGGCTCGCTCGGCGTGATGGGCGGCGCGGCCGTGGGCCTGCGCTGGGGCGCTCAGCAGCTGCTCAAGCTCTGGCCCGGAGGCGGCACGCTCATCAGCGCGTCGGTCGCCGGTGTGGGCACCGAGGCGCTCGGCCTCAGCGCGATCGCGTACTTCGTCGATGGCCCCGGGCGTCGCGGCCGCATCTCCGCCGCGACCTGACGAGACGCCCCGATCGGCCCCACGATCGGGCTCAGGGCGAGCGCATGACCGAACGATGACGAAGGGGTCCTTTGCACGGGAAGCTTTCTCCCACACAGTTGCGTTCGCAAACAATGCCGCCCCGAGCCCAAGAGACGCCCACCGAGAGCCCGCGCGCTCTGCCGACGGCTGCACACGCGGCGCGCGCAGACGATCCGTCCACGTTCGTCGAGCTGCGCGACGAGGCCTTCGTCGCGCGTGTGCTCGATGCGATGCGGCCGTGGCTCCAGCGCTTCTTCGATCCACACGTGCGCGGCCTCGAGAACATGCCGGACGGCGCGGCGCTGGTCGTGGCGAACCACAACGCGGGCGTGCTCATGCCCGACGTGTTCATCCTCGGTGACGCGCTCTTCCGACGCTCGGGCTCACGCTCGCTTCCGTACGCGCTCGGGCACGACGTGCTCTTCGAGATCGATGGGCTGCGCGAGGTGCTCGAGAAGCTCGGCGGCGTGCGCGCGAGCCCCAAGAGCGCACACGCGCTCTTCGGCGCGGGGCACAAGGTCCTCGTCTATCCGGGCGGCGATCGCGAGGTGATGCGGCCCTACCGCCACCGCCACCGCATCGTGTTCGGTCCGCGTCGCGGCTACGTGAAGATGGCGATCCGCGAGGGCGTGCCGATCGCCCCCGTCGTGACCGCGGGCGCGCACGAGGCCTTCATGGTGCTCGACGACGGCGGCAAGATCGCCGCGCGGCTGGGTCTTCCGCGCTGGCTGCGCGTGAACGTCGCGCCGACCGTGCTCTCGTTCCCGTGGGGCCTCACCTTCGGCTTCCCGCCGCCTTACGTCCCCGTGCCCACGCGCATCGTGATGGACGTGCTGCCGCCGATCGCGTTCGAGCGTCGCGGCGAAGAGGCCGCGTGCGACGACGCGTACGTCGAGCGCTGCCACCAGCGCGTCGTCACCGCGATGCAGTCGCGCCTCGACGAGATCGTGCAGACCGAGGAGATCGGCGTGCGCGCGCGCCTCAAGCGCCGCTGGCCCAGCGCCGAGCCCGTCGGCCGCTTCCTCGAAGGCCTCGCCGAATCGATCATGGAGCGCTCTCCGTTCGTTCACGCCGCGTGAGCGGCGGCGAGCGCGTGCTCGCGTAACGAACGAGCGGTCTCGCAGTACGAGGCTCCATGACGATGGCCCTCTACGACGAGCTCGCTCCTTGGTACCACCTCCTCGATCCCGTCGCGGATCACGAGCCCGAGGCACGACGGTTCCTCGAGTACTTGGGCGGCGCGATCCGAGGGCGTCGAGAGACCTTGCTCGAGCTCGGGGCAGGCGCCGGCAACACCGCCTCGTTCCTCACCGGGGCTTACCGCTGCACGCTCAGCGAGCCGTCGGCAGCGATGCGCGCGATCAGCGAGGTGCAGAACCCAGACGCGGAGCACCTGGGCGGTGACATGCGCTCCGTGCGGCTCGGCCGCAGCTTCGATGCCGTGCTGATCCACGACGCGATCGTCTACATGCGCTCGCGCGACGAGCTGCGCGCCGCGATGGAGACCGCGTTCGCGCACGTGCGCCCGGGCGGCGCGGCGATCCTCGTCCCGGACGCGTTCCGCGGCGAGCTTCGCGAGTACACCGAGCTCCACGAGGGCGACGACGCCGAACGATCGCTCCGCGCGCTCGAGTGGTGCTGGGATCCCGATCCCGAGGACGAGCTGTGCACGGTGGACTGGTCGTTCCTCGCGCGACGCGGCGCCGACATGGTCTCGATCCACGATCGGCACGTGGAGGGGCTGTTCGCGAAGCGGACGTGGCTCGAGCTCGCCCGCGACGTGGGCTTCGAGGTCACGCTGGCCCCACGCCCCCTCGAGGACGTCGACGAAACTGCGTACGCCTCGGAGCTCTTGATCTGCCGCCGCGTGGAGTGACCCGAGCGCAGGGAGGCGCCGTCCGCATCGGAATTCTCGCGCGGCGCACCCACTTGCCGCGGGCCGACCCGGCTCCAGCATCTCTCCGATGCCCTCGAGCCCAGACGTCTACGACGTGATCGTGATCGGCGCGGGCTTCGGCGGTCTGGGCGCGGCGCTGGGCCTCGCGGAGCGTGGCGTCCGGGTGTGCCTGCTCGAGGCGCTGCGCTACCCGGGCGGCTGCGCGAGCACGTTCACGAAGAACGTGCGCGACGCCACCGGGCACGTGCACGCATGTCGCTTCGATGCGGGCGCAACCGTCGTGAGCGGCCTCGCGCCGCACCAGCTCTTCGGCCGCTGGCTCGCGCAGCACGCGCCCGAGGTGGAGATCGAGCGCACCGATCCCCTCGTCACGCTGCGCGCGCCCGGCCTCGAGCTCGTGGTCCGGCGCGATCGCGAGGCCCTCGTCTCTCAGCTCGCGGCGAGCTGCCCGGACAAGGCCGACCGCGTGCGCGCCTTCTTCGAGCACCAGCGCCGCATCGCGGACCTGCTCTGGGAGATCCTCGACGACCCGGCCCGCCTTCCGCCGCTCGATCTCTCCGCGATCCTCGGCCACGCCGCGCGTGCGGGTCGCTACGTGCCGCTCCTGGGTCTGGTCGGACGCTCGCTCGCCTCGGTGCTCGCGCGCCACGAGCTGACCGAGCACCAGGCGCTGCGCGTCTACCTCGACGCGCTCTGCCAGATCACCGTGCAGTGCCCCGCCGCCGAGGCCGAGGCCCCCTTCGCGTTCGGCGCGATGGACTACTACCACCGCGGCACGGGTCACGTGTGTGGCGGCTTCGGGCGCCTCGCCGACGCGCTGGTCGCCGGCTGTCGCAAGCTCGGGGTCGACGTGCGCTTCTCGAGCCGGGCGCACAGCGTGCTGGAAGACGACGACGGCTACCGTGTCCTCGTGGGTCGCGATCGGACACCGCTTCGCGCGCGCGCCGTCGTCGCGAACCTCGTGCCCGACGCGCTCGCGAAGCTCGGAGAGGGCACGCTCCGCCTGCCCCAGGACGTCGAGTCGCTCGGGCGCGAGGTGCGATCGGCCTGGGGCGCGGTGATGCTCTACGCCGTCGCGCGCCCTCCCGAGGGCACGGGCGAGCAGGCCGGGCACCTCGAGCTCGTCCACGACACCGCGGCCCCGTTCGTCGAGGGCAACCACGTCTTCGTCTCGTTCAGCAGCGCACACGAGCCCGAGCGCGCACCCGCGGGCCGGCGCGTGCTCACGATGTCGACGCACGTGCGGCTCGAGGCGCTCGACGGCGAGCCCGCGCCGCGTGTCGAGGCGATCCAGGCGCGCATGCGCCAGACGCTCGCAGCACGCGCACCCGAGTGGGAGAACTTGCTCGAGCACGTGCTGCCTGCGTCCCCACGCACGTTCGAGCGCTTCACAGGACGCGCGCGCGGTGCGGTCGGTGGCATCCCGCGCCGTGCGGGCCTCGGCGCGTACGCGCGCCTGGGCCCCGTGCGCGTCGCGCGACGCTTCTACCTCGTGGGCGACTCCGTCTTTCCGGGTCAGAGCGCGCTCGCCACGGCCACGGGCGGTGTGCGCGTGGCCGAGGCCGTCCAGCGCGAGCTCTGATCATCGACGCAGTTCGCGCAGCGCCTCGTGGGCCGTCGCATCCCTTCCGCAACACGGACCGTGTCCTCATGAACGCTCGAGATCGACGATCGCTCCTCGCCACGTGCGTCCTCGCGGCCGCGGGCGCGCTGACGGGCATCGCCGGCGGCCAGGGAGGCAGCCGCGTCGGTGGCGTTCCCGTGTTCGGTCTCTGCGTGGTGCTGGCCTACCTGATCCAGTGGGTGGTCTTCGTGCCCTCGTTCCTGCGCCAGACCGAGACGCTCTTCGATCTCACCGGGAGCCTCACCTACGTCTCGCTGGTCACGCTCGCGCTGGCCCTCGGCCACGACATAGATGCGCGGGCGACCCTGCTCTGGGCCATGGTGACGATCTGGGCACTCCGCCTGGGCTCGTTCCTCTACCGTCGAATCCAGAAGGCTGGAAAGGACGACCGCTTCGACGACATCAAGCCTTCGTTCTTCCGATTCCTCACCGTCTGGACGGTCCAGGCACTCTGGGTGACCTTCACGTCCGCTGCGGCCCTCATCGGGATCACCACCACCGTGCGTGTCGCGCTCGACGTCTGGGCCGCAGTCGGTACGGTGGTCTGGGCCATCGGATTCGCCATCGAGATCGTGGCCGACGCCCAGAAGAGCCGATTCAGCGCGGACTCGGCCAACCGAGGCAAGTTCATCCAGACGGGCCTGTGGGCGCGCTCGCGCCACCCCAACTACTTCGGCGAGATCACGCTGTGGGTCGGCGTGTTGATCGTGGCGCTGCCGGTCCTCGAGGGCTGGCAGTGGATCGCGCTCGCCTCCCCGGTCTTCGTGGCGCTTCTGCTCCTCCGAGTGAGCGGCATTCCTCTGCTGGAGAAGAAGGCCGACGCGAAGTGGGGCGGTCAGGCCGACTACGAGGCCTACAAGAAGCGCACTCCCGTGCTGATACCGCGGGTCTTCTGAGCCCGTCTCGAGACTCCGATTCGCGCGGAGCGAGGGGCCCGTCCGACGATCACGCGAGGCCGAGCGCGTCGGCGACTTCTTCGGCCACGCGAAGCCCAGACTCGTAGGCACCGTGCACCGTCGCCGGGTTGCGGCGGTTGGTCGCTTCGCCTGCGAAGAAGAGCGTCTCACCCACCGGGGCTGCGAGCGCGTCGCGCGCGTCCTGGCTCGAGCCGACGGGCACGAACGAGTACGAGCCGAGGGTCAGCGCGTCGCGATGCCAGCGCTGGATGAGCGACGCGACGGGATCGGGCGCGCTCGCACCGAAGCACGCGCGAAGCACGCGCATCGCATCCGCGACGATCGCAGCGTCGTCTCGATCTTCCATCGCGAGCGCCCAGTCCCCCGCGCCGAAGAGCACGAGCGCCGGATGGCCCGAGGCCTGGTGCCAGTCGATGCCGAGCGGCAGCTCGCCACGTGTCTCGGAGGCATAGAGGAACGTGTTGCCGTGACCCGACCAGAAGGGCTGATCGAAGCGCAGCACGATCTTGTCGAGCGTGCCCATGTCGAGGCCCTCGATCGCGTCGCGCTTCTCGCGCGGAAGAGGCGGATCGAAGCGGATCGCCTCGCGGCGAAGCGCACCGAGCGGCACCGTCACCACGACCGCGCTCGCGCGCTCTTCGCCCGCGCCCGTCTCCACGGTCACGCCACCTGGCCCCGTGCGCACCGTCGTGACGCGGACGTTGGTGCGCACCTCGATGCCGCGCGCGAGGTAGCGCGGCAGCGCGTCGTAGCCGTCCGGCAGGAAGTGGCTCGCGCCGTCGTAGCCCGCCTCGGGATCGTCGTAGGAGAGGAGCGACATGCGATCGAGCGAGCTCGCGGTGTCGGTCTCGAGGGACGCGATGCCGAGCTCGCGCAGGCGGCGTGCGAGGCCCGCGTCCGGCGGAGTCTCGCCTTCACCCTCGTCCTCGGCGGCGTCCTCCTCTTCCTCTTCCTCTTCGTCTTCGTCCTCTTCTTCGTCGTCGTCACCGCCCGACGCACGCGGGCCCGAAGCGCGAAGCGCAGCGCCGATGGAGACATCCTCGTCGTCGTCCTGCGCCTCGGCGAGCTCGGCGATCTCCTCGATCACGCTCTCCTCGGCGCCATCCGCCGCTTCGAGCTCGTCGCCCGTGAGCTCACGGCCGTCGTGATCGAACGCGCGCACCTCTTCCGGATCCACCACGGTGCGTGCGCCCGCCGCCTGCGCGAGCGCGACCAGCGGGTTTCCGTCGGTGCCCTCGATCCAGTGCGCACCACGCTCCATCGGGAAGCCGAGCGAACGATCCGTCCACACGCGGCCGCCCACGCGATCGCGCGCTTCGAGCACCAGCACGCTCGCGCCCCGCGCGACGAGCTCACGCGCGGCCGCCAGGCCCGCCATCCCGGCGCCGATCACGATCACGCGCGGAGCGCTCGCGGGCGGCGCCGGCACCGCCGGCGGATCCACACGAGGCGTGCTCTCGCACGTGCAGCCCGGCAGCCAGAGGCCGCTCGCTGCGACGGCACCACCTGCGAGCACACGCCGTCGCGACCACCTCACGACGGATCCCATGGCGCGAGCGCCGGCGCATCGAGCGGGCGCGCGAGCACCACGCACTGTTGCCCCGCCTCCCGACGCGTCCAGTACACGACACCGTCGTCGACGAACGGTGCCCCGAGGCTCTGCGCGCGCTCCCCGATGATCTCGGGCACCGCGCGCGCTCCGAGCGTGAGCCGCAGGAGCCCGTCGCTCTGCGCCCAGACGATCACGCGATCGTCGCTCGCGCTCGCGCTCGGCGCGCCGCGTACGTCGGAGATGACCGTCTCTTCACGCCCACCCGCGCGCGCGACGCGATAGAGGCCCTCGGCGCGGTGGTAGTACACGAAGCCAGGGCTCACGCTGAGCGCGTCGAGGATCTCGTCGTCGGCCGGGCAGCGTCGGTAGCGGCGAAGCGTGGCCGAGGCGCCGACCGGCCCACCGCGGAGCTCGTGACAGAAGTAGCCGCCGCGCTGCGTCTCGCGCGTGCGCACCGCGACGAAGAAGAGCTCACCGTTCGACGCGACCATCTGCTCCAGGCGATCCTCGTCGAACACCGGCCGCAGCTCCTCGACCTGCACGGCCTCGCCACCCGTCAGCCCGACCCGCATCACGCGCGGCTCGCTGTACGAGGGATCGGCGAAGTAGAGCCCATCGGCCGTGATCGCCCACGCCGAGACGCGCACGCCGTGCGCGACCTCCACGGCCTCCCCGCCCGAGAGCGGCAGGACGCCCAGGTCGCTGATGCCGAAGCCCTCGGTGTTCTCGAGGAACGCCGCGTGCCCAGCCGAGACGCGGTAGTCGAGCTGGCCCTCGGCGCGATGCACCACCACGCCCGGTCCACCCGCGAGCGCGAAGCGCGTGAGCGAGCTCGTGCGCCCACTGCTGCCCACGTACACGAAGCCACCATCGACGCCGTCGATCGCACACGACCCATCGATGGCCCCGATCACGCGCGTGTGCGCGTCGCTCGCGGTGAGCGTGGGCAGCGGTGGAGGTGGAGGCGCTTGCTCGACTGCCTCGCTGCGGCCGCTCGATGTCTCCGTCGGCGCCGCCTCGGCCTCGCGCTGCTCGCTGCCGCTCGTCGGCTCGGCGGCGGGCTCGCTCCCCTCGGCCGTCGCACTGCCGCCACATCCCGACGCGCCCCACAGCGCCGCGATCAACACCTGCACGCCTCGTCTCGACACAGCCACGGTCACACTGCCCTTCTCGTTGCTACGCGTCACGCGAGCAGACCTGCCACGCACGCCGTCATGTAGCTCGCGAGCAGGCCCCCGATCATCGCCCGCATCCCGAGGCGCGCGAGATCCTGGCGCCGCTCCGGCGCGATCGCGCCGATGCCACCGATCTGGATCGCGATCGACCCGAGGTTGGCGAAGCCGCAGAGCGCGTAGGTGAGGATGGTCGCCGCGCGTGCGCTCATGGGGCTCTCGCTCGCGAGGTTGCCCGCGAGATCGACGTACGCGACGAACTCGTTCAGGACGATGCGCTCGCCGAGCAACGCGGACACGGTCGCGCAGTCCTCGGGCGGTACGCCCATGACGAACGCGAGCGGCCAGCCGAGCCAGCCCAGGAACCACTGCAGCGTCGTCGGCTGCCACGCGGAGAAGCTCGCGCCGAGCTCGAGCGCGTTGCCTCGCTCGATGCACGCCGCCAGGGCGCCCGCATCGAGATCCCCGACGCCGTCGGCGGGGCAGCCCTCGGGCACCGCCAGGCCGTGCGACTCGATCGCCGCGAGCATCGCGCGCCACTCTGCCTCGTTGTGGAGGAGCGAGGGCAGCGCGAAGAGCCAGTTCACGAGCGCCACGAGCGCCATGAAGGCCAGGAGCATCGCGCCCACGTTCATCGCGAGCTTGAGCCCGTCGGCCGCGCCCGTCGCCGCCGCGTCGATCACGTTGGCGTACGGGGTCTTGGCGTCGAGCTCGAGCGTGCCGGCCGTGCGAGGGGCGCTCTTCTCGGGGAGGATCACCTTCGCCATCACGAGGCCGGCCGGCGCGCTGAGCACGCTGGCCGCGATGAGGTGACCGGCGATGTCAGGAAAGTGCGTTCGCAGCATGCCGACGTACGCAGCCATCACGCCGCCCGCGACCGTCGCGAAGCCACCGACCATGACCGCCATGAGCTCGCTCTCGGTCATCTCGCCGACGAACGGCTTGACCACGAGCGGCGCCTCCGTCTGGCCGACGAAGATGTTCGCGGCCGCCGAGAGCGTCTCGGCCCCCGAGGTCTTGAGCGTGCGCTGCATGACCCACGCGACGCCCTTCACCACGCGCTGCATCACGCCGAGGTGATAGAGGACGGTCATCAGCGCCGAGAAGAAGATGATCGTCGGCAGCACGTTCAGCGCGACGGTGAAGTGATCGTCGAGGTAGTCGCCGAAGAGGAAGCGGCTCCCGTCGGTCGTGAACGTCAGCAGGCGCGTCACCGCGTCGTTGAGCACCGAGAAGAACCAGAGGCCCGCGCTCGTGCGCAGGACGAGCACGCCGAACACGAGCTGCAGGCCCGTGCCGTAGAGCACGATCCGCCACGGGAACGCCTTGCGGTCGTACGAGAGCGCCCACGCGAGGCCGACCATCACGGCGAGACCACCGAGCGAGACGAGGCGGAGCCAGAACGGCGTCTCGGCAGCATGCGGCATGGCGGGGTCGTACCAGAGCGCGCCCCGATCTGACCATCCCCAGCCAGCACGTGCCCACGATCAGAACGGCGTCGGGCAGCGCTCCTGATCGTCGAGCGGCAGGTCCAGGATGCGGACCGTCTGCGGCTCCGGCGTGCTCGCGATCGTGAAGTCGACCGACGCGGAGAAGAGCACCGACCCGGGCTCCGACGGGCTTGGTCCCGCCTCCACCATCGTCGCGACATGGAAGCCACTGCCGGTCTGGGCGAGGTCGATCGGAACGCCGTCGGTTCCGATTCCAAGCTCGAGCACACGCTCGCAACTCTCGCGAGAGAT
>JBILLJ010000025.1:0-78006 GCA_044376125.1 Sandaracinaceae bacterium
GCTCGGTGAGCGTCGTCGGTACGCGTTCCGCGTACCACGCACGCCCGATCGACGACCAGCGAGAAGAGAACGCGGCTCCGCGCGGCCCGCTCGTCACGCAAGGACGGTGGTCGTGCAGCGAATACGTTCGTCCGGCGCTCAGTTTGAGCTCGTGCGTGGCGGCCGAGAGGTTGTCGGTTCGCTGCCCGCGATGTCGAGATCGCGATCCTCGCCGCGTCCGGCCATCCATCGGAGGATCGGAGGTGCTGTACGCGCGAGCGCACGAGCGTCTGCACACGCTCGTTCGGAACGACCGAGACGTCGTTGAAGCGTGTGCGTCGGCGAATCGACAACTCGCACGACAGGAGCCGCAGACGCACGCGCGGGGCGAACAGTCATGGTCGGCGACTTCACGCTCGCCGCTCGCTCAGGGAGTGGCGGTGACCTCGGCGCCGGCAGGCCGGCGCGGCGAGCCCCAGACCGCGAGCATGGCAGGCAGGAGCAGTGTCTGCGAGATGGTCGCGCCCGCGATGGAGACCAGAGAGAGCTCGCCGAAGAGGCGCACGGGCTCGAACCGCGACGTGAGCAGCACGACGTAGCCCACCATCAGGGTCACGGACGAGAGAAGCACGGCGCGCCCGCTTCCGAGCACCGTCCGGCGAAGCACGTCGTTCCGCGAGCCACCGTTCTCGAGCTCCTCGCGGAACCTCGACACCACGTGTGTCGTTCCGTCGACGGCGAGACCGACGGTGACTGTGAAGACGATGACCGTCGCCGCATGCAGGGCGATCCCCCGCAACACCATGTAGGCGAGGGTCACGAGGAGCGGCACGGCGTTGGGCGGGATCGCGAGCAGCCCCAATCGAAGGCTGCGGAACAGAAGCACCATGACGACGAAGATCGTGACGACTGCCGCCACGAGCCCGCCCAGGGCGCGCGTGATTCGTTCGAGGCCGCGCGAGGCTGCGTAGGCTTCACCCCCCACACCGACGTCGAGATCGATCCCGCGCCGTTCCGCCTCGCGCATCGCCACGGACCGCAGCGCATCGACGAGCACCAAGGTCCGGGCGGCACCGCTGTCGCGAACGCGGATCTCCACTCGCGCCGCGGAGCCGTCGTCCGCCACCCAGCGCTGCATCCCCTCGGCGTCCTCGACACGCAGAAGGGCGAGCAGAGCAGCCGCTTCTTCATCACCGCGAACGTCTTCACCGCGCGCGCTCGGGTCGTTCGCGAGCAGCACGAGCGCCTCGTGCGCCAGCTCGGCGACCGAGCTCGCGCGGAGCACGTCGTCGCGGCGGTTTGCGTCGCGCGTCACGGCATCGAGCAATCCGAGCCCCCTCGCGGAGCCAAAGGTCCCCGGGGCCGCGAAGAGGCCGAGCTCGACGGTGCGAAAGCCATCGAGCTCCGACTCGAGCGTCTCGGAGGTCCGCGCGATCGTGGTGCCTCGTGCGAACTGATCGAGCAGGCGCGACTCCACCTCGACGTGCTGAGCGACCGTCACCGCCACCAGCGCCACCACCGCCCCCACGCCGATCGTCAGGTACGGCCGTGCTCCGACGCGCTCCGCCAGCGTCAGGAGCGCGCGATCGAGCGCATCGGCCTCACCGGGCGCGGCACGCACCGGGGCACCGAAGAAGGGAAGCGCGGCCGGCACGAACGTGACGGTCACCACGTACCCGAGCATCGACGCTGCAGCCGCGAGACCACCGAACACGCGAAGCGCGGAGGACTCGGCCACCATGAGCGCCGCGAAGCCCACCGCAGTCGTGAACGTCGTCACGAAGCACGGCAGCCACATCGTCTTGACGGCCTCGATCGCGGCCTCGACGGTGTCCCGGCCCGCGCGCACTTCCTCGCCGTGTCGCAGCACCATGTGCATGGCTTCCGCGAGCCCGATGGTGAGGAGCAGCGGCGGCAGCATGTTCGTCAGGAGGTTGAGGGTGGTCCCAGTCGCCGCCATCAGCCCCATCGTCAGCGCCAGCGCGATGCCGACCGCCCCGAGCGGCAGCGCGACGCCGGCGCGCGACCGCATGCCGACGACGAGCACGATCAGCGTCCCGAGCACCGCGAGCCCGACGAGCTGGAGCTGGTCCTCGCGGAGGGCTCGATTCATCTCCTCACGCATCGCAGGAAGCCCCGTCACCGCCACCGCTACGCCGTCGAGCGCCGACGCGGCCGCGCGGGCGCGGACCTCGCGAACGATCTGCTCCGCCGTGCCCGCGTCGCTCGTCGAGAGCAGCGCGACGATCACTGCGACACGTTCGTCGTCCGAGATGAGCCGCCCTCGCACCAGCGGCACGGAGCGGATCAGGGCGCGGACCTCGCCCGCCTCCTCCACGCTGAGCGGCCCATCGCCTCCGATCGGGCGCAGCGCCAAGGGCGCGCCCAACGAGAGCAGTCCCGCGGGAAAGCGGTCCGGCTCCGCATCGACGATCGCTCGCACGAGCGGCTCCACGCGCTCGTCCGCGTCCTCGAGGCTGTCGAGCGTCCCTTCCTCCAGCGCAGCACGAGGCAGGCGCGACGTCGTGAGGCCCTCGACGCGAGCGACACCGTCGATCTCTCGGAGCTGGAGGGCCAGCCGATGCATGGCGACCAGCCCCTGATCGCTCGTCAGGGGACCGGGGCCGCCCCGCGCATCGAGAACGACCACGACCGCGGGAGGGCTCACGCCGAACACGCGGTCGAGCCGAGCCTGGTCCGTCGCGACCTCGGACTCCACGGCCACCAGCTGCTCTGGATCGAACCCAACACGGAGCTCGCGTGCGCTCCACGCGCCGGCCAATGCTGCGACGATCAACGCAGCGACGACCAACCTGCGATGGTGGAGGAGCGCGCGCGCGAACCCTTCGCTCACGGCCAGACCTCTTCCCACGCGTCATCCGATGTCTCGGAGTCGTTCTCGTCTGCCGTCTCCGGCTCTTCGTCGGTGGCCGGGTCGGCCTCGCTCCAGGACGCGGCCGGGAAGCCCGAGAATCCCTCGATCGGGAGCTGTGCGGAGCCACCCCGAAGAAGGTCCGGGCCCACACGCTCCCCGTTTCTGGAGAACACGAGCCCTTCGATCTCCTCGCGTCCCTGTGCCGCCGCCTCGGCATCGATTCGACCGCGATGCTCGAGGATCCCGATGAAGCCGGCCGTCCTGCGCCGGAAGCTCACCGGAACCTCGGCTGCGTCGTAGTGCTCGTGAAAGCGCGGCGGATTCGGGAGGATCATCGCCAGGTACGCCGACTCGGCCACGGAGAGCTCCGATGGAGATCGCCCGAAGTAGTGAGCCGCGGCATTGCGGATGCCATAGACCGCCGGGCCGTACTCGATCACGTTCAAGTACAGCTCGAGGATCTGCGCCTTGGTCATGGCGCTCTCGATCCACCAGGTGAGGAGCACCTCCTGGACCTTCCGCGCGAGGGTCTTCTCACGCCGCAGGAACACGTTCTTCACCAGCTGCATCGTGATCGTCGAGGCCCCGAGCACGTAGCGACGCTCGCGCAGGTTGCGCACGAGCGCATCGCGAATCGCCCAAGGAGCGAAGCCAGAATGAGTGAAGAAGCTCGCGTCTTCGTGGGCGAGCACGGCATGGACGAGGAAGGGTGAGATCTCGGTGATGGGCGTCCACGTCCCGGTCCCTGGGCCGGTCTCCATGGTGAAGACGGTTCCATTTGGCTCGAGGACCTCGTGTTGGAAGGGACCTTGGAACCTCGCGACATCCGCGAGTGCAGGGACACTGGTGAAGCGGCAACGGTCGTCAATGGCGATTCGCAGCGTCGTGTCGTCCAAGTGCTCGGAGTCGACGCGGGCCACGAGGTTCGCGGCCAGGCGCCCTTCCAGGTGGATCTGCTGCAACTCCTGGAGCATCCCTGCTGGGATCGCGTGGACGGCGGCGTCGCACGGCGTGCTCGGCAGCTCGGCGCGCAGGTCGACCGAAAACCGGTCCCCATCCATCATCGCGCGGCCAGCAAGCGTCGCTTGGACCGTGCCCATCCGCAGCGTTGCGCGATCGAGCTCGACAGCGTGTTCCGCGCGGCGCCAGCGACCGGAGCCGTCGACGACGAACGAGATTCCCAGGACCGGAGCGCTCGCGATCCGGGAATGCTCCAGTCCCAGGCCCTCGACCTGGACACGTCCGGTGGCCGCCACCGTTTGGTCGGGTTCGGTCTGCACGCGCAGGTCGGCCGAGATCAGCGCACGGGAAGGATCGTGCAGCGGCAACGAGGGCAGGAAGGGGAGAACCACGCTCAGTGGCACCTCCCGCAGCGTGACCGGCCCATCCACTTGCCCGCCGTCCACGTCGACATGGACGTCCCACGACAGCTCGCCGGTCCCACGTGGCTGACCGCGTCCGCGCGTGCGGAAGCTCGAACCCGCGAGACGCGTGAGCTCGGCGTGGAGCGAACCGAGAGCGACTCCCTCCCGGTCCTGAATGGACGCATCCTCGATCTGAATCGAGGCGCCAGTGCGAACACGCTCCCACAGCGGTCGCGGGCTCCCCTCTCTTTCCTCTTCCAGCGCGTCGTTCGTCGAGGAGGGGGACGCCGCCCACTCGCGCAAGGCGTTCTCGAGCGGCGGCCCGTCGCCCACCGTCACGGACCCACGCTCCGCCGCCAGCTCGTCCAGAATCCAGGTCCCTCGCTCCACGAGGAGTCGCAGCTCCGACGCTTGAATCGACGGGCTCAACGTTGGGTTGCTGGACACATCGCGCGCGACGAGACGGAGCTGCTGGGATCCGAGCTCGGCATCCACCGTGGTGCTGACGATCGCCGTCCCGTCCGGTTGAATCAGCTCCACACGGAGCGATTCGAGGGCAATCGATACGCCCCCCTCTCCAACCGCGGGCTCCGACCCACTCTCCGCCGGCACGGTCCTCGGTTGGACATGCGGTCTCCCCCGCAGCACGGCGGTGCCGCCCGACACGCGAACGGCCGCGATGTCCCCCGACCAGCGCCAGTCAACCTCGACACGCGCGAAGTCGAGCGTACCGAAATCACACTCGAGCAGAACCCCCTCGAGGACGAGGATTCGGCCAGGCCAGACGCTGCCTACTCGGGTCGTGCAGCCCGAGCGTTGGGCGATGGCGTCCTCGGCGCGACGCCGCGCGAGTGATGGAACTGCCACGCACGCCGCGACGAGCAGCGCGCCGAGGAGGACAGCGATCCAGCGGCGGGGAGTCACGGCGATCGAAACGACCAAATAGAAAACCCCGCTTCCCTTTCGGGAAGCGGGGCGAAGATAGACCCGGCGGCGTCCTACTCTCCCACTCACTTACGCGAGCAGTACCATCGGCTCTGGAGGGCTTGACTTCCGAGTTCGGGATGGGATCGGGTATGGCCCCTCCGACGTTGCCACCGGAAAATGTGGAAGTGTGTCACTCGACCAATGGGGTCGAGAGCGGCGACAGGGAATGTCGCTCTTACTCCCAACCCTGAGCTCGAACCGATCCGCCTCGACCACCCGAAGGTGAGAGGGGGACATCGACGTTTGCCTTAGAGATAGGTCAAGCCTCACGGACTATTAGTACGGGTCAGCTCCGCGCGTCACCGCGCTTCCACCTCCCGCCTATTACCTCGTGGTCTACGAGGGTCCTTCAGGGGCCTTGAGGCCCGGGATACCTGGTCTTGAGGCCGGCTTCCCGCTTAGATGCTTTCAGCGGTTATCCGTTCCGCACACAGCTACCCGGCTATGCCACTGGCGTGACAACCGGAGCACTGGAGGTGCGTCCGTTCAGGTCCTCTCGTACTATGAACAGCTCCTCTCAAGTATCCTGCGCCCACGGCAGATAGGGACCGAACTGTCTCACGACGTTCTAAACCCAGCTCGCGTACCGCTTTAATTGGCGAACAGCCAAACCCTTGGGACCTGCTCCAGCCCCAGGATGCGATGAGCCGACATCGAGGTGCCAAACCGCGCCGCCGATATGAACTCTCAGGCGCGATCAGCCTGTTATCCCCAGAGTACCTTTTGTCCGATTAGCGATGGCCCTTCCATGTGGAACCACCGGATCACTATGACCTGCTTTCGCACCTGCTCGAGGTGTCCCTCTCACAGTTAAGCGCCCTTATGCCATTGCACTCTACGGCTGGTTTCCAATCAGCCTGAGGGCACCTTCGCGCGCCTCCGTTACTTTTTGGGAGGCGACCGCCCCAGTCAAACTGCCCACCAGACAGTGTCCCCGACCCCGCTAAGGGGCCTGGGTTAGAAGTCCAGAACAATCAGGGTGGTATTTCAACGTTGGCTCCATCGAGGCCGGAACCCCGACTTCAAAGCCTCCCACCTATCCTACGCAGATTGTCCCGAACCTCACTGTCAAGTTGCAGTGAAGGTTCATGGGGTCTTTCCGTCTTGCCGCGGGAAGAGGGTATCTTCACCCCCGATACAATTTCGCTGAGTCGCTGGCCGAGACAGTGGGGATGTCGTTACGCCATTCGTGCAGGTCGGAACTTACCCGACAAGGAATTTCGCTACCTTAGGACCGTTATAGTTACGGCCGCCGTTTACTGGGGCTTCGGTTCGGAGCGTCGCTTGCGCTAACTCCTCCCCTTAACCTTCCAGCACCGGGCAGGCGTCAGACCCTATACGTCCTCTTACGAGTTCGCAGAGTCCTGTGTTTTTAGTAAACAGTCGCAACCCCCATTTCACTGCGACCCAACCAGGCTCAAGGCGCAAGCCTATCACCCGAATGGGCACACCTTCTCCCGAAGTTACGGTGCTATTTTGCCGAGTTCCTTAGCCAGCGTTCTCTCACGCGCCTTGGGATACTCACCCCGCCCACCTGAGTCGGTTTGCGGTACGGACACCGAAGCAGCTCCACGCGCAGCTTTTCTTGGGAGTCTGGAATCACCGAGTTATTGGCCCGAAAGCCAGCCTCATCACGTCTCGGCATTGACCCCGCGTTTCCCGCTGTCGCGGCCAACGAGATCTGCCTACACGCTTGAACCGACGACCAAACAGTCGGCTCGGCATATCCTACTCCGTCCCTGCTCGTTTCAACGCCACCTCGGAGGTGCAGGAATATTAACCTGCTTACCATCACCTACGCCTTTCGGCCTCGGCTTAGGATCCGACTAACCCATGGGAGGATTATCCTTCCCCAGGAAACCTTGGGCTTACGGCGACAGAGTTTCTCACTCTGTTTATCGCTACTCATGCCTGCATAAGCTCCTCTCAAGCCCGATAGCGCTCCTTACCGGTACGCCGTGTGTTTGCTTGAGAGTACTCCGCTACCGCTTCTTGCGAAGCCCGAAGCTTCGGTACCAGACTTAGCCCCGTTATATTTTCGGCGCAGGCTCGCTCGACCAGTGAGCTATTACGCTTTCTTTAAAGGATGGCTGCTTCTAAGCCAACCTCCTGGCTGTCTGAGCGCTCCCACATCCTTTGACACTTAGTCTGGATTTTGGGACCTTAGCTGTCGATCTGGGCTCTTTCCCTCTCGGCAATGGACCTTATCACCCACTGCCTGTCTCCCGGATAGTTCTCACCGGCATTCGGAGTTTGGTTGGGTTTGGTAATCTGGTAGGACCCCTAGCCCATCCAGTGCTCTACCTCCGGTGGAATTCGTCCGAGGCTATACCTCAATATATTTCGCGGAGAACCAGCTATCTCCCAGTTTGATTAGCCTTTCACTCCCACCCACAGCTCATCCCCTAACTTTTCAACGTTAGTGGGTTCGGTCCTCCAGGAGGTGTTACCCTCCCTTCAACCTGGCCATGGGTAGATCACTAGGTTTCGGGTCTACGACCAGCCACTGAGTCGCCCTGTGAGGACTCGGTTTCCCTACGGCTACACCTTACGGCTTAACCTAGCGACTGATCGTAACTCGCAGGCCCATTATGCAAAAGGTACGCGGTCGCACATTCCCTTGCGGGCATAGTGCTTCCACTGCTTGTAGACGCGCGGTTTCAGGTACTATTTCACTCCCCTCGCCGGGGTTCTTTTCACCTTTCCCTCACGGTACTTGTGCACTATCGGTCATCGGGTAGTATTTAGCCTTGGAAGATGGTCCTCCCAGATTCCCGCCGGGTTTCTCGTGCCCTGCGGTACTCGGGAACATGCTAGGGGAGCTCGAGCTTTCGCGTACAGGGCTGTCACCTTCTATGGCCGGCCTTTCCAGACCGTTCGACTAGCCTCTGCTCTCCCATATCGCAGTCCCACGACCCCGAGCCAGATTGCTCTAGCTTGGTTTAGGCTGTTCCCCGTTCGCTCGCCACTACTAGGGGAATCTCGGTTGATTTCTATTCCTCAGGGTACTTAGATGTTTCAGTTCCCCTGGTTGGCCGCTTCGTGCCTATGTATTCAGCACGAGCTTACGACTCATCGTCGTACGGTTGCCCGATTCGGAGATCTCCGGATCACAGTCTGTTAGCGACTCCCCGGAGCTTTTCGCAGCTGTCCACGTCCTTCTTCGCCTCCCGATGCCAAGGCATCCACCACGCGCCCTTTCTAGCTTGACCTTATCCCTAAGGCACGCGTCGTGGCTCGAGCTCAAGGTTGGTGACAAGAGAACTCGTCACCGCCCATGGCTCAACGCCATTGACGATTGATTCACACTTCCTCTATTCAGTTTTCAAAGAGCGGCTTCGTCAGCCGCTCGTCCATCGCCGCGACGACTTGTCGCGCAGATGCACGAGACGCTCACGAGCTGAGATGGAGCTGATCGGGATCGAACCGACGACCCTCGGCTTGCAAAGCCGATGCTCTCCCAGCTGAGCTACAGCCCCGTATGGGACGAGTGGGGCTAGCTAGACTCGAACTAGCGACCTCACCCTTATCAGGGGTGCGCTCTAACCACCTGAGCTATAGCCCCTCGGACACCCACAGGGGTGTCAGAAGGCATGCAGTGCTTCAAAGACCACCCACAATGGGTCGGTCGTTGAAAACTGAACCGGAGTCCATAATCACGGGATTGACCGAGCTGTCGCGCCGAAGCGCGAGTGCTCCTTAGAAAGGAGGTGATCCAGCCGCAGGTTCCCCTACGGCTACCTTGTTACGACTTCACCCCAGTTACCGATCACTCCTTGGGGACCTGCCTCCCTTGCGGGTTGGCGCAGCCACTTCTGGAGCAATCGACTCCCATGGTGTGACGGGCGGTGTGTACAAGGCCCGGGAACGTATTCACCGCTGCCTGCTGATCAGCGATTACTAGCGATTCCAGCTTCATGCAGTCGAGTTGCAGACTGCAATCCGTACTGAGGCCGGCTTTTGCCGATTAGCTACCCCTCGCGGGTTCGCGACGTTTTGTACCGACCATTGTAGCACGTGTGTAGCCCCGGACATAAGGGCCATGAGGACTTGACGTCATCCCCACCTTCCTCCGACTTGACGTGGCAGTCCCATTAGAGTGCCCGGCCGAACCGCTGGCAACTAATGGTAGGGGTTGCGCTCGTTGCGGGACTTAACCCAACATCTCACGACACGAGCTGACGACAGCCATGCAGCACCTGGATCACGGCTCCCTTGCGGGCACCCCCGTATTTCTACAGGGTTCCGTGCTTTTCTAGCCCGGGTAAGGTTCTGCGCGTTGCGTCGAATTAAACCACATGCTCCACCGCTTGTGCGGGCCCCCGTCAATTCCTTTGAGTTTTAGTCTTGCGACCGTACTTCCCAGGCGGGGTGCTTAACGCGTTAGCTACGGCACCTCGGGGGTCAATACCCGAGACACCTAGCACCCATCGTTTACGGCGTGGACTACCAGGGTATCTAATCCTGTTTGCTCCCCACGCTTTCGCGTCTCAGCGTCAGTGACCGTCCAGGTGGCCGCCTTCGCCACCGGTGTTCCTCCTGATATCTACGAATTTCACCTCTACACCAGGAATTCCGCCACCCTCTCCGATACTCAAGACGAGCAGTTTCAAATGCAGTTCCCGAGTTGAGCTCGGGGATTTCACATCTGACTTACCCGTCCGCCTACACGCGCTTTACGCCCAGTAATTCCGAGCAACGTTCGCACCCTCTGTATTACCGCGGCTGCTGGCACAGAGTTAGCCGGTGCTTGCTAAGGAGGTACCGTCAAGGACCGGTCGTTTCTTACCGGCCGTTTTCGCCCCTCCCCACAGAGCTTTACAACCCGAAGGCCTTCATCACTCACGCGGCGTGGCTGGATCAGGCTTGCGCCCATTGTCCAATATTCCCCACTGCTGCCTCCCGTAGGAGTCTGGCCCGTGTTTCAGTGCCAGTGTGGCTGATCATCCTCTCAGACCAGCTACGCGTCTTCGCCTTGGTAGGCCGTTACCCCACCAACTAGCTGATGCGCCGCAGGACCATCCTCAAGCGATAGCTTGAATTCAGTGGCCACCTTTTCCCTCATCGGCCGGAGCCGACGTGGGCTTATGCGGTATTAGCGTCCCTTTCGGGACGTTATCCCCCGCTCGAGGCAAGGTTTCCTACGTGTTACTCACCCGGACGCCACGCTACCGGGGACGAATCCCTTTCGCGTTCGACTTGCATGTGTTAAGCCCGCCGCTAACGTTCGCTCTGAGCCAGGATCAAACTCTCCAGTTGAATTTTTCGGTGAGTTGCCGAAGCAACCACCTAACTGTTGAGCAGTCCTGAGCTTCCCGCCGACGCACCGAAGCGCGTGACGGTAGAGCTCGTTGCTCGCAATCACTCTCTTCGCTCGTGCGCGCCGAAGCGCGTCGATGCGACGAGAAGTTCCTCTCAGACGACCTGATGGTCGTTGATTGGGACCCGTGATTACGGACTCTCCGATTCAGTTTTCAAGGACCGACTGCGTTGGCTGACCAACCTCTTTCGAGGCCGCCCTCTTGCGAGGGGCGGTGATACTGGCCGACGCTTTCGTTTTTGTCAAGAGCGAGATTTCTTTTTCTTCGCTCTCAGGCTTCGTTCGCCACCGTCTCGGCGGCTCGTCGAAGGGCGCGTCTTTTACTCCGTTCTGCGGGAGAGTCAAGAACTTTTTTTGCCCATCGCCTTCTTTCTGCACCCAAGGGTCGGGGAGTCGGAAGGGAAGCCTGTCTTTGGTTTTCAGCCCGTTCGGCCTTGGCCGGTCAGGGGAGGCGCGATCTAGCACCCAGCCCGGGGCTGTCAAACACGATCCGTCGATTTCGGATGGAGCGCTCAAAAGTGCCCTGTTTCGTGGGGCTTCGGATCAGTCGAGCGGAAGAACGGAGACCAGGCACCCGGGGGGAGGTGCGAGCGCCGCCAGAGCTTCGGAGTCCAGCACGACGGAATCGCCCACGACTTCGGCTCGCCCGGTGATCGCTCGAAAGAACGGGGCTGCCGTGAGGTCGACGGCGACGAGCGCCCGTGGCGCTCGAGGGGACGGGACCCCCTCGACGGGGCGCGTGCGGCGTACACGCTGGACCAACGAGATCTCATCCATTTCCGCGATGAAATGGGGCCCACCGTCGAACGGGTCGACTCGGTTCCAGTACCGAAAACCGATTCGGCGAAGAAGTTTCTCGACCCCGCGCGTCTGCGGACCCACGCGGCCGATGACGGATTGCGCTTGGGGCGACAGGAGCGAGACGTAGATGTCCCCGTCGGGGAAGAGCCCGCGGATGAACTCCTTGTTCTGCTTCGAGAGACGGTCGGCCTCGCGGTAGGTCAGGTTCGTGAAGTGGCGGCCGACGGCTTCCCAGAGGTGAGAGGTCCCATCGGGCTCGAGGGGCGGCAGCAGCTCGGCGAGCACGCGCCGCTGGAACGAGTCCCGGTGCATCGCGAGAAACAGGAAGCGAACGTACGAGATCAGCATCCCGAGCTTCTGGGGGGCGCGCCGCGCGTCGGGGTGGACGACGAGGCCACCGATCTCGGTCGGCCCGTCGTACGAGTATCCAATCGACAGCACGTCGTGGCTGAAGTGGCGGTCGAGGGTGGCGCTGTAGCGTTCCTCGATCCGGACATCGAAGTAGATGTAGGGGGCATCCCTGCGCCCGAGCTGCGCGACGATCAGCGACGTCCCCGCGGCACGATGGGTGTCGAGATCCTCGAGCACGAACACGTACTCGCGGTGACGCGGATCCGTGATGTCCCCGCGAAACGAGCGCTCCGACTGCGTGAGGATCCTTCGAATGGCGTCGCGGTCGTGAGGCAGGTTCACCGAGTCGAGGAACTGACTGAGCTCATAGAGACGGTCCTCGTCAGCGAGCGTTGCGGCCCGAATTTCGTAGCGGGGCACTTCAGAACACCTTGCGGCTGTCGACGAGGATGGTGATGGGGCCGGCAACCGCAGCCTGAACGAGCATCTCCTCGCGGAATCGGCCGGTCTGCACCGGGGCACCGAGCGCGGCAACGGTTGCGACGAGCTCGTGGAAGAGAGAGCGCGCACGCTCGGGCTCCTCGGCGTCGTCGAACGATGGTCGCCTGCCACGGCGAACGTCGCCGAACAACGTGAACTGGGGCACGAGCAGGACGCCACCGCGGATGTCGAGCACCGAGCGCGACATCTTGCCCTCGTCGTCTTCGAAGACGCGCAGATGGACGAGCTTGTTCGCCACGTACGCGAGGTCTTCCGCGGTGTCGCCCTTCATCGCGCCCACGTACGCGAGGAGGCCGGGGCCGATCTGGCCGACGATCTCGTCACCGACGGTGACGGAGGAAGAACGCACTCGCTGCGCCACCGCACGCATGGGAGGCGACTAACACACTACGGTGAGCCTCGCCATGCACGGATCGGCCATGATCACGGGCGATTCAGCGGTCGGCGTGAGCGCACGGCACGCCGGACGCGGAGCACGAGCCAGACGCCGAGGACGGACCCGAGCATCGGGACGATGACGACGAACACTTGAGCGAGCGTCTCGCGGAACGGGCCGACGCGAACACGCGGAGGGAGCGGCTGGGGTGCGTCGATCGGAACCTGACCGCCGACCGACGAGCCGTGTGCCGCCACGGTCACGTCGCGCCGCCGCGCTCGGAGGCCGAGATGATTCATCACCTCGCGTTCACGTCCACGGACGAACACTTCCGTCCCGCGTCTGGTGGAGCGCGTGCTCTCGCCCGCGCCGAGGAGCTCGTCCACCGCGATCTCCCAGCGCCCGCGAGAGGGTACGTTGACGACGCCACCGGCTCCGCGGACGTACATCTCGCTCGATCCACCGCCGTCGAGGTTCAGCGCCGCGTGCGCACCGAGCTCCACGAAGAGATCGGCGAGCTCGGGGAGGCTCAGACCGCGGCTGTCGCGCTGTCGACCGTCGACGACGACGAAGTAGACGGTCCGGCCGTCGCGGGACACTCCCACCGCGGTGCGGGGTGCGCGAAGCGTGGCGTCGGGGAAGTCCACGAGCGCGGCGGCGGGTGAGCCGTCGAGCACGAGGACGGGGCGACCGCTCACGGCGCCGAAGAGCTCGTCGAGGTCTGGAGGTAGATCGGGCGGGTGGACGGACGCGCGACCTTCCGAGATGGCGAGCGTGGCGAACTCGGGGTCCGGTGCGACGTCGGGCCAGAGCTCTCCACCTCCTGCGGCGAGGCCGCGCGGATCCTGCAGGGTGCTCCAGAAACCTCCGTTGATCGCCACCTCGAGATCTGTGCGGGTGGCGAAGTCGGGCACGGTGGTCCAACGGTCCTCGTGTGCCGTCGCGACGAGCTCGACCCCTTCTGCGCGGAGATCTGCGACGACGACGTGGATCTGTGTGGGCGTCGAGGTGACCCGACGCAGGTAGCGCACACCGGGTGCCGGGTCCTGCCAGAGATCCGAGACGACTCTCGGCGCGCGGCGCGACTGTGCGGTCGCACCGCTCGTGACGAGGAGGCAGAGCGCGAGGACCCAGAGCACGAGGCGCATGATGGTCGCCTCGAGCAACCGACGGGCCTGGCGTCCGAGCTGCACCTTCGGCCCATCGTGCAAGGGAATTTCGTCGTTTTCCATACGGTTTCGTCGGTGGACGTGGTTCGCGGGACACGCATGCGTGCCGTCTGTGCCGCGCTGCTCCTCGCGGTCGGCTGCGCCGACCCCGCACCTGCACGGGCGCCCGTCGAGCAGCCAGCACAGCCGCCTGCGACCGCCCTCGCGGAGGAGCCGGATGCGGGCACGGACGCGGCAGAGCCCGAGGACGCATTCGTACGACCGGACGCGTGGAGGCGCCCACGTGTCGCGCCGAGCGCGGAGCCGGGAGAGCTCTTCGATGCACGCGACGACGCAGCGGTGATCGAGCGGCTCCGAGATGAGGAGATCGTCGGTGTCGAGCGGGGCCGCGGCGGTCGCAGCGTCGCGTTCCGCTTCACGCTCGCGAGCGGCGCCCGCGCGTACTTCAAGCCCGAACAGTCGTTCTCGGGCACGCACTGGTTCGCCGAGATCGCTGCGTTCCACCTCGACCGGCTGTTGCGCGTCCACCGCACGGCTCCGAGCACGGCGCGGGTGGTGCCCTACGCGATGCTCGAGCCCGCGCTCGTCGGCGACGCGCGCGCCGACGAGCTCATCGTTCAGCCCGATGGGACCGTTCGTGGGGCGATCATCGCGTGGATCGACGAGCGTCTCGTTCCGATCGAGCCGCCGCCGGGCTGGGAGCGCGCGCTGCGCGTGACGGACCCACCAGCGGTCTTCCCGTTCGTGGCCCCGATCGAGCTCCGTCGCGCGCACGCGTCCCGGGATGCTGGCGTGGATGCCGGATCGCTGGACGGTGCCGTCGCGGCGCTCGATGGAGGAAGCGACGCTGGCGAGCCGGAAGAAGACGACTGGGACGACGAGGCCCGAGCGCGCGAGCTGTCGATCCTCATCGCGTTCGACTTCCTCACGCAGAACGGCGATCGATGGGGCGGCAACTACACGAACGTCCGAACGCGCGGGGTGGGCGGGCCGATCATCTTCCTCGACAACGCGGCGGGGTTCTGGCGACGTCGGGGGCGGACCTCACGAGCGCGAGCGCCGATCGCCATCGACGCGCGCCTCGGTTTCGTCGAGCGATTCGATGGCGCGTTCGTGCGGCGTGTGCGGCGACTGAGCGTGGACGAGCTGCGAACCGGGCTCGAGACGGAGCCGGTCGGGCCGATCCTCGACGACGCGCAGCTCGAGTACCTCGAGGAGCGTCGGCAGGCCCTGCTCGGTCACGTGGACGCGATGGTGGCGCGCGAGGGGGAAGCGCGCGCGTTGCCGTGGTGATGGCCTCGCTCCCGCGTCGGCATGGCGATCTCGCTTCGCCGCGTCGGCGAGGACGCCTCGGTCATCATGACCGGCGCCCTGACAGGCCATCGGTGGGGTCGGGTGACTCCGCAACCCAGCGGCTCGTGGGGCTTCGGCTCCCCAGCCGAAAGACGACCGTAGCGTGCTGCACGCGTGATCCGCAGGCGAGCGGAGGGTCTTGACCCGCGAGGCGCGAGGCACGCAACATGCTCTATACACCCGCGTCCGCGCGCATCTGGCGCGTCGCGGACCCATCCGGAGGTCGCGGCATGTTCGACTCGAGCACCAACCCGGAGGCCATCGGCAAGTCCCGCGCGACTGACCGACGAAGCCTCTGGTCCGACGAGTCCGGCGCGACGATGGTGCTCGGCGTGTTCATGGCCGCGATGGCCGTGGGCGTTCTCTATTACCTACATGGCGTCGCGAGCGTGGTGATCCACCGCGAGCGCATGCAGGACGCGGCCGACTCGGCGGCGTTCATGTCGGCGGTCGTGAACGCGCGGGCGATGAACATCCTGGCGATCCTGAACATGATCATGGCGGCCTTTGCGGTCGTTGGCGCGGCCATGCAGATCGCGGCGGACATCGTCGCAGGAGCGGCCGTCGCCGCGGGCCTGGTCTGTCTCGGATGTGGCCCGTGGTGCGCGTACTGCTGCGAGGCGTGCGTGGACGCGGCCCGCCACGGCGTCGACGCGGTGGACGCGTACGACACGGCCGACGACGTCGAGGACGTGATGGAGGACCTCATCGAGGTCGTCCACGGGATCGCGGTCGCCGTAAGAGACGGCGCACCTTACGCCGCCCGCGCGAGGGTCGTGGAGTACGGCACGACCGAGTACGCCCCCACGACGTATGTCGGCATTCCATGGCCGATCATCGGGGGCGTGGCGGCGGAAGAAGACGACACCGACTGGCCTTGCGACAACCGCGTGAGGACGCCGGCCCACCTCCTGGGCGTCGTCGCATCCGCATTCGAGACGCACCTCTCCGAGTTCTACGGCATCTCGGTGCTCGCCACGCCGTGGATCACGCGAACGATGCGCGCGCGGCACTACTGCGGCGACATGGACTCCTTCCAGATGGTGAAGGAGGACGCCTGGCTGGGTGAGTCCGACTTCCAGGTGCAGGCATACATGCTGGGCGAGCCGCGCTTCCGCTTCACGCGACAGGGCGTGCAGGTGGCGAGCTGGGGCCGCGACGACACGAACCTCACCGACTCGCTCGAGTTCGCGAACAACGCCTCGTTCGCGCAAGCCGAGTACTACTTCGAAGACGAAGACGGGATGGAGCGCGAGGAGTGGCTCTGGCACTGCCAGTGGCGCGCTCGCATGCGTCGCTACCGCCTCGGCGACGCGCTCCCCGAGGGCCTGGGCGCGGTCGCGGGCGCCCTCGACACCGTGAGCGGCCTCGTGGCGCACTGAGGAGAGCTCCGATGAGCAGCACCAAGAAGACCAAGGGTCAGCAGCGTGGCACGTGGAGCCGCCGGTTTCGGCTGCTCCGCGACGAGCGTGGCACCGCGAGCACCGAGACGATCATGATGACGCCCGCGTTCCTCATCATCTGGGGAAGCGTCTTCTACGTGTTCACGCTGGGCCGCAACATCGTCGAGATGAACGTCCGCATCCGCGAGGGCGCGTGGCAGCGCGCGTACGACGGGTGCCGCACCACCCCCGATTCGCCGACGCGCATCGGCGACAGCGCCTTCGACGGGTCTGGCGCGACTGGCAGCACGGACACACCGATCTTCGGATCGATCATGAGCATGTTCTTCGAGGAGTTCCACGCGAGCCGCAACGGCAGCGTGGAGCAGCCTCCGGTCCTCGGCGGTGAGACCCAGCGCTATCGCGGCGACATGGTCTGGATGTGCAACGAGGACCCCGAGGACTACGACATCGCGAACTTCATCGCGAGCGCCTGGGGCTCGTTCGGATTCTGAGGAGGCACCATGGACGCGCCGAGCGAGCTTCCGACGACCGAGAACGCCAGCGAGAGCAGCGCCAAGGCACCGCTGCGCCCCACGCGCTGGCAGCTCTTGAACGCCTCGCCCTGGATGAAGGGCGTTCGCCTCACGGGCTTCGTCGCGGCGATCGCGGCGCTCGGTGTGGGCCTGACCTACTCGCGCGTGCGCGGTCAGGTCGGCGAGCAGATGATCACGATGGGCGAGAGCCTCATGCGCTACGAGCGCGCGGAGCGGCAGGACGCGCCGCGCGAGCTGCGCCTGAACGGGCAGTCGCTCATGGTCACGAGCGGCACCTCGCCCGACGACCTCGATGTCGTCCTCGACGAGTTCGAGGCGCGTTGCCGCGCGCACAACCCAGACCTCCAGGCGCAGATCCGCGCGGCGAGCGCGCAGGACTTCTTCGTGATGCGTGAAGAGCGCGACGGCGTGGGCGCCGTGGGCTGCCTCGACTTCGGTCAGGAGATCTCGGCGGCGGAGCTGCTCGGGCGCGCCGCACGGTTCCGGCAGTCCAACGACCTGCACGACCTCGGCGATCTCCGCTACGTCTACGCGCGCACGCTGGACGAGGGGCGCGGGGTCCACTTCCTCACGTTCTGGACGACGGGCTCGCTCGACTTCGACGAGATCACGGGCCACGGCGGCAACACGGACGTGCCGGGCACCGACGTCGACGGCATCCCGCGGCCGCCGCGCTCGCGGCGGATCCTCGATGCCTCGGAGACGGGCGATGACCAGCGTGTCGTCTCGTACGCGGGCTCGTCGATGACGGAGTGGGAGCTCGAGGCCTACTACCGCGAGGCCCTGCCGCGCGGTGGCTTCCACCTCGTCGACCCGCCGGCGGACGCGCCGCGTCCCGCGATGGACTCCATCCTCCTCGCGGCCGAGCGTGACGAGCGAATCACCTTCCTCGTGCTCGACACCGATCGCCAGGGTCGCGGCATCGCGTCCGTGCTCACCACCGAGTAACATCGGAGCGTGAGCGACGCGTCGAGACCCTTGCGCACGAACCCGGCTCGGGCCGGTGCATGGCGCGTTTGGTTGGTCGCGCTCGCATGGACGCTCGCCGCATGTGGCTCGAGCGGCGAGTCGAGCTCGGCTGGAACCGAGCCGACACGGCGACCTCCCGGCGTCGCGCCACCACCCGTCGCAGCACCCGCACCGCCCGCCGCAGCGCCGGGCGCGCTGTCGGGTGGATCGATGTGGGCGCGCGGCATGGGCGGCGGTGGTGGGGGCGGCGGACGCTCGCTGGCGCGCGACGCGCTCGACCGCAATCGACGCGAGCGGCTCGCGCGCGAAGGGCCGCAGCGACCGCCGAGCGAGCGACACGACGAGCTCCTGAGGGACGGTCAGGAGATCGCGGCCGCGCTCGCGGAGCGGCTGCCCGCGCAGACGCGTGAGGCGCTGAGCTCACCTCCTCCTGCGGGACAGAGCCCCGACGACGCGGTTCGCCAGCGTTGTCAGGCGATGTTGCAGATGAACCAGCAGAGCCTGCGCGCGCGCGGCGACGGCGCCGGCGCGACCGGTGGTGCGTTCCTGAGCCGGTGCCAGCGGTTCCCGATGGAGCTCTTCCAGTGCACCGACCGAGGCGAAGAGGGGCGGAGCGATCCGAACTGTCGACAGCACTTCGCGCGGCTCGACCGCGAGGTGCGCACGCTGCGCACCGAAGGCCGTGACGTGGAGCATCCCGATCAGCGCATCGACACGCTCGTCACCGATCGATGGGAGACGGAGCGGGAACAGGTCGCGCCCGAGACGCTCGCGCCCGAGACGGTGGACTGAGGGCGCGGTACGCGGTTGCAGCCCGAGCCGCGCGGCCCTACACCAGATCGGCGAGCCGCCGATCGCAGCCACTGTCTCGGCGATTCTCCTCCAGGGCAGCCATCTCCTTCCGAACTCGAGGTCTCATGCGAAACGTCGTCTCCGTCGTGCCCGTCGTGCTGGCTCTGGCTGCGCTCGGTTGTGGTTCAGGCAGCTCGGGATCGAGCGGCAACGCCGCCACGGCCGAAGAGGTCGAGCGCTTCGCGCGGATCAGCGTCGAGGACGTCGCGGCGGGCATGGCCGCTGCCGACCGGCGCCTGGCGGTGTTCGATGCGAACGACCGCGAGACCTTCGACGAGCGCCACGTGCCGGGTGCCACGTGGGTGGACTACGACGGCGTGACCCGCGAGCAGCTGCCGACGGACACGAGCACGCCGCTCGTCTTCTACTGTTACAACGAGGCGTGCTCTGCCAGCCACGTCGCGGCGGAGAGCGCGATCGCGATGGGCTTCTCCAGTGTGTCCGTCATGGGCGCCGGGATCACGGGTTGGGTGGCCGCCGGACAGCCGGTGGAGGGGCCCGCGCCCGCCGCCGAGCCGACGACCGCGACGCAGTGACCACGTAGGATCAGCGGCGCACGTACGTGGCGAAGCGCATCGCGTGGGGATGGGCGCCGTCGCTCGGGTGCAGCTCTTCGGCGACGAGCTGCCAATCATCGGGGTCGACGTCGGGGAACGAGGCGTCGCCATCCACGTCGGTCTCGACGTGCGTGAGCTCGAGCTTCGTCGCGATCGGCAGGAACGCGCGATAGATCTCGCCGCCGCCGATGACGCAGATCTCGGGTGCGCCGGCGAGCAACGCGAGCGCCTCCTCGACGCTCCGGACGATCTCGACGCCTTCGAGCTCCGAGACCGTGCGGGACACGACGACGTTGCGCCGCTTCGGCAGGGGCTTGCCGATCGACGCGTACGTCTTTCGGCCCATGACGATCGGCTTCTCGAGGGTGAGGCGCTTGAAGCGCTTGAGATCGTCGGGCAGTCGCCAGGGCAACGCGCCGTCGGCACCGATGACGCCGTTTCGCGCGAGGGCCGCGACGAGCACGATCTCCATGGAGCCAGCATGTCGCGGCCCATCGGTCCGTCGAGACGGCGTGCCGATTTCTTGCCGTCGAGGGCCGGCGTCGGCTACTCGCGCTCCATGCTCGCGGGTGCCCCCACTACCGTCGCGCCATCGTCCTTCCCTCGCGCTCGTGTCGCCGCGGGGCCCGTGTGCCCGCACTGCGATGCACCGAGCGGTCTGGGTGCGACGCTCTGCGACTACTGCGGCGCGACGCTCGGCGAGCCGCCGCGGCGCTCGGGCATGACCCAGCGTGCGCTGGCGCTCGACGCGGAGAGCGCACGCCTCGCCCTCGAGGGCGCGGCCCCGAGCTCGGCGCCGACCGTGACGCCCTCGACGACACCCGTTCGTGCGCGACGCGCGCTCACGCTCCTCGAGCGCGTGTTCGTCGTGCTCACGCTGGGCCTCGGGTGGCTCTGGCTGCGACGCCGGCTCGCCTGACGAGTGGGGCCCCGACGAATTCACTTCGGCGGGGCGAGGGGACACGCGTCCCCTCGGAAAACAGAGGCTAGAGCAGCGATTCGAATGAATCGGTGCTCTAGGACTTCCGAACCGACACGTGAGGCCCGTGCTACACGCCAGGCGATGTTGCGCTCTCGTGGTGTGCGCCTCCTCGGCGCGGGTCTTTCGGTGCTCCTCTCGCTCGCCGGCTGCGGTGGCGCACGCGCAGGCGGCGGGGCAGCCGCCGGTGGCGGCGACACCGCTCGCGCGGAGTCGGAGTCCGAGAGCGGTGGCGAGCGCGAGACGCTGCCGCTCGATCCTCCGCGCGTGGTCGCCGGGACGGGCGTGACGTTGAGGGCGCCGCGGGGCAGTGAGCCGACGCCGTTCGGCGCGGGCTTCGTCCATCGCGCGCGCCGCATCCAGCTGCTCGTCGCCGCGGCCCAGGGTGGCGAGCGGGTGCTCGAGGCGTTTCGACGCGGTGTGGACAACGAGGCGGAGGTGATCTCCACCGAGGAAGTTCAGATCTCCGGACGGACGGTGACGCTCCACGTCGATCAGCAGGAGACCGGGCAGGAGATGCTGATCGAGCGCGTGTGGATCCTCGTCACGGAGGGCGATCGCGCGTTCGTCGTCGCAGGTGCCTACGATGCATCGCGCGCCGCGCGCGTGCGCGACCTCGTGCGCGCCAGTGTGCTCACGGCCGAGTGGGACCCGACGGCGCCGCTCGACCCAGAGGCGGCCGTCGGGTTCCGCATCCAGGCGCCGCCGACGGGGCTCGTGCTCGACCGCACGACGACGAGCTCGGTGACGTATGGCGTCGAAGGACACATGTCGCCGCCCGAGCTGGGCTCGCCCACGCTCTTCCTCATCGCGATCCCCGCGGCGGTCCCGCTCGCGCAGCGCGACGAGGCGTGTGAGCCGATCCTCTTCCAGGCCGGGCCGATCTCCGACGATCACGTGCGCACCCGGGCGCGCATCGAGACCGACACCGTCGAGGGCTGCGAGGTGACGGGCTGGCAGGAGAACGACGGGCCCGACGGCGAGCCCGTCTCGCTCGCGACGTATGCGGCGATCATCTACCTCGCCGACGAGACGTTCCTGGTCGCAGGCGTGGTCGCCGAGTCGGACCGCGACGCCTGGCTGCCCCGCTTCGCGGAGGCCGCGCGCACGGTGGCGCCGGCGCACTGAATTCGCGTCCCGCGGAGGGGCGCTGCGGGCTACACCTCGGCCCCATGTCAGCGCGCATCTCCTCGGCGTACGAAGATCTCCTGCGTGACGTGCGCACGCGCGGAACGAAGAAGACCGATCGCACGGGGACCGGGACGCTGAGCCTCTTCGGTCACCAGATCCGCTTCGATCTGCGCGACGGCTTCCCGCTCGTGACGACGAAGAAGCTGCACCTCAAGTCGATCGTGCACGAGCTCCTCTGGTTCATCCGCGGAGACTCGAACGTCGCGTACCTGCGCGAGCACGGCGTCACGATCTGGGACGAGTGGGCACGGCCCGACGGCGAGCTCGGCCCCGTGTACGGCGTGCAGTGGCGGAGCTGGCCCACGCCGGGTGGCGGCCACGTCGATCAGCTCGCCGAGGTGATCGAGCAGATCAAGAGCCGCCCCGACTCGCGACGTCTCATCGTCTCGGCGTGGAACGTCGCGGATCTGCCGAAGATGGCGCTCCAGCCGTGCCACGCGCTCTTCCAGTTCTACGTCGCCGACGGTCGCCTGAGCTGTCAGCTGTACCAGCGCAGCGCGGACGTCTTCCTCGGCGTGCCGTTCAACATCGCGAGCTACGCCCTGCTCACGCACATGGTGGCGCAGGTGACGGGGCTCGAGGTCGGTGACTTCGTCCACACGTTCGGCGACGTGCACCTCTACCTGAACCACCTCGAGCAGGCGGACCTCCAGCTGACGCGTGAGCCGCGGCCCTTCCCCACCCTCGTGCTCGAGCCGAGCGTGCGCGCGATCGAGGAGTTCCGCTTCGAGCACGTGCGGATCGACGGCTACGACCCGCACCCCGCGATCAAGGCGCCGGTCGCCGTCTGATCGCAGTGGGCTCGGCGGAGAGGGCGTGGCCCCCGGGAGGCTCAGCGCGAGAGCACCTGCTTGAGCATGCCGGAGAGCTTCTGGAGCGTGGCGAGGCTGTCGCCGAGCTTCTTCGGATCGCCGTGCTCGACCTGGTGGCGCACCTGCTCGACGGCCTTGCGGGCCTTGGTGATCGCGGCCGAGGCGACGGCGTTGCCAGCGACCTTCTGCTCCGCCTGCGGCAGGAGCCGATCGAGATCGGCGAGCAGCACGTGGATGCCCTGCCGGTTCTTCTCCTGCTCCTCGAGCTCACGGCGATCGGCCATGTGCTGCTCGGCCTCGCGCATCATCCGGGAGATCTCGTCCTCGTCGAGGCCGCTCTGCGCGAGCACCTCGATGGTCTGGGCCTCGCCCGTCTCGCGGTCGATGGCGGCGACGCGGAAGATGCCGTCGTCGTCGATCTCGAAGACGACCTCGACCTCGACCTCGCCGGCCTTGGCGCGGCGCAGTCCGGTGAGCGCGAACTGGCCGAGGAACTCGTTCTCCGCGGCCTTGTTGCTCTCGCCCTGGAGCACGACGATCTTCACCTGCTCCTGGAAGTCCCGGCTCGTCGCGAAGACGTTGCCGATGCGGACGGGCACGGTGGTGTTCGCGGGGATGACGGAGTCGAAGCTGCCGCCGGCGGTCATGATGCCCAGGGCGTGCGCGGTCACGTCGTGGAGCGGGACCGAGCCGGCCCCTTCCTGGCTCACGAGCTGCTGGCCGTGGATGGCAGCGCCCACGGCGACCACCTCGTCGGGATGGACGCCGCGGCTCGGCTCGCGCTCGAAGAACTCGAAGACGGCGCGCTGCACGGCGGGCATGCGCGTCATGCCTCCGACGAGCACCACCTCTTCGACGTCCTTGATGCGCAGCTCGGCGAGGCGAAGCGCCTTCTCGCAGATCGCGAGGCTGCGAGTGACGAGATCGCCGGTCATCTTCTCGAGCTCGTCGCGGCGCAGCGTGGTCTCGAGGTGGATGGCGCCCTTGGGGCCCGTCATGAGGAACGGCAGCTGGATCTCGGCGGCGGCGATGTCCGAGAGCTCGCACTTGGCCTTCTGCGCCGCCTGCCTCATGCGCGCGAGCGCGAGCGGCGACTCCGTGGCGTCCATGCCCGAGCTCTCGCGCAGACGCTCGATCATCCACTCGACGATGCGGTTGTCGAAGTCCTCGCCGCCCAGGTACGAGTCGCCCGTCGTCGCGATGACGTCGTAGCCGATCTGCGGATCGACCCGCACCACCGAGACGTCGAAGGTGCCACCGCCCATGTCGTAGACGACGATCGTCTTGGCCTGCTCGCGCGTGTGTCCGTACGCGATCGCGGCGGCCGTGGGCTCGTTGAGGATGCGCAGGACGTCGAGGCCGGCGATGCGGCCCGCGTCGCGCACGGCCTGTCGCTGGTTGTCGTTGAAGTACGCGGGCACCGTCACGACCGCGTGCTCGACCGTCTCACCGAGCTGCTCCTCGGCGAGCGACCGCATCTCCTGCAGCAACATGGCGGAGATCTCGGGGATCGAGAAGAGCTTGCTGCGGAGCTCGATGCGCACGTCGTTGTTGGGCCCCTGCACGATGCGGTACGGGCACACCTTCATGGCGTGCTGCACCTGCGGCGAGTCCCATGCGCGACCGATGAGGCGCTTGGCGGCGTAGACCGTGTGCTCCGGGTTGGTGACCTGCTGGCGCACCGCGAGCTGACCGATGAGACGCTTGCCGTCTTCGGTCACGGCGATGACGGAAGGCGTCGTCTTGTAGCCGGCCTTGTTGTGGAGGACCTGTGTGCGCGGGCCGTCCACGACGGCGACGCAACAGTTGGTCGTTCCTAGATCGATGCCGATGACGCGCGGCATTGGGGGAGGTGGATTGTGCCCAAGTCGCGCCTCGCTTGTCGACGGGCTTCGCGTGCGCGCAGCGCACCAAGTGCCTGGTCTTGCTGGAAAAAACCGCCAGCTTGCGAAGCGTTCGCGACGCGCGTCACTGCGGGATCGACGCGCTGCCTGCCGCCAGTGCCGTGACGCGGGCCCCGAGCGTGCCTTGCAGGCGCACCTGGAACGCACCGTCGGGCGCGCGGTACGGGGCGACGAGCGGGCTCGAGCCCGCGAGGTCGAGGGCGCCCTGCACCGTCGGGTTCCGCTGGAGGTACGGAGGCTGGATGGCCGCGCGCAGGAGGATGTCGAGGGCGCTCATGCGGATGGGGCGCAGGAGGCGGATGGAGCCCGTGCCCCGCAGCACGAGATCCTGGCCGTCACCGGCCAGGCGCTCGACCCGACCGACTCCGTCCTCGACGGTGATCTGGAGCTCGAGGTTGCCGAGCTCCACGCGCGTGAGCTGGAGGGCCGAGAACCCCGGCACGGGAAGAGGCACCTGGAACTGCTCGTCGCCGAGGCTCGCGTTCGCGATGGAGAGCTGGATCGTTCCGTCCGTGCCGTCGGTCTCCTCGCCGAGCTCGACGTCGATGTCGCCGCTGACCTCGCCGCCCAGCGAGGCGCCGAGGTAGTGGCGCAGCACGCCGATGCGACGTAGATCGACGGCCTCGAGGTGCGCGGTGGCGTGGCTGGTCGTGCCGCTGTCGCTGACGACGCCTTCGATGGTCCCACCGCCGTCGGTCTCGATCTCGAACACGACCTCCGTCGTGCCGAGCAGGTACGAGAGGATGCTCGCGCGGGCGTAGAGGTAGGGGATGGTGACGCTCGGGCGGATCGGGCGACGAGGCTCGGCCGCAGCGGCGGCGCCGGGACGCGCAGGCTCGGCGGGCTCGGCCGGCAGCCGAAGGCGAACGCCGCGCGCCTCGATGCCCGTGAGCCACGCAGGCTCGAGACTGACGATCTCGAGCTCCGAGCCCGGGATGGCGAGCTCGACCTGGTGCACCACGAAGTCGCGTACGCGGTCGTACGGGAACGTGAGGTAGACGCAGAACACGAACGAGACGAGGAAGAAGAGCACGTAGCCGACGACACGGAGCCACCGACGGCCGCCGCCTGCGGGCTTGGCGGGGCCAGTGGGGCCGAGGCTCGGTGCGCGGCGGAAGCGCGCGAGGAAGCTCGAGAGAGCGGACGGTGCGGTCGCGGTGCTCATGACTGGCTCAAGGCGTGGGAGGGCCGGCGCGGCCGGCGGGCTGGGGCCGCGCGGCAGCGGCGGCCGCTTCACCGGGCGCGGCGCCCTGTCGGTCGTACGTGATCACGCCGAGCTCGACGTTGTAGCGGTCCTCACCGGGCGCGAAGTGATCGATGTGGATGCGCTCGAGCGCGATCGGATACTGCGAGGCCTCGAGCGAGTTCATCAGCTTCACGGCCGCGCGCAGGCCCGTGCCGGGGAACGACGCGCGCACGTGGCGACGGCGGAAGCGCCCCTCCTGCACCTCGGGCTGGTTCGTCACGGCGTTGATCGTCATCTCCTGGTCGCGGCTCTGCGCCTCGAGCAGCGACGAGAGCGCGGGCGCCTGGATGTCGTAGCGAGCCTCGGCGGCGCGCCGCGCGGCCTCGCGCTCGGCGAGCTGAGGTGCCGCGCGCTCGATGTCGCGCATCACCGTCGCGATCTCCTCGTTCTCGTCCTCGAGCGAGGCGATCGACATGTTGAGGAGGTACATCGGCAGGAACACGACGAGCACACCGAAGACCGCGCCCATGACGGCGACGAGCCTCTTCTCGCGATCGTTGAGCCCGGCCCACGCTGCTTCGAGACGTGCTCGCATCACTCGCCTCCCTCGGCGCCACCGCGTGCAGCGGCACCGCCGGAGCTGCTCGAACGACGGCGACCACGTCGCCCCTCGTCCGACGCGCGTCGCTCGTCGGGACAGCGGATGTCCGCTTCGAGGCGGTACTGGCGCCGCCCGTCCGCGGCGGGCGTCGTCGCGCCCGCCTGCTCGAGGTTCTGGAAGCAGGGGATCTCGGCGAGCGCCGCGCGCACGCGATCACTCTCCTCGATCGTCGAGACGACGCCCTGGAGCTCGAAGTGCCCCTCGCTGCGATCCTGCGCGAGATCGATCTGCAGGCGCTGCACGTCGTGGGTGATGCCGCTCGTCTCGCCACCGGGGATGGCGTTCGAGATCGCGAGCAGCGCGTCGAACGCGGTCCATGCGGGCATCGGATCGGGGTTCGCGCGGCCTTGCTCGAGCAGCTCGCGTGCCTCCGTGACGCTCGTCGTCTCCTGGCCGAGGTGCGTCCGCGAGATGCGCGCGAGCTCGCTCTCGAGCACGTCGCGTCGTGCGCGGAGCACCGAGAACTGCGCGTAGACCGAGAAGCCCCACGCGACGAAGATCGCCATGGCGGCGATGCCGAGCAGCGGCGCGAGCTCGCGCGCGAAGCCGAGCTGGCGCGTGCGCACGAATTCGCCCTTGCGCAGATCGATCGAGCGCTGTCGCGAGAGCGCGTGCCCGACGAGACCGAGCGCGACGGCGAAGCGCGCCTTCTGCGCCAGATCGAGCGGTGCCTCGACGACCTTGCCGGACGGCGGCGCCACGTCGGGCATCGCGAAGAGCTCGACGTTCTTCTGGAGCGCAGCGCCGAGCCAGCGCAGGAGCATGCCGCTCGGGTCGACGAGGCCCAGCGCCCACGCCCCTTCGGGCTCGGCGCCGCCCTGCATGCGGTAGCTCGCGATCGTCTGGCGCAGCTCACGCGCGAGTCGCTCGGGCTCGCTCCCGTACGAGGGCTCCGCGTAGCCGAGCTCCTCGACCTGTCGATGGCCGACGGTGATCGTGCGTGCGAGCTCGCAGCGTCCCTTGCGGACGATCGCCACCTCCGTGCGGTCGACCTCGACGCACACGAGCATCTGCGGGGCCTCGGCGGCCGCGAAGGTCGGCAGGAACGTCGAGAGCCCCGCGAGCGAGACGGCGCTCGGCACGAGCGTCGCCGGATCGAGGCCCACTTCCGCGAGATCCGCGAGCCTCTGGCGGATGCGACCCTTGGGCGCCGCACACACGAGCAGGCGCAGCTTGGTCGGATCGGTGCTCTCGATCGGCTGGTGCTCGAGGAGGGTGTCCTCCGCCTCGAACGGGATGAGCGACTCGACCTCGAACGGGAGGAGCTCGTCGACCTTCCTCGCGGCGGCGAGGGGCAGCTCGACGCGGCGCAGCGAGACCTCGTCGCTCGGAACCGTCGCGATGACGTCGGCGCCGGCGCCCGCGAGCCGCAGGATCTCGGCGATCGCCCGCTTGGTGGGCGAGGCGGGAGCGACGGGCACGGTGCCGTCGGTGAGCTCGGGTGTGTCGTGCTCGACGGGGAATTGCGAGAGCCAGAGCTCCACCAAGCGCACGATCTGCGTGCGCCCGAGCTGCGAGCGCACGATCGCAGCGCGTACGGAGAAGGAGTCCTGCTCGATGCCGACGTAGGTGGCCATGGGGATGCGGAGAGCGGCGACGGAGATGGAGGATCAGGGGTTGTAGACGGCGTGGTTGAGCGCCCACGTGATCGGGACCATCGCGCGGGTCGTGTAGACCTCTTCACGACGGCGGCCGGGCCGGCCTCGGCCGGTCTGCGGAACGACGAGGCGGATGCGCACCTGCGCGGGCAGGCGGTTCTGCTCCTGGCCCGACGACGCGTCCCACGTGTCACGCCATTCCAGCGAGAGAGGGTCGAGGAAGCTGAGCTCGAACTCCATCACCTCTTCGACGAGGACGGCGGCCTGACCACCGTGCTCGAAGTCGTCATCGATGCGGTTCTGCTCGCGACGCACGAGCGCCGTGTGTCGATCGCCCGCTTCGTCGCGGACCTCGGCGAGGAAGTAGCCGAGCTCGTTCTGATCGGACTCGTGCGCGTCGCGGTACAGGCGGCGATGCGAGAACGAGGTGAAGTCGAGCCGAGCGCCACGACCTTCGCGTCGACCGTGGAAGCCCGTGCGCATGGTGATGAGCTGCGGGTTCGGGTTGACGTGGATCGACACGAACGCCGACGAGATCTCGCGCACCATGCGCTCCATCGCGACACGGATGACGTGCGAGCGGTCCGACTGCGCCTCGACGAACTGCCGGTTGCGCATCGTCTGCGAGAAGCCGCCGAACACGATCGTCGCGACGATGCCGAACACGGCGATCGCGACGAGCGCCTCCACGAGCGTGAAGCCGCGCCCCGAGGCGCTCGCGCGCTTGCGTGCGGGCAGGCGGACGGCGACGTCGGTGCGCGCCGTCATGGCTTCCTCTGCGGTGGCGGTGGCGGTGGCTGCTGCGGCTGCTGACCGGTCAGCGCCTGCATCTGGGCCGCGTTGAGCTGCTCGGCGACGACGTACTGGACGACGTCGAACTCCTGCGTGCCCTCGCCTTCGCGCCAGCGCACGGTGACCGTGGCGCGGCGGATCTGCTCCTCGATGATCGGCTTCAGCATCGGCAGGACGAACTGGATCGCGAGCTGGCCGATCATGTTGCCGCCGCCGGCCATGAGGGAGCCGGAGAGGAGCTCCGCCGGGTTCGGAGGTGCCGCTGGCGCGCCGCCCGCGGGCGCGGCACCGCCGCCGCCGAGCAGCCCGCCGAGCATGCCGCCGACGCCACCACCCTCCTCTTCGCCTTCGCCGAGCGGCATCTGATCGGGGATGACGACGCGCGAGATCTCCCAGTCGCACTCGAAGCCCTCGACCTCGCCTCCTTCGCAGCACTCGTCCGAGCCACGCGACGACACGGCCGGAAGGCCCGTGCGCATGAGCTCCTCTTCGATCTCGCCCATCTTGCAGCGCGCCAGGAGCGTGGCGGTCGTGAGCAGTCGTGCGCGGCCAGCCATGCGGATGGCGCCGGCCTCGCTCGAGAAGATCGAGACGAGGGTGATGCCGAGGATCGCGACGGCGACCATCACCTCGAGCAGCGTGAAGCCCGAGAGCGCCGGAGGCTGGACCGCAGGCAGAGGACGGGCGCGACGCACGCGCTTCACGGTGCGGACGGTGGCGACGGAGCCCGTGTGCTGGAGAGAGAGCGACATCAGTCCCTCACCTCCGAGCTCGACTCGTCGCCCTCGACGATCAGCTCCTCGGGCTCGTAGGCGCTCGCACGCACACGGGCCCGGCCGCTCAGCGGGTGGATCTCGACGGAGAACACCGTGTCTCCGCCATCGCTCAGCCACACGACGGCGTGCTCGGTCTGACCGTGGGGAAAGAAGTAGATGTGTCCCGTGCCGCGCTGTCGCGGTTCCGCTTCGTGTGGCGTGACGAGGCGCTCGAGCTCGACGCCTTCGGCCACGGGCTGCGGGACGTAGCGTCGACCCGAGATGGGCTGGAACGGCGAGGCGCCGAAGCTCGGATGGAGCGTGTCCGCGAGGCGCGCGCGGGCGGCCTCCCACGGGTCGACGGCGGCGGCCGTGTCGGTGCCGTCCTCGGACTCCTCCTCGATCGCCTGTCGACGCGTGTCGCTCGTGCGCGCGAGCGTGATGCGGCCGTGCGCCTCCTCGATGGCCATCGTGTCCGCGGAGAAGTCGAGCGCGATCCGCACGGTCGTTCCTCGGCTGATCGCGCGGTTGTAGGCGAAGCGCGAGGCCGCAGTCAGGCGCATGCATGCGGAGCGGAGCTGCGTGCGGTTGAGCGCGCCGAAGCCGTACGAGAGGCCCGTCGCGGCGACGGCGATGATGAGCACGACGATCATCACCTCGATGAGCGTCATGCCTTCGTGCGCACGAGGCTCCGAGCGCGCACGACGACGCCCACGCGCGGCGCGGCGCGTGCGGATCGTCGTCGTGGGCTCGAGGGTCATGCGCTCAGGCCTTCGTCACTGGACGTCGTCCTCGGTGCCCATCTGGCCATCCGGGCCGCCGGAGATGACGGTGATGTCGTCGCCCTCGCACTCGACCGAGAACGGGTTGTCCCAGGGGTCGGCGCTGCGCGTGCGCGCGCTGAGGATGCGCTCGCTGACGAGCTCGTCGACCGTGGGGCAGTCCGCGCTCGGGTTCTGTGCGAGGTACATCTCGACGGCGCCGCGGATCGACTGTGCGTCCGTGCGGGCCTGCTCGATGCGCGCGTCGTTGAGGCGCGGAAGGACCGCGACACCGACGGCCGCCGCGATCATCGCCATGATGATGACGACGATCATGATCTCGACGAGCGTCATGCCCTCGCGCGTGCGGCGCCGCGAGCGTGCAGCACCGCGTCGAAGAGCCAGCGCCCGGCGCAGGATGCGGGTGGTCGAGCTCGTGTCGTTCAGCGATTCCATGGCGATCTCCTCGTTCTCTCGTCTCACCAGATGTTGTCGTCGTTCAGGAAGTTGCCGCTCGGGCCCGCGGAGACGACGTCTGCGTCGTCCTCGTCGTAGCGCCCGGGGCAGCGCACCCAGAGCGGCTGGCCCCACGCGTCGAGGGGCTCCTCGTCGAGGTAGCGCACGCCCGAGCGGGGCGGATGGACCAGCTCGGTCATCGAGCTCGGGCAGCGCCCGAAGTCGAGCCGGAAGGCCGTGAGCGCGCGGTGCACGCGATCGATCACCACGCGCGTCTCGTGGACCTGGCTCCGCCGGTGTGCGTCGAACAAGAGCCCTGCGACGCTGAGCACGCCGATCACGATCCACGGCAGGTAGCGCACGCGCCGCCCGAAGAAGAGCTCGCGCAGGAACGCGCCGCGGCTCTCCCACGGCATCGTCAGCACGTTCTCGTTCTTCTTGCGGGCCATGTTCAGCGGGAGGAGCGGAGTTGGTAGGGGGCCGAGCGAGCGAAGGGGTAGAAGGGGCCGAGCCAGGCGAAGGCCCCGCAAGCGGGGCTGGGGCCCCGCGCGCAGCGCGAGCGGAGCGAGCGGAGCGGGAGGGGACCCCACGACGTGGGCCTCAGAAAACTAATTGATGAACTCGTTCATCCTCATGAGCGGCATGAGGATCGAGAACGCGATGAAGCCCGAGATGCCGCCCATCACGACGATCATCATCGGCTCGAGCAGCGAGGTCATCATCTGCACCCTCGCCTCGACCTGCGCGTCGTAGCTCGACGCCACGTTCTCGAGCATCTCCTCGAGCTGACCGGAGCGCTCGCCGATCGCGATCATGTGCGTGACGATCGGTGGGAATTTGCCGCTGCGCTTGAGCGGCTGCGCGATGCTCTCGCCTTCGCGGATCGAGCCCGCCGCGTCCTCGATCACCTTCATCAGCTCGACGTTGCCGAGCACGTTGCGCGTGATCTCCATCGCGCGCAGCAGCGGCACGCCCGCCTTGAGCAGGGTGGCGAGCGTGCGCGCGAAGCGCGCGACCGCGACCATGAGGATGAGCTTGCCGAAGAGCGGGGCACGAAGGACGAACGCGTCCCAGCGCGCGCGGCCTTCCGTGGTCACCTTCCAGCGGCGGAACCAGAAGGTGCCTGCCGCCATCAGCGCGAGGATGAGCCACCAGTAGCCGGTGACGAAGTCGCTCGTGAAGATCAGCGCGCGCGTGTACCAGGGCAGCGCCTGCTCGAAGTCCTCGAAGATCGCGGTGACCTTCGGCACGACGACGACCATCATGATGCCGACGGTGCCCATGCCCATGAGCGCCATGAACGCCGGGTAGGCGAGCGCGCTCGTGACCTTGCCCTGGAGCTTCGCCTGACCCTCGAGGAAGTCCGCGAGGCGACCGAGCACCGCCTCGAGCGTGCCCGACGCCTCGCCCGCCTCGACCATGTTCACGTAGATCGGCGGGAAGATCGTGGGATGCATCTTGAGGGCCTCGTGCAGGCTCGAGCCCTCGTTGACCTTGTCCCGCGTCTGGGTGAACGCGGTCTTCATCTCGGGGTTCTCCATCTGGTCGATGAGCGCGCTCATCGACTCGACCAGAGGCACGCCGCTCTTGAGCAGCGTGGCGAACTGCCGCGTCGCCATCGCGACGTCGAGCGTCGAGACGCGACGGAACATCTTGCCGAAGTCGACGTCGCGCGCCTTGGCCTTCTGCGCCTGCGCGCCCTCGAGCGCCTGCGTGAGGAGGACTCCGTCCTTCTTCAGCAGGGTGCGCAGGACCTTCACGTTGTCCGCGTCACGGACCCCGCGGATCTCCTTGCCCCGGCCGTCGATGCCACGCCATTCGAAGACGGCCATGGCTACTCCATCTCTCCCGCCTGCGTGGCGGCCAGCACCTCTTCGAGGCTCGTCATGCCCTGCGTCACGACGCGGGCGCCGTCTTCGCGGAGCGTGCGCATGCCGCGCGCGATCGCGACCTTCGCGATGTGGTTGGCATCGGAGCGGTTGAGGATCTCTCGGCGCACCGCGTCGTCGAGGATCAGGATCTCGGCGATCGCGATGCGGCCGCGGTAGCCGGTGCCGCCGCACTCCTCGCAGCCCACCGCGCGGTAGAAGATCCCACCGGGCTCGACGGGCGTGCTCTTGGCCCACGCCGAGAGGCCACCGACGGGGCGCACCTCGCGCGCGATCGGCGACGGGGCGAGCTCGGCGAGGGCACGAACCTGCGTGGGCTCCGCCTCGACCGGCTCGAGCTCGTCGGAGAGGTCGGGGAAGAGGTCTGCGGCCTTGGCGCCTACGTCGTGGTTCGCGACGCTCGCGTGACCGCCGGTCGCGGAGACGTCGTACTCGTGCGGCATGCCCGGCCACGGCTGCACGCCCGGCATCGAGAGCAGGTGCTTGAGGCGTCCCCGATCGACGCCCAGCTGGCGGAAGTCCTGGTCGGTGGGCTGGTAGGGCTGCTTGCACCGAGGACACAGGCGACGAACGAGGCGCTGCGCGATCGCGCCCAGGAGCGAGCTCGTGATGAGGTAGTGCTCGACGCCCATCTCGACCATGCGCGTGATCGCGCCGGCCGAGTCGTTCGTGTGGAGCGTCGAGAGCACGAGGTGACCCGTGAGCGACGCGTGGATCGCGATCTCGGCCGTCTCGTGATCGCGGACCTCGCCGACCATGATCACGTCCGGATCCTGGCGGAGGAAGGCGCGGAGCGCGCTCGCGAAGGTGAGGCCGATCTTGGGCTGCACGTGCAGCTGGCCGATGCCGCGCAGCTCGTACTCGACCGGGTCCTCGGCGGTGAGGATCTTGAGATCGGGCGTGTTGATCCGCGAGAGCGCCGCGTAGAGCGTGGTCGTCTTGCCGGAGCCGGTGGGGCCCGTGACGAGCAGGATGCCGTTGGGCCGCGTGACGAGGTGATGGATGCACGCGAGCGGCGCGCCCGAGTAGCCGAGGTCCTCGAGATCGAGGAGCACCTTCTCCTTGTCGAGGAGGCGCATGACGATGCTCTCGCCCTTGCTCGTCGGGATCGTCGAGACGCGCACGTCGATCAGCCGGCCCTGGATGCGCTTGGTGATGCGGCCGTCCTGCGGCAGGCGCTTCTCGGCGATGTTGAGGCCGGCCTCGATCTTCACGCGCGAGATGATCGAGTTGAGGAAGCCCTTGTGCGCGGTCTTGGCGACCTGGAGGTTGCCGTCGATCCGATAGCGGACCGTGACCTCCTTGTCGCTCGGCTCGATGTGGATGTCGGACGCACGGCGCTGAGCGGCCGTGTAGAAGAGGTTGTTCACCCACCGGATGACGGGCGCCTCGTCCGTCATGTCGATGAGGTCCTGCAGCTCCTCGGCCGCGGCCTCGTCCTTGGCCTCGGTGAGCGCCGTCTCGTCCTTGCGCTCGTAGACGCGGTTGATCGCGTCCTCGATGACCTCGGACGTCGCGGCCACGGGCACGACGGCGCGGCCGAGGAGCGCACGCAGATCGTCGAGCGGGGTGGGGTCGAGCGGGTTCGAGACCGCGACCTTCACCGGGCCGATGTCGGGCCGGCTCGAGTCGAGGCCACCGAGCGCCAGCAGCTTGTGCTGGCGCGCGAAGGTGATCGGCACCGCGTCGATCATCTGGGCCGGCACGTCGGCGGGCTTGATCTGATCGAGGAACGGGATGCCGACCTCGTCGGCGAGCGCCTTGGTGAGCTGCTCGGGCTGCACCTCGCGGGTGGCCTCGAGCAGCTCGATCAGGCGCACGTTCTTCTCGGTGACGGAGCGCAGGAGCTCGTCGAGGCGGCCCGCAGGCAGCGCGCCTCGACGCACGAGGATCTCTCCGACGTATCGCTCCGCTTCGCTCATGGTGACTGCTTCTCGTTCCTTCTCGTGCGCGAGCCCGGCTGGGGGCTCACTCCTGGGGTGCGACCGGGATGCGACCGTCCCCGAGGCTGCCCGCGGTGTCGTCGGTCGTGACGGGGCTCTCGTCGCCGTCGGGGCCGATGACGAGCCCACCCTCGTAGGGATCGGCCTCGCCGATGGGCGGTCTGGCGCGGTGCTCGGGCGGTGGCTGCGCTCGTATCTGCTCCATCAACGTGCGCTCTTCGTCGATCTCCTCGAGCTCGCCCATGATCTCGTGCACGAGGCCTCGCGTGCGCGAGTAGTCCAGGGGTGGGCGGTACTCGTGCGAGCCGAAGACGAAGTACCGATCGAGGAACTCCTGCCGCTCGCGCATGCGGCGCTCGAAGATGGAGCGCAGGTCCTCGGGCGAGCGGACGATGTAGGGCGTGAGGAAGAGCAGGAGGTTGCGCTTCTGCGTCTCGCGCGAGGTGGTGCGGAAGAGCTCACCGATGATCGGGATGTCACCGAGGATCGGGACCTTCGTCTCGCGCGTCTGCACGCGGTCGCGCATGAGGCCGCCGATCACGATCGTCTGCTGGTCGCGCACGAAGACCTGCGTCTTGGCGATGCGCTGCTCGATCGGGACCACGCCGAGCGTGCCCTGCGGCGAGCCTGCCTCGGAGATCTCCTCTTCGATCTCCATGCGGATGTCGCCCGTGTCGTTGATGTGCGGCGTGAGCCGGATCGTGGTGCCGACCGTCTGGCGCTGGACACCGCCGCCCGCGAGGCCACCTGCGAGACCACCGAGACCGGCGAGACCACCGAGCGCGCCGAGACCACCCTGCGCGCCGGCCCCCGTCTGTCCGAGGCCGCCGAGGCCCGCCAGGCCCGCCAGACCGCCGAGGCCGCCGAGACCGCCGCCGATGCCTCCGATGCCGGAGGTCTGGAGGGGCACGTTGGCGCCGACGTTGATCTCGGCCTCGGCGTTGTCCATGGCGATGAGGTGCGGCGTCGAGAGCACGTCGACGTCGGAGCTCGTGGCGATCGCCGTGAGCACCGCGCCGAAGCTCGGGATCGAGAGGCCGATGCCGGGGATCTGGAGCGAGGGTCCGCGCACGCCGACCGCGAGGCCGGAGAGTGTGTCCTGGCTCGCGAGCGCCGAGGCTGGGAAGCCCAGCGACTGCGAGGCTCCGAAGCCGAAGACCGTCAGGCCCTGGTTTCCGTCGACGTTCGGCTCCGGCGCGCCACCGTGGAACGAGAGCCCGAGGCGCGAGCTGCGCTCGACCTGCAGCTCCATGATGACGGCCTCGATGAAGACCTGCCGCGGAGGCACGTCGAGCCGCGAGATCACGCGCCGCAAGGACGCGTAGTCCTGCAGCGACGCCGTGATGATGAGCGAGTTGGTGGGCTTGTACGCGGTGATGTGCGTCTCGCCGGAGATGACGCCGCCTTCTCCGCCGCCTGCGGCCCGCGCCTTCGTCGCCGCGGCGCCGCCACCGCCTGCGCCGCCGCCCGCGCCCGCTCCGCTGTCGGACGCGACGCCCGAGAGCACCTCCGCGACGAGCTCGGCGTCGGCGTACTGCAGGGCGTGCACGTGCACGCTGCCTTCGCCTTCGACCGAGACGTCGATGACCTGGAGGAACTCGATGATCTGGAGGTACGCGCGCTCGGTCGCGATGATGATCAGCGAGTTCGTGCGCTCGTCGCCGATGATGCTGCGCACGCGCGCCTCGCCGCCAGCCGACGAGCCGACCGTCGCGGAGCCCTGTGCCCCGTCGGGCGTGGGTGCGGCGCTCTCGCCTTCGCGCGTCGCGGGCGCCTTGCCCGGACGCGGTCGCGCGGGCGCGGCCTTGGAGCCTGCGCCGCCCGCCGCGCCTCCTTCTTCCGGAGGGAAGACCTGCGTGAGCAGCTCGGCCATCTCGGTGGCCGACGCGTAGTGCACGGGCTCGACCCAGATCTGCTCGCCGGTGCGAGGCACGTCGACCTCGCCGATGATCCGGAGCATGCGGCGGATGTTCGCGGCGGTGTCCGTGAGGATGAGCGTGTTGGTCGGTGCGTACGCGGTGACCGCGCCTTCGGCGCTCTTGAAGTGCGTGAGCAGCTGCGCGATGTCCTCGGCGCTCACGTTCTCGAGGCGATGCATGCGCGTGACGAAGCGGTCGTCGGCAGGCATCGCCTCGCCGTCTTCGTACATCGGGAGCACGCGCTGCTCGATGCTGCTCGACTCGACGATCTTGTAGTAGCGACCCGAGGGCTCGAGCGTGAGGCCGTTGAGCTGGAGGATCGAGAGGAAGGCCTGGTACGCCTCCGAGGCCGTGACGTCGCTCGGCGAGTAGACCGTGGCCTTGATCGATCGGGCCTTGCTCGGGAGGATGAAGCGCTTGCCCGTGATGCGCGACACGATGCGCACGAGGTCGGGCAGATCGGCGTCCTCGAGGTTGAACGCGACGCGTGCGCCCGGCGGAGACGGACGCGCATCGGTGCCCTCGAGGCCCGTGCGGAACGGCTGCACCTTCGACTCACCCGCACCCGCACCCGCACTGGCGCCGTCGCTCGCCGCGGGCACACCCCCGGGCAGGCGCACCTGCGGCCGCGGCAGCGTGGGCACGTCCTGCGCGCCCACGTTCGAGGCGAACGAGATCGCGAGGCCCGACAGCATGATCGAGGCCGAGGTCAGGAGGATCGGCAGAGCGAGGCGAGCTTTCATCGTGGCCACGGTCGTCGTTTCTCGCGCATCAGGCGCGTCGTCCGAGCGAATCGGTCGGGTCGGAGCCGCGGACGCGTGGGCGATCCAGCGGCTCGGAGACGTCACTGGATCTGGTAGTCCATCGAGACGGGGTTGCCGCGCCGCACGATCTGCAGCGTGAGGTGATCGGCCGCGCGCAGCTGCGTGTAGGCCTGCAGGATCGCGTTCGGATCCGTGAGGTCGAAGCCGTTGATCGTCCGCAGCATGTCGCCGTTCTGCACGCCGAGGCGGCCGAGCAGGCTCGAGCGGCGGATGCCGTAGATCTTCATGCCGACGGTGCGTCCGTCTTCCTCGTGCGGGATGACGCGTGCTGCGCTCATGAGCGCGGCCTGGTTCGCGAGGAGGCGATCGACGAGACCGCGGTTCACCGTGTAGCTCGTGTCCGAGACCTGGTGGATGTTCGCGTCGAGGTCGGCCGCTTCGACGCCACCCGTCTCGGGGCCCGCTGCGGGCGCCTCGGCCACGACGACGGGCGCTGGCAGCGGCGCGGACGCGACCGGCGTGCCGTTCGGCGCACCGAACATGTGGAGGTCGCAGAGCGCAGAGCCCGCGGTGCGCAGGACCACGCGGTGACGCTCGATCATCATCACCAGGCGATCGTCGATCTGCATGCCCTCGCGATAGAGCAGCGAGGTGCCCGTGGCGTTGATCACGGCCGCGAAGGACTGGTCGGGCTCGCCGCGACGCACGTACGCGCCCACGAGACGGATCGAGCCTTCACACGCGGGGTGCTCGGCGTTCAGGTCCGCAGGATCGGTCTGGGGCGTCTCCTCGACGGGCGTCTCGACGATGGGCGGAGGCGGGTCGTCCCACGGGATCGAGCCGGTCGTGGAGTCGAAGATGTTCCGCTCGAGGATGGGCTCTCCCGCACGCCCATCACGCCGACGCGGCGCGGCGGCCCCTGCTGCGATCGGCACGCCTGCGTCGCTGTCCACGGGCACGTCGAGGAACGCCGAGGCGACGAGCTGCGAAGAACCGGCGGCGAAGAAGAACGACGTGCCCGCGAGCGTGGCGAGCACGATCGCGGTCCGGACACGGCGGGTATCTCCCTGGGCAGTCGACATGCGAGAGTCCTGAGCGGCCGCGGGGGCAGGCCAGCCCGCCGGCAGCTTTGCAGCGGCCGTGCCTAGCCCATCGGATCCGGAAGTCCAGGGAATCGAAGGGGATCCCACGGACCGGGCACCGCGTGCGCTGACGTCGTGGCAGCCGAGCGGGGTGGCCCACCGAAGGCGCTGACAAGATGTCATCGTCGCGGCCGCGCCACACTGCGAGGCGCGCGGTGACAAGGCCGGCGGTTTCGCTATCCTCGCGCCCCATGAAGCTCTCGCACCTCGAGCACGCGGACCGGCTCCGCCTGATGAAGTTCGTCTGCGCCTTCGCCTGGGCCGACCTCGAGATCGCCGAACAGGAGCGCTCGTTCGTCCAGAAGATGCTCAAGCAGCTCCACCTCACGGGCGAGGACAGCAAGCAGGTCAAGGCCTGGCTCGAGCTGCCGCCCAAGGTCGAAGAGCTCGACCCGAACGAGATCCCGCACGAGCACCGCAAGCTCTTCCTGTCGGTCGCGCGCGAGCTCGTCGCCGCGGACGGCAGCGTCAGCGAAGAGGAGCGCGAGAACCTGAACCTCCTCGAGCAGCTCCTCGGATGACCTCGAGGGGCCAGCCGGCCCCTCCCGAGGACGCGCTCGAAGGGGCTCGCCACGCCTCGGCGAGCGAGCACGATGCGCTCGCGTGGGACGCTCGCGCGAGCGTGCTGGAGCCCTTCGTCGACGCGGCCGAGCGGACGAGCGGTCCCGCGCAGCGCCGCTTCGCGATCGATCGCCTCGAGCGCGCGCTGCTCGCGGCGGATCCGGGAACGACGCACACGCTGCTCGAGCGGCTGCGCGCGCTCGGGGTCTCGGCCTCCGTGATCGAGGCGTGCGCGGCCGCGATGCCTCCACACGCCGTGAACGTCCCGTTCGTGGTGCGAGAGGCGGGTGCGCCGCGCCGCGCGATCGTGCGTGCGTTCATCGTGAGCTACGAGGCGAGCGAGGTGTCGGGGCTCTCGCTCGGTCGCGTGGCCGAGCGCGCGGTGCGGAATGCGATCGCGCTCGCGGCCAAGGACGCTCCGCCCGGCACCACGCTCGAGCGGCTGCGCCTCGTGCCCGTGCAGCCCGTGGCGCTGCTCGGCGTGGAGATCGACGGGCCCTCGCTCGCAGCGGCCGCGTATCTCTCGGCGCGTGCGCTCTTCTCGGGGCGCCGCACGCGCGTGGGCCTCGCCGTCACCGGCGCCCTCGAGGGCCGCGCGCTCGCACACGTCGAGGGCATCGACGACAAGCGCGCCGCGTGTGCCGTCCGCGGGCTCCTGTTGCTCGCGCCGCGCGCGAGCGTCGCTGCGGACGAGCCGTCGCTGCGCGGCGTCGCGGACGTGGATCGCTTGGTCGAGCTCGCGCTCGAGCCGGGCGCGAGCGACGCGGACGTGGAGGCCGAGGTGCGTGCGGCCGCGAGCCGCGCGGGCACGGGCTGGAACGGCTACCGATGGCCGGCGGTGCGCGAGTCGATCGCGCGCACGCTGGTGCGGGTCCCCGATCGCCGACCGGAGCTGCGCGTCGAGGTCCTCGCGCGGTTGGCCGCCGCGGAGCGACATCTCGGCCGGACCGCCGAGAGCCTTCGTTGCATCGAGGACGCCGAGCGGATCCTGAGCACGCCCCTCGCGGCGGTGGCGGTGCCCGACGAGCCACGCGTGCGGCTCCTCCGGCAGAAGGCGATGACGCTGCTCCAGGCCTTCGAGCTCGCGGGCGCACGACGCGCGGCCCAGGCGAGCGTGGCGATCGCACGCGCCGCGCGGCTTCGCGGCGAGCTCATCGCGTCGCTCGGCGCCGAGGGGCTCTGCTCGCTCGCGGCGGGCCGCGCGACGCAGGCAGTGGCGCTGTTCGCGGAGGCGCTCGAGCACACGCTGGCGCACCGACCGAGCGACGCCGCACGAAGCCGCGCGTACCTCATCGAAGCGCTGGGCCGGAGCGGCGAGGCGCGCGGCGCGCACAAGCAATACGAGCTCGCCCTCCGCGAGGCCGAAGACGACGCGCGGCGCGGCCGAGACGGCAAGATCGAGTGGGTGCGCACGTCGTACGCCGAGGCGCTCTTCGCGCTCGGCCAGAGCGCAGACGTCCTCGAGGTGCTCGATCACCCGAGCGTGGCGGGCGCGATCGCCGAGGCCCCGCTGCCGGGCCTGCGCGCGCGTCGCCTGCTCGGCCTCGCGCGCCTCGCATGCGCGGAAGGCGAGCGAGACCAGCGACACGCGCTCTCGTTGCTCGAGTCCTCACCGCACGCCTACGACGCGCTCGAGCCCGCGTTGCGCACGACGGCGCACGTGAACGTGCTCTTCGCGCTCCGACATCGGCTCGTGCGCGCAGAGGCGATCGACGACGCGCGGCTCGCAGAGAGCCTCTCGGCACTCCCGCGTGCACCGGCGCTTGCGAGCGCGATCGCGCGCGTGCGCGATGCGCACGGTGCGCGACGACGCGCGGCGCTCGATGCGCTCCTTCGGCGCGTCGAGCGCGCGTGAACGATCGCCAAGGAGGCCCGGGCTTCGCTCAGCGCACGCGCACGAAGATGCGCGAGCGACGCGGCGGGACCTCCACGTCCACCGTTCCGTCCGCGCCCACGTCGATCGCATCGACACCCTCGAGCGCGTCGAGGTAGCGGCCCGGAGGCAACGTCGTCTCGAAGGCCGCGCGAGATGCCTGCGCGGGATGCGCGTTGAGCACGACGAGCACGTGCTCTGCGCTCGATGCATCGATGCGCTCGTACGCGAGGAGGCCCGCATCGGGGGGACCCGCGCTCGGCAGGCCGTCGACGCCACGCGACGGATGCTCGGAGGCGAAGCGCACGGCGAGGCTGCCGCGACGCAGCGCGAGCGAGCCTCGGCGGATCGACGAGAGGATCGACACGAGCTGGAACGTGGCCGTGTCCGTGCGGTAGCCCGTGAGCCAGAGCGGCTCGCGACCGAGGTGACCGCTGCCGCCGCCGAGCTCCTGCTCGGTGCCGTAGTAGACGCAAGGGATCGCATCGATCGTGAAGATCGCGACGAGCGCCTGGTCGACGGCGAACGGGTCGGCGATCTCGGCGCGCAAGCGCCCCGTGTCGTGGTTGTCGAGGATCGCGACGCGGGCCTGCCACGGCGAGAGGCCGATGCCCCCGCGCTGCGGCGCGTCGCGGAAGTAGGTGCGCGCGGTCTCGAGCGTCGCGACGGCCGACGCGGGGGCAGCGCCGTCGCCGAGCACGCCGTTGACGAGCGCGTACTTGAGGGGGATGTCGAAGCCCGCGTCGAGCGCGTCGGCCGACACGTAGGGCACGACGTCGCGCGCGTCGGCCTCGAAGATCTCGCCGAGGAGGAAGAACCGGTGCTTGCCGAGCGCCGCGAGCCGCTCGCGCAGACGCCGACAGAACGCCTGCCAGAACTCGACCTCCGCGTGCGGCACGGCGTCGAGGCGCAGGCCATCCACGTCGGTGCGGAGCACCCAGGTCACCCACGTCTGCACGTGCGCGTCGATCACGTCCTCGCGCTCGGTGTCGAAGTCGCGCAGCCCATCGGGGAAGTCGCCGTAGCGGCGCTGCTCGGGGATGCGCAGATCGCCGTAGCCGCGGAGGTGGAAGAACGATCGCGAGAGCTCGAGCGCGCCGGGGTTGCGCTCGCGCAGAGGATCGCCCTCCGCTTCGCGCGGCAGGGGCGCGAAGAGGCGCGCCGGCTCCGTGAAGACGATGGGCGCGTCGTAGCCCTCGCGGCGGTACGGCGGCTGGCGCTCGCCTTCGTCCTCGGCGCCGTCGGCGTCGAGGTCGTAGAAGAAGACGCGCCCCGTGTGGTTCGTCACCACGTCGACGATCACGTGCAGGTCGCGCGCGTGCGCCGCCTCCACGAGCGCTCGCAGGTCCTCCTCGCTGCCGAAGTGCGGCTCGACCGTCGTGAAGTCGCTCGCCCAGTAGCCGTGGTAGCCGTCGGCCTCGTCCATGCGCGCGACGTTCTGGACGATGGGCGAGATCCAGATCGTGCTCGCGCCGAGGGCCTCGACGTAGTCGAGGTGATCGGCGACTCCCCGCCAGTCGCCGCCCTGGAACCGCGAGAAGTCGCCCTCGATCGGGCCGATTCCGTCGATCGTGTCGTTGCCCGGATCGCCGTTGGCGAAGCGATCCGTGAGCAGCTGGTACACGACCTCGTCACGCCAGTCCTCGACGTGACTCTCGAGCGGAGGCGGCTCCGCGCAACCACTCGCGGTCACGAGCGGTGCCGAGAGCAGACCTGCGAGCGAGGCGCGCGCGACGGAACGGCTCATCCGATCACATGCAGCAGCTGAGGCAGCGCGGGTCGTAGCAGCGGCCCGCGCTCCGACCGCCCGTGCAGCACTCCTCGCCCGCCGCACATCCGTCGACGCGGCAGTCTCGCGTGCCGGGGCACGCACCACGCGAGCGCACCGACACGCCCGCCATCGCGGCCATGCAAGGGTTGCCGTAGGTCGTGCCGTCGCAGCCACAGACGGGCATCACCTCGTCGGTGCACACGGTCGGTCGATCGCGACACACGCCCCCCGCGTCGGGCACGGTGCAGCTCTCGTCGCAGTACTGGCCGCGATCCGCGCAGGGGATCGAGGCGATGCCGCCGCAGAACGCGCCCGTCGTGAAGGCATCGACGTTGCTCGCGGCATCGTCCATCGACATGGGCGCGTCCGTCGCGACGGTGGGCGCGTCCTCGCCCGTCGTGGGGGCGTCGGCAGCGATCACGGGCGCGTCCTGCCCCGTGCTCGGTGCATCGAGGCCCGGCGCATCCTCGCGCGCGACCGGTGCGTCGGTGCTCGGGCCCGGGGCGTCCATGCTCGGCGCGTCGGCGCCCGGCGGGCCGGAGTCGGAGGTCTCGGTGCCACCGCCGCACGCGGCGAGCGAGACACAGAGGACAACGAACGAGAGATCGCGTCGAAGGTAGGTCATCCCCGCGAGTCTATCCGGACTCGTGCGCCCGAGGCAGAGCGGTCCGAGACGCTCGCTCGGGCCGATCACGCGGCACGCGTGCAGAGGCAGCGTTCGAGCTGCGGGAACGGCTGGATGATCTCGTAGTCCTCGAAGCGGCTCGACCAGCGCTGGCGCTCCGTGGCGCTCAGACACCCGGGATCCGCGAGCTCGATCGACTCGTTCCCCTCGAGCGCGACGGGGCGTTCCTCGACGTCCTCGAGCGCACCGTCTTCGGCGAGCCGCACGAGCACCCCGCACGGCTCGAGGCGGAAGAGGAGGCTCGACACCAGCGGCGCGTGGGTCGCGCTGCGACAGAGGCCCGCGAACACCTCGGCCGAGAAGGCTCGGCGGCGCGTCATCGCCAGCTCGAAGCGCTCGAGCAGCAGCTCGCTGGCGAGCTCGGCCGCGCGAGCGAGGGCCCGCGCTCGCTCCCGCGCGTCCTCGGAGACCGGATCGCACGTCGCGTCGCTCGAGGGCTCCTCGAGCGTCACGCGATGGCCTCGCGCGTCGCAGAGGATCACCTCGAAGCCGCTCGAGAGGCGCGCACGCAGCTCACCATCGCCCGCGGACGACACGAGCTCTCGTCGACCCTCGAACAGATCGGGCACGTGCTCGGGCCCCACACCGAAGGGCGGCTTCCCCGAACGCACCCGCGACTCCACGATCGCGCGGCCGAGTCCGTCGCGGAGCCCGGCCACGCCGCCACGGCGTGCGAGCGACTCGAGCTCGAGGACCGCGAGCGGGGTGGCGATCGAGGCCAGCGAGTCGAGCACGACGCGCGCGTGCTCTGGCGTGATCGACGCCAGCTTCGGGAGCCGCTCGAGGAGACCGAGCACTGCGACGTCGCCCCCCACGACCGAGGCGGCGTGCATCATCCACCGATCCGGCTCGCGCTCGCCCACGGCGAAGAATCGATCGAAGAGGGCCAGCACGAAGCGATCGAGATCGCGCGCGAGCAGCGAGGCTCGCACACGTCCGAGCGCCGAGCACGGAGGCCGGCGCGGGGTCGCGCGCAGGAGCTCGAGGAGGACGTGCACCTCCGTCGGGGCGAGGGGTTCGCCCGCGCGATCGCGAAGAACGGGCAGCCCCTCGAGCGGCACGGCGAGAGGCGGCGGGCGGTGCGGGCGGTCGTCTGCGAGGAGAGCCTCGACGTGCTCGTGGACGCCGTAGCGGCCCGCAGCTCCGCGGAGCGCATCGCCGCGACCGAGCCAGGCGAGGAGGCGGAGCGCGCGCGCCGCGGGACTGCGCATCGTCTCGTCGGGGCCGAGCGCGACGGGCCAGAGACCGATCGCCGCCCGCAGAGGGTCGGCGATCATCCACTGCTCCGCGCTGTCGGCACACGCGGGATGCTCGAGCAGGAGCGCGAAGGCCGGTGCGATGCGCGGCGAGCTCACGCGCTCGAGGATCGAAGCCGCCGCGCGCGGGTGTCGCAAGGCATAGGCCGACAGACCCGGCACGATCGCGAGGCCGAGCCGCACGGCGAGCCGTTCGAGCGCGCCAGCGTCGTCGGCCGTGGCCGAGAACAGGTGCGGCTCGTCGGCGAGCACGGCGGCAGCCTCGTGATCCTCGAGCGCACCGAGGAGCTGGATGGGCGCACGCGCACCACCGGCGCGCGCCGTCTCGAGCAGGCGGAGCGCACGAAGCCGCGCGCCGGCGTGCAGTCGGAGCGGCAGCGCTCCGAGCGGAGCGACGTGCTCACCCTCGAAGGGGAGCGTCGTCAGGGCGAGGACCGGGAGCTCGGGACGCGGCGCGTCCCACACACGAAGTGACAGCTCGGCTGGGCTCATGGACCGCTCACGACGCAGAGGACGCGAAGTCCTGCCAGCGTCGCGAGCGAAAGAGATCAGCGCGGACGGCGTCGGCGCAGGCCCGCCGCGAGCACGAGCAGGCCCGAGGCCCACGCGAGGCTCGGCGCCTGGCCCGAGCTCGCGCGGCATGCGCAGCCATTCGGCGGTGTGGAGACGCCCGCGTCGAGCTCGCCGCCATCGCTGGCAACGCTGCCAGCGTCCGGATCCACGGCGGCGTCGAGCCTCGGGGGCGGCTCGAGCGTGCTCGGATCGTCGCAGCCCATCGCCGGCGTCGCGCCGCTGCGATCGATGCGGAACGCGACGGGCTCGGACCACTCGCTCCACGCGAGCCCTCGATCCCGGTAGCGCACGCGCCAGCAGCGGTAGTCGCCCTCGGCCGGCTCAGGCTCGCCCGCGAGCGCGACCGGCTCGTCGATCAGATCGTCGCCTGCCTGCGTGTCCTCGCCGCCATACCAGTTCTCGAACCAGCGCACGCGGTCCACGAGCGGGCTCTCGAATTCGTCGCAGCGCGCAGCGACCTGCCAGTGCGCCGCGCCTTGCAGATCGCCGTCCGGATCGACGAAGTCGCTCGCGCGCATCGTGCCGCACGCAGCCGTGACGAGGCCGCGTGGCCCCTCGGGTGTGGGCCGCGTCGGAGGCTCGTCGAAGCGGCGCACGGTGATCTCGTCGCGCACCTCGTTGTCGCGCGGCGTCGCTTCGTTGCCGAGGCTCACGCGGCGGAGGTGGAGCGTCGGGTCCGCCCCCGCAGTCACGTCGACGACGACGAAGCCCCACTCGTCCTGGCTCACGCTCACGTCGTCCGAGTCGTACTGGTCTCCGTACTCGTCCCAGGAGTCGATGTTGCCGCCCGCGCTCGCGACGTTGACCCAGAGGTGGGCGCCCTCGCGCGCCGCGCCGCGGCTGTAGCCGTGGGTGTGCCCGAAGAACTGCGCCGTCGGGCGCCCGCACTCGCGCTGGAAGGCGGCCATGCGCTCCGACACGGACACGGCGATGGGCGCCTCGCCCGCGGGCCAGAGCTCGGAGACGTTCGCGTGGTGGAGCGCGACGAACACGAAGTCGATCGCGTCGTTCGTGCACGCGCTCGCGAGCGCGCTCTCGAAGAAGGCCTCTTGCGCGCCGAGGAGCACGTAGAGGTTCGAGTCCAGGCCGATGATCCTCACGTTGCCGTGATCGAGCTGCCACCAGCGCTCCCGGTTGCCAGCCTCCGCACCGGAGTCGGGGAGGTGGAAGTAGTCGTAGTAGTAGTGCGCGTTGCGCTCGTGGTTGCCGATCGCCGGATAGAACGGCACGTGGCCCATGATCGGCGCGCCGGGATCGAAGAACTCGTCGCGCCACGACTCGTACGCGAGCCCGTCGTCCACGAGGTCGCCCGGCACGATCACGGCCGAGAGCGCACGATCGAGCTCGCCCTCGCCTGCGAGGAACACCGCGACACCCTCCTGCATGACGCGTCGGTACACGTCGGGGTTCGCACGATCGCGCTGCATGTCGCTCACGAACACGAAGCGCGCGCTCGCCTCGGCCTCGGGCATCGGCGGCGTCGTGAAGAACGACGTCTCGCTCGACGCCGTGCCCGTGTGCACGCGGTAGTAGTAGCGCGTGGCCGGCGAGAGCCCGGTGAGGGGCACCTCGTGCACACGCGCCTCGCCTTCGATCGCGATCGCGCTGCCCATCGCGGTGGCGCCGAGCGTCTCGTCGAGGCCCCACTCGACGCGGCTCTCTTCTCCGGACGTCGTCTCCCACGAGATCCACACCGAGGTGGGCGTCGCGTCCTGGAGGTACGGCTGGACGTGGAGCTCCTGCGCCGCCGCGGGCCGCGCTCCGAGCCCGAGCGTGGCGAGCACCAGCGAGGCCCGTGCGAGTGAGGTCCGACGACGAGAAGGCATGACGAAGGAGGGTAGCGGGTCCGCGGAGACTACGCGCCGATCGCCTGCGTCGCGCGGAAGGTCGCGAGCCAGCTGGGGACGTCCTTCAGGTCGAAGCGGAGCAGGCCCTGGGCGACGAGCTCGCCCTCCTTGCGGATCTCGGTGTGGAGACGCGTCATGCCGAGCCCGAGGAAGAAGCGCGCGTGCTTCTCGCCGCGGAGCGACCAGCGCGCCCCGGCGCGATCGCGGAACGACACGTCGTAGATCAGCGTCCCGTGGCCCTCGAGCGGGCGCATGGTGAGCGTGCCCTCGCAGGGCACCTCGTCCACGAGCCCCGGCAGCGCGATCGTGCCTCGGAGCGAGAGCACGCTGCCGCGCGATTCGATCGCCCGCTTGAGCGAGGGCTCCGCGCGCACCGACACCGTGAGCGTCGCCTCGAACGCGCCCCCGTCCGAGACGCGCCGGCACGCGCCCGCCATCGTCTCCTCGAACGCGAGCTCGGTGCGCGCGCGCTCGGGCACCGACGCCGTCGTGCGGCCCTCGATCCGCCGCTCGACGAAGTCCACGGCGTGCTCGGACATCGCCATGATCGTGACCTGCGGGTTCACGCCGAGCGGGCCCGGCACCGCGGAGCCGTCGCACACGAAGAGGCCCGGCACCTCGTGCGTCTCGTGCTCGGGCCCGACGACGTAGCGGCTCGGATCCGCGCCCATGCGGCAGGTGCCGAGCGGGTGGTACGCGCTGAGCGCGAGGTGGTGCGCGCGCACGCGCGAGGGGCCCTCTCGCTCGAGCCGCTCGACGTCGCGCTCGTTCGTGAGGTGCGTGTAGAGCGCCATGCCCGGCATCACCTCGAGCGCGCCCGCCGCGAAGAACACACGCGCGAGCACCGCCTGCGCGCGCACGGCCTGCTTCACGTCCTCGGGCACCAGGTCGTAACGCACGTGCGGGCGACCGTCGCGTCCCCGCGTCACGCGACCGCGCGAGACGTCGCGCAGCATGAAGCCGAAGGCCGCCAGGCGATCGAGCGACTCGACCTGCTCGGTCCAGCGCGCGCCGATCGTGCCGAGCGCCGCGGCCGCGAGCGCGGGCGGTGGGAACGCGCCCTCGAAGCGGATGCCGAGCTCGCCGAGCTCCTCGATCGCGTAGCCCTGCGGCACCGCGGCCCAGCCGCGCACGGCCTCGGGCATTCGCGCGAACGCGTAGCCCGCGGGGTGGATCGAGAGGTTCCTCCCGACCTGATCGGAGCCGTTGGCGAGCCCGTTCTCGAGCAGCGTGAGCGGTGTGTGGAGCGCCCCGCACGCGAGCACCACCGCCTTGGCGCGCACGACCAGACGCGCTCGCCGCCCGTCGCCGCCGACCGCGACCGCCTCGACGCCGACGGCGCGGCCGCGCTCGCGGAGCACGCGCACGACCTTGGCGTGGTGGTGGAGGAGCGCCCCGTGCGCGAGCGCGAGCGGCACGTAGCTCACGTTCGTCGAGCGCTTGGCGTCGGTCGGGCAGCCGAAGCAGCAGAGCGCCTGCGCGTCGCAGCCGGGCGCGTTGCGCTGGAGCGGCCCGTGCTCGTAGCCGAGCGCCTCGGCGCCACGGGCCACGATCTTCGCGATCTCGCCGAGGACCTCGGGGGGCGAAGGTGCGATCTCGAGCGCCGCCTCGACGCGCTCGAAGCACGCATCGAGGCTGCCCGGACCGAGCGCGCGCAGGCCGTGCTCGAGCGCCCAGCGGCGCATCACGTCGGCGGGCGTGCGGTAGCAGGTGCCCGAGTTGATGGTCGTCGTGCCGCCGACGGTCTTGCCGATCGGCAACGGGATCAGCGTGTTGCCCACGGTGAAGGTGAGGCCCGCGTCCCGGTAGAGCTTCTTCTGCAGGTCGAACGGCCGGCCGACGAAGTCCGCGCGCGAGAAGTCGCCGCCCTCCTCGAGCATCACGACCGCGTGGCCGCGCTGCGCCAGGCGCGCCGCGACCGGCGCACCACCGGCGCCCGTGCCGACGACCACGCAGTCCACCTCGAGCTCCTCGTCGTGCGAGAGCGAGCGGAGATCGACGCGGTTCGCATCGCCCGCACGGCGCTCGCGGGCGAGCGGCAGCGAGCGCGGCGCCGGGATCCCGAGCGCGCCTTCGAGCGCGGGGTCCTGCGCGCGCACGAGCTGGAGCGGGGCCACCACCGCACGCACGAGCCACGACGTCGCCTCGCCCGTCGCGAGCGCCTCGAGCGCGAGCGCGCGGCGATCGAGCGGCATGGAAGCGAGCCGCGCGCCGTGCGACGGCAGGCTCGCGGCGTCGAGCGCCGAGATCATCGAGGCCCACGCGCCGAACACGTGCGGCAATCGGTCGGCGACGAACCGCGCCGTCGCGTCGACCGTCTCGCCGTCGGGCGGCGGCAGGTGCGCGCCCGCTGGCGTCGCCACGGCGGCGATCTGCAAGAGGCGCCACCGCTGATCGGGCGAGAGCCCGGCACGCTCGATATTGCGACTCATCGGTCACGATATTATCGGACACCGCGGAGGCCGCCAAGGGCGCCGCGAGCGCACTCGTCCGAGGTCGATGACGAGGGAGGTCATGGCTCTGCGCGCGACGCTCGTGCTAGAGACGGGGCCACAGGTGACCATCCGGTCACGGATCTCTCGGACGACGTACGGCGGAGGACGGCGATGGATCGAGGAACGCTGGAGGACGCGCGGGCACGGTGGAACGGCGCACGCTTCGTCCTCGGCTCGGACCGCGGGCACTACGAGAGCTGGTTCTCGCGCGCGAACCACCCGAGTCGTCCGCTCGCCTTCTGGATCCGCTACACGATCTTCTCGCCGCGCGGCCGCGGTGGCGACGCGATCGGCGAGCTGTGGGCGATCTTCTTCGACGGCGAGGCCAAGCGCGTCTACGCGGTGAAGGAGGAGCTGCCGATCTCCGCGTGTCGCTTCTCAGGCCGCGGCCTGGACGCCACCGTCGGCACGTCCCGCCTCGACGCGCAGCGCCTCGAGGGCAGCGCGAAGCGGGGGGAGCGATCGATCGCGTGGGCTCTTCGCTACGGCTCGGACGCGCCGCCGCTCTTGCTCCTGCCCGAGAACCTCTACGAGGGCGGTTTTCCCAAGGCCAAGGCGCTCGTGGGCGCACCCCAGGCGCGCTTCGACGGGCACCTCGTGGTCGGCGGTGAGCGCGTGGAGGTCGCGGGCTGGGTCGGCTCGCAGAACCACAACTGGGGGAGCGAGCACACGGCGCGCTACGCGTGGGGACAGGTCGCGGGCTTCGACGACGCGCCCGACGCCTTCCTCGAGGTCACGACGGCGCGTGTGCGCCTCGCGACGATGATGGGCGCGCCGGTGCTCACGCCGAGCATGACGGTGCTCGTGCTGCGTCTCGACGGCGAGGAGCTCCGCTTCTCGGCGATCCCGCGCGCGCTGCGCGCGCGTGGTCAGTACGCGCCGTTCACGTGGTCGTTCGAGACGGGCGACCGGCGCACGCGCATCGAGGGCAGCATCGCGGCGCCGTCGTGGTCCTTCGTCGCGCTGCCGTACTACGACCCGCCGGGAGACACGAAGACCTGCCTCAACTCGAAGCTCGCGCGCTGCGATCTGCGCGTCGAGCGCGCAGGGCTGCCCGCGCGGACGCTGTCGACGAGCTCGCGCGCCGCCTTCGAGATCCTCTCGAACGACCCAGCCCCGAGCGGCGTGCAGCGCCTGGACGGCTGAGCCCGATCGTCGGAGACGGCCCGCAGATCAGCGCGCGGCAGCGACCTCGCGCACGAAGGCCGCCGTGCCCTCCGACACCGCCGGGGTCACCTCGTGGCCGCCGTCGAAGGGCTCGAAACGAACGTCGAGCCCGGCGCCCGCGAGCGCGCGGTGGAGATCCTCCGCGCGCTCGAAGGGGAGCACGTCGTCCGCGCGACCGTGCGTCATGCGCACCGGCAGGCCGCGGCGAGAAGAGAGGCGCGGCGCGAGCTCGGCCTCGTCCATCAGCGTGCCGCTGAGGAGCACCAGGCCCGCGAGCGGGCGCGGGTCGTGGGCCGCGACGTCGAGCGCGAGAAGCGCGCCCTGCGAGAAGCCGCCGAGCACGACGCGATCGTCCGCGTCGGTCGTGCGATCGAGGTAGCGAGAGAGGGTCGCTCGCGCCTCCGCGACGCCCTCGATGTGCTGGCCACGGAGGTCGTGGAAGTCGCGGGGGAAGCGCCACCACATGCGCCCGCCTTCGCGGCCGATGGGTGGATGCGTCGGCAGCGGCGCCTCGGGCAAGAGCACGCGCGTGCCCTCGGGGAGATCGGTGCGGGACGCGAACGGCGCGAGGTCGTCTGGACGCGAGCCGTAGCCATGAACGAGGACCACGACGGTCTCGCCGCGCCCACCGAGCGCGAGACCGGAAGGAAGTGGATCACCCGGCGTGCACGCCAACAGCGACACGAGACAGACCGAGGCCACGCGCCGCATCGGGCGAGCATGGCATGGCCAACCCGCCCTCGACGCGCCGAGTCACCTCCCCTAGCCTAGACGCCATGAACTGCCGCTTCTCTCGCTGGCTCTGGCTCGGAGCGCTCATCACGGTCGGTGCCTCGAGCGCCGCTTGCACGCGCGAAGCCCCGATCGCGCCGGATGCCGCCACCGACACCAACCCCTACGACGCGCGCTTCGAGTACCCGGACAGCGGCGTGCTGATGCGCGACGGCGGCGGCTGGGACGGCGGGCCCTCCTCCGGCTTGCAGTGCGAGAGCTGCGCGACGAACGAGGACTGCCAGGGGATGGCGTTCTGCGTGCAGCTCGGTGGCACCGAGCAGCGCGTGTGTCTCACCACCTGCGATCGCGACATCCCGGACTGCCCGCGCAGCTTCGAGTGCGTCGACAACCTCGCCTCGGGCTCGTCCGATCCGCTCTGCACGCCCGTCGGCACGCGCTGCTGCGTCGATGCGGACGGTGACGATCGCGGCGTCGGCGTCGGCTGCCGCGGTCCGGACTGCAACGACGAGGACCCCGAGGCCTACTTCGATGCGCGCGAGCGCTGCAACGAGCAGGACGACGACTGCGACGGCATGGTCGACGAGGGCAACCCCGAAGGCGGCCTCACCTGCTTCACCGGCATGACGGGCGCGTGCTCCGCGGGCGCGACGATCTGCGAGGCGGGCGAGCTCGTGTGTCGCCCCGCGGCGTCGTCGATCCCCGAGGTCTGCAACGGCGTCGACGACGACTGCGACGCGAACGTCGACGAGGACGACATGGGCCGTGCGCTCACGCGCCCCTGCTACGAGGGCCCCGCGGGCACCGAGGGCATGGGCGCCTGCGTGCCGGGCGTGCAGACGTGCGCGGGCGGCGAGTACCGCACGTGCATCGGCCAGATCACGCCGCTCATGGAGGACTGCGACGGCGTCGACGACGACTGCGACGGCGACATCGACAACGGCAACCCGGGCGGCGGCTTCGGCTGCATCTCGAGCTCGCCGGGCGTGTGCTCCGAGGGCACCACGCAGTGCCGCGCCGGGACGATCTCGTGCGTCGCGACGATCGCGCCGGGCACGAACCCGGAGATCTGCGACGACGTCGACAACGACTGCGACGGCATGGTGAACGAGGGCTTCCCCGGCCTCGGCACGGCGTGCGTCGTCGGACGCGGCGCGTGCCGCCGCGGCGGCGTCACGGTGTGCAACAGCGCCGACCGCACGGCCGCGCCCGTCTGTGACGTCGCGCCCGGCATGGCCACGACCGAGACGTGCAATTTCGTCGACGACGACTGCGACGGCGGCACGGACGAGGGCTTCGCGGACGCGAGCGGCCGCTACACGCTCGTCACCGCGTGCGGCGCGTGCGGCAACGACTGCAACCTCGGCTGGCCCGGCGGGCCGGCGGTGTACCACGTGGTGCCGACGTGCACCTCGAGCGGCTCGGCCTCGAGCTGCGGCTACACGTGCGAGGCGGGCTGGGGCGACGCCGACATGATCCGCGAGAACGGCTGCGAGTTCTCGCCGGAGCCCGGGACGATCTACGTGTCGACGCCCGCCAACGGCGGCATGGACAACGCGACCTGCGGCACGTGGGATCGCCCCTGCGCGACGATCAACGGCGGCATCGCCCGCGCGATCGGCTCGAGCCGCACGCGCGTGCGCGTCTCGGAGGGCCTCTACGTCGAGAACATCGCGATGCAGAACGGCATCTCGGTGCTCGGCGGCCACAGCGCGGTGAACTGGGTGCGCAACCCGCTCATCTACAGCGTCATCCTGCGCGGTGCGAACACGGCGGTCGGCGCGGGCAGCGCGAACGACCGCATCGTGGTCTCCGCGATCGGCATCACGAGCACGACGGAGCTGAGCGGCTTCTCGATCGAAGGGCTCCCCGGCCTCGCGGGCGGCAACTCCATCGGCATCTACATGCGTGACTCGACGAACGCACTGACGATCCAGGACAACATCGTGACCGCCGGCGCGGGCGGAAACGGCGGCGATGGCACGAGCGGCGTGTCGGGTGCCGGCGGTGGCAATGGCGGCAACGGCTTCGACGCGGTCATGCTCGGTTGCGGCTCCGGCTCGCGGTCGGGAGGCCCTGCAGGCACGTCGTTCTGCGGCGGAACGTCGGTGGGCGGCGGAGCGGGCGGCAACGCGACGGCACCCGTGCCCTTCGTCGTGTCCGGAAGTGGCTCCCCGGGCGCGGGCATGTTCGCCGGCACGGGCGGACGCGCGGGCTCGCACATGCAGGGGCAGTCGAGCGGCGGCGGCACCACGTGTCTCGTCGGGTCGGGCGCCTCCACGGATGCCCTGCCCGGAGGCTCCGGGTTCCGCGGGAACGACGGCGCGGGTGGCACGGGCGCCCCGAGCGGCGCCGGCGCCATCGCCTCCGGTCAGTGGCGAGCGCCGAACGGGACGCCCGGCGGGAGCGCGACGGCTGGAAGCGGTGGTGGCGGCGGCGGCTCGCCCGGTGGTGTGAACGCGAACGCGGGCTCGTACTGCCTGTATGCGCCGACCGGCGGTGGTGGTGGCGGCGGCGGTTGCCCCGGAACGCCTGGCAACGGTGGACCCGGTGGCGGCGGCAGCTTCGCGATCTTCCTGCTGCACACCACGGCACCGACGGCGGCGACGATGCCGCGCATCCTGCGCAACACCCTCCGCCGCAGCTCCGGTGGACGTGGTGGTGATGGTGGCATCGGCGGTGGTGGTGGCGCCGGCGGCGCAGGCGGCTCGGGTGGCGTGAACCCGCCGGGCGGCTGGGACACGTACTCGTTCTGCCTCAGCGCGGCGGGCGGCGGCGGCGATGGTGGTCGCGGCGGTCACGCGGGTGGCGGTGGCGGCGGCGGTGGCGGCGCGTCCTTCGACATCTGGGTGTCTCGCCCAGGCACGGCGACCCCGGATCTGTCGACGAACACGTTCACGCTCCCGGCGGCCACGAACACGGCGGGCGCGGGCGGCACGGGCGGCAACTCGAGCAACACGACGACGGGCGTCGGCGGCGCTGGCGCGGCGGGCCTCTTCGGCAACACGCGCGTCGGTACCTGATCGACCGAGCTCGCTCTCTCGGCACGCGCCGCGATCCTCCGATCGCGGCGCGTCGTCGTTCCGTCGTGTCCGGATCACGGCGCGGCCGAGTCGCTCGCGCATGCCAGCGCGTGCGCCACGTCCCTTCGTCCCTTCGCTCGTGATCGAGCGAGACGACGACGTGCGCCTGCCGCGCGGTCTCGGCGGGGGCCGTGTGTACGGTCGCGACGCCGCCTCGCGCTGACCGCGACGCGCACGGCGTGAGATCGATCCGGGCGGCGCGCTCCGCCCGAGCCCGATCGACTCGCGTCCCGATGTGTCGCGGCGCTCCTCACACCACGCTCGGAGCGAGCTCGCGCTCCGAGGTGATCGCGCATGTCCCGCCCGCACGCGGGGGTGCGCTCGTTCTCGCTCGCGCGACGAGGCCGACCTCGCGCGCGGGGCGGTGACGGCTCCGTCCGTCCGCCGTGCTCCGAAGGTCCTCTCATGTCCACCGACCCAAGGCTCCAGACCCTCCGAAACCTCGGCATCGTCGCTCACGTCGACGCCGGCAAGACCACGCTCACCGAGCGCGTCCTCTTCTACGCCGGTCGCATCCACGCGATCGGCGAGGTCCACGAGGGCAACACCACGACGGACTCCGATCCGCTCGAGCAGAAGCACGGCATCACCATCCGCGCCGCGGCGGTGAGCTGCAGCTGGCGCGAGCACCGGCTCACGCTCCTCGACACCCCCGGCCACCTCGACTTCACGCTCGAGGTGGAGCGCAGCCTCCGCGTGCTCGATGGCGCGGTCGTCGTGCTCGACGGCACGCGCGGGGTCGAGCCGCAGACCGAGACGGTGTGGCGGCAGGCCGATCACCACGGCGTGCCGCGCCTCGTGTTCGTGAACAAGCTCGATCGCCCCGGCGCGAGCTTCGAGCGTGCGTGTCGCTCCGTCGAGGAGCGCCTGGGCGCGCTCGTGCTCCCCGTCGTCCTACCGCGGTACGACCGCGACGGCGCGCTCGTCGGCGTGCTCGACGTCGTGCGGCGCGTGGCGCTCTCGTTCGAGGGCGCGCGCGGCCGCGACGTGCGCACGCACGCGATCGAAGGCGAAGAGCTCGAGCTCGTCGAGCGCGCGAGAGCGCGCGTGATCGACGCGTGCGCGTCCATCGACGACGCGCTCCTGGCCGAGCATGTCACGCACGGCGACACCTCGGAGGCGACGCTCCTCGGGGCGATCCGGCGAGGCACGCTCACGCGTCGCTTCGTGCCGGCGCTCGCGGGCGCGGCGTACGCCGACGTCGGTGTGCAGCCGCTGCTCGACGCGATCGTCGAGCACCTACCCTCCCCCGCGGATCGTGCGGACGTGATCGACGCCGTCACCGGCACGCACCACGCCCCGCACGCCGAAGGCGCGCTCGTCGCGCTCGCCTTCAAGACCACCATCGATCCTCACGGCGCGCGCACCTTCGTGCGCGTGTACGCGGGCACCCTGCGCGAAGGCGCGGAGGTGTGGCTCGCGCGCGAAGCGCGACGCGTCCGCATCGGCCGGCTCGTTCGGCTCTTCGCGGATCAGGTCGAGGCGATCTCGGAGGCGCGCGCCGGCGAGGTCTGCGCGATCGTCGGAGGCCGCATCGGCCTCGGAGAGACGCTCTCCACCCCCACGGCGCGCGCGGTGCTCGACACGCTGCGTGTGCCCGAGCCCGTCGTCACCGTCGCGATCGAGCCGTGCGAGCGGAGCGATCGCGAGCGCATGCCCATGGCCCTCGGCGCGCTGGTGCTCGAGGACCCATCGCTGCGCGCGCGCACCGATCCCGAGACGGGTCAGTCCCTGCTCTCGGGGCTTGGTGAGCTCCACGTCGCCGTGGCCATCGAGCTGCTCGAGGCTCGACACCACGTGCGCGTACGCGCGGGCGAGCCGCGCGTGGCGTACCGCGAGACGATCGTGGGACACGCCGAGCTCGAGCACCGTCACTGCAAACAGTCGGGTGGTCCCGGTCAGTTCGCCGTCGTGCGCCTGCGCGTGGCGGCGGGCGAGCCGGGCTCGGGCTTCCGCTTCGTCGATGCCGTCCGCCAGGGAGAGATCCCGCGCGCGTACGTCGCCGGCGTCGAAGAAGGCGCCCGACGTGCGCTCTCGTCTGGGCCGCTCTCGAAGAGCCCCGTCGTCGACGTCGAGGTCACCTGCCTCGGCGGTGCACATCACCCCAACGACTCCTCCGAGCTCGCGTTCGCCATCGCGAGCGAGGCGGCCACCCGTGAAGCGCTCCGTCGCGCCGGCCCCGTGCTCCTCGAGCCCGTGGCGGCGCTGACGGTTCGCGGCCCCGAAGGTACCGTGGGCGCGCTCGTCGCCGAGCTCGCACAGCGGCGGGGCCGCGTCCTCTCGCTCGAGCCGTGCTCGCCGACCGAGCACGAGATCCGCGCACGTGCGCCGCTCGCCGAGCTCTTCGGTTGGGCCAGCCGCGCACGGAGCCTGAGCGCAGGTCGTGCGAGCGCATCGCTCGAGCTCGCGGGCTACGAGCGTGTGCCCGAGCGCGCGCTCGCCCGTGCGCTCGAGCGTGCGGCCTGACGACGAAGGAGCCCGCCCGCGATCGAAGGGTCGCGGGCGGGCGCCGGTCTCGGTGCGGCTCCGAGGTCAGCTCGGCGAGAGCTGGAGCGCGACGAGCATGATGACGTCGGAGAGCTCGGCCTCGTCACCCGCGCAGACCACGCGGGGCACGTGAGGCTGGAGGGCCTCGAAGAGCGCACGCTCGCGCGCATCGGCGGGCCAGAGCACCGCGACGTGCGGCGCCGACGCCACGGGCCAGGTCGCTCGCAGCTCATCGAGCGCGTGCCGCGTGTCGAGCAGGACGACGCGCGCGCGAGGCAGCTCGGTGAGCGCGGCGCCGATCGCGACGCGACGGCTCGCGAAGCGAGCGCCGACCTCGGCCGTGAGGCTCGGATCGGAAGAGACCACGGCCAGATCGACCAGACCCACGCCCGTGACGGGGCGCGGTGCGCGCGCCTCGCCGGGGCTGGTCGGCGGGCGGACGGCGCGCAGATCGGCCCTGTGATCGGAGCTCGCCGACCTCGTGGGCGAGACCTCGGGGCTCGAGGTCGGCCGCACGGCCGCGAGATCGCCCGGATTCGTGGGAGACCGCACGGCGCGCAGGTTGGGGTTGGTCGGCGGACGCGGTCCCATGGCCGGTCGCGAGGGCGGCGTCGTCGACCGAGGGGGCCGCGACGAGAGCAGCGTCGGAGGGATCGGGATCGCGGCGCGCGCCGGCGGCGGCGCGGGCAGGTCGGGGCGCGACACGGGCCGCAGCGGCCGCACGACGGCCTGCGGCGACGGTGGGCTCGGCGGCAGCGCGGTGGGCGGCGCAGGCGGGGCCGGCGCCGAGGTGTCGCGCTCGGCGCGCTTCATCATGCCGAGCACCGGCGCCAGGCCCTCGACGACTGCGTCCGCGACCTCGCCACCGAGCACGGCCGTGATCTCTGCGCGGAGCGGGCCTTCCGCGAAGTCCTGAAGGTCCGCGGAATTCTCGGGGGGCGCGTCGTAGCCACCGTCGGCGAGCGCGTTCATCAGGATCTCGCTCGTCACGAGCTCCGACGCGAAGGCCTCGAGGGTCTCTCGCAGCGCGCGGCTCACGTTCGCAGACCAAGGCCCCGAGGTCGGACTGATCCCCGACGGCTCCGGCCTCACGTCACGCGCGCGCACCATGCTCCGACCATACCGGCGAGAGGTCGTTCGGGGAAGGCTCGGACCTCATTTTGTCACCCTGAGGGCTGGTCGTTCGGGCCCACCGCAGGACACCGCTCAGAAGAGCGCGAGCTGGCGCTTGGGGCGCTCGAACGTGTGCGCCGCCTCGCCGACGACGACCTCCGAGCGTGTGAGGCCGAGCTTCTCGACGTGCAGGCGAAAGAGCTGCTCGACGATGCGCCACCGCTCGCCTTCGCCCCGCATGCGGCTCTCGAACCGCGTGTCGTTCATCTCTCCGCCGCGCATCGCTCGGATGCCGGCCCGCACCTTCTCGGCGCGCAGCGGCAGCGCCGCGCCGAGGCGCTCGTCGAAGACGGGCAGCACCTCGCGCGAGAGCCGCAGCATCGTCATGAACGCGAAGCTCGCGCCGTGGTCGCGTGCGCGCTCGAGCATGCGCGGGATCGCGTCGTCGTTGACGCCGGGGATGATCGGCGCGAGCGAGATGCCCACCGTCACGCCCGCGTCCGCGAGCGCGCGCATGGCCTCGAAGCGCTTGGAGATCGGGCTCGCGTACGGCTCGAGCGCACGACCGAGCGCGTCGTCGGGCATCGCGGCGCTGATCGTCACGCTGAGCTGCGCGCGTCGCGCGAGCTCACCGAGCACGTCCACGTCGCGGCGCACGAGGCTCGACTTCGTGATCACGCCGAGCGGCTGCCGGTACCGCAGGCACGTCTCGAGCACACGACGCGTGAGGCGATAGCTCGCCTCGAGCGGCTGGTAGCAGTCCGTGTTGCCCGAGAGCACGATCCACTCGCCCCGCCAGGAGGGCGCATCGAGCGCCTCCTGGAGGAGCTCGACGGTGTTCACCTTCACGACCAGCTTGCGATCGAAGTCGGTCCCCGCGCCGAAGCCCCAGTACTGATGGCTCGGCCGCGCGTAACAGTACGCACAGCCGTGGTAGCAGCCGCGGTAGGGGTTGAGGGACCAGCGGAACGTCAGGTCCGGGCTGTCGTTGCGCGCGAGGATCGACTTCGCCCGCTCCTCGTGCACCTCGAGCTTCGCCAGCGGAGGCGGCGCATCGAGGTGATCACCGTCGTGCTCGAGGTGCGTGGACGACCACGGGTTGGGCGGGTTCGCGAGGGGCGGCGGCATCCCGCGATGCTGACCACTGAGTATCCGTTCAGTCAACTGAGGTCGAGGTCGGCAGTTCCTCTCCTTCCAGGGCGAGGCGCACACGGGGTACATCGAAGTGATGCGCGGATGGCTCGTGGTCCTGGCCCTCGTCGGGCTCGCAGAGATCAGCGGCTGTGGTGGTGAGGGCGAGCCCGACGCCTCCGCCCCGAGCCGCACCGACGCCGCGGACATGGACGCAGCGGCGGCGAGCGACGACGTCGGCACGCCGGACGCGTCGCTCGCGCGCGACGATGCGCCGACGACGAGCGACGATGCGTTCGCGGGCATCGACGCGCCGAGCACGATCGACGCGTTCGTCGGCGACGACGCGTTCATCCTCCTCGACGCGCGGCGCGGCGAGGACGCGTTCGATCCGGACGCGGGGCGCGATGCGGCGCTGCCGCGATGCTGGACGCGACGCGGCGCGCAGCGATCTCGGGCCGGTGCAGTGCACGTCGGCGCTCGAGTGCCCCGCGGGCGCGGGCCTCTGCAACGACACGGCACCCGGCGGCGTGTGCGCGTGCTTCCTCGGCATGGAGGCGTGCCCGACTGGCACGCGCTGCGACACCGACGTGGGCGCGTGCGTGCGCGACTGCACGAGCGATCTCGACTGCAGCGCCGGCATGACGTGCTCGTCGCTCGGCGGACGCTGTCAGATCCTGCGGTGCTCGGACACGGTGCCGTGCCCGGCGCCCTACGTGTGCTCGAGCCCGACGTCGGGCATCTGTCGGCGCCCGAGCTGTGCCGGCGGTGCGTCGTGCCCGTCGTCGATGAGGTGCGTCGGGGACGTGTGCGTCGAGCCCTGATCGACGGTCAGCGCGGCGCGCTCTCTGGGCGAGCCTCGACCGCGCGGTCGAGCGCGAGGCGAACGAACGCCTCCGTCTCGCGCGCACGCGCGGGACCGAGCACGCGGAGCGCGATCGCCGGGTCGATCGCTCCTTCGGTGACGAGTCGCCCGAGCGTCTGTGCAGCGCCTTCGCGGACGAGGGCGCGTGGATCCGCGAGGCCGCGCTCGATCGCGGTCAGGGCGCTCGCGCCGCGGAGCGTGGCGAGCACGTCGAGCGCGCGCAGCGAGACGATCTCGTCCTCGGTCCGCGAGCGCGCGAGCGCGTCCAGCAGGGCGTGCGCGGCCGCGACGTCGTAGTGACCGAGCGCCACGACGGCGCGACGACGCAGGCCCGCGGGCCGCGCGCCGTCGTCGAGGATCACGGCGAGCGCGGCGAGACCCTCGCTGCCGAGCGAGGCCCAGAAGGCCGGCGGCGCGCTCGTGTCGATCGCGAGCAGCGCCTGCTCGACCCGTGTCTGCACCGCGGGCCGCACGCGGAGCGCGGGTGCGGCCGGGCTCGTGCGCTGCGCCGCGACGCGCGGTGCAACCGCGAGCGAGAGCGCGAGCGCGAGGAACGTCGTGAGGATCGGACGCGATCTCATTGGAGCACCATCGCGTTCTGGAAGATGCGTGTCTGTCGCGGGCTGAAGCGTGGGCCGGGCACGAACGGGCCCCAGAACATGACGTTGTCGGCGCCGAAGCCCGCGCACTCCTCGGGGAAGAGCATGCCGTCGCCGTCGAGGTCCTGCGCGAGCGTGCACTCGGGGGTGTCCGAGAGCGGCTCGAACACGGAGCCGTCGAGCTCGGTCGTGTGGAGGAAGCCGACGAAGTGGCCGGTCTCGTGACCGATCACGGTGCCGAGCTGATCGGGCGGCGCCATCGGCTCGAGCGAGAGCACGTCCTCCCACCCGATCACGATCCCCGAGGCGCGCGTGCCGTGCACGAGCATCGCGCCTGGTGCGCCCCCCGAGATGCCGAGGAAGTCGCGGCCCGAGCGGATGAGGAACACGTTCAGCGCGGGCCGCGACGCGCCCGCCGAGAAGGCGAGCAGCTCGCCGACCTCGGCGTCGCTCTCGATGACCTCGAACATGCGCGCGCTCGCGCCACGCATCGTGAAGTGACGTGTGATGCCGACGCGCACGCCCATGGTCTCGAGCAGCGCGCCGAACTGCTCGACCATGCGCGAGACGGCGCGAGGCGGCGTGCCGTCGTCACGCGGGCCCTCGACGCCGACGTACACGAACGTGAGATCGAGCAGCGAGCCGGGCGCGGCGCGGTCGAGCACGATGCGCTGCACCGAGCTCGTGCTGCCCGTCTCGAGCGTCGCGACGAAGCTCGTCCCGATCGGGAAGTCCGGATCGCCGTTCGGGACGAGGATCGGGACGAGATCCTGGAACGGCGCGACCACGAGGGGCTGGCGCGTCACACCGAGCTGGAAGGCATCGAAGACGAGCTCGCCCGAGCTCGAGACGACCCGCGACACGAAGCGACCGTCGTCGAGGCCGTCGGCGACGTGCAGCACCATGCGCGTCGGCGCCGTGAGCGCCTCGACGGGGAGATCCTGGCTCGAGAACGCAGGGAACGAGACACGCTCGAGGCCGGCCACCGTCACGGTCGCGGGCGCGTCGACCCAGTGCACGCACGCGCGCGCGAACTGCATCGCGGTGTTGCTGGTGACGACCGGCACGCGCGTGCAGCGCTCGTCGGGCCCGCAGTCCGCGCTCGTCGCGCACGGCGCGACGCAACCGCCCGTGAGCGCGCACATGCCGTGGTCGCACCCGGTGTTCTCGACGCACTCGCTGCCGGGCGGCGGCATGCCCACGGGCCCCGCGCAGCGCAGCGGCACGTCGGCCAGATCGCGCGGCGGCAGCGAGAGGTCGTGCACGCAGAGCGCGCCGGGGCAGTCGCGATCGGCCTCGCACTCGCTGCGCGGCACGAAGGCGTCGGGCGCCCACGCATCGGGCCCGCGGGCATCGGGCAAGGGGCGCATCCACGCGTCGGGCGGCGGCGGGCCGGCGTCGGGCTCGCTCCGGACGTTCGTCCGATAGCAGCCCACGAACAACGTCGCGGCGGCGACGCACAGGAGGGCGCGAGAGGGAGTGCGGAGCCCGGCGCGTCGGCGCATGCGGTGTGTTGATACGGTTTCGGGGCCCTCGCCAGCCGTTCACGCCCCCGGACGTGCGACCCGCGCGACCCGTCGAGCCGGCCGCGAGCACCCCCCGCATCGGCGGGGCGGGTGGGCGCGACGTGCGCTCGCGGCACGCTATCATCGTGGTCGCCATGCCCGCCCGCCTCCGCGCCCTCGCACCGTTCGCCCTCGTCGCGCTCGCGGCGCTCGCCGCCTCGCTCGCTGCGCCCGGCTCGGCGCGCGCCGATTTCCTCGGCGACGTGAGCACACAGTTCACCGACGCCCTGTCGTCGGGCAACTACCTCGTCGCGTTCGGCCTGATCTTCCTGGTCGGCCTCGGCACCGCGCTCACGCCGTGCGTGTATCCGATGATCGCGATCACGGTGAGTGTCTTCGGCGCGCGCGAGGCCAAGACCAAGGTCGAGGCCGCGCTGCTCTCGAGCGTGTTCGTGCTCGGCATCGCGACGCCCTTCGTGCCGCTCGGCATCTTCGTGGGCCTCACGGGCGGCGTCTTCGGCGCGTGGCTCGCGAACCCGATCGTGCTCGTCGCCTTCGCGCTCCTCTTCACGGCGCTGGCGGCCTCGATGTTCGGCGCCTTCGAGCTCGATCTGCCGCCCGCGCTCAAGGATCGCTTCACCTCCGTCGAGGGCGGCGTGGGCTTCAAGGGCGCGTTCGCGCTCGGCTTCGTGTGCGCGTTCATCGCGGCCCCGTGCACGGGCCCGGCGATCGTCGGTCTCCTCACCTACATCGGCCAGACGCACGACGTCGTGCTCGGCGGCGCGGGCATGTTCATGTACGCGCTCGGCCTCGGCTCGCTCTTCTGGGTGGTCGGCACCTTCGCCGTGGGCCTCCCGAAGTCGGGCCGCTGGATGGAGGCGGTCAAGAGCGTCTTCGGCATCGTGATGCTGGTGATGGCGCTCTTCTACCTGCGCAACCTCGTGCCGCAGCTCATGGACGTGCTCACGCGCGACTACGTGCTGCTCGGCGTCGCGATCGCGCTCCTCGTCGCCGCCGTCGCGATCGGCGCCATCCACCTCGACTTCAAGGAGGGCACGACCGTGGAGCGCGTCCGCAAGGGCGTGGGCGTCTTGCTCGGCACCGCCGGCGGCTTCCTCGTCGTGATGTACCTGATGCTCCCGCCGCCGGGCGCGCGCATCGAGTGGCGCGAGGACTTCAGCGAGGCGCTCGCGGAGGCGCGCTCCACGGGCACGCCGTTCATCGTCGACTTCGGCGCGAGCTGGTGCGGCGCGTGCGGCGAGCTCGACCGCGAGACCTTCACCGACCCGCGCGTCGTGCGCGAGGGCGAGCGCTTCATCGCGGTGCACGTCGATCTCTCGCAGCGCACCCCCGAAGAGGACGCGCTCCTGGCCAGCTACAACCAGCGCGGCCTTCCGCTCGTGGTGATGCACGGCAGCGAGGGCGACGAAGAGCAGCGCGTGACGCAGTTCATCGAGCCCGAAGAGATGCTCGAGCGCATGCGCGACGTGGACTGACGCGTGGTCGCGCACGAGCAGGAGATCACTGCACGGTCACCGTGACGGACGCGCCGTAGCCCGGCGGCGGCTGCGCGGGCGTGGCCTCGACCGTCGGCTGCACCACGACGCCCGGAGCAGTGGTCGGGGGCGCGACGGTCGAGGGCGCGACGGTCGGAGGCGCGACGCTCTGGATCGGCGTCGCGGCGACCCAGCCGCAGTCGACGTCGCCGCAGCGCAGCTCCATCTCGACCGCGCGGCCGCAGCCGGCGACGGCGTAGCGACGCGGCGAGCGGCCCTCGAAGTGGATCTGCTCGGGCGAGCAGCCGAGCTCCGCCATCGCTCGCTGGGCGAGCGGGATGACGACACGCCAGCGCGCGCCGTAGCGGCGGTGCCGACCGTTCGCGATGATCGCGTAGTCCACCCACCCGCCGCAGCCGGAGGCTCGCCAGAGGCGCTCGTCGAGCTGCTCGATCGTGAGCGCGACGCCGGGGCACGAGAGATCACGCGCGGCGCGACGCTCGAGGTTCTGGTGCCGCCGCGCGTCGACGTGCGTCGCCGAACGCCGATGACATCCCCCCGACACGAGGCCGAGGCACACGAGGAACGAAGCGACCGCGAAGCGACCCCACATGCCCGAGCATGTTGCCAGAGGACCCGCCGCCGCGCCCAGTCACGCGAATCCGGCGAATGGAGCCGAGCGACCTGGGCGCGACGCGGCGCCTCGGCGTGTCAGGTGCGCTCAGAGCACGTGGCACTCGGATTGATCGATGCGAGTGCCACGGGCTCGATTCGGCGGGAGGGAGGCTCTCGCCGATTCACTCGGCGAGAGGGAGGGGCTGCGGCCAGACCCTCCGGCAAGAAATGTGAGAGCGTGAGTCAATGCAAGTGACTCACGCTCTCAGGCCGCGTGGCGTGCCTGGAGCGCGGCGATCTGCTCGGTGTCGAGCGGAAGGACGTGCGTCGACCAGTCGTCGAGCGCACGCGTCGCGAAGCGCTCGACGGGAGTCTCGCGATGCAGCGAGCGCAGGTGCTCACGAACCACCGCCTCGATCGAGTGCTCGGCCATCACGTAGGTCCACTCGCCGCCAGCGAGCAGCGAGGGCAGCTCGTCGAGCTGCGTGGTGGTCCACGCCCGCGCACCCTCGCGGAGGAAGCTTCGCGCGAGTGAAACCACCGCCGTGGGCGTCACGCCCACGACCAGCACGCGCACGGCCGACGCAGACACCGCCTCCTCGACGACGGGCTCGTCGTTCGCGGAGGAGAGCGTCGCGGCCCACGTGTCCACCACGACCGGGCGCCGCACGCGCTGAGACGAATGGCTGTCGCTGGTCATGACGTCGTGTCAGCAGGATGCGCGCCACACGCGCGTGGACCCGCGCGTCGTGCGCGAACACCGTGGTTTCCGGGGTCGCCCCGAGCGGCATCGAGGGTCACTCCCCACGAGGCCGAGGCCGCGACCCGACATCCTCGTCGCGGCGAGACCACGACGGTGCGCGGTGTTCACACGCGGTAGTTGGGCGCCTCTTCGGTGACCACGACGTCGTGCACGTGGCTCTCCTTGAGGCCCTGTGCGGTCTGGCGCACGAGCTTGGCCTTGGTGCGGAGCTCCGCGATCGTGCGGCAGCCGGTGTAGCCCATGCCGGCGCGGAGGCCGCCGACGAGCTGGTACACGACGTTGCCGAGCGGCCCGCGGTGCGGCACGCGGCCCTCGATGCCCTCGGGCACGAGCTTGCCCGCGTCCTCGACGTCGGCCTGCGCGTAGCGATCCTTGCTGCCCTTGCGCATCGCGCCGAGCGAGCCCATCCCGCGGTACTGCTTGTAGCTGCGGCCCTGGTAGAGAACGACCTGACCCGGCGTCTCGTCGGTGCCGGCGAAGAGCGAGCCGATCATCACCGTCTCGGCGCCCGCGGCGATCGCCTTGACGACGTCGCCCGAGAACTTGATGCCACCGTCGGCGATGATGGGGATGTCCTTCTTGCTCGCGGCGCGCGCGCAGTCCGCGATCGCCGTGAACTGCGGCACGCCCACGCCTGCGACGATGCGCGTCGTGCAGATCGAGCCCGGGCCGATGCCGACCTTCACGGCGTCGACGCCCGCCTCGATCAGCGCCTCGGTCGCGTCCGCCGTGGCGACGTTGCCGGCGACGATCTGCACGTGCGGGTGCTCCTTCCGCGTCGCGCGCACCGCGTCGATGACGCCCTTGCTGTGACCGTGCGCCGTGTCGATCACGAGCACGTCGACGCCCGCGGCCACGAGCGCCGCAGCACGCTCGCCGCGATCGGCGCCCACGCCGAGCGCCGCGGCGACGCGGAGGCGTCCCTTGCCGTCCTTGATGGCGTTCGGGTTGCGGTCCGCCTGGAGCAGATCCTTGATCGTGATGAGCCCGACGAGCTCGCCGTGGTCCCCCGTCACGAGCAGCTTCTCGATGCGGTGCGCGTGCAGGAGCTCGCGCGCCCGATCCTGCGAGACGCCCAGCGGCACCGTGACGAGCTCCTTCGTCATCAGCTGCTCGACGGGCTGGCCGAGGTTCTTCTCGAAGCGCACGTCGCGGCTCGTGAGGATGCCGACGAGCTTTCCGTCCTTCACGACCGGCAGGCCCGAGATGTCGTGCTTGCGCATGACGTCGAAGGCCTCGCGCAGCGAGCGCGTCGGCTCGATCGTCACGGGGTCGAGCACCATGCCGCTCTCGGCGCGCTTGACCTTGAGCACCTCGCGCGCCTGGTCCTCGGGCGAGAGGTTCTTGTGCAGGACACCGATGCCACCCTCGCGCGCCATCGTGACGGCGGTGCGCCACTCGGTGACGGTGTCCATCGCCGCGCTGAGGATCGGGATGTTGAGCTTGAGGTCGCGCGTGATGCGCGTGCGAACGTCGGCCTCGGAGGGCAGGAAGTCCGCATAGCCCGGGAGCATCAGGACGTCGTCGAAGGTCAGGGCCAGACGCGGGTGCTCTTCGATCACGGTTCACCTCGGGGGCAGCGGAGGGCCGGCAGCATAGAGCGGAGCCCGCACGCATGCACCCGACCCATCGGTGCGGTCCTGGGAGGCCAGCCTTCGTGCGGGCGGGCTCGAAGAACCGGGCCGACCTCGCGGGCAGACGTAATAGACTCTCGGCATGTCGCGTTCGGCCCTCGCCCTGGCCTTGCTCGTCGTGGCCCCCTCTTCGAGCCTCGTGGCCGGTTGCGACGCCGACGCCGACGCGGGCGCCGAACACCAGACGACGACGGGCTCGACGTCGACCGAGGCGACGACGGCGAGCACGACGACCGACGCCGCCGAGATCTCGCGCAGCGGATCGGCGGGGCCCATCACGCTCCACTTCGACTGGCCCTCGGGCGCGCGTGGACGCTGCGAGACCTCGCGCACCGTGGAGAGGACGGGGCTGCCTCGGAGCGGACGTTCGAGCGCGCGCTTCCGCGTCGCGATCTCTCGACGCGGCAGCGAGACCACGCTGCGCACGAGCGAGCTCACGCTCCGCACGCCGCCGGGGGGCCCCGGAGAGACGCTGAACGGCGTGCTCGTCGCGGCCACGTTCCTCCCCTCCGCGCGCTTCACCACCGATCTCGACGCGCTCTCGCTGCTCGAGCCCGAGCGCACGGGCGCCGATCTGCGCGAGGCCGTCGAGGCGGCGACGAGCCCGGAGCTGCGCGCGCTGCCTGCGTTCCAGGGCATGGCGCCGATGCTCTCGGGCGATCCCGAGATGCTCTCGCGGCAGGTGCAGAGCCTCCTGCGTCCGATCACGATGCTCGACGAGCTCCACGTCGAGCGCGGTCAGCTCGTGGCCCTCCGCGACGAGCGCACGACCGGCGCGGGCGAGACCGCGCAGCAGTCCACGATGACGACGCTCCTCGGGACGGGCCCGTGCTTCGAGGGCGACGCCGAAGACGGCTGCGTGTCGCTCGAAGTCACCGCGCACTACGGCGCCGAGGCGCTCGCGGGCGCGGCCGGTCCGGGCCCCGCCACGATCCGCTCGATCGAGGGCACGCTGCGCCTCGTCATCGAGCCGACGACCCTCCTTCCGCACCGCATGGAAGCGGAGAAGGAGACCGAGTTCGTCGCACCGGGGCCCATGGGCGAGATGCAGGAAATGACCGAGACCGAGTCCCTTCGGTGGATCTTCCGCTGGGAGCGCCGGACCATCCGCGACTGACGCGAGCGCCGACGCGCGCCGACGTGATCAGCGACGAGAGAGCGTGGGGCCGAAGGGCTCGCGCTCGTCGCGCACCCAGGTGGCCTCGCCGCTCGGATCGAAGCGGTAGCGGTGTCGCACCGCGCGCACGAAGCGCACCTGCCCCGCGAAGGGAACGTCGGCGAAGAGGCCTCGCACCGCGGCGCGATCCTCGAGCAGCCCGCGCTCGAGCAGAAGGATCCAGCGCGCGTCCTCGGGCTCTCCGAGCGCGGCGAACCACAGCATCCAGTCCATGCGCGGCATGTGCAGCGGGACGATCGGGAGCGGGGCCGCCACGTCGTCGGGCTTGTGGTGGAAGCGCACCGCCTCCCAGCGCGCGCCGTCGGGCGACACCTCGATCGAGATCTCGCGACGCACCGTCGTCATCACGCCGAAGGGACCGTACGGGCTCGTGAGGTGCAGACGACCCAGGGCCGCGCGCGCGTCCTCGATCGGCTCGGGGAAGCGCGCACCGACGGTCTCGAGGAAGTCGAGCGCGCCGAGCGTGACGAGACCGATCGCGAGCACACCCACGACACCGACGCGTCGCGCGCCGCGCCTGGGCTCCGTCGCGGGCTCGACACCGACGCGACGTGCGAGCCACGGCGCCCATCGCTCCGTCTGCGCATCGTCGAGCAAGGGCAGCGCGAGCACGGCCGAGAGCGCGTTGAAGAAGCCGTAGTTTCCCGTGAGCGCGATCGTGAGCTGCAGGAGCCAGAGGCCCGCGAGCACCCAAGGGCGTGCGACGCGCGCGGGCGCGGCGAGCGGCAGCACGATCTCGAGCCCGTAGACCACGAGCGTCATCGCCGCGTGGATCGAGGTGGGCAGCGCGTGCACGAGCGGCGCGAGCGGCGTCGGCAGGGGCTGCGTCTCGAAGTGGTAGTCGAGCGCGTCCAGGGCCGCCCAGTGCGGATCTCCCGAGAGCACCTTCACGAGACCGCTCGCGACGTGGAGCCGGCACGCGAGGAACACGATCGCGACCCGCGCCACCACGTGCGGCTCGGGCAGCACGCTCGGACGCACGAGCACGCGATCCCACGGGCTCGCGAGCGCCGTGAGCACGAGCGCCTCGAGGAGCAAGGTGTCCCACTGGAGCGGCACGAACGGCCAACCGACGCCCACGAACGAGAGGTACGCCGCGAACGCGACCAGCGCGGCGAGGCCCGGCAGCACGCCCACGAGCAGCGCGACCGAAGCGAGCTCGCCGACGAACGCGACCAGGCCCATCGCGCCATCGCTCGCGCCCGTGAGCACGAGGAGCGAGGGTACGTCCGTGAAGCCGAGGTGCTCGAGGCGCGGCGCGAGCGGCACGACACCGTCGCTGCCGAAGAGGCCCTCGAGCTGCACGTGGAGCGAGACGAACGCGGCGAGCGACACGAGGCCCATCGCGCGCGCGAAGAGATACGTGGAGATCGCCGCGCCTCGGGGGTGCGACGCGGATCGTGGCGGGGACGTCGGCTCGTCGGTGGCTGGGCTCGAGGCGCGCTCGCTCATCGCTCGCTACGCGTGCGTGCGCGTCACTGCTCTTGCCCGATCGTGCGGCGCAGCTCGCGCAGGACTTCTTCTTCGCTCGGAGGCACGGCCGGCACGGGCGGCCGCTCGTCGATCGTCACGAGCGTGGTCCCCGCAGCGCCCGGCGACACGAGCACGTCCATGACGACCACACCACCACGCCCCTCGCGCGCGGTGGCCTCCGCGTAGCGCGCGCCACCGCCCGGAAGCTGCTCCACGGTGCCGGTGAGGAGACGCGGACCGAAGTAGTTCACGTACGCCTCGGGCACGTACGGGCCCTCGTAGTAGTGCTGTCGCTCGTTCAGCGCGACCTCGCGAAGGCCTCGCGGCAAGCGCAGACCGCCCACGTACTCGTCGCTTTCGATCAGCGAGCCATCGGGGTTGCGATCGGGCGGTGGCGCCGGCGGCGCCTCGGGCACCGGCACCGGCTCGACGACCTCGGTCGCTTCGCCGGACTCGTCCGTGCTCGCCTCGTCCTCACCACAAGCACTCACCCCCGACGCGACGAGCGCGACGAGGGTGAGCACGCGAGAGCCTCGCTGGAACGACATGGCGGGATGGTACCGCGCGCCCGCGTCACGCGGGGGAGGGGCCGCACGGTCCCTCCAGGACAACCCACGTCACGCTGAACCGAGATCCCGCCGAGCGCGGCGCGAGGCGCCAAGCGGGGCTGGGGCCCCGCGCGGAGCATTCGCGTCAGCGAATGGAGCGGGAGGGCCCCGCGTCACGCGGGGGAGGGGCCGCACGGCCCCTCCAGCAACATCAGTACGGGACGGCGGCCGTACCGACCGTGCGCGTGTAGGAGACCGGCGCCGGCAGCGTGCGGCGGACCGTCTGCACGTCCGGCAGCGCGCCACCAGCCGTCTCCGCGTCCGAGCTGACCTGCGCGACGAGCTCAAACTGACCGCCACCGATCTGATCGACGTCGAAGCGCGGGCCCACGTACGGGTCGCTGATCGTCGAGCCGACGACGCAGGTCGGACGCTGCGTCACACCGACGCCCATCACGATCTGGTTGCGGCCGAGATCCATGTAGTGCTGCGAGAAGGTGCGGGTGCCCGCCGACGCGCCTGCCTCCCAGCCGTAGTACGGCGAGCGGCTCGAGCCCGGCGTCGGGTAGCCCGTGGGCAGCGAGCCCGTGCGCATGTAGTCGACGCCCCAGAGGCGGCTCGTGCCGAACTCGCAGGCGTCCGCAGCGGTCGCGCCGCTGATGAACGAGCCGAAGTAGACGCGGCCGTCGAAGAGCTCGATCGGGCCCGTGACCAGCTCCTGCGGACGAAGACGGATCTCCCAGTTGATCTGGGCGGTCGCGACGAACGGCGTGGCCGACGGGATCTCGGTGAGCGAGACCACGTAGTTGTTGCCGGGCGTCTCGAGGTTCTCGAGGTCACCCGTGCCGAGGATGATCACGGGGCGCTGCTGGTCGTCGATCGACACGACCGGCGCGTCCATCGAGGGGTGACCTGCGAGCGAGCCATCGTTCCAGTAGATGTCGTGGAAGGGGCGGAAGGTCCACTGCGAGCGATCCGAGGACGACATATCGAGGCGCCAGAGCACGCCATCGGCGCTCGTCATGTACGCGCGCGTGCTGATCGAGCCCGTCTGGCCCGTGAAGAGCGAGACCGCGCCGGTCATGGGGATCTGGATCGTCGTCGCGTCCCAGCCGCGGATCGTGCGGCCCGTGGCCACGTCGACCACCCAGAGGCCGCGACCCGCCGGGCCCGTCCAGCACGAGTTCTGCGGACGCGAGTCCGAGGTCTGCGAGGTGCTGCGCGGCGCGCGGTTGCTCGGGAGCACGGCGCACGAGCCCGGGCCGCGGGTGCCCGCACCGCCCGGGAGGATCGCGACGGCGCGCTCCTCGGGGCCGTTGCCCACGTCCACGAGCGCCTGCGTGATGGCGGGGCGACCGTAGGCCGCGCCCATGTGCGGGTGCGTCCACTGCCAGAGGAAGACGGGCGCCTCGGGGTTCGTCACGTCGATCGCGACGTACTGCGGACCACCCTGACGGAGGCCCATGAGGAGGACCGTGTGGTACGCGTTGCCATCCGGCGCATCGCCGGGACGGCGGCTGAAGAAGACGTCACGCACGACGGGCGGGCCGTCGACGAGGAACTCACGCGCCTGGCGCGCCGAGTTGATGCGTCCCATCACGGCCGGCGGCACGAAGCCCCAGAGCTCCTGTCCTTCCGTGAGCACGGTGCCGAGCGAGGACGTGTGATTCGCCAGCACCATCGCGTGGATGACGCCGTCGTTGGTGCCGAAGTAGACCATCGGAGGGCGGCCCGCGATGTCGGCGCGCCGACGGAAGAGGTTGTACGACTCGTCCGAGATGTCGCCGCGCGGTGCGGTCACGATCGTCGGCTGCGAGTGATAGATGTCGCCGAGCTTGTGGGCCTCGCGGCCCGAGCCCGGATCCGCGCGCACCCAGGTGATCGACGTCGTGCGCTGCACGGTGTCGCCCGGGGCGAGACCGAAGTGGAGCGGGGTGATCGCGCCGTTGCCGACGACGAGCGGCGTACCGAACGCGGTCGTCGTCGTGCCACCGGGGCTCGCGAGCGCGGGCGCGGGCGTGGCCGCCGAGACCGTGCTGTTGGTGATGACACCGGCCATCTGCGTCGGGTTCGACGTCGCGACCGTGCGGATGTTGCGGCTCGCCTGCGAGTTCAGCGTCTCGGAGAAGCGGTCGCGCGCCGCGACGGTGCGAGCGACCGGCGTGGTGCCATCGCACTCCCAGCGCTGGCGGTTGAGCACGCCCGACCAGGGCTGCGTGCTGTCGCCGACGAGGAAGCCCGAGGTGAGCTCGTACTGGCCCTGACCGCCGCCCGAGAGCGAGACCGACGCGAACGAAGGCGAGGTGCGCGTGCGTGCACCCGGCGTCGCGCGGTCGAGCGCAGCGGTGATGGCCGCGCTGAGCGAGGCGGGGTCGGTCGCGAGGTACGCGCACGCGCCCGGCGTCGCGCAGGTGCCACCGGCCGCCGCGATGTTGTTCATGATCGAGGTCGCCTGCGCGACGTCGGCATCCGCCGCCGCGCCCGGCTGGAAGAGCACGGCGAAGAGGCCGCGGAAGCGTGCGCTCGTGCAGCGACCGTCCGCGCCCACGCCGCAGAGGCGGGTCACGATGTCGACCGAGCGATCGTAGGGGCAGGTGTAGCCCGGCGTGTCGCAGCGCATCGTGGTGCGGAACGGATCGGAGGGCTGACCGTCCGTGATGAGGATCGCGTACTGCGGACGGCAGGCCGCGAGGCGATCGAGCGCGCCGGGCGTGGTCGGCGGGGCCGCGTCGGGGTGGTTGCCGAGGTAGTACTCGTAGTCCTGCAGGAGGGCCGCGGTCGGCGTCGCGCCGTACGGGCGCGAGGTGAGCAGACGATCCTGGATCGCCGCGTTGATCGTGCGGAAGCGGTTCGGATCCGCCGTCGTGTCGATGCCGTAGGAGACGAGCGCGCCGCCCACGCTGGTGGGCACGGTCTCGTGACGCGCGCCGGCGTTGACCATGTAGGTCGTGGCGCAGCCAGGGAACGTGACGCGACGGTTCGGGCCGTACGAGTAGTCACCACGCGGACCGACGGAGTCGAGCGGACGCGCGAGGTAGTCCGTCTCCTGCATCATGATCAGGTGCTCGTCGACACCCGTGTACATGCCGTAGATGTTGTCGTAGACCATCAGGCCGAACTTCACGCGCTCGAGGTACGTGTCGAGGATGCCGTTGCCCTGCGGGAAGGCGCCTCCGGTCACGTACGCGTTGCCCGCCGAGCGGGGCCGCGCGAAGTGCAGCGGGTAGTACTGGTCCGGTGCGCCGACGTACGAGACGCGGCGGTTCACCGAGTCGCACGTGTACGACGAGATCGGTCCGGTGAGCACCTCGACGAGCGAGACCCAGCGGTCGCGCTCGGCGCGCGTGCAGTCCGCGACACGACCGGCCACGGAGCCCGACCGCGCGTTGAGCGCGTACTCCATGGAGCCAGAGGTGTCGACGAGCAGCATCACGGCCGGGCGCACGTTGCGCACGTCCGGCTCCTGCGCGGCGACGCGTTCGGCCGTGCCCAACGTGGCGAGCATCGCGGCCAGCACGAGCGCCGTGGAGGCGAGCCGGGCAGGCAGGGCCCGGGCGCGGGATCGGAGAGCGGACATCTGGGGGTGGCTCATCGCATTCCTCCGTTCACATCGGCGAGTAGGGGCCGGAAATCGTCACGGACCGCGCAGTCGCGGCGGTCTCGAAGATGTCGCGCCTGAGGTGCGCGGGGCGGCCGGCCTCGGGCGGGGTGAAGACGCCGGAGGCGTAGCCACCGTTCGCGTCGAGCAGGCCGTTGCGGACGAGGCGCCCGCGAGAGGTCACGGTCGCCACGTAGAACTGCATCTGGACCGTGCCGTTGCCGTCGACGCGCGTACCGGCCGCCTGCCCGACGAAGGTCGGAAGGATGTTGTAGCCGTCGTTGATGTCGACGATGTAGCGGGGCTCGAAGGCCGAGAGCGCGAAGCCGCTCGCGTCGGTCGTGGCCAGACGCACGCTCGGCGCGGTGCCGGGGACGAGGTCGCTCGAGAGGAAGCGCTCCGTCTCGTTGTTCATCGCGCTCAGCGGCGGATCTTCGGCCGAGAGGCGCGTGCCGACCGCGCGCGGCGCACGCTCCATGCGCCAGCGGAGCACGCGCGCGCCACCGACCATCTCGATCGTCGTCGTGGCCGCGACGAGGCCCGCCTCGGCGACCATCGAGGTCTGCATCGCCTGGCGCTGGTGGCCCGTCGCGCGCACCTCGAACTGCGTCGAGTAGATTGCCAGCGTCGCGCTCGCCGTCACCACGAGGAGCACGAGCATGACGACGAGCATCGCCGCGCCTTGCTCGCCTCGGAGCGCCAGCGCCCCTCGATCGACGCGGCGGCGACGCCGCACCTGGGTTGTCGTGTCGTGTCTGGTCATCGTCATCACCGCACGCTCGCGTTGGGGAGGAAGACCTCGGTGTAGGCCGATCGAACACGGGAGCCGCCAGCGCGCGGCGCCGCGAAGACGCGGAACACGCGGGGCGTGCCGTCGCCGAGCGCAGGCACCTGCTCCGTGAGGCGCGGGTCGTGCTCGGGGGTGCGCGCCGCGAGGCTGATGCGCACGCCGCGGATGGTCGCGGGGTTGTTCGTCGTGCGCGTGGCGGCCGCCGCGTCGTCGAGGAGGCGGTGCTGCGCGGGGTTGGTGCCGACCGCCATGTCCGCGAACACGTCGACGTCGAAGTGAACCGCGTACTCGAGGATGGGCGCGGGCCCGTCGATCACGATGGTCGGATCGAGCGGGCTCAGCTCGGTGCGCATGAGCACGGTGTTCGTGCCCGTGACGAGCGCGTTGCGCGGCGCGAGGCCCGGCACGACCGGCCTGCCGAGGTACGGCGTCGCCGCGTTCACGATCTCGTAGCGGACGAGCGAGACCGGCGCGACGGTCACACCACCCTGCGCCCAGCCCTCCATGCCCACCGCGCCGGGGCACGAGAGGGCCGACGTCGTCGTGAGCATCGCGTTCGTGCCGATGCTGTTCGCCGTGACCGAGCCGACGGTCGTCCACGCGCGCATGCCGCCACCGAGGCGCGCCATGATCGGCGTGCCCGGGCGGAAGGTCTCCTGCACGAGCGCGGTGTCGATGGTGTTCGTCGCCGACGCCGGATCCGCCGTGAAGCTGCGGCGGTAGCTCATGAAGTTCGTGCCGAGCTGCAGGTTCAGTCCCTGCCACTCGCGCACGACGTACGAGTCGCCCGTGCGGAAGTTGCCCGTCACGTCGAGCCGATCACCGTGGGACACCGCGGGGCCCCAGCCGCTCATCGACGCGAGCGCCGCCGAGGACACCGCGCTGCGGTCGACCACGTTGAGGCCGCGGATCTGCGCGATGGGCGGCGGGCCGCAGGGCGTGTCGCTCGCGCTGTTCATCGTCGCGAGGAAGCCCGCGCGCGCCACGTCGCGTCGGATGCGATCGAGCGCCAGACGCACGCCGAGCTGGAGCTGCGAGATGCGCTGCTGCTCCTGGAAGTGACGCGCCGCCGAGGCGCCGATCGTGTAGACGGTCGCGATGACCATCGCGCCGATCATCAGCGCGACCATCATCTCGATCAGCGTGAAGCCTGCGCGCGTGGCGCGGGCCGCTCGGGAGCGAGCGCGGACCGAGGACCGTCGAGAGCTCGAGCGCGCCATCAGAGCCGCCTCGGATCTTCGGGGGTCCAGCGCACGAGCGTGGACGCCTGGACCATGTGGTAGTTGATGCGGTCGGGCGCCGCCGGGCAGGCGAGCGCCGTCGCCGTCGCGGTGTAGCCGCGGCGACGCCAGAACGTGCGCACGTCGACGCGGATCGCGGTCGCGTCGTAGACCCAGCGCAGGTTCGACTGCGTGCAGAAGATCGGCGTCGGCGCGCCCGCAGGCGGGAGCGGGTTGCCGTTGAACGAGAGCTGGCTCGCGGCCGGGAACGTGGGGCTGGTCGTGGTGGGCACGATCCAGCCGGTGCCACCCGCCGCGGGGATCACGCGGAGCAGCTCGGTGTTCGCGAGCAGCACGGGCGAGGGCAGCGTGCCCGAGCCGCCCTGGCGCCACGCGAGCGCGTCGAGGCGATAGCGATCGAGCCAGAACTCGACGGTGCGCGTCGCGGTCGCGTACTCGTTCGCCTCCTGGTTGCCGCGAATCGCGGCCGTCTGGAGGCCGAGGATGCCCGTCGCGCCCACGGCGAGGATGGCCACGGCCATCATCACCTCGACGAGGTTGAAGCCGGCCCGCGCACGGCGGCGCGACGTTCGCTGTCGGAGACCCTGGCTCATCGCAACACCCTCGCGGTGCCGTACTGGGGCATGACGACCTGACGCTGCGGGTCGCCGGCCATGCCGCCGAGCTCGAGGCGATCGATCGCGAAGATCAGCGTGGCAGTGCCGCGCGTGAACGGGCCCGTCGTGCCGGCGCGCTGCCACCGCTCGCCCTGCGGCTCGAAGCACACCTGGCGCGGCACGGTGCCGCCGGGGCCCGGGAGGTAACGCATGAGCACGCCGTGCGGGTTCTGCGTGTAGTTGATCTCCGCGATGCCATCGACCGGCGCCGCCGTGCCGACGATCGCGGGGCCGCATGCACCACCCGTCCAGCAAGAGCGCGAGCAGCTCGACGAGTCACCGATGTAGACGTTGAGCTGGACGTTGCCGGCCGTGGGCACGAGCTCGATCAGGTGGGCGCGCCCGGTGCCGATCGCGTTGGTGCGCGCGGCGCGGAACATGCGCGCAGCGTCGTACTGGCAACGGTTCGCTCGGGCGATGCCCATCGTCCGCATCACGGCGGGCGCGACGAGCGCCGCCGTCACCCCGACGATGACGACCACGATCATCAGCTCGATGAGCGTGAAGCCGGCCCGCGAGGTGCGCGGGGAGCCCTTCCGGCGGTGGAGGAGAGAGGTGGCCACGCCCCCTCGACAGCAAGCCACATTCCAGGGCCGTCGCAGGGGAACGGCGATCTCAAACCCCTGTGATCTCGGGGAATTGCGAATCTGGCTCCGGGGCGGTCCAGGCATCGGAGCGCATCCGATGCGGAGCTATGAAAACCTTGCGGGGGATCATGGACGATCCCCTGGCGCCTCAGCGGACCCCGATCCGCTCCCGGACGCGCGCGAGCGTCGCCTGCGCGATCCCTCGGGCGCGCTCGGCCCCGCGGGCCAGGGTTCGATCGAGCTCGGCCGGGTCGGCCCGCAAGGTCACGAAGCGCTCGCGGGCGGGTGCGAGGCTGCTCTCGAGCACCTCGTAGAGCGCGTCCTTCGCGTGGCCCCAGCCGAAGTTGCCCGCGGCGAGCTTGGCCTCGAGCTCGCTCGCCTGCTCGGCGCTCGCCATCTGTCGGTAGATCTCGAAGACCGGCGTGCCGGCCGCCTTCTTCGGCTCCTCGAGCGTCTCGGAGCCCGTGAGGATCGACATGCAGAGCTTGCGGAGCTTCTTGCCGCCTTCGAAGAGCGGGATCGAGTTGCCCTTGCTCTTGCTCATCTTCTGCCCGTCGAGGCCGGGCACGAGCGGGGCCTCGGTGATGAGCGGCTCGGGCACCACGAGCGTGCCGTCGCCGAAGAGGTGATTCACCCGAGCGGCCATGTCGCGCGCGAGCTCCACGTGCTGCCGCTGGTCGGCGCCGATCGGCACGACGTGGGTGTCGAAGAGCAGGATGTCGGCGGCCATGAGCACCGGGTAGTAGAAGACGCCTGCGTTGGGCGCCTCGCCCTTCGCGAGGGCGTCCTTGTAGGCGACGCCGCGCTCGAGCTGCCCCGTCGCGGTGATGCACGCCAGCACCCAGCTGAGCTCGAACACCTCGGGCACGTCGGACTGCCGGTAGAAGAGGGTCTTGTCCGGATCGAGGCCGCACGCGAGCCACGTCGCCGCGACGTCGTGCACGTGGCCGCGCAGCGCCGCCGGGTCACGCACGGTCGTGAGGGCGTGGTAGTCGGCGATGAAGTACGCCGTCCGGTACGTCTCGGAGAGGCGCAGCGCGGGGCGGATGGCGCCGAGGTAGTTGCCGATGTGCGGGATGTGCGTGGGCTTGATGCCCGTGAGCGACGTCTTCACGACGCGCGGTGTAGCAAGGAATCGCCGCCTCGCGATCCTCCCTCAACGACGATCCGGCTCAGCGCGCCGCGAAGCGCTCGGGTGGGAAGAAGCCGCGCATGCGGTCGCGGTGCGCCACGAGGCGCGGCTTGCCGAGCAGGTGCTGCTTCACCGGGAGCGACGCGGGGTGCGAGAGCAGCGACTCCTCGAAGCCATAGAGCGCCGCGTCGAGGCTCGAGGCCTTCTCACCGAAGAAGTACGGGCCCGAGAAGAGGGTCTCGATCGCGTCCCAGTCGGCGCGGCCGAGCGCGTAGATCTCGGCGCGATCGTGACGGCCCGTGCCCTGCGCCCGCGCCGTCGCGCGCACGCGGCGACGAATGAGCGGCAGGAGGAAGGCGAAGGGCCGAGGGACGACCTTGCCCATCGCGACGCGCGTGTGCGGCCAGC
>JBILLJ010000239.1:0-8320 GCA_044376125.1 Sandaracinaceae bacterium
ACCAGCTCGGTGGCACGGCCGGAACGATCGAGGAGACCGTCACGCTCGAGAACGGCACCATCCAGCAGCGCTCGAGCTGCTTCGCGGTGGGCGCGCGCGGACGACAGCCCTGACCCCACGCCAGACCATCACGGCGGCAGGCAGTCCACCGGGACGGTGCTCACGACGACGTCGTCGATGGTGAGGGTCGTCGCGTCTCCTTGCGAGTAGCCGCCCACGTTCACCGACGAGAACGCGCCGACGTCGAAGGGCACGGCGGCGAGCAAGTGGTCGGCGTCGAACCACGCGTCCGCGGAGCCGTCGACGATCGCGAGGCGCAGACACACCCAGCGGTCGAGCGGCGCGGGCGCGCCCTCGGTGCTCGTGCCGCCGACCACCACGAGCTGCGCGTCGCCGAGGCCGTTCACGTCGAGCGAGACCTTGCGCTGCGCGGCGCCACCGAGCCCGTTGTTGCTCTCGACGAGCACGAGAAAGCCGCTCGTCGTGGCGCGCGAGACCCGCATCCACGCCGACACGTACACACCGCTCCGGAAGCTCTCGCCCGCCACCGGCAGGCGCAGACCCGCACCGCTCTCGGTCGCGGGGATCGTGATCTCGAGCGCGCCTCCGCGAAAGCCCGCGTCGGCGACGCGTCGCCGCACGCTCGTGGCGTCCACCGTGCTCCACGTCTCCCACGGCGGCGCCGGATCCGCGTCGAACGTGAGGCAGCTGAGCGTGCTGGCGCTGCGACACACGAGCTCGCGCGCGGTCGGTGCGTCCGGCCCCACGTCGCTCCTGCCATCGGGCGGCGGGCTGTCCACGACAAGGCTGTCCACGACGGGGCTGTCGACGGGTGCGTCGAGTGCGCGCGCGTCGTCCCGCCTCGCGTCGTTCGTCGGTGCATCGAGCGCCGCGTCCATCGCACGCGGCGCGTCGAGGTCGATGGCCGCATCGACGGGTGTCGCGCGGAAGCCGACGCGGCCACAGCCCACGAGCACGGCCACCGTGAGGCCGAGCACGCGGGACGTCGGGCTGCTCGGCCGCGGCATGGAGGACATCGTGCGCCGGCCCTCGGCCAGCGTCCACGTCGTCGGTGATGGGCGCGGCCGCTCAGGCGAACATCTTCTCGATGTCCCGGACGAGCTCGCTCATCACGATCGGATCGGTGGACGCCAGCGAGCGCTCGCCCTTGCGCCATCGGAAGTCGACGCCCTTGCCGAGGCCGACGACCTCTTGCTCGGGGAACATCGACACGTCGCCCACGGCGATGCCCGGATCGAGATCGATCGAGTAGGTCTCCTCGCCGACGGTCTTCTCGACCCAGCCGATGTGCCCGCCGTCCTGCGGCTGGCCGCGTCGCCAGCCGCGCGCCTCGAGCCCGAGCACCTTGCCCGTGGCCACCTTCTTGCCCTTCCAGCGCTCGATCGTGCCCTTCTGCTTCTCCTCGTCGGTGAGCCGGTAGGTCTCGCGTCCGAGCTGCGTGAAGGGCTGCAGGAGCTCGTAGTCCCCGAAGAGCTGCGCGAGCTTGGCTTCGTCCTCGGGCGCCGTCTCGATCGTGTGCGCGACGCCCACGCTCGCGCCTTCGGGCAAGGTGAACGCGTCGTCGTCGACGCTCGCGAACGTCCCGTCCTCCGCGACGCGGAACACCGCGAGCAGCGCGCCCTTCGCGTCGTAGGCGCCCCACGCCAAGCGCAGGACGAGGTGGCGCACGAGCGGGTGCTCGACGAGGAAGCGCTGGAAGACGTCCGGGCTCCACCTCCGCCGCGCGCACATCGCGAGCTCGAGGCGCAGCACCTGCTGTTGCGCGATCGTCTTGGCGTCCTTCTTGAGCGCCTTCCACGTCTCCACGGCCGCGGCGCTCTTGTCTGCGTCGTCGTCCTTGCGCGGCTTGGGCAGGTCCGCGAGCACCTTGCCGCCCTCCTCCTTCACCTGCGGCTTGAGGGCCTCGTCGAACACCACGCGGAAGCGGCGCGGGCCGAAGTCGAGCGTGAGCGAGCCGTCGTCGTCGAGACCGAGATCGGGCACGAGGCGATCGGCGAGCTCGTCGGCGGAGAGGCCGCGCGCCTCGGCGATCTGATCGATCTTCTCGCGCGCCTTCTCCTGCAGGCCCTTGAACTTGAGCTTCTGGGCGATGCCGTGGAGGTGCATGAGCGCCACGTCGGTCCCGATCGTCGCGAGCACGTCGAGGCCCGTCACCGCGCGCTGGTGCTGCGATTCACCCGGCCACGCGCGGATGAGCGGGGTGACGCGGCGGGCACACTCGTCGTCGCCCAGGAGGCCCATCGCGGTGAAGGCCCAGCCCTCCTTCGAAGGCGCGCCCGCCACGTTCCAGCTCGAGAAGAGCTCCCACGCGAGCTCGCTCTGCGAGGCGGCGGTCGTGAGCGCCTTCACGCGCGCCACACCTGCGTACGCGCCGTCGAGGCGCGAGATCGCGAGCATCGTGAGCACGTGCCTCATCGCGCTCTCGGGCAGCGCCTTGCCGCTCTCCGAGAGCACCAGGCGCGGCAGCGCCGACGGGCTCGCGAAGTCGGGGAGCGCGGGGATCTTCGAAGGGAAGAGATCGAGCGCGTCGAAGTCGAGCACGGCGCGCGTCGCCGCCGCCGCGGCCTCGCCGTGTCGCGCGGCCACGTCCATCACGACCGCCTCGTGACCTTCGCTCGCGAGAAGACGCAGGCCGTGCTCGGCCGCATCGCGCGCCTTGCTCACCGCGCCGATCGCGATGGGCACGAGACCGATCGCTGCGGCCTCGGGGTGCGCGAGCAACCACGCCTTGGCCGCAGGCGGCTTCTTCTTGAGGCGGTACGAAGCGTCGGCCGCGAGGATCGCGACGCGCGGGCTGCGATACGGCAAGAGGATCTCGAGCCCGCTCTCGAGGTGCGAGCGTGCGTACGCGAGGAACGCATCGAGGAACGCCAGGCCCTCGGTCACCGCGAAGCGCTGGAAGCAGTCGAGCTCGGCCCACCACCGCGCGGAGGCGAAGGCCTCGATCAGCTTGCGCACGAGGCGCGGGGGCAAGATGCCGAGGTAGCTGCCGTACGCGGTGAACCAGGTCGCCATCTTCTTCTGCGCGGCCTCGCGCAGGAGCGCGTCGTCGGCCGCGTCGTCGCGTGCGCCCAGGCGCTCGGCGAGCTCGCGGGGCACGCCCCAGTGCTCCATGTAGAAGCTGGGGGCGCTCACCTGGTGATGCGCCCAGTCCGGCACCTGGAAGGCGCCCCACTTCGCCTCGAGCCCGGCGGGCCAGGCCATCGACTCGACGAACGGCACGGCCGCCAGGCCGGTCACGGTGCCGGCCGCGACCTTCTTCTTCTTGTCGAGCCACGGCGGCGCGACGAGGAAGCGCGGGAGCTCGGCCTCGCTCGCCTCTTCGCTCACGACGTGCTTGTCCCGCAGCTCGGCGACGAGCTTGTGGCCGGCCTCTCCGAGCTGCGCGACCGCGGCGTCGAGCTCGGCGCTCTGCGCGCGCACGAGCTGCGCGAGGATCGTGCGACACGGCGCCGCGGCCGTGCCGCGCTGCAGGGCCACGCTCACGAGCGGCGCGAGCGCGACCGCGGGCCGCGCGAACGAGGCGTCGCGCAGCGCCTGCAGCATGTTCTTGTCCGCGGCGCGCGACGCGAGCGCCCCGAGCGCCGCGGGCGTGCCGACGAACCCGATCACCTCCGCGACCTCGCGGAACGTCGCGGCATCGCCCTGCGCATCGAGGCACGCCACGAGCACCGGCAGCGCGGCCTCGCCGAGCAACGCGACCCACGTGTAGAGCACCGGCAAGGCCGACATGTCGCCGTAGCGCGCGCCCACCCGGAGCGACCAGAGCGCGTTCGCGTGGCCGCGCTTCTCGATCGACGCGAGCTCGTTGATGGACGCGAGCTCGTTGCCCGCACCCTCGCCGCCCGCCTGCAGGAACGCGTCGGCCTCCCGCGTCTCGGGGAAGAGCCGCATGCGTCGCGCCGTGAACGAGGCGTCGCGGACCTCGTCGAGCGCCCGCAAGGCCGCGCGCTCCTCCGCGGAGCGCGGCGCGAGGTGCTCGGCGAGGCGCGTCACCGCCGAGAAGTCTGCGTAGTGCATCCACTCGAGCTTCGCGCGCACGACCGCTGCGTACGCACGCAGCGCTGCCGCGGGGCCGCCTGTCACGGTCCAGTGATCGATCGCGAGCGTCAAGCCCTGCACGATCCACGCGGTGTCGGACCAAGCGTTCGTGGTGCTCGCGAGCAGGATCGCGAGGCCGACCTCGGTCTCGATCGGCGCAGGCTCCGTGGGCGGCTCGACCGAAGCGACGCGCGCACGTGCGGCCTCGACGCCCGCGCTGGTGACGTTCGCCTTCGTCTTGCCGACCCGCTCGCGGATCTTCTTCCAGAGCGCGGCGCGATCGAGGCTCGGTGCGGGCTCGGCCCACTCCGGTCGCGGGAGGAGGTGCTCACGCCGCGACGCGGGCCACGTGCGAGGATCGGTGAGGACGATGCTCGAGGCCGACGCGCTCGACGAGGTGCTCGACGCGCTCGCCGCGCTCACCGCTCTCGGCGCCTCCGGAGCCGGCGCCGCCGCCTTCGAGGAGGCCTGCGAGGTGGCGTCGCTCACGGCGTTCGGCTTCGTCGAAGCCTTCGCACCGGTCTCCGAAGCCTTCGCGCCGGTCTCCGAAGCCTTCGCACCGGTCTCCGAAGCCTTCGCGCCGGTCTCCGAAGCCTTCGCACCGGTCTCCGAAGCCTTCGGCGCGCTGGTCTTGGGCGCGCTGGCCGCTTCGGGCGCGGGCGCCGCGGACGAGGCGCTCGCACCGACCTCGACGTAGCCCTTGCCCGTCTTCTCCTTCACGAGCTTGTCGTGCTCGGTCAGCGCCTTCGCGTCGCTCGCGAACGTCTTGGTCTGCGACTGTCCGCTCGTGCCGATGCGCCCCCAGCGCACCTCGAAGCTCGAGCCATTCAGCTCGATCTCCCAGAACTTGCTGCTCGTGCCCTCGACCAGCTCGAACCGTCGCATGCGCTCTCCCGCGTGGTGAAGTCGGTGACCGACGCCGATGGTACGCAACGACTCGCCCCGAGACTCCCAGTCGTTGCGTGGCTCGGGCGATCAACGTCGCGATGCAGCATCGCCGAAGTTTTCTCGCCGCCACGGCCCTCGTCGCGCTCGTCGGGCTCCAGCGCCCGAAGCCAGTGACCGTCGACCGTATGAAGCTCGCGCCCGGCCAGGGTGGCAACTGCCAGGACGGTTCGAGATGCCGCGAGTCGGCGCGCTCAGGGCGCCTCGATGCTCGCCGCGTCGTCGTCGTCCGCGTCGTCGGTGGGCTCGTCGGGCGAGGCGCCTCCGGCTGCGCTGCGCGCCATCGTCTCGAGGGAGACGTTGCGCGCGGCCTCGAGCGCGAGCGCGACGCGGATCGCTGCGTCGCAGAAGGCGGCGGAGACCGACACCTCCTCGCCCGCGCGTCGCTTCACGCGCGCCTCACGGTAGCGGTCGAGCCGACGCGCGAGGCCTCGTGCACCGATCTCGTCGAGCTCGCGGATGGCCCGCTCGAGGCGGCTCTCGTGGCTCGAGGGGACGGAGGACAGGCCGAGATGCACCGCTTCTTCGAGGAGGGCGCGTGCGGCCTCGAGCCGCGCGGCCGCGCGCGTCGGAGGCGGCCGGTGGCTCGTGACGGACGCGAGCGCACCGTGATCACCGCGCTCCTCCACGTCGGGCGCCACGACGCGATCGGCGACGACGAGCGTCGGATCGATCACGAAGCCGTGCCCATCGTGCGTGACGCTGCCGGCGATCCAGCGCACCTCGCCCATGCCTCCGCAGAGGGCGCGCCCGAGCACGTCGAGCGCGTGAGGGGCGGCGCCGCGGAACGGCGAGCCCACGAAGATGCGTGCGCCATCGCGATCGAAGACCTCGCCGACGAGGCGCTGCGCGCCGGGATCGAAGCCGACGGTCCCGACCTTCGCGATGCGCACCGCGTGCACCGACTCGGCGCGCACCCGAGGACGGAGCATCGCGGGCGCCAGGGACGCGAGGTGCGCGGCGAGCTCTCGGAGGGACTCGACACGCAGAGGAGCGGGCAGCGCGGAGAAGTCGCCCGTCTGCGGCGTGACGGACGTCGAGCCCGTGACCGACTGGCCGATCGTCAGCGCGCGGCTCGCGCGGCGCCGCGCGACACGCGTGACGACCTGCCCCGCGGCGAGCTGCGCGAGCGTGCTCGTGCCGGCCACGCGGCGACGCGCGAGCTCGGGGCCCTCGGGCAGCGCCTCGCCCTCCGCGAAGCTCCAGCTGCGCGCGAGCACCATCACGGTGCCCGTGTCCGGATCCGCGAGCAGCACGTCGACCGTTCGCTCGCGTCCGTCGCTGTCGATGCGCGCGCCGAGCGACACGAGGCGCAGGTGATCGAGCTTGGTCTCCATCGCCTCGCCCTGCCCGAGCACGTAGCGGAGCGGCAGCTCCACGGCGCCGAGCTCGGCATCGCGCGAGGCCACGCGGGCCCGAGCCACGAGCTCGGTCACGAGCGCGAGCGCATCCGCGGGGTGGTAGCGCGCCGATCGTGCGCGGTAGCGATCGAGCATCCACGCGAGCTCCTCGAGCCCCGTCGCAGGCCACACGTAGCCGGCCTTGCCGAGGCGCTCGCCCGCGATCACGAACTTCTGCGCCATCGCCTCGCGCGAAGACGCGACGCCCGTGTCGAGCAGCTCCTCGACGAGGCCGAGCATCGGCGCGAGGTCGTCCTCGAGACCACGACGCCGCGCGCCTTTGCTCGCCCCGATGCTCTCGGGGCTCTTCAGCTCGACCGCGACGGTCGCGCGCTCGGGATCGATCGCGTCCGCGTCGCGGAAGGCCCAGACCGCGAGCGCGACGTGAACGCAGCCCTGACCCACCTGACAGTCGCAGCGCGCGTACGCGAGCTCGCGCGGCACGAGGAAGCGCACCGTGCAGGCCGGCAGGCGCGCAGTGGGCATCGGCTGCTCGGGGCTCGCCCGCACGACCTCCACGACGAGCCCACGCCTTCGAGACGCGCTCGCGTCCTCGAACGCGCGCTTGCCGAGGAGCTCGAGGACCGCGTCGTCTCCGATCTCGCCGGGTGACCACCGCTCGAACGGCACCGTGCCGCTCGCCGTGCGCGGCTCGGTCACGCTCGGCGCCCCCGGCTCGGCGGGACGCTCGCCGTGGGACGCGTCGGACTCGCGCACCGCCTCCGGCGTGGGCTCGCGGGCCGCCGCCTGCGCCTGTGCCCAGCCGCGGTACGCGAGCGCGACGCCCACGCGGTGTCGGCACACACCGACCGCGGGGCACGAGCACGGGTTGTCCTTGAGCGGCTTGCCGGGCACGAGGCGCGTGGTCACGCCGTCGTCGAAGACGCCCGTGACCGTGCCATCGTCGGCCTCCGACAGGCTCGGCCCCTTGCCCTGCTCGATCTCCTTGAGCGCTCGCTTGACGAGGCCGAGGTTCGCGAGGGCAGCCACGGCCTCGGGGGTGAGAGCGAGGAGATCGGAGCGCACGCACGGAATCTACCAGCCTCGTCCGCGCCGCGGGCGTGCTCCGAATGGCGGAACCGCTCCTCGGGTTTGACACACCCGTGAGCCCTCTCCGAAACCTAGCTCTCCTCCGCCGTCTGCTTGTGGTCGATGCGGTTGATCTCCTCGACGTGCCCGACTGCTGGCGCCGCAGCCTTCGACGGCTTGTGCTCCTTCTGCGTCACGACGATGGAGAGCCCGTTCACCAGGCCCGCGATCAACAGCGTCGCCAGCGCGCCGAAGTCGAATCCCGGTATTGAGCCCGTCGGCCCCACGCCTTCTCGATGCGCCGCACGTGTTCACCGTACTTCCGCCGGAGTACGAGCGCGCTCTCGTCGTCACGTGGCCGGCCGTGGCGCTCGTCCTCGCGGGCGGCCTGGCGTTCCTCCCCATGTACACAGGGTCGCCGGACGCCCGGCAGCTACTCCTTGGCGGGAATGGGCTGATTGCCACTCTCACCGGGATCTGGGTCAGGAGTCCCAGGGACCTGGGCGACGGCGGCTGACGCCTTGCGCGAGAGGTCCCGTCGACTCCCGATGCCCTCAAAGGGATTGTCGTCGGGGTGGTGGAGCACGTACTCGCGTGCGGCGCTTGCGATCTCGCCGTTCACTAGCGCCGCGGTCTCGGCGGACATTTGGACATTTGACCACTTGGGCGCGGGGAGGTCAGGTCGGAGCATTCCCAACAGATAGCGCCGTGACACGGGAAACACGATCGACCGGGCGGACGCGAGGCCCGCCATTCCGGTTGGGTGCGGCTCGACTCCGGCGGGCGGATTCACCGGAATTTCGATCACTTGACGAGGCGCAGGTGGCCGCGGCGTGCGGGTAGCGGGTTGGGAATCTCGGCATTGGCGTAGCGAACTGCATGGT
>JBILLJ010000240.1:0-8299 GCA_044376125.1 Sandaracinaceae bacterium
TCCACGGGGCAACCTCCTCGAGTCTCGACAACCCGACGGTGCCGGCTCTGCCCCGTGCTTTCAACCCGCGATTCCGTACTGATCCGCGAAACTCCTCACGCGGTGCTCAGGATGAGATCCACACCCGACCGAGACGTCTCGGCTCGCGCGATCACGAACCCGATGGACCTCGACTACGGAGGTATGCTTGCGAAAATGTCCAACCTGCGGAAAACAGCCGACAACCAAGTACGAGTGCTTGAAGTGTCATTCTGTCGGGTGCAACTCCTGCTTCCATGAGGCCGGGGGAGATGCCCGACATGTAACCACTTCGGTAAGGAGTCGCTCCCGAGGTGAGCAACGCAGTTCTGAAGGAGAAATGACATGATGCTCCGAACTGAGAAGTTCCGAGTCTATCGCTGTGGCTGTGGGACGTTTGGCTGGCCTGTTGACAAGGCGCCGCCGACTGCCCCGTGTCCAGACTGCAGCCAGCGCTTCGTCGATACCCAACAGACGCGAGACGTGCACGTCAATGACGCCACCACGGTGACATGTCTGCTCTCCCGTCCTGGCTCCCACTGCCGTGAAGAGCAGTCCCCTGACAGCGTGGCCGGTAGAACGACAGAATTTTGAGGACTTCGCGTACGTTCAGTTCGATCGGTGGGCGTGGGGACGACAGGCACTGGTGGTCTCGTACGTGGAGCTTGCTACTCCGGGTCGATGTGGCGTAGTGGATCGGCGCACCCATCGACGTCCATTGGCTGCCTATCGCAGTCCTGAACGATCGTTCGGTGAGCGGCGGGTTCGAAGTCCACGCAGCACGAGGTTCCGTCGGGCCGCAGGGTGGAAGCTCGACCTGGTGGTCGTGATGAACGCCTACGACCGCTTTCTGAATCGAGCCGTTCGCGTCGCCGCCGTGCCCCTTGCTGGCTGCCCCTGACTCAGAACACGAAGAGCGCGTCGCGTCGTGACTGGCTCGCGGGCGAGGGCGAGCCGCTCGTCGCGCCCATGACGAGCAGCACGATGCCCGCCGCTGCGCTCACACCACCGGCGACCAGCCAGCCGGGGCGGCGGTCTTGCCGCCACATCCCCAGCACTCGTCACGAAACGCCGCGAGAGCCGCGGAGCGTCTGATCGATCACCGGCATCCCTGTGCCCGAGAGACCGGTCCGCCGCTGCAGGTGTAGTGACCGGTGATGCCCAGAAACATCCCGCGATTGCATTCCACGTACATGCCAGAGGCCCCGCACATCGGTGCCGTGCTGACCCAGCCGGTGGCTCCGCAGGTCCCCGTCGTCGTCATCGTGGGGCACGTGCCGCCAGTCCCCACGAGTTCACGTTCCTCGTTCGTGTCGCAGTTGAAGTCGAAGTCGACGGCAGCCGCTCGGCCGCTGCTCGATGTCGAAAAGAATCCACCCTGGTTGGGGCGAGCTCGAGCGTCACCGTCCCAGCAGTCCGGCATGGCGCTGGGCGCCGAGCGCCACGCGCCTGCGCTCGCGCAGCTCGAGCCCGCTGGCCGGGTGCTCGGCGTCGAACAGGCTTGTTGTGTGAGTGGGCCCGTCGTCGGGGATGCAGAGGCAGAGCTCGGCGTGAACGTGTCGCCGTCGCAGTCGGCGTAGAACGTCAAGAGAACACCGTTGTCGACGCCCGACACGCAGTCCTGATCGAGACCGTCGCAGACCTCGGTGCCGCCGGGGTAGCAGCTCGCGCAGCTGTCGTTGCAGTCCACACCCGTCGAGGCGCCGACGCGCCAGGTGCCGCCTGCGCAGCCCGAGGGAGCAGTGGCGGGCATCGTGCAGGCGGCGATCGTCAGGGCCCCGCTCGCGGTGAAATCGTCGCGGTCGCAGTCTGCGACGAACGTCGTCCGCACGCCCTCGTCGATCGTCATGTCGCAGTTGTTGTCGCGCTCGTCGCAGACCTCGGGGTTGCCCGGAAAGCACACCGCGCAGGCGTCGTCGCAGTCGGGCGTGGGCGAGGCCGCAGGCGCCCAGCCGCCGCTCGGGCATACGGCCGGGCCCGCGGCGGGCGTCGTGCAATTGAGGACCGTCGGCGCGCCCGCCGCGGTGAACCCGTCGCGGTCACAGTCGGCGTGGAACGTGAGGAGCACGCCATCGTCGACGCCGCCGACGCAGTCGTTGTCCCGACCGTCGCAGGTCTCCGTGCCACCGGGACGACATCCGTTGCACTCGTCGTCGCAGTCGGTCGCATCGAGCGCGTAGCCCGCTACGCTCGCCTCGCAGCTCACGATGGACAGCGCCGCATTGCCGAAGCCGTCGCCGTCGTTGTCGACGTAGAAGGTCCTGGGCGAACACCCATCGATGTCGAGGAAGGCATCCGGCAGCGGCGCGTCCGAGCCCGCGTCGCTCGGCTCGAACGCGTCCGGTGTCTCGAGCACGTGCGCGTCGATCCCGACGAACGCGTCGTCGGCCGCCCCCGAGTCCTCGCCGGGACCCGCGTCGGGCCCAGCGGGGGCGTCGACGGGCAGCACACACGAGCCCTCGATCTGCACGAAACCATCGGGGCACGCCGCGTTGCCGCAGCCCGCGATCGCCAGCGCACATCCGAGCACGGAACCGCGAAAGGCAGAGTCACTCACAGCCAATCTCCTGCATCCAGAGGGCATGGGAAGAGCCACCGCCCGTCGGTGTGGCCACGTAGAACATCGCACCATGCTGCGACGAGCGTCGAGCCACGGCGAAGTTCGAGATCTCCTGCGCTCCGCCGAACGAGATCGGCGGAGCGGCCGTGCCGGAGCTCCCGACATGCTGCCACTGTCCGAGCGCGGCGGGCGTGCCGGGTGCGGTGGTGTAGGCGAAGTCGGCTCCCGCCGCGGAGCCCGTGTAGCCCGGGAACGCGGTTCCGAAGGGCATCAACAGCGTCGCCCGTGCACGACGCGTTGCGCGAACCGTGGTGTCGAGGCCCAACCAGACGTGTTCGAAGCTCACTCCCCCTGCATACGAGATGAGCTGCTGGGCGGTGCCCGCTCTCGTGGGCGCAGTGAACGCGAAGCAGTCTCCTGACCCATCACCCAGAGGCACGGCCGTTGGAGCGAGCGTCAACGTCGAGAGGTCCAACCGCTGTGCATAGCAGTCATCCGTCGTCGTCCCCGGCCGAGTGGCGCTGTAGAGGAGCCAGGTCGTCCCGTCTTCGAGAAGCACCGGTGTCGTGCCACTCATCGAGTCGGTCGTGAGCGTCGCAGGTGAGCTCGCACCGGAGAGATCGATCGCGAAGGTTCGCGCCCGCTCTGCCCCCGGCTCGAGCCAGAGAGCGAGAACGCGGTCTCCCACCCTGAACACACTCGGTGTCAACGAGCGGGTGGCGGTGGCGATGGTGACCTCGGTGCCGAGGGTGGGCGGGTCCGTCGCGAAGTCCACCGAGACGATGTGGTTCGAGTAGGTGAAGCCGGACACCAGTCGACCGTACGCGGCCGCGATCCGCGTGGTGCCTGTCGCGACCAGTGCGGGGAACTGCGTGGTCGGAACGCTGCGAGCCGAGCCCCTGGCGGTTCCGTCGGGGCGCACGCGACGCACGAACCATCCGCTCGGGGTCCCGTAGCTCACTGCATACGAGTCACCGAGCGGAACGGCAGACACGACGTCGAGCGTCGCGCCGCCGGCCGGGACGATCTCGTGTGGTGTGCGCAGCAGGCGCTGGATGCTCTCGTCGACACCGCCGTCGCAGTCCTCGTCGACCGCGTTGCAGAGCTCGCTCGCGCCCGGGAAGCGCGTCATCGCGGTGTCGTCGCAGTCGTCTGCGACCGCAGCGCGTCCGGGCGGTGCCGCGCAGGCCATCACGCTCGCGCCACCGATCGCGCCGTGCCCGTCGGCGTCGGCGTCCACGTAGAACGCAGCGATCGGGCCCGAGCCCTCGTCGAAGCGCGTGTCGCAGTCCTGATCGACACCGTCGCACGCTTCGGTCGCGCCGGGGTGGATGCCCATCGCCGCGTCGTTGCAGTCGTCACCGAGCGTCACGCTGCCCATGGGGATGGCGCAGCCCATCGCCGACATGGAGGGATCGCCGTGCCCATCGCCGTCGCCGTCCACGTAGAAGGTGACGGCCGTGCATGCGTCCGGCGCGACGAACGCGTCGGGCATCGGCACGAAGACGTCCGGCAGCTCCCCGGCGTCGACGCCCATCGGCACGAAGACATCCGGAAGCGGCGCATCCTCGCCAGCCACGAACGCGTCGAGGGCCCCGGCGTCCAGGCTGCCACCGTCCTCCGGCGCGGCAGCATCACTGGGCACCACGCAGACACCGCCTGACTCGACGGTTCCTTCGGGGCACGCCGCGCCTCCACAACCACTCAGCGCGGCGCTCACGCCCAGTGAGGCCCAGAAGCGCGCGAGGCGTCGTGAGGCGCAGGACAGCGTTACGTACTTCATCTCTCACCCCTCCAGAACGAGCGGCGTCCCGCTCGACGTCGGCGCACGCGAACGAGATCTCAGAACACGAAGAGCGCGCCTCGGCGCGACTGCGCGGCCTGGGCCGGCGAGCCGCTCGTCGCGCCCATGACGAGCAGCACGATGCCCGCCGCTGCGCTCACACCACCGGCGACCAGCCAGCCGATGCCGTCGATGAGCGCGGCGCGCTCGTACGTGAAGTCGGGCGGCATCGGTGTGCCGCTGTCGGGGAGCGCGAGCGTCACCGAGCCCACGACCAAGAGAGCGACGCCGACGCCGGCGAGGCCACCGCCGACCGCGAGCAGGCCGATGTCCGGTCCGCCGCCCGGTGGCGGCGTCTCGACGGCGACGGTCGTCGGCGGAGTGGGCTCGGGCGTCGGTGCCGCCTCGACCTCGGCGCGCGCGAGCGTGATCTCCACCGAGACCGGCGCGGTGCCGACGGTGACGCTGCGACGATCCGTGACGAAGCCATCCGCGCTCACCGCGAGCTGGTGCTCGCCGTGCGGCACACGATCCTCGTGAGGGAGCGTGCCCCACGGGATCTGGTCGAGCGTGATCGTCGCGCCTTCGGGCGCGCCCGTGACGTGAAGCGTCGAGGAGCCCCCGCTCGCGAGGTGCGCGAGCGCGGCGTCGATCGCGCCATCGATCGCGGCGTTCACGTCGGTGCCCGTCACGGCGACTTCACCGCTGTGCGTGATGCCCTGTGCATCCACGAGCGTGACCGCGACGCGGTCGCAGCGCGTGCGGCCCCAGAGCGCGATCGCGAGCGCGTGCTCCGCGGCGCCGCCGCTCAGGAGCTCGGTCGCGCAGTCCGGCTCGGCGCAACCCGCCGGGCCGCGGGCCGCGGTGAAGCCACGCGCGCCCAGCGTCGCGATCGCGCGGTCGCGCGCCTGCGCACCGATCGAGCGTGCCAGGCGTGCCTCACCCGCAGGCGCGAGCACGAGAACGCGACGCGCCGGCGCAGTGGCATCCTGCGCCGCGGCGAGACCCGGGTCGGCGAGGACGAGCGCGAAGAGTGCAGCGCAGACGAGCGCACGGACGAACGAACGAGTCATCGAGAGGTCCTCACAGCCCCATACCGTCGGGCGAAGCAGAGAGTCGAACGTGTGGACGACGCGAACGGGCACGCGCTCACCACGAGCCACCGAGCCCGAGCATCGCGCGCCCTTCCGACACATCGAGGCTCGCGCGCACGTCGCTCGAGCCGGTCGCCGCGCGCACGAGGTGGGTGATCGGGAACATCAGGAAGGGCACCGAGTGGGCGATGGTCAGAAAGCCCACGTCCTGCTGCGACGCTGCGTCGATGCAGGGCTGATCGAGCTCGACGGCGGAGGTGCAGAGCGTGGTCGAGGCGATCACCGCGATGCCGACGCCCGTGCCCACCGCGCCGAGGCCGCCGAGGATCCACGACCACCAGGGCACCTCGTGATCGGGCCCGAACGTCAGCGGGACAGCGAAGCTCCACAGCAACGTCCCGCCCGCGGCCACCGCCCACACCGGCAGCTGCGCATCGAGCCACTGGGTCTGTCGCGCGAGGTAGTCCACGTCCGTCGGCTCCGCGATCGCGAGGCGTTGCCCGTAGAAGCTCACGCGCTGATCCCAGAGCACCCACGAGGTCGCGTACGCACCGATGCCGAGCACGATCGACACGGCACCGACCCAGTTCTCAGCCGTGTGATCGGGGCCGCGATGCACCGGCGGAGCCTCGCGATCGACGTCCACGCTCGCCACGGTCACGGGCGCAGGCGTCGGCTCCGGCTCGGGCTCCGGCGGCAGCGCACGCACCCCGAGCTGCTGCTCTTCTTCGCGTGCACGCGTCTGTGCGTCGGTGAGCGTCGTGCCCTCCGTCGTGGGAGCCGCGGCCTCGGCGCGCTCGATCTCGCGATCGGTCGTCCAGTCGTGCGAGCGCCCCTGTCGGAGAGACGCGAGCGCGAGTGGCAAGGAGCGTGTCCCCGTGCGCACGACGGCGAGCTCGCGATCGGCGGCCACGTCGATGCGATGCAGCGTCAGCACGCGGCGACGCCCTGCGCCGCTCTCCTCGACGAGCCACACCTCGCTCGCGCTCGCGATGCGGCCCAGGCGCGAGACCTGCGCGACCACGGCGGGATCGACGGCGCCTGCGACGATGCGCAGCGGCGAGGTCCCGAGGAGCGACTCGGTCGCGGCATCGACGCGGAGCTCGGCGCCCGAGCGCGTGAGGTCGACGCGATGCACGCGTCCACGGCGGTCACCGCACTCGATCTGAACGCGGTACTCGCCGGGCCGTAGATCCTCGGTCAGGAGCGGTGTCGCGCCGAAGTCCAGGCCATTGAGGCGCACGGCGCAGCCGGTGGGCTCGCTCACCACGCGCAGGCGCGCGCCGGGCATCTGCGCGAGCGCGTGATCCACCTCGTCGAGGATCGCGCGCACCTCGGGTGGATGCTGCGTCAGCGTCGGCTCGCCGCGCGGCACGAGGCGTCGGCACGCATAGCCCTGCTCGACGGCGCGCTGGTGCTGGCTGGTCTCTTCGAGAGAGCGCACGAGATAGAGGCACGTGTCGAGGACCTGCCGTGCGCGGGTGGCCTCGCGGTTGAGCTCGGCGAGCGCGCGGTCCGTCACGGCCTCGGCCTGCGCGAGCGCGGAGCGCGCGCTGTCGTAGTCCGCGCGTGCGAGGGAGCGCACGGCCTGTCGGCTCGAGGCGACCCAGCGCGCGAGATCCGACTCGCTGACCTCGGGCGGGTCCTCGCCGTGGGTGGCGACGAGCGCGTCTCGCGCGGCGTCATGCGAGCGCAGGCTGGTGCCCGTCGTCGCCGCGGTGTCGGCCACCTCGCTGATGTCCGCGACGTGCCCGTCACGCTCGACCGGCAGGAGCAGCACCTCGTGCTGGGCGCTGGCCACGCTCGAGAGCGCGAGCGACATCACGAGCGAGCCCACGAGCGTGCTCGCCCACGGCTGCCACGCCACACGCCTTCGAACCTCGGCCAGACCGCCCGCCATGTGCTCGTCCCACAGGTGAAGAAGTGCCACGGCGCCGACGACGAGGCGCGAGGGCGCCGAGCTATAGACGGAGGGGTTCATGACGCAACCTCATCGGCCCGCCCGCCCCCCGGTTGCCCCTTTTTCCCAGCCTTTCCATCGGGGTCACTCCCGCCCTTGCAAGCCTCCGATTTTCTTGGGCTCCTGGGCGCTCATTGACGCGAGCCCCCGCGGCGGCCCCCACCAGGGGCGTGCGATCCCGCCCACGAGCCTCGCGGGCGGCGACAGCCCACGCTGCACCGTCGCGAGGCCTCGCCTCGCCGCGAGGTGCTCGTGCAAACGTGGGTGCGCGTGGTGGGTCTCGGTCTCATCTCTCGGCTGCGCTCCGCAAGTGAGACCAGCGGAGGGTCGTCGATGCGCGTGATCGAGAGGTCGCCCCATCGGCCCCGCGCCCGGCTCATGGAGGCTGCGTGCCGTCCGTGCCGAGCCGTCGTCCTCGCAGCGGTACTGGCACTCTCGCTGTCCTCCTGTGTCTCTGCAGCGGGCGAGTGCAGTGGGCTCTTCGTGCCGGAGAACGAGGAGTGCGAGCCGGGCTGCGGTGTGCCTGTCGGGCGGCGCATTCTGGATGCGTCCGGCTGCACGGTGGGCCACGAGCGGATGCGCTGGTGCGTTCGTGGTCCGGGGGTGCTGACGGAGGACATCCGCTGTCGTGTCGATGAGACCGACAACGCCGTCTACTTCGGCAGCATCCATCCGGATCCTGGGGAAGTCCCGGCCAACGTCCGCGACTGCACCGAGTCCGAGGAGACGCCAGCTGCCTGCGAGTGAGTGAAGCAGAGGGGGGGGCGTCCGAGGCGGCGTCTCAGAGCGTGAGTCACTTGCATTGACTCACGCTCTGACGTTTCTTGCCGGAGGGTCTGGCCGCAGCCCCTCCCTCTCGCCGAGTGAATCGGCGAGAGCCTCCC
>JBILLJ010000241.1:0-8283 GCA_044376125.1 Sandaracinaceae bacterium
AGCGCGGTGGCGGCCGCCGCGCGACGAGGCACGAGCGTCGCGAACAGGAGAACGGCGGGCGTCGTGAGCGCGAGCGCGCAGAGGAGCGGGGCGGAGAAGAACGTGATCATCGCGGCCCCACGCATGCCGCACCGGCTCGTTCGGAAAAATGTCTGTATATCGACTCAATCGTTCTGTTCGGGAGAACGATCGTGCGCAAGATCCCACCCGGATCGACGCGGCGTCTGCGAAGCGACACGAGCGCACCGACGCGCACCGCCACCGACGTGTCGACGCGCCGACGTGCCACCGTCGTCGTGCCACCGTCGTCGTGCCACCGTCGTCGTGCCACCGTCGTCGTGCCACCGTCGTCGTGCCACCGTCGTCGTGGGAGCGTCGTGGTGGGAGTGCGGCGCGGCTCGACGCTACGACTCGCGCGTGGCGTCGTCGGGCTCGCTCGAAGCTGCGACCTCGGCCTCGAGCGGCGGCGCTGCGCGGCGCTTCCGCTTGGAAGGAGGCGGCAGGCTCGCCTTGTCGCGCTTCTTCTCGAGGCGCGCCTTGCGCTTGGCGATGGCGAGCACGTCCTCGGCCTCCTCGGCCTTGGCGAGGTGCACGAGCGCTCGGTCGAAGTCCTTGAGCTCGTGCTCGTACAGCTTCGCGAGCGCGAGGTGGATGCCCGCGCGCTGCTCGCCGGTCGCGTGATCGAGCGCCTCGAGCAACATCGCCTCTTCCACGCGGCGGTCGTCGGTCTTGCGCGCGGCCTGCGCGCCGAGCACGAGGGCCTGCGTGGTCACGTGCGAGGCACCGCCTGCATCGGCCGCCGAGCGTGCGCGCTCGAGGGCGCGCGGGTGATCGCCGTAGCGAAAAGCCACCTTCGCCACGGCGAGGCGATCCTCGGGCGCGTGGTGTGGCAGGACTCCGTCCCAGCGCTCGGCGAGCGCGACGACGAGCGCGGCGAGCGCGACGAGGTCGTTGGCGTTGTGCTCGATGACGGGCGTGAGCGTCGAGCCGTCGGCCCCGCGCACGAAGTCCCAGAAGCGCATCGGGATCTCCGCGCCGTCGATGTCGTGCTCGCGACGCAGCCCGAGCACCTCGGCCTCCATCTGCACGAGGCGCACCTCCTTGAGGCGCGGGCCGAACACGCGCCGCGCGCAGTGCAGGAGATCGAGGTGCGCGGCGGGCGCCGGTACCGGCACGCGGTTCATCACCGCGCGCGTGCGCAGGAGCGGCCAGTCGAAGCTCTTGCCGTTGTAGGTGCAGATGGCCGAGGCGCTCGCCATGCGCATCGCCAGGCGCTCGAGCAGCGGGCGCTCCTCCCCCGGCTTGCGCAAGAGGAGCTGCTCGAGACACAGCGACTCGTCCTCGAACCACGCGAGGCCGACGAGGAACGGGAGCGTGCCAGTCCCTCCCGAGAGGCCGGTCGTCTCGGTGTCGAGGAAGAGGACCCGGGAGAGATCGATCGAAGAGAGGGAGTCGTCGAGGGCCAAGGCCGCCAGGGACTTCGGTGAGACGGTCAGTGCGCCCGCGATGGGCGTCCGACCATGGCAGTGGGCGGGCTCGAGGTAGCGCGCCACGCGATGCAGCGGTCCGCTCGGCGTCTCTTCGAGCACGCCCGGCAGCGGCTCGAGCGGCGGCGCCGAGGCCAGCCGCTCGAGGCGCCGCTTCTCCATCTCCGCGTGCTTCTTCGCGATGAGCTCGCGCAGCATCGCGATGCGTTCTTGTCTTGCGTCGCGCGGCGACGCGGCGGGCTCGGGGGGTCGGAGCGCGCGCGCAGAGGCGTCGGAGTCCAGCACGCCGACACTCCCCCTCTCCCCAGCCCCGCTGGCTGGCGCTTGGGGGCTTCCGAGGCGCGCGAGCTTTCTCTTGAGGTCGAGCGTCATCGTCAGTGAACGCGGGAGACGCCGACGCGGGCGAGCAGCTCGATGGCCACGCGCTTGAGGTCGAACTCGGTGGGACGGCGGATGAGATCGGGGTCGAGCAGCGGTTGGGAAGTGCGGGATTGTGCTGGGCGCCCTGCGGCGGGGGAGCGTAGCTCCCCCGGGAGCAACGAGGGAGCGAGCTCGGCGAGCGCACGAGCAGGGGGGAGTGGGGGGGAGCTGCCGGCTCCCCCCGGCCCGAGCGCCGGAGGCGCGGGAAGAGCAGCCCCGATGCACGCAGGACAGCCGCCGGCGCAGGGGCAGTCCTCGATGAGCGCGCGCGCGCGACGCAGCACGAGCTCGCGATCCGCGAAGAGGCGTGGCGCGAGGCCCACGCCGCCCGGGATGTGGTCGTAGACGAAGATCGTCGGGTCGAAGCCCGCGCCGTCGGCGTCGCCCTTCTGCGGCAGCTCGCCCTCGCCCGTGCGCTCGCCGAGCACGTGGCCCAGATCGCGCGGGTCGCACATGAGGCCCACCGCCGCGACCGTGTGCACGGCATTGGCGATGCCGCGGATCGCGTCGACGACCACCGCGCGTGGCACCGCGCCGAACGTCGCTCCGCTCATCACCAGATCGTCGCTCGAGGCGAGCGAGCGGACGGTGTCCTCGGCGAACGTGAACCACACGCTCGACGTGTGCATCTGCATCTCGGGCAGCCGCACGTCGCCATAGCCCACGTTCTCGTGCGTGTTGAACTTGATCTTCTTGTAGCCGACGACCTTCTCGATCACCGACACCTCCCCGAGGCCCACAGCCAGGACGTCGGTGCTTCGTGCCACGGGCGGGCGTTTGGACGGGGTGCTTTCCGGCTTACGTCCTCGCGACGAATCCTCACGTGCATGAGCACGCTCCGGTTCGTCGCTGCGGGCGCGCTCGGAAATCCCCTCCGTCGAAACGCCCGAGTGCTCGGGGAGAAGCAACGCAGCGTCGTCCTCCTGCGTCACCGACACGCGCGTGTAGGTCATCGCGGTCGTGTAGTAGTCGGGCGCGACCTTGCGGACGTAGGCCTTGTGGTTCTCGAAGTCGAGGCGCTCGACCTGGTACTGCTCGGCGTCGTGCTGGTAGATGGCCTGCACGTGCAGCATCGTGTGCGTCGCGCGCCAGTCCATCTCCGCGATGGTCTTGTCGGTGTCGAGATCGACGATGACGAAGTTGTCCCAGCTCACGCTGCGCAGGGACACGTGCGAGGCGGGGTAGGCGTCGGTCGACCAGTGGTAGTGGGTCTTTCCATCTGCGCCCGGCGCCGCGTGCACGACGCCGTGTGTCGCGAGGTAGTCGAGGCCGTCCTGCGTGGCCTGGGGCGGCACGTCGCCGAAGGCCTCGCCGGCCTCGAAGGGCAGCTCGAAGGCCGCGCACTTGAGGTGCTGGACGAGGATCTCGACGTTGTCCGGATCGATGCGCGCGTGCTCGACGGGCGCGCCCGTGACGAGATCGGTGTGCGTCGCGACGTACTGATCGAGCGGCAGAGAGCTCGCGACGAGGAGCGCCAGCGAGGGCTCGTTGCGGCGTCCCGCGCGGCCGAAGCGCTGCCAGAGCGCGGCGATCGTGCCCGGGTATCCCGCGCACACCACGGCCGAGAGAGAGCCGATGTCGATGCCGAGCTCGAGCGCGTTCGTCGCGACCACGCAGCGGATGGTCCCCGCGCGCAGGCCCTGCTCGATGCGGCGCCGTGTCTCGGGCAGATAGCCACTGCGGTATCCCTGGATGAGCTCGGGATCGACCTTGTCGGCGATCAGGCGCTCTCGGAGGTACTTGAGCATCACCTCGACCTGATTGCGCGACTGGCCGAAGACGAGCGTGGGCACCTCGGCGCGCACGAGATCGGTGGCGAACGAGACGGCGGTCTTGGTGTAACTGGCACGCACGCCGAGCTCGGCGTTCACGACGGGTGGATTGACCACCATCACGTGCTTGTCGCCGGTCGGTGCGCCGCTCTCGCGGACGAGGTGGACGTCCTCGCCCACGATGCGACTGGCATGCTCCTTCGGATTGCCGATCGTGGCCGAGGCGAAGATGAACGTGGGAATCCGCTGGCCGTGGAAGCGCGCGATGCGCTTGAGGCGCCGGATCACGTTCGCGAGGTGAGAGCCGAAGACCCCGCGGTAGGTGTGGAGCTCGTCCACGACCACGTAGCGGAGGTTCGAGAAGAAGCGCGCCCAGCTCGCGTGGTGCGGGAGGATGCCCGCGTGGAGCATGTCGGGGTTCGTGAGGAGGATGCAGCTGCGCTCGCGCGCGGCGCGGCGTGCATCGCCGGGCGTGTCGCCGTCGTAGGTGATCGCGCCGTGGTGGATGCCGCTCTCGCGCATGAGCTCGCGGAGCGCGGCCTCCTGATCGCGCGCGAGCGCCTTGGTCGGGAAGAGATAGAGCGCACGGGCGTCGGGCTCCTTCGCGAGCGCGTCGAGGACCGCGAGGTTGTAACAGAGGCTCTTGCCCGACGCGGTCGGCGTGGCGACCACGAGGTGCTCGGGCGGCGTCTCTCCTGGAGCGCGCACGCGCGTCGCGTCGAAGGACTCGGCCTGGTGCGCGTAGAGCTCGGTGATGCCGCGATCGCGCAGCGCCTTCGCGACGCCCGGGTGCAGGCGCTCGGGGATCGGCGCGTAGCGGCCGTCGCGTCCGGGCACGACGTGCTCGAGCACCACGGTGCCATCGCCCTTCCACTGCTCGAGCACCGCATCGAGGCCGCGCATGCGCGACCACGGAGGCTCGGGGCGGGCGAACGCGCTCGAATCGTCGGAGGTCATCGGAGCGCGCACTGTACGGGTGAGCAGGGGGCTCGTTCAAGCCGCGTTCGGCACGCCCGGGAGTGTCCTCGTCGACGTCGAGACCATGCCTCGCCGGGTCTCGGCTGCGCCGTGCAAGGCAGCGCTCTGGCTGGCCCGGCGCGGGGCGAGAATGCAGGACCGTCCCGGTTTGTGCAATTATGCAGGACCGTCCCGGTTTCTGCAATTCTGCAGGACCGTCCCGGTTCAGTGCGGGAGGCGGGCGAGGAGGCCGACGGCGAGGTCGATCGTGAGGTAGGCGAGCTCGATCTGCGGGCCGGCGGTGCTCTGGACGCGCGTGCCGAAGAGGACGCCGGAGGCGCCGATGTCGCCGGTGAGCGAGAGGTCTCGCGTGAGCGGGACGGCGAGCTCGATCGCGGCGCCGGCGGTGAGCCAGGGGTGCACGCTCGAGCGGCCGGGTGCGGCGTCGGGGGCGCCGAACGCGGCGAGCACGCCGAGCTCGAGGCCTGCGAGGAGCGCGAGCTCGAGGGCGTCGCTGCGAAGGAGCGAGTAGCCCGCGCGGCCCGCGGCGGCGACGACGAGCACGTCGATGTTTCCGTCGAACGGGGCCGCGTGCGACCAGAGCACGAGCACGCCGCCTTCGAGCGAGAACGAGGCATCGAGGTGCGCGCGCAGCATGGGGCGTGTGCCGAGGGCCCACGACGGAAGCACGGGCGCGACGCGAAAGACGATCGGGCTCGTGAGCGCGGGGGCGAGCACGTCGATCGGGGCGGTCTCTCGCGCGGCCGCGGGCTCGCCCGCTGTGTCGGGCGAGGCGATCGGAGAGGCGAGCGTCTCTCTCGCCTGCGGCGCTTCGGACTCGGCTCCATCCGAGCTGCTCGCGTCGGGTACGCGCGTCTCGGAGGTGCTCGCGTCCTGCGTGTCGTCGTTCGTGGTGTCCGTGTCGTCCGTCGTGTCGGGATCGGTCGTGCTCGCGTCGGTCGTGCTCGGCGCGACGACGGGCTCGGGTGGAGGTCGTCGACCGAGGACCTGGCGCGCGCGCTCGGCGACGGCGAGCGCGATCGCGCGCGCCCGCGAGCTCGGATCGGGCTCGTCGCTGATCTCGATCGTCTCGCGCGCGTCGCGACCACGGCCGCGGTCCCGGATCACCGCCTCGAGCGTGCGCGCGGTCGGATCACACAGCGCGTTCGAGAGCGCGACCTCGATCGCCTCGCCCTCCACGTCCTCGAGCTCGATGTGGAGCAGCTCGGGCAGCGTGACCATGTCGAGGTGCGAAGGGTGGCAGTCGGGCAAGAGCACGCTCACGCGCGCCTGGGCGACCGCGCGCGGGACCACGGCGAGGCCCGTCGCGAGCAGCGCGACGAGCACGATCCAGCGCGCGCGCGCGTCCCGGGGCGTCGCGTTCACGGCGTGGCGATCCACGCCTCGATCTCGGTGCGCCAGCGTCCGTCCGGGTGATGGGCGAGGTAGTCGTCGGCGGCGCGCCGCGCGGCCTCTCGATCGATCCGCGAGAGGGCCTGCACCCGCCGCGCACGCGCGTCCTCGAGCAGCGGCGCACGCAGGCCGAGCTCGATGGCGCGTGCGAACGCGTCGGCGGCCTCGCGCGGACGGCCGCGTCGATCGAGCTCGAGCCGGCCGAGCGTGAACGCCGCGAGCGCGCGCTCGGAGCCCGCGCTCGGATCGTCTGCGATGGACGAGAGGACGCGCGCGGCGTCCTCGAGCTGCCCTGCGGCGCGCAGGCGATCGGCGTCGCGGAGGCGATCCTGCGCCTCGGTGCGGCGCGGCGTGCGCGACGGTGCGGCTGCGACCGCCTCGGGCGCAGGATCCGTCGAGATCTCGGTCGTGACCTCCGCGCTCGGGAGGACCGGCGCGTCGTCCGCGCCATGCGCCGCGTCGTCGTCACGCGCGGTCTCGGCCTCGGCGGTGGACGGCTGCGTCTCGTCGAGGGGTACGACGATCGCGTCACCCGCGTGCAAGCGCTGCATGCCACCGGGCGCGGTGGGCCCACGCACGAGCACGCTGCCGCGCGAGACCGAGACCTCGACCTCGTGCTCGCGATGCGTGACGCGGAAGGAGGTGCCCAGCACCTGTCCTCACGAGTGAGACCTCGAGCGCATCGGCCGTCTCCTCGAGCGTCCAGCCCTCCACGCGGTGGAGGATCCACGCCGAGCGCGAGGCGACCGAGAGCTTGTCGAGCTCGCGATCGATCTGACGCAGCGTCGCGACGAGATCCGGCCGAGCGCCCTCGACGGCGTAGGCCTCGAGGCTCGCGTCGTTCGGATCGCGATCGAGGCCGAGCGCGCGGAAGAGCTTGCGGCGCCGGAAGCGGCGGTGGCAGAGCGTGACCGCGATGCGCTGCACCCAGCCGCGGAACGCGGCCCCGTCGCGCAGATCCTCGAGTCGCTCGAGCGCGCGCACGAACGTGTCCTGCACGACGTCGTCGGCGTCGGCGGTCCGACCGAGGAGGCGGGTCACGGCGTTCGTCACGGCGCGCACGTGTCGACGATACAGGGCCTCCTCGGCCCAGCGATCGCCAGCGCGGGCGCGACGGACGAGCTCGGCGTCGTCCTCCCACTGCGTGGTCGGGAGCTCGGTGACGGGGGTGGCGCGGAGGGGCTGGATCACGGTGACGGTGGGAGGAGCCGCGAGCCGCGGCGACCGGCTCACGAATTCGTACGCCGCGGCGTCGGCGCGAAAGTGTGAGCCGATTCCGGGCTCTGGCGCATCCTTGTCGGTGTGCGTCTCCCTCGCGCGTCGCCCGCGGTCCCTGCTCGCTTCGAGGCGTGGCGGTCCCTCTGCTCCGCGGCGGCGATCTCGTCGACGCTGCTCCTGGCCCACGGCTGCGTCACCGAGACCTACGTGATCGGCGACCAGCGCTCGCAGGCGGCGTGTGCCGACGCGCCGCTGCTCTCGACGCCACCGCTCGGGTGCACGACGGTGCGAGGCATCTCGAACGGCCCGTACGGCTGCAGCGTCGAGGACCCGTCGGGCTTCTGGTTCGAGGAGCTGTCGGGCTCGTGGGTGCGTCTGCACGACGATCGCGCCGAGCCCGCGCGCCTGGTCGTCACCGTGCTCTCGCCCGCGCCCTTCTGCGACGGTGACGCGGGCCCGCGCGACGCAGGCCTCGCCGAGCGCTGCGAGATCCGCGCGCATCTGCGCGGCCCGTTCGGTACGCCGTGCACGTGCGCCGCGGGCACCTTGGAGTCCGTCGTGCTCACGCCCGGCGTGCCGTACGAGACGCTCTTCCTCGAGGCCGACCGCGAGATCCTCATCGAGCCCGTCGGCGTCGAGTACGAGGTCACGCTCTGCGCGACGCCGTGAGCCGAGCGACACATCGACGCGAGCGCGAAACAATTCGTGAGCCGCAGTCCGGGCCTCGCGGCTCCTCTCTCCAAGAGCGGGTGATGCGCCGCTCGGAAGGAGCGAGTCATGAAGAGGGCGAGGATGTTCGGAGTGTGTGTGTCGCTCGGCGGTGCGGCGGTCGCCGCCACGATGCTGGGCGCGTGCGGCCAGGGAGGAGAGGGTCAGGTCTCTCTGGAGGTCCAGATGCTCTCGGTCTCGGGGGTTCTCGAGGGCAACGAGCTGAGCGAGACGTACCCGTTCACGGGTTCAGCATGAGAGAGGGGGCGGACTTGCCGCGTAGCGAGGCCTCGATCGTGTCGCGGAGG
>JBILLJ010000124.1:0-26360 GCA_044376125.1 Sandaracinaceae bacterium
GGCCGCCCGACGCGCCTCCGCCATCCCTCTCGCCGCCTGGGGCATGGTCGCCCTCGTCGTCCTCGGGGTCGTCGTGGCCGTGGCGACGAGCGACGACCTCGACTTCGCGATCGGCGGCGCGCTCATCGATCTCGCTAGGGGGAATCGAACGGAGCGGTGCTCTAGCGGTGGACGACGGCGTGCAGCTCGTCGTGCTCACCAGCAGGTCACAGCCCGCGCTCGATCAGCTGCTTCAGGATCGTCTTGGGCGCAGCGCCCTTCTGCGTCGCGACCGCCTCGCCGCCCTTGTACATGACGAGCGTCGGGATGTTCTTCACGCCCGCCTTGGCGGCCGCGTTCGGTCCCTCTTCGACGTCGACCTGGACGATCTTCACGCGCCCTGCGTACTCCGACGCCAGCTGCTCGATGAAGGGCTCGATCTGCTTGCACGGCGCGCAGTACTGCCCGGTGAAGTCGACGAGCACGGGCACCGCGGACTGCATCACTTCGCTGTCCCAGTTGAGGTCGTTCACCTGCGCGAGTTTCTTGCTGGGCATCTCGATGGCCTCCGAGAGGGTGGAGCGTGCGCGATGGGCACGCACGCACGTCGGCCGATAGTGGGAAGGGTGCTCGCGCCTGTCAACGCGCTCCTCCGCCAGCGGCGAGGCCCATTGTCCCGCGTCTCACGCGACAACCCGCAGGCACGCATACGTCGCGGCCAGCAGCGTGAACGTGATCGCCGCCGCGCGTGGCCAGCCACCGGCGCGCACCGCCACGCCCACGGCGATCGGCGGCACGAGCAGGGCCCACTTCCAGTCGCGCGGGATCGTGCTGGCGCGCAGCACGAGGATCACCAGCCAGGCGTAGGACGCGATGGCCAGCGCCATCACGAGGACCCACGCGAGGAAGAGCCAGAGCGACATCCGCGGCGGAGCCTACCAGCGCGCCCGTCGACCGACATCGCCGGGCGAGCACGCGCGGGCTCGTGGTACGACGCGGCGCATGCGCGCGATCCGGATCGGGCTCCTCGGCTGTGGCGTCGTCGGGCAGGGCATCCTCCGCTTGCTGCGAGAGCACGCAGGCAGCCTCGAGCGGCGCCTCGGCGCGCCGATCGAGGTCCGCCGCGTCGTCGCCAAGACCGAAGGCAAGGCGCGTGAGGCGCACGTTCCGCCGGAGCTGCTCTCGTACGACGCCGAGACCGTGCTCGGGGATCCGGAGATCGACGTCGTCGTCGAGGTGATCGGTGGCCTCGATCCCGCGGGCCGCTTCGTCCGCACCGCGCTCGAGCGAGGCAAGAGCGTCGTGACGGCGAACAAGTTCCTGCTCGCGGAGGAGGGCCACGCGCTCTTCGAGCTCGCGGAGGAGCGAGGTGTCGATCTCTACTTCGAGGCCGCGGTGTGCGGCGGGATCCCGGTGATCCGCGTGCTCCGCGAGGCGCTCGTCGCGGACTCCGTGGTCGCGGTCCGCGGCATCGTGAACGGCACGAGCAACTACATCCTCTCGCGAATGCAGAACGAGAAGATCGACTATGCCGTCGCGCTCGCCGCGGCGCAGGAGGCCGGCTACGCGGAGGCCGATCCCTCGCTCGACGTGAACGGCGGCGACGCGACGCACAAGCTCACGATCCTCGCGACGCTCGCGTTCGGCGCCAAGCTCCTGCCGTCTCAGGTCACCACCGAGGGCATCGAGCACATCTCGGCGACCGACATGAAGATGGCCGAGCGCTTCGGCTACGTGATCAAGCTCCTCGCCACCGCGCGCTCGCTCCCGGTGGGCATGCTCGATCTGCGTGTGCACCCCGCGCTCGTCCCGAAGTCGAGCGTGCTCGCGTCGATCAACGGCGCGCTCAACGCCGTCTACCTCGAGGGCGCGATGCTCGGGCCCTCGCTCCTCTCGGGCTACGGTGCGGGCGCGATGCCGACGGCGATGAGCGTCGTGTCCGACCTCGTCGACGTCGGCCGCAACATCCTGCGCGACGCGCGAGGTCGCGTGCCGCAGCGCACGGTTCCCTCCGAGATGCTCCTGCGGCGCGAGGTGCAGCCCGCGGGCATGCACGTCTCGCCGTACTACCTGCGCTTCTCCGTGATGGATCGGCCGAACGTGATCGCGAAGATCGCGAGCGTGCTCGGCGCGTTCGACATCGCCATCCACCAGATGATCCAGGAGGCTCGGGCCGCCGGGCCGCGGGCCCCGGTGCAGGTCGTGGTGCTCACGCACCCGACACGCGACGACGCGCTGCGCGCCGCGCTGCGCGAGATCCAGATGCTCTCCGGCATCGTCGAGACACCGCGGGCCATCCGCATCGAGACCGCGGCCTGATCGCGGCGTCCGAACGTGCTCGATCACGTCTCCATCACGGTCTCGGAGCTGTCGCGCTCGGCCCCGTTCTACGACGCGATCATGGCGGCCCTCGGCGTGCCCTGTGTCGGACGCGACGCGGACCGCCTCGCGTATGGCTTGCGCAACCACGCGAGCGACGACGGCCACACCTACCTCTCGGTGAGACCGTCGGCGCACGTCGTGCCCGATCGACGCCACTGGTGCTTCCGCGCGCCGAGCCGAGCGGCCGTCGATGCGTTCCACGCGGCGGGGCTCGCACACGGCGGTCGTGACGACGGCCTTCCGGGGCTGCGCCCCGCCTACCACGCGTCCTACTACGCGGCCTTCCTGCTCGACCCCGACGGCAACCGCGTCGAGGCGGTCTGCCACCGCGAACCACCAGGGTCCACACACGCTCCCGTCAGCGTCCCGCGAGCAGGGCAGGGTCCGTGACGAAGATCTGACCCGAGCCGCCCGCGAGCACGAGCTGGCCGGGGCCGACGAGGATCGGCACGTACCAGATGACGTCGGGCGCATCGAGGTGGAGCAGGCCCGCCTCGACGGGCGTCGCGCCCTCGACGCGGAACACGCGGTACTCGCGCACGTCCACGCGGTCGGTGCAGATGTCGCGTCCGCTCCAGAGCGAGTGGTGGCAGTCGGTCGACATCGCGTCGGTGAGATCGACGCGCCAGAGCTCGCCTCCGAAGCCCGGCGCCCCGGCGAGGCGCTCGTCGTGATCGCCGTCGACGCGGCGCCACTCGTCGGTGTCGGAGGTCGTCACGTGCATGAACACCGCGTCCTCGCGCACGACGAGCTGATCGGCCGTCGAGCCGAAGGGGACACGGACGCCCGTGCGCCACGTGCCTCCGTCGATCGCGCGGACCCGGAGGCCGCCCTCGTCCATCGCGTAGAGCTCGCTGCCGAACGCGACGAGCTCACTGGGGATCGTCTCGAGCGTCTCGATCGGCGTGATGTCCGTGCCATCGAAGAGGCAGAGCGTCGCGGTGTCCGCGTCGTCGTCGACCCCGAGGATCCATGCGCGGTCCATCGACGGCGCATCGACCATGATCAGCGTCTCGGCCTCCGCGCTGCAGTCGCGCATCGAGATCGCCTCCCAGCCCGATGCAGCCGTGAAGCGGAAGAGGCGCTGGTCGAGATCACCCACGAGCGCTTCGCCGTCGTGGTAGGCGACGTTCCAGATGCGCCCCATGCGCTCGTCGGGGATGGGAGGCGTGAGCTGCGTGTACTGCCCACCCTCGATCCGACGGAGCGACGTGTCGTAGCGGCCGTCGGCGCCGAGCTCCATGACCGCGAGCACGCCCGTGCGCTCGTCGACGGCCTGCGGGTACGGGCCGTTCGAAGGCACGCGGATCATCGTGGTGGGGTTGCCCTGGCAGCCCGTGATCGACACGAGCGAGAGCACACCGAGACCCAGACCCATCGAGCGCGAGACCATGTCTTCCTCCTGTGCGGCGTCGGCCGCGTTCTCTCCACACGAAGCAGGGGGCGCGCCACGCGAAAGGCCACGAAAACGGCCCTCGAGAGCGGTCGTCGCGCGGGTGCGTGCAGACCTCTGCACGACGCCTCGTGCAGCCTTCCTCGCACTCGGCGAAAGGCCGCGCCTGCGCCAGGCGTAGCGCCCGAGTGCAAGGGCCCGTGGAGCGAGCGCCGGTACCGAGCGCGCCAGGCGCGTCCATCGTGTCGGCGCCAGCGCGTGGCTCCGCGGCGCTCGCGCTCGCGCTCGTGGCGCACGCGGCCATCGCGCTCGCCGCCGCTCGCCTGCCGGCGTCGCCGCTCGGCGCGGTGCCGCACCTCGACACGTCTCTCGTCTGGCTCGAGCCCGTCGAGCTGCGCGCCGAGGCCTCGGAGCCATCACCCCTGCGCGTCGAGGCCGCAGTGCGCGAGACGACTCCCTCGCCGCGCACGTCGCGCTCCCGCACGCGTGGAGGCGCGGGCTCCACGAGCGTCGCGTCGTTCGAGACGTTGGCGGTCGATGGGGTGTCGATCGACGCCGCGGTCGGCTCGCAGCGCGTGGACGTCGATCTCGGAGCGGGCGCGTCGGCGCGGATCGAGCCGGAGCGTGAGGTCCCACGCACCATCGATCTCGATCCGGGTCGCGTCGCACGCGCGCTCGTGCTCGGCGCGGCGGAGGGGCCGCTCGCCCCGCCGCAAGAGGGCGTGTCCACGCAGGTCCACCCGCTCGGCGAGCGGGAGGCCGAGGCGCTGCTCACGGGTGATCTCGGCAGGCGCGCGATGGCCAAGGCGTACGTGACACCGCGGCGCGCCATCCGCCTCTCGCCTCACCCCGATGGCACCTTCACGTACGATGGCAGCGGCTTCGACGCGACGATCCGTCCGGATGGCACCGTCGTGTTCCGCGATCGCGACGACGCGACCATCGACACTCCGACGCTCGGCCAGACGCAGCCGATGACGGACGTGACCGGCGCGCCGCTCGACTCGGCGCCGCTCTTTCGGGACGCGCCGATCGCAGGGATCCAGATCGGCGGCACGTTCGATGGCGACAGCGCCCTCGCGCGCGCGCGTGGCGAGGACCCACATCGCTTCGAGCGCGAGCGCTTCCTCGAAGAGACCGAGGACCTGCGCGCCCGCCTCGAGGACGAAGCCCGCGCTCGAGACCTCGCTCGCGCCGACCGGCGAAGGCGAGCCGCGCGCGACGCCGACCCTCCGTGACGCGGCGCAGTACCGCTGCTCGCGCTCTTCGGGTCGTTCAGGGCTCGGGCGCCTTGGTCCCGGCGACCGAGCTCATCGTGCAGCGGCCCTCGAAGACGCAGCCCTTGGCGAGATCGATCACGGGCGCCGTGATGTTCGCGTAGACCTTCGCGTCCGCGTGCACCTCGATGAGCTCGCGCGCCTGCACCTCGCCGCGGAGCGTGCCGGCGCGCACGACGAGCGTGCCCACCTCGATCGTCGCGTCGACGTCGGCGCCCTCGCCGAGCACGAGGATGCCCTCGCCCCAGATCTCGCCCTTGAGGCCGCCCTCGATGCGCGCGCGCTGCTCGAACACCAGGCGCCCCTCGAAGCGTGTGCCGCGGCCGACCAGCGCGCGGATCTCGCTGCTCATCGGAGGCCGTACCCGAGCATCACGCCGATGCGGATGCCCTGGTCGGTGCCGCTCTGGCCGTTCTGGAGCGTCCCGCCACCCGCGAACGAGTGCCAGTAGCTCGCCCAGGTGAAGTCGGCGCGCCAGGTGAGACCGAAGTCGAGCAGGCCCGTGACGCCGAGGCCCGCGTCCATGCCCAGCGAGTCGCCGTTCGGACCGAACGCGGTGCCGAGACGATCGCGACCGAACAGCGACCGCAGGCCCAGCTCCGCGTCGAGCACGACGAGCTCTTCGAGGATGCGGATGCGGCCACGCACGGCGGGCCGGAGGTAGGGATACTCGACGCCCGGCATCACGCGGTTGTCGGCGATCTGGTAGGCCTCGAAGCCGAAGCCCACGCCCGCGCCGAGCTCCACGACGCGCCCGAGGTCGAAGAGGAAGCCGACGTCGCCGTACACGCGGAAGAACGTCGTGTCGTAGCGCTGGCAGCTCCCGCCGCCGCAGTCCTGCGTGCCGAGCCCCACGGCGTGCGCGTACTGGGCGCGCACGAAGAGGCCGCGCGCGAGGCCCGGGTCGTGGGCGAGCGGACGCAGCTCGGCGGCGGCCGCGAGCTCGACGTAGAAGCCCGAGTCGTAGAGCTGGCTGCCGCCGTTCTCGAGCCGAACCTCCGAGGTGCGGTTCCGGAACACGGCGCCAGCGAGCAGGCTGAGGATCGCCGGATCGCTGCCGGGCGTGGGCGTCGCCTCGCCGGCCGGCTGTGTCTCGACGGGGGTCGCTTCTGCCGGGGTCGTGTCGGTCTCGACCGGCTCTTCTTCGGCAGGCGCGGGGGGAAGGCGGGGGATCGCCGCGTCCACGAGCGCCCGCGTCGCGTCCCCGACGGCGCGGCGGCCGGCGGCGCCTCGACCCACCCGTCCGGACTGGGTCGCGAGCTCGTTGCCCTGTGCATCGGAGGCGACGAGCTCGAAGGTCCGGCGCGAGGCCCGGCCCGAGGTCGATCCCGAGACGAGGATGCGTGCGTCGGGAGAGCCCTCGTCGAGGGCGGCGACGTCCAGGCGGCTGTCTTCGCCCAGCGCTTCGTGGACCTGGGCGCGGATCGCGTCCGCGCCGGCCCCGTCGAAGGGCATGACCACGGTGCCGATCCGCTGCGCGGAGGCCGCGGTGGGCAAGAGGGACGCTGCCACGGCGACGGCGATCGCGAGCGGAATCGAGGAACGGAGCTGGCTCATCGGGCGCATTGGGCGCGAGCATACATGGAAGCTCGCCTCGCGCCGCCGCGGGAGCGACGACGGCGCTGGAATGCCCTGTTTTGTAAGGCTTTCCGCGCGCCGCCCGTCCTTGACGCCTCGAACCCCCGTGCTAGAGAGCGCGCGCCTTCGGCCCCCGCAACGGCTTCCCGAGCGACGGTCGAGGCGACCCAGAACAATCAACCGCGTGGCCAAACAAAGTCGCCATGGACTTGGGCGCGCGCGCCTGGCGTTGACCGGCAGGACGCTCGCTGCACGACGGGGTTCCCCATGCAAGCTCTCTCGTTCGGCCTGGTGATGTCGGGCGCGCTCATCGACCTGGACGGAACCTTCCTCCTCCAGCTCGCGATCTTCTTCGCCCTCTTCGCCATCCTCCACTTCGCGCTCTTCAAGCCCCTCTTGGCCGTCTTCGACGAGCGAGAGAAGGCGATCGACGGCGCCAAGGATGCGGCGCGCGACCTCGAGACTTCCGCGGACGAGAAGTTCAAGAAGTTCGAGAGCGAGATGAAGAAGGTCAAGGTCGAGGCGAACGCCGAGCGCGATCGCATCCACCAGGACGGCATCGCGCTCGAGCGCGAGCTCCTCACCAAGAGCCGCGCCGAGGCGGACAAGATCCTTCGCGACGCCGAGGCCGACCTCGCCCGCCGCCGCGCCGAGGTCAAGAACGACCTCAAGACCAAGGTCCCGGCCATCGCGGCCGACATCGCCGAGAAGCTGCTCGGCCGGAGGGCCAGCTGATGAGCACGCTCCGACGGTCCGTTCGCGGTCTGTTCCTCTCGCTCGCGCTCGCGGCGGGCGCCTGGGGCGCAGCCCCGCTCCATGCCCAGCACGGCGAGGCCGCCGAGGCGGGTGAGCACGGTGACGCGGCCGAGCACGGCGAGGCCCACGAGGGCGCCGAGCACGGCGAGGCGCACGAGCCGCACTGGAACTACTTCCAGTTCGCCGGCCAGCTCACGAACTTCGCGATCTGGCTGACGCTCCTCTACATCCTCCTCAACCGCGTGCTGCCGAAGTTCCTCGCGGATCGTCGCGCGAACATCGTCGATGGCCTCGAGGAGGCCAAGCGCATGAAGTCCGAGGCGGAGGCCAAGTTCGCCGAGTACAGCAAGCGCATCGAGACGATGGACGAGGAGCTCGCGCGCGTCCGTGAGGACATGCGCAAGGCCGGTCAGGGCGAGCGCGATCGTCTCGTGAAGGACGCCTCCGAGAAGGCCGAGCGCATGCACGCGGAGGCGCGCTTCCTCGTCGAGCAGCAGATGAAGCAGCTCAAGGAAGAGCTCACCCGCGAGGCGATCGAGGCCGCGATCGTGGCCGCCGAGACCATCCTCCGCGAGCGCACCAGCGCCGCCGATCAGCAGCGCCTCGCCGAGGAGTACCTGACGAAGCTCAAGTCGAGCGTCGCCAAGACCCAGCAGCCCGGAGCCAGCTCGTGAGCGCTTCATCCGTCGCCGCCCGCCGCTACGCGAAGGCTCTCTACGAGCTCGCCGCCGAGTCCAAGCAGGTCGAGAAGGTGCGTGCCGACCTCGCCGACCTCGCCAAGACCTTCGAGACGAACGCCGAGCTCCGCGCGCTCGTCGAGAACCCCGCGTTCACCCCGGACGCGAAGAAGAAGGCGATCGGCGCGATCGCGCAGCGCATGGGCGCTTCGCCTCTCGTGGTCTCGACGCTCAAGCTCCTCGTCGACCGCCGCCGCATCAACGCGATCGGCGATCTCTCCGAGGCCTTCGCGACGATCGCGGAGCGCCGCTCGGGCCGCGTGCGCGCCGAGATCATCACCGCGACGCCGCTGCCGGACGCCTACTACGCGCAGCTCGAGAAGACCCTCTCGGAGGTCACGGGCCGCCAGGTCACCATCCAGAAGCGCACGGACCCGTCGATCATCGGCGGCGTCGTCGCGCGCGTGGGCGACACCGTCTTCGACGGCTCGATCGCCAACCGCCTCAAGGATCTGCGCACGCAGCTCCTCTCGTCCTCCTGAGGTCCTCCTCGTCCCTCTCCCGCGGCTCGTGACGTCCCGCTCGAGCCCGCCCCACCGATTCTGCCCGAGCCACTGGCCGCAACCCGATAGGTAGAGACATGCAGCTTCGCGCCGAAGAGATCAGCGAGATCATCAAGCAGCAGATCGCGTCGTACGACAAGTCGGTCGACGTGATGGAGACGGGCACGGTCCTCGCGACCGGCGACGGCATCGCGCGTGTGCACGGCCTCGAGAGCGCGATGGCCGGTGAGCTCGTCCAGTTCGCCTCGGGCGTGCAGGGCCTCGTGCTCAACCTCGAAGAGGACAACGTCGGCGCCGCCATCCTCGGCGAGGCCACGACCGTCCGCGAGGGCGACGTGGTCAAGCGCACGGGCCGCATCTTCGAGGTGCCCGTGGGCCCCGCGATGGTCGGCCGCGTCGTCAACGCGCTCGGTGAGCCCGTCGACGGCAAGGGCCCGATCGAGAGCAAGTTCAAGCGCCGCGTCGAGCTCAAGGCGCCCGGCATCGTGCAGCGCCAGCCCGTCAAGGAGCCTCTCCAGACCGGCATCAAGGCGATCGACGGCATGATCCCGATCGGCCGCGGTCAGCGCGAGCTCATCATCGGCGACCGCCAGACCGGCAAGACCGCCGTCGCGATCGACACGATCATCAACCAGAAGGGCCTCAACGTCTTCTGTGTGTACGTGGCCATCGGCCAGAAGCAGTCGACGGTCGCGAACGTCGTGACGAAGCTCCAGGAGCACGGCGCCATGGAGTACACGACGGTCGTCGTGGCCGGCGCCTCCGAGAGCGCGCCGCTCCAGTTCATCGCGCCCTACTCGGGCGTCACGATGGGCGAGTACTTCCGCGACAACGGCCAGCACGCGCTGCTCGTGTACGACGATCTCTCGAAGCAGGCCGTCGCGTACCGCCAGCTCTCGCTCCTGCTCCGCCGCCCGCCGGGCCGCGAGGCGTATCCGGGCGACGTCTTCTACGTCCACAGCCGCCTGCTCGAGCGCGCCGCGAAGATGGCCGAAGAGTGGGTCTGCGTGAAGAAGGACCAGGAGCCCAAGCGCGACCTCGCGGGCGTCCACGTCCACCGCGGCGAGGAGGCCAAGAAGGAGGCCGAAGCCGAGGCGAAGTCGAAGGGTGGCGACTACGTCGCCAAGAAGATCCCCGACTCGGGCGGCTCGCTCACCGCGCTCCCGATCATCGAGACGCAGGCCGGCGACGTCTCGGCGTACATCCCGACGAACGTCATCTCCATCACCGACGGCCAGATCTTCCTCGAGACGGATCTCTTCTACTCGGGCGTCCGCCCCGCCATCAACGTCGGTATCTCGGTCTCGCGCGTCGGAGGCTCGGCCCAGACGAAGGCGATGCGCTCGGTCGCCGGCAAGCTCCGCCTCGAGCTCGCGCAGTACCGCGCCATGGCCGCGTTCGCGCAGTTCGCGTCGGACCTCGACAAGGCCAGCCAGCGCCAGCTCGCGCGCGGCGCGCGCCTCGTCGAGACGATGAAGCAGGACCAGTACGTCCCGATGCCGTTCGAGAAGCAGGTCGTCGCGGTGTTCGCCGCGACGAACGGCTACGTCGACGACATCGCGGTCGGCGACGTCCGCCGCTACGAGAAGGACATGCTCGCGTTCGTCGAGGGCAGCCACAAGGGCATCCTCGACAAGATCCGCGAGTCGCGCGACCTCGCGAAGGATCTGCAGGAGGAGCTCCACAAGGCGCTCAAGGACTTCGGCAAGATCTTCGCGGGCGGCGAGGCCAAGAAGTCGTGATGTTCGCGGCGCAGGCGTGAGGGCAGGGCGCGCGATCACCCCGGTGACGCGCCCCGCCTCCTCCGGCGCCCTCTCGTGCTCGAAGCCCTCTCCCGCGGGCGACATCTCGGAGCGGTCCCCATTTCGGAGCGTTCATGGCGAACCTGAAGGCAATCCGCAGCCGCATCGGCAGCGTCAAGAACACGCAGAAGATCACCAAGGCCATGAAGATGGTCGCGGCGGCGCGTCTGCGTCGCGCGCAGCAGGCGATCACCGAGCTGCGCCCCTACGCCGTGAAGACCATGGAGGTCCTCTCGAGCGTGGCCGCGCGCGCCGGTGACGACGAGGTGCACCCGCTCCTCGCGCGCCGTGCGGCGAAGAAGGTCCTCATCGTCGTCCTCACGTCGGACCGCGGCCTCGCCGGCGCGTTCAACGCGAACATCAACAAGGCCGCCTTCCGCAAGTGGAAGGACCTCGAGGCCGAGGGCGTCCAGGTCTCGTTCGCGGTGATCGGCCGCAAGGCCCGCGACTTCTTCCGCCGTCGCGACGCGAAGATCGAGTTCGACTTCACCGGCGTCTTCGAGAATCTCTCGGTGGCCAAGGCCGGCGAGATCGGCCGCGCGATCGTCGCCGAGTACAACGTCGACGGGCACGACGCCGTCTACCTCGTCTACAACGAGTTCAAGAGCGCGATCTCGCAGAAGGTCGTCTTCGAGCCTCTCGTCCCGATCACGCCGCACGCGGCGGAGACCACGGAGAGCGAGGCCAAGGCCGGCGGCGCCAGCGTCGACTTCATCTACGAGCCGAACAAGCGCGCGCTCCTCGATCGCCTGCTGCCGATGTACATCGAGATCGAGGTCTACCGCGCCCTCCTCGAGTCCATCGCGTCCGAGCACGGCGCCCGCATGACCGCGATGGACAACGCGACGAAGAACGCGTCCGAGATGATCAATCGCCTCACCCTCGTCTACAACCGCGCCCGTCAGGCCGCGATCACGACGGAGCTGATGGAGATCATCGGCGGCGCCGAGGCGCTCAAGGGCTGAGCGCTCCGCGGGACGCCGCGTTTCGCAGGCGTCCCGCTCGCAGGCATCATCAGCGCGACACGAGGAGAACCGATGAAGACGACGAGCTCGAGGTCCTCCTGGGTGGGGAGTGTGTGCGTGATCACCGTGCTCGGCCTCGCGGGCTGCGGCGGTGGTGCGAGCAACGACGGTGCGAACGGCAACGGTGGCGCGAACGGCACCGCGAACGGGAACGGAGCGAGCGGTGGTGAGACCGCGCAGTCGGGCGCGGCGCAGGAGCCGACCTTCCCGATGCCCCTGCCGAACTTCCTCGGGGCGGTGACGGCCGAGGTCCTGCCGGACCTCTGCTCGGAGGCGAGCCCGCTCCGCACTTGCTACCCGAGCATCGACGCCCAGGTCTGCGCGACCGCGTTCAGCACGGCGATGATGTCGTGCGGCGAGAACATGCAGGGCTCGCTGCCCGCCGAAGTGACCGAAGAGACCGCGGATCCCGTCGCGACGGCCGTGGCGACGTGTGCACGCATGGCGTACCAGGGTGGTCTGGAGCAAGCAGGCGCCGCACGCGCCGCCGACTGCCCGCTCGCCCGTTGAGGACGCAGCCGTGACCGACGTCGAGATCGCGCTCTTTCGTGCGGGCCTCGTCGCGATCGCGCTCGTGACGTCCATCGACTTCGAGAAGCGCACGGGCGAGATCCCGAACCTCGTGCCGCTCGTCGCGATCGTCGCCGGTCTCGCAGCGGGCCTCTACTCGGGCACGATCGTCGAGTCGCTGGGCGCGATGCTGCTGCTCGGTGTGCCCGCGATCTTCGCCTACACGCGCGAGGCGCTGCGGCCCGACGCGGCGAAGCTCGCGATCGGGCTGGGCGCTTGCCTGGGCGTCCCCGGTGCGGGCGTCACGATGCTGCTCGGTGCGATCTGGGTCTACGCGCTCGCCAGCCGCAAGGCCGAGTGGAAGCGCCTGCACAAGCCCATGCCGCGCATCGACGCCTCGCCGCGCATCGCGGTGCTGGCAGCCTTGGGCGCGGGCTCGGGGGTCGCATATGCGTTCGCTGTCTGAGCGCTCTGCGTCGCGCGCATCCGTCGCGCTCGCGTGCCTGGGCGCGCTCCTCCTGGGGCTCGTGCTCGGTGCGCCGAGCGCCGCGCAGCAGCGCTGCGTGAGCGGCTTCGTGTGCGACGACCCGGAGTGGCGCTTCACGTACCAGTCGCGCCGCGTGAAGGTCGTCTTGCTCGCGGGCTCGATCGGCGCGTTCCAGGACGAGCCCTATGGCCGGCTCATCCACGAGTGGTGCGAGAACGCCGAGGTCCGAAACCTCTCGCACGTGGGCTTCGGCGCCTACCAGCTGCACCAGGTGTGGACCGACGAGGTGCTGCGCAACCCGCGCTATCCGATGGGCGCGCAGGGGCTCGAGCTCTGGGTGTGGTGGAACGGCGGGCTCAACAGCGCGGCCTCGGCCAACCGCACCAACCGCTACATCCGCCGCCTGTTCACCGAGGCGCACCGCCGCAACATCCGCGTCGTCGGCATGACGCTCACGCCCTGGGGCGCGCTCGAGGACGAGCGCCGCTGGGGCGGCACGCGCGCGCTCGACACGCTGCGCAACACGCGCCGCATCGTCGACTTCGTCATGGGCCGCGCGGCGCCGCGCGATGCCCTCGGCCCCTTCGTGAGCGATCGCGAGAGCGCCGACGCGGCGTGGACGCCCGCCGAGCTCGCGGACGTGCGGATCGATCTCTTCAACTCGAGCCTCCGCAACGCGACCGCGCCGGTCCGTGACGTCGCCGAGATGCGCCGCATGCTGGAGCGCGACGCGCGCTACCGGCAGCAGCTCCGCGATCTCGACGACGCCGCTCGCGCGAGCCGCATGGACGCCGACGCCCGCACGCTGAGCGAGCTGCCGCGCTGGTTCCTGCGCCCCGAGATCCGCGGCTTCGATCCGGTGCACCCGAACCGCGCGGGCCACCGCGCGATCGCGCTCCTGGCGTGCCCGCAGCTCCCCGCGAGCTGGGGCTGCCACTGCCCGACGCAGTGAGCGCGCGCGAGACCGCGTCGCTGCGTCAGGGTGCGTGCGAGGCCTCGTCGCGACACACCTCGGGATGACCCTGCCTCGTCACGCGTCCTTCGCGCTCGTGGTCTCTTCGTTCGTCGTCGCCTGTGCGCCGCCGCCGGAGGTCCGCATCGGCACCTACAACGCGGGGCTCGCGCGCGGCTTCGTCGCGCACGTCGAGGAGCGCGCGCCGCGCATCGTCGAGGACTTCCCCGCGAGCGAGATCGATGTCGCGTGTGTGCAGGAGTACTGGGACGACGCGGACTTCGATGCGCTCGCGAGCCGCGTGAGCGCGACGCACCCGCATCGCTTCCGGCGCCCCGCGGAGGTCGAGATGGGCGCCACGGCGAGCTGCGAAGCGGGCGTGCTCGATCCGGTCGAGGCGTGCGTGGTCGCGAACTGCGCGGACGTCACCTCGGCCGAGCTCACCGACTGCGCGCTCGACAATTGCGGCATGCAGCTCGATGCGCTGCCGTCCGACTGCTTCACGTGCCTCGCGGCGAACGTGGCGCTCGGAGATCTCGCGCTCATCCGATCGATCTGCGAGAGCGCGGGCGGTGGACGCTACGCATACGGAGGCTCGTTCGGCACGGGCATCCTGAGCCGTCACCCCCTCGCCGAGACGGACTCGCTCCTCCTCACGTCGACGACGAACCGTCGCGCCGTGCTCTACGCGCGCATCCCCGACACGGCGATCGGCGAGATTCACTTCTTCTGCACGCACCTCACGGCGAACCTCTCGTCGGTGCCCTACACGGGTGAGGCTGCGGGCTGGCCCGAGGAGCAGGCCGCCCAGATCGAGCGCCTCGTCGCGTGGACGCGCGAGAAGGCGCCCTCGGGCCGCGTCGTGATCGCGGGTGATCTGAACAACGGGCCGGCACTGCCGGGGATCACCGGCGAGCTCGAGGCGAACTTCGCGATGTGGAGCGCGGCCGGCCTGCGCAGCCCGTACACGCAGCAGCCCGACGTCGCGTGCACGTTCTGCGACGACAACCCGCTGAACCTCGGCACGATGGGCGGCGAGGGTGGCCTCATCGATCACGTGCTGATCGGCGGCGGCCTGCGTGCAGGCACGGGCCGGCGCTTCCTCGACGCGACCATCGAGATCGTGGTGGACGGCATGAGCACGACCTCCGCCTACTCGGACCACTACGGGCTCGTCGTGCCCTTGCGACTCGAGTGAGGGATTCCACCCTGGTGCGTCCCCCCGCTTCGCCGCATCCTCGGGGGATGCGCGCACGACATCGCTGGGGTCGCTCGGAACGCGTCATCACGCGAGGCCTCGCGCTCGCGGCCACGCTCGCCGCTGCATGCTCGTGCGGCGAGGACGTGATGCCTGGAGGTGACGCAGGGCCGGGCGGAGGGCGCTTCGATGCGCCCGGTCTCGACGCGCCCGGTCTCGATGCCGCCGGCCTCGATGCGCCCGTCGTGTGTGCCGCGCAGCGCGTGATGGCGCGGCGCGTGACGCCCAACGTGGTGCTCGTGATTGACCAGTCCGGCAGCATGACGGAGGACTTCGGCGGCTCGAACCGGTGGGATGCGCTGCGCGACTCGCTCCTCGCAGAGCCGGACGGTCTCATCGCCACGCTCGAGGGCAGCGTGCGCTTCGGCGTCGCGCTGTTCTCCTCGGAGGCCGGCGACAGCGGCCCTGCCGTGGGCATGTGCCCGATGGTCACCTGGGTGGACCCGGCGCTCGACAACCTCGCCGCGATTCGCGCCGTGTACGGGCCTGCGGATCCGATCGACGAGACGCCCACCGGCGAGAGCATCGACGCGGTGCTCGCGCGCCTCGCGGCCACGCCCGACCCGAGCGACGACCCGACGATCCTCGTGCTCGCGACCGACGGCGAGCCCGACACGTGCGCCGAGCCCAACCCGCAGAACGGACAAGACGAGTCGGTCGCCGCGATCGAGCGCGCCTACGACATGGCCATCCGCACGTTCGTCATCAGCGTCGGCAACGACGTCGGCATGGCGCATCTGCAGGACGTCGCGAACGCGGGCGTGGGCCGCGGGCCCGGCGATCCCGACGCGCCCTTCTGGGTCGCCGGCGACGACGAGGGCCTCCGCACCGCGCTCACGGCGATCATCGGCGGCGAGCTCTCGTGTGTGGTCACGCTCGAGGGCCGCATCGACGATCTCTCGCAGGCCTGCACGGGCTCGGTCGTGCTCGATGGCACGGCGCTCGAGTGCGACGACCCCGACGGCTGGCGCGCGATCGACGCGACGCACATCGAGCTCACCGGCGCCGCGTGCGAGCGCCTCCAGAGCAACCCGCGCGCGAGCCTCGAGGCGAGCTTCCCGTGCGGCGTGATCCTCATCTGAGTTTCCCGCGCCTCCGGCGCTCGAGTGCGGGGGCCCGACCCCCGCACCCCCATCGCTCCTTCGTCGCTGCGCTCCTCCATCGCTCGCGCCTCAAGGGGGGAGCTTCGCTCCCCCCGCCGGCGGGCTCCCCCATTGTTTCTCGCGCTCTCATTCGCCGAAAGACGCGATGGCTTCGCGAGCTGGTCGGCGCGCTGGTCGCGGTCCTCGCGGGCTGCGCGGCCTCGACCGAGCTCGGTGAGGCGTGTGGTGAGCGCCCCGACGACGTCGAGGACTTGAGCTCTCACGTGCCCGCAGCGGTGGACCTGCTGGTCGTGATCGACGACACGCCCGCGACGCGGCCTTTCGTCGATGGCTTTGCGGACGCACTGCCAGCCTTCGTCCGCGCGCTCCTCACCGGCGACCACGACGCCGATGGCGTGCCCGAGACCCTCGCGATCGACTCGCTCCACGTGGGCATCACGACGGGCGACCTGGGCGGCGGGCTCGTCCCGCTCGAGGGCTGCAGCGCGGGCTCCGGCGGCAACGCGCTCATGCGGTCTCGCGGGGCGGACCCGAGCTGCGACGGTGCTCTGCCTGGTCGGTTCCTGTCGCTGCGTCGCGGTGACGACCTCGCCGCGATCGATGCGCTCCGCTGCGTTGCGCGCGGCGCAGGTGAGGGTTGTACGGTGGCTCAGCCGCTCGAGGCGCTGCTACGCGCGGTCTCCGACCCCGACATCCACAGCTGGGATCCTCTGGGTGCCGAGGCTCCGCGCTTTCTCGACGCGATGGGACGAGAGCTCGCCGTCGGTCATGCGTGCCCGCCGGGCGGAGGGTGTCCTCACGAGGGCTTCGCTCGGCCCTTCGCACAGCACGTCGCGATCGTGATCAGCGCCGGTGACGACTGTTCCGTCGCGGATCCGGCGGTCCTCGACGCACGCGAGCCCCGCCTCGCCGACGTGCCGCCGCCGCTGCGATGCGCCGAGGCAGAGGGGAACGGGTGGCTGAGGCCGGTGGAGCGCCTCGCCCAGTACGCCACGTGGCCGCCGTGGGATCTTCATGTGATCGCAGGTGCTCCGAGCGACGTGGCGCTCGCGCCGGGGTGGACCTCGTTCAGCGTCCTGCCCGCGAACGATCCGCGCATGGCGCTGCGTCTTCGCGCAGACGGCGCTTCGCTCGAGCCCTCGTGCACGAGCGAAGACGGGCACGAGGCGAGCCCGCCGCGGCGCCTCTCGGGCGCGGTGCTGGCCGCGAGCTCCATCGGCGCGAGGACCTCGCTCCAGTCGATCTGCGCGAGCGAACCGCGCACGCAGTTGCTCTCGATCGCAGGGCTCGTCGCACGCGATGCGGGTGGAGAGTGTCTGCCTCCGTCGACGAGCGAGCCTGCCTCGAGCCCCGACGAGTGTGTGCTCTTCGAGGATCTCCCGGTCGAGCGCGCGGGAGGCTGCGAAGCGTTGTCCGGTCGACGCCTCGAGGGGCGCTACACGGACGGCGTGCGCGTGTGGGAGCGGTGCCGGATCGATCGGCTCGACGGTCCCGACGACGCGCGCGCCGGTTGGTACGTAGACCCCACCTTCACGTGCGGGCCGAACCTGCTGCCGCGCACCGCGTTCTCGCGGTCCATCGAGCCCGTGTTCGGCGCCACGCTCCAGCTCGCTTGCTCGCGCTTCGGCACGCTCGAGCTGCGCTGCGACGACGACGACGACGCGGCTGACCCGTGCGTGCGCGGCATGCGCTGCACGCCCGGCGCTCTCGACCGCTGCGGCACCGGCGTCAGCAATGGCGTGCCGCTGCGCTGCGATCCGGTCGAGAGGACGTGCGCGATCGCGTGCACGCGTGATGAAGACTGCCGGGCAGCGGGCGCGCCCGAGCGCCTCTGTGACCTCCGCTCCGTCGGTGTGGCCGCGGCGGGTGAGGCCGTGCGCTCGCTCGAGCCCATCGCGAGCGAGCCGCGCGGCGTGTGCGTCGCGGCCGCCTGCGAGCCGTAGGTCGACGACGCGGCCGCGCGAGCGTGGGGACGTGTGTCGCCACGTCATCTCGCGACCGAGGCGCAGTGTCCCCGGCCCATCACGGAATCGCTCGCGTTTTCCGCGGGCACGCGCCTCGCTTGGTGTGGCCCGTGACCGAGCAGAGCGTGACGATGCGAAACAAGCGCTGGATGGCGGGCCTCGGCCTCGTGGTGATCGCGAGCGGTTGCGGTGACGCGAGCGCGCGTGCCGGGCGGGATGCAGGCGCTCCGAGCGTCGATGCACGCGCGGCCGACCTCGACGCGCGTGTCCTCGAGCTCGATGCGCTCGCGTCGATCGACGCCGCGGCCGCGCTCGAGCCCGATGCGTTCGTGCCGCTCGGTCCGCCGCTCGCGATGCCACCGGCCGAGCCGCCCGATCACGCCGCGGTGATCCAGACGCTGGCCGCCGAGCGGCCCGAGCTGCTGGCGGGCTCGTGCCTGTCGATGGGCGGCACGCGTGACTTCCTCTTCGAGGCCGTGCGGCGCCTCCGCGTCATCGATCCGCGCTACGGGCTCGTGGTGCGCGAGGGCGCGCTGACCGAGGATCGTGTCGCGTACTTCTGGGGCGCGGGCGGCGCCGAGGGATCGAGCGAGAACTACGTGCTCGACGTGATCGTCCGACATTGCGCGCGCCCCGGCATCGACGCGCCAGCTGCGCCTGGCTGGGGTGACGACACGGCAGGCGGCGGCACGTGGACGATCACGCCGCTCATGGGCCCGCTGCCCGAGCACGACGCCGGCCCGCCGATCGATGCGAGCCTCGATGCGCCCAGTGGGCCTGCGCCGCTGCCGCTGCCGGACATGCGCAGCGTCGTCGAAACGCTCGCGGCCGAGCGGCCCGATCTGCTCGCGGCCTCGTGCGTGGACACGGGCGGCAACAACGAGTTCCTCTTCGAGCTCGTGCGTCGCTTGCGTCGCATCGACACGCGCTGGGGCCTCAACTGGAAGCGCGCGCGCATCGGGGACATGTCCCAGGACGTCGTCGACTACTACTGGGGCACGCCCGGCCCGATCGACGACGGCTTCGACACGTACGTCGTCGACGTCATCGGAGGCCACTGCGGCCCGGACCCGCGACCGGCGTTCACCGACGTGACCGACTTCGGCAGCACGGGCGCGCGCTGGACGCTCGCGGGCCGAAGCGATCTCGGGCCGTAGCGTCGTTCAGCAGTGACTCGTTGGGTCGGTTGATCTCCGGGACGCCGGCGCGCACGCTCGCTCGGTGAGGTGGAGGCGAGCAGAGCTGTTTTCGTTGGTGGTCCTCGCGCTCGCGCTCGGTGGCTGCAACGCAGCGAGCGCCGCGGATGCTGGCGTGGATACCAGCGTGCTCGAGGCGGGTACGGACGCGCCGCGACCGCGCGTTCCCGAGGACGACTTCACGATCGCCGTGGAGGTGCCCGACGACCGCGCGTGTCCGGCGTGGGCCGCGCCTCCGGATCGTGACACCGAGTCGGGCGAGGGCGATGCGGAGCTCTCGCCTCTCTGGACGCTCTCCGCCGTGGGCCGGCATCACGTCGCGTTCGCCGACGATGGCTCGTTGCGCCTCCTGGGCTGGGGCACGCTCGAGGGCGTCTCGCGTGCAGGTGTGCGGCGCTGGTCGCGCGACGTGAGCGTCTCGGGGCCCACGTGGGCGCTCGCGCCCGACGGTCACGCGTTCCTCGTGGAGACCTCGTTCGACGCGCCCTCGCGCATGGTCGAGGTGGACGCCGAGGGCAGGCTCGTCGGCGAGCGCTCGTTCGACGCCGCGATGGAGGGCGAGCCGCAGGCCGTCATGCTCGCGCTCGGCCCGGAGGGCCGCGTCTACGTCTCGAACGGACGCGTGCACGTGCTCTGTCGCAGCGAGCTGCGCGAGGTGCTGACCGTGCGCGATGCCTCGGGAGACGTGCACGGCGCCTACGTGCAGGTCGTCGACGAGGACGGAGCCGCCCTTCTCGCGGTGCGCCACTCCGCGCGCGCGCTTCGTCGCTCGCACGACGGCACGACCCGCGAGTGGATCGGCGCGCTCGATGCCGAGAGCGAGCTCGTCGACACCGGCGTCGGCGCGCTCCACGGACGGCGCGTCGTGATCGTTCACGCCGAGGCCTGGGACCGTCTCACCGATGTGCTGCCTGGGCTCGTCGGTACGTCGCTGGTCGAGCCCGATGGTGCGTCTCGCCTCGTCCCGTACGTCTCGAGGCTCGATGGGCTCGGTCGCACGATCCGCGAGGGCGACGGCGTGTGGGCGTGGGAGCGCAGCGACGGAAGCGAGCTCACGATCGAGGCGCCGTGCAACGGCGAAGCGATCCCGCTCCACGACGGGGGCTTCGTCTGCACCGCGCGGGACGACGCCATGCGCCCGCTGCTGCGCGTGGTGAGCCCCGATGGCGAGACCGTGCGCGAGCACGATCTCGGGCTCGCGCCGTGGGCCTACGTGTACTCGCTGACGCTCGACGTGGACGGTCGCATCGCGTTCATCACGCGCCCGCACGACGCGCGCCCCGACACCGGCGCGGCCACGCTCCACGTGCTCGCGAGCTCGCTGCGTCCGTCCCGCCGGGGCTGGAACGTGCAGAGCGGCCGTCCGGGACGCGTGCTCGCTCGCGGCGCGCCCTGAGCGGCGTCGCGCGCCCCGTGGTCAGATCCCGCCGCCGATGCCGATGCGGCGCTCGACGAAGCCCATGCGGCTCGAGCCGACGCGCACGGTCGCCCAGCCCTTGCCGAGCGCGGTGAAGCGCAGCGTGTGGCTCGTCTCACTGCCGCCCGAGGCCTGGAAGAAGATCGCCTGCGAGCTCGCCTCGAGGCCCTTGCCCCAGCCCTCGAGGTGACCGACGGAGAGACGCGTGCGCAGCGGCTCCTCGAGCGTGCAGCCCTCGCACGAGATGTCCGCGTACGCGCCCTCGTTGAAGGGGCGCTTGAGGCCGCTCTTCATGCCGTACGTCGGCAGGTAGCCATGGTTCTCGACGGTCACCGACACGCGCGTGACGTTCTCGCGGATCGGGGCCACCTCGACGCGGCTGATCACGAGGCGCGGCAACATCGCCGCGACGCGCAGCATGAGCTTGGTCTGCACCTCGCAGATCGAGGGCAGCTCTTCGTAAGGCGGGTTGTAGAGCCCCACGCGCCGATCGAGGCCGCCGACCTCGACCTCGCCGAGCTGCTCGTGCCGGATGCGCTTCCACGGCTGGAAGATGCGCCCGTGGTTGTGCTCGGCGTCCCAGCGCGCGAGCTTCGCGAGATCCTCGCGGCCGAGCGACGTGTAGTAGTCCACGAAGCGCTTGGGGCGCGGCACGCCCAGGCGCGCGAAGATGTCCCAGAGCTCGCAGACGTACGAGAGCGCGGCGCGATGCTCGTAGGCCCACTCGCTCAGCGCACCGAAGAGCGGCTTGTCCGGCTCGTAGAGGAACTCCGCGTAGCCGCTCACCATCGGATAGCGCGTGATCTCTTCCGCCCAGACGCCGACCTGCTTGTAGACCGCGAGATCGAAGGGCTCCATCTTCGCGTCGGGCACGTCGCCCGGCGGGCGGATGAAGCAGCCGCCGAAGGTGTGGAGGTTGAGCCACGCGTACACGTTGGGCAGGCGGCTCGCCGCCTCGATCACCGCGCGCGCTTCGGGCTCGCTGCCGGGGTAGGGGCCCGATCCCACCTGATCGGGCTCGCTGGCCCAGCGGAAGGGGAAGTTGCGGTTGAGATCGGGGTAGTTGTCGCTGAGGAAGCCCGGCGAAGGGATCCGATCGCCATCGAAGTGCTCGATGCGCCCCTCGGGCCAGAGCTTGTAGAAGGGCCCGGTGTCCTCGAGGGTGCGCGGGACCATGAGGCCCGGCGCGTCGGGGTGCTCGACGAAGTCGCCGGTCGGGTCCTGCTTGCGCATGAGCAGCATGCGCCCGTCGCCGTCCAGATCGTCGGCGACCCAGCGCGCGGCGCCTCCTTGGGTACGCTCGTCGCGAGGGACCGAGCGCACGTAGCGGCCCGTGCTCAGCACGGCCTCGGCGCCGTCCGGAGAGATGCGCGGCACGACGTAGAACAGCGTGCCCTGCACGGCGCGCTTGAGGTGCATCGGGAGATCGATCCGTTCGCGGTGCGAGGCGCCGGCGCCGTTGGCGAGCTCGATGTGGATCGCAATCACGCTCTCGGCGATGGCGAGCGCCACCGAGCTGCCTGCGACCTCGGCCGCGTGCATGTTGCCGTCGACCCACACGCCGGGCCGCGCGTCGTCGGGGCTCGTGCCGACGACGAGCATCCAGATCTCGCGGTGCTCGCGCGTGCGGCCGATCTCGCGGAGCGAGACGAAGGCGGGATAGGCCGTGGCCCACGCGCGCAGCTGCGCCGTGAGCGTGGCGTGGTCCAGGTAATCCTTGCGAAAACCGCGGGAGAGAGACGCGAGATCGATCATGCGGCCGCGAGGATGCCACGACGAAGGGGGCGAGGCTCCGTCGAGAGAGCCAACGGGCGGCGCGCGGGTCCAACTGCGCGATGGCGCCTGCGGTCGCTCGGTGAGCGTCGTTCGACGGCGCGGTTCGAGGCGCGTCCCTCAGCGCTTGCGGATCACCATGCGCAGGCCGGGCGCATCGCCGAGGACGAGCCGGATCGCGGTGTCGACGTCGCGGTAGGACGCGGTGCGGCCCGCGAGATCGAAGCGACGCTCGCAGCGGTCGGGGTCCCACGCGGCCGCTCGCGCGTCGGACCTCCTGCACGGCGTCGGGGTGCCCATCGAGCGCGGCGATCTGCTCGTCGAACAGACCGTGCACGTCCGCGCCCTCGGCATCGAAGGGCGGCGCGAGCGCCAGCGTGGGCCGCGCGCCGAAGAGGCTCGCCCACCACGACGGCGACGTCCGCCGCAGGTACGCGGCCTCTTCGACGAAGCCGACGGTCTCCCATGCGCTCGCGTCACCTCGCCGCTCGGCGAGGCGTTGGCCCGAGGGGGTCGTCCAGTGGAGGGCGCGCGCCATCGCCGCGAGCATCGCATGCGCGAAGTCACGCGCCTCGGTGAGCGTGCGCGCGATCCATCGGGTCTTCCGTGGGGCAGACTCGGCATGGCCGACGGACGAACGGTGCGCGAGGCCCTAGGCTCCGCGAGTGACGATCGCCTACGCAGCGTTCACGGTGCTCGTGCTCGGGCTCATCGCGCTCGACCTCGGTGTCTTTCATCGCAAGGCGCACGCGCCGTCCATGAAGGAGTCGCTCGGCTTCACGGCGCTCTGGGTGAGCGTGGGCCTCTCGTTCGCGGGCGTCGTGTACTGGGGCTACGAGCATCATGCCCTCGGCCTCGGGCGCGACATCGATCAGCTCTCGGGCCACGCGTCGCGCGACGTCGGCGGCGCGGAGGCGGCGGTGCTCTATCTGACGGGCTACGCGCTCGAGAAGGCGCTCGCGCTCGACAACCTCTTCGTCATGCTCTTCGTGTTCCGCACGATGAAGGTGGACGAGCGCTACCAGCACCGCGTCCTCTTCTGGGGCATCCTCGGCGCGCTCGTCCTGCGGGGCCTCATGATCGCGGTGGGCGCGGCGATGGTTCACCGCTTCGAGTGGATCCTCTACGTGTTCGGCGCGCTGCTCGTCTGGAGCGGGCTCAAGCTCCTGCGCCCCAAGAAGCACGGCGACGACGACGGCGACGAGCTGCCGCCCATCGTGAAGCTCGTGCACCGCTTCGTTCCCGTCGATCGCTCGAACACCCCGGGCTTCCTGGTGCGCACGCCCACGGGCTGGGCGATCACGTCCTCGCTGCTCGCGCTGATCTCGATCGAGCTCGCAGACGTCGTCTTCGCGATCGACTCGATCCCGGCGATCTTCGCGGTGACGCTCGATCCGTTCCTCGTGCTCACCTCGAACGTGCTCGCCGTGCTCGGCCTCCGCTCGCTGTACTTCGTGCTGGCCGCCGCGGCCGATCGGCTCGTGTACCTGGGCAAGGCGCTCGCGGTCGTGCTCGTCTTCGTGGGCATCAAGATGATCGCCCTCTACTGGGACGCCCACATCCCCCCTGCGCTCTCGCTCGCCTTCATCGCGCTCACGATGACGGTGGGTGTGGTCGCGTCCCTGCGCGCCGCGCGTCGCGTCGCCCCCGAGCCTGCGGACGACCTCGAAGCGGCGCCCTGAGAGCAGCATGGTCTGCGGCCAGACCCTCCGCGAACAAGAGAAGAACGCCTCGAAACGCCGAGACGCGCGATCCGTTCGTCACGGGGCGCGCGTCTTCGTCGCGGTCGTTCGGCCTCGGCTCGGCGCCGAGGCGTCAGGTGCTCACTCTGCTTCGACCTGCTGGAACTTCACGTAGTCCCAGTCGAACGGCTTGTTGTCCACGCCCTGCTTCGGCGGCGAGATCCAGTTGGCGATCTTGCCGCGCTCGTAGCAGGGGACCATCAGCGAGCGCACGTACGCGCGGTCGGCCGCCGTGGGCAGCCACTCGTCGCGGCGCGCGTTCCACTGCTCGGCGCTGACCGGCTCGCCCTGAGGCGTGAACGAGTGACCCGCGTACATGCCCATCGAGCGGTTGAAGCGGCGGCTCGGGATGAACAGCTCGTGGCTCACGCCGGTCTTCTTGATCGTGTGGTTCCACTTGCGCACCGCGCGCTCGCAGTCGGCGATGTACTCGTCGCGCAGGATCTCGTTCATCGCGTTGCGCAGCGGCACCTCCTTCGAGGAGAGGCGGCCCGCGTCGCCGGGGACGCTCATCGTGTAGATGCCCTCGAGCGCCACGTGATCCTGGTACTTCTCGCGCTCGCGGAAGCGGCCCTTGAGGCCCGTCGCGAAGTAGTCCGCGGCGTTCGAGCTGATCTCTCCACCGAAGAGCTCGACGGCGCTCGAGAACCAGAAGTTGATCCACTTCTGGATGGTGGGGAGGTCGATGCCGCCCTGTGCGCGCGCGTCGCCGTTGGGGTCCTGCTTCGTGAGCTCGGCGGCACGCTGGACGATGCGCTCGATGCCCGTCTCGCCCGTGAAGAGGTGGAAGCTCTCCTCGGTGAGCATGAACTGCGTCGCACGTGCGAGCGGGTCGAAGCCGGACTCGCTGAGGGCCGCGAGCTGGTACTTGCCGTCGCGGTCCGTGAACATCGTGAAGCAGAAGAACGAGAGCCAGTCCTCGGTCTTCTCGTTGAACGTCTGGAGGATGCGCGGCTTGTCGGGGTTGCCCGAGCGGCGCTGCAGGAGCTCCTCCGCTTCCTCGCGGCCGTCCTTGCCGAAGTACTGGTGGAGCAGGTGCACCATCGCCCAGAGGTGTCGACCCTCCTCGACGTTCACCTGGAACAGCGAGCGCAGGTCGTAGAGCGACGGCGCCGTCTTGCCGAGGAGGCGCTGCTGCTCGACCGACGCGGGCTCGGTGTCCGCCTGCGTGACGATGATGCGGCGCAGGATCCCGCGGTGCTCACCGGGGACTTCCTCCCACGACTTCTGGCCCTTGTGATCACCGAAGCCGATGTCGCGCGTCTCGGTGCGCGGGGTGAGGAAGATGCCCCAGCGGTAGTCGGGCATCTTCACGTACTCGTAGTGCGCCCACCCTGCGGGATCGACCGAGACCGCCGTTCGGAGGTAGATCTGATCCTGCTGGAAGCCCTCGGGCCCCATCTCCAGCCACCACTTGATGAAGTCGGGCTGCCACTTCTCGAGCGCACGGAGGAGCTTCTTGTCCGAGCCGAGATCGACGTTGTTGGGGATCGAGTCCGTGAGCGACATGGAGTCTCCGTGCGCGAGGAGCGCGATGACGAAGCAGCATAGGAGAGCGGTTCTCGCGACGGCCGTGTGCGCCCTCACGAGCGCGCACCCCACGCGTCGCACCCGTGCGAAGGCTCACCTCCTGGGCGCGTCGGCGCTGCGCACGTGTGTCGCGATCGTCCTCGGAATGGGGATCCTCGCGTGCGAGCCGCCGATCGATGCGGAGGACGCGGCTCGCCTCGACGCGAGCGCTGCGGTCGTCGATGCGGCCTCGGACGACGCTCCGAGCCTGGACGCTGGCCCGACCGTCGATGCGCCCGAGCTCGATGCGATGGGCCGCGATGCCGGCGCGGCGCGCGGCAGCCTGGTGAGCGGGGTGCACGACGTGCTCTTCGTCGGCAACAGCTACGTCTTCACGGGCGACGTGCCCGGCCGATGCCGCGCGCTGCTCGGCGGAGCACCGTCGCGGATCGAGTCGGTGGTCGCGGGCGGCTATCGCCTGACACAGCACGCGACGGACGCCCAGACCGACGGCACCGCGCTCGCGACCTGGCTGCGCACGGGCACGGTCGAGGAGCGCGCGTTCGACGTGGTGGTCCTCCAGGAGCAGAGCCAGATCGGAGGCTTCCCCGAAGGGCAGGTGGATCGCGTCGCATCGCTCGAGGGCGCGAGCACCCTCGCGTCGCTCGCGACGGCGAACGGCGCGTCCATCCTCCTCTACGTCACGTGGGGCCGCGAGCACGGCGACGAGATGAACCCCGGCCTCTTCCCCGATTTCTCGACGATGCAGGACCGCCTCGACGCGGGCTACCGCGCGATGGCGGCGCGTCTGCGTGGCGAAGGTGCGCGCGTGCGTCTCGCGCCGGTCGGCGCGGCGTTCCGGCTCGTCCACGACGACCTCGTCGCGGCGGGCGCGGACCCGGAAGCCGAGGGCAGCACGTTCGACGCGCTCTACTCCCCCGATGGTTCCCACCCATCGGGCGACGGCGCGTATCTCATCGCGCTCGTCATCCAGGCCAGCATCACTGGCGCCGATCC
>JBILLJ010000185.1:0-15190 GCA_044376125.1 Sandaracinaceae bacterium
CTCGCTCGCGAGCGCGCGCTCGGTCTCGTCGGCAAAGGTGCGCGCAGCGGCGAACGGGGATGGTGCAGCCGGGATCGGCTCGGCGTAGGATCTGGTCATCGAAGGGGCTCCTCTTCGTACGGGTGTCAGCAAACCAACCGTACCGGGGAAGAGCCCCTTCGTCTTTCCGTCACGCGCGCAGGAGCCCGAAATCATGCGACTTCAGGCCGCCGCATTCGATCCGCACCCGATCGAGATCCTGAGCGACACCGATCCTCGTACGGTTCGCATCGCGTACGAAACATCGGGCTACTTCATCGACTCCATCACGAACGACCTCGACCACACCACGACTGTGGATGTCGAGGCGCGCTTCGGGCAACCGCACCGCACCACGGACCCGAACGGCGTCGAGACGGTTCGGTCCTACGATGGATTCGGGCGATTGCGGACCGAACGCGCCAGCGGTCGCGGGGGAGCCGAGATCACGTATGACCTGCCTGACGCAAGCGGGACGCATCAGATCCGGGTCGATCCTGCGGAGGGCGGGCACGAGGTGGTCGAGCTCGACCGCCTGGGCCGGCCCGTCGATCGCTACGCCGACCATGCGTACCTGACCTCGAGAACACACCTGGAGTACGACGCCTTGGGGCGCCTGACGCTCGAGACTGAGCCCTTCACGGGCGACTGGTCATCGGCCGTGCCGTCCACTCAGCACCACTTCGATGGCCTGGGGCGTCCGCTGTTCTCGGTGGGGGCTGACGGCGAGCGAGTCGACTACGCCTATCCTCGGAACAGGCGGCATGTGACGCGCAGCGGTGAGGGCACGAGAGTCATCGAGCTCGACCCCGCGGGAAGAACGCTGGCGGCCGTCGAGCCCGGCCCTTCGGGTGGGGTCGGTGGGCGGACGGCCTACCAATACTGTCGTTCGGGCCTTCTCCGCCGGACCTTCGACCCGGCCGGGCACGTGACCACCGTCGAGTACGACGATCTGGGTCGGAGGACTCTCCTCGACGATCCTGCGGCCGGCCTTGCGCGCTTCCGTTACGATGCCCTCGATGAGCTCGTTCGCACCGAAGACGCCGAAGGTCGCGTGAGTCGGTGGGAGCGCGACGTCCTGGGCCGCGTGAGCGCCGTGTTCCACGACGCGGAGGGGACGGTCGACCGCTTCTTCTTCGACACTGCGGTCTCGCCGTCGGGTCGGCCCCTCCTCGGTCTCCTCGGCTCGATGGAGAGCGGCGATGGAGTGATCGACACCTTCGAGTACGACGACCTGGCGCGCCCGCGGGCGCAGACTCGCCTGGTGGACGGTCGGTTCCTCCGGACGGAGGACAGCCTCGACGAGTACGGGCGGGTGCGCAGCACCCAGTTGCCGGACGCGCTCGGCTTCGGGGCAGTGACGGTCTCGAACGAGTACGACCCTGCCTCCGGCGAGCCCACCGAGGTCCGCCTGAATGGCGCGCGCGTGTGGCACCTGGACGCCCAGGACGCCCGTGGCGCCCCCACGGAAGAGACGCTCGGCTCGGGGGCGCTCGGTGTCATCTCGCGAACCCGTGGCTACACCGAGGGTGGTCAGCTGGCGACGCTCCGGAGCTCCTCCGGGCTGGCCGAGCTGCAGGACCTTCACTATCTCTACGAGTCCGGTCGACTCTGGTCGCGGGATGATCTCCTCGCTCCTCGCACGGAGGTATACGCCTACGACCAGCTGTCACGGCTCACCGACGTGTTCGAGGGCGCCGTCGCCCGCGAGCACTACGTGTCTGACGAGGTGGGAAACCTGCTGAGCACCCACGACGGGACGCTCGTCTACGGCGACCCGACTCGGCCGTATGCCGCGACGGAAGTGAGCGGGGTGGATGGCGCGACCCTCGAGTACGACGCCGTGGGCAATGCGGAGCGTGCAGGCGATATCCGCATCACCTACACGCAACGGAACCTGCCAAGGACCGTCGACTCGAGCAAGAGCGGTCTGGTTCGTTACGCGTATGACGCGGAGGGTGGGCGCGCGACCAAGCGGGGCCGCGACGTGGACGTCACGTACTTCGGTCTCTACGAGCTCGAGCGGCGCGGGATGGTGCTCTACGAGCGGATCTCGATCCCGACGCCAGTGGGCGTCGTGGCGCAGCTCGAACGCGTCGCGCCGGGAGGCCCGAACAACCCCGAGCGACTGCGGTGGCTGCTGACCGATCGGCAGGGCTCGGTGGAGACGACCTGGCTGCCCGGCGAGGACCCGGAGCACCACCGCTACGACGCGTACGGCGGCGTCTTGAGCGACTCGGGCGGAGTCAGCGGAGAGCGCCCGTCGGAGTCGGTGAGCAGCGGTTACACGGGCCATGAGCACGAGGACGAGATCGGCCTCATCAACATGGGTGGCCGCGTCTACATGCCGCGTCTGCGCCGCTTCCTCACGGCGGACCCCGTCGTGACGGAGCCATCCGGCCAGGGCCTGAATGCGTACAGCTACGTGCAGGGCGATCCGATCAACTGGGCGGATCCGTCTGGCTGGAACCGCGAGGGCCCCGGCTACCAGCTACCGGAGGACGTCCGCGACCCGCGCGGGCTCCCCCGAGGACCCTACGACGCCGACTGCGTGGAGGGCCGTCGCTGTGACTACGAGCCGGACTACGTCCACGGCGAGCGCGGCGGCGCCGGCGCGGCAGGACAGGACACCGCGACGGCACGAGACGATGCGCCCCTGATCGCCGAGTTGAGCAACGTCGAGGAGTTCCTCGACATGGATCTACCCGGCTTCGATGAGGGCGCCGGTCAGATCACGAACTTCTACGAGGCGAGCCGCGCCGCCGATGACCTCGTGATCCCCATGTGGCGACGAACCGCGCTCGACGGCGCGCTGTTCACCATGGCGGAGAACGGTGCGCACAACCTCATGATGAGCGTGCCGGTCATCGCGATCGCACGCTACACGCTCACGGCGCTCGATCCACGATTGGGGGATGAGGAACGACTCGACGCGGTCTACCTCCTCGCCGTCGAGGTCGCGACGCTCGGCGTCGGCGCGGTGGGAGCCGCTATCGCCGGGCCAATCCCGCTGAGGCGACCTGGCTACTATCTCTACCATATCGTGCGGAGATCAGACGGTCAGGTGATGTACGTTGGAATCACGGACAACTTCCTCCGTCGACAGGCCGAGCATCAGATGTCCGGCCGGCTTACTCCGGGATACGAGATGCGCGCCGTGGCGCGCGACCTCACCTACGGCCGAGCGAGAGGTTACGAGCAGGCCGACATCAGAGCTTTCGGAACTCATCGTCCGGCGCGCCGCGGGGCGCAGGTTCGACACGGAGAGGGCAACCGCGTATGGTCCTACCGCCATGGCCGAATCGACCCTCGCGGGCGACACTTCCAAGGGCATGAGCGCATACGTGACGCGATGGATCCTGCTGAGCGCGTCCGGGAGGTCGACATACGATGAAGATCGTGGAGCTGCAGAGAGGTCAGTTGTTCGTCGCGCCCCTACTCGGCGGAGGGTTCGCGTATGGCTGTGTGATGCGTCCTCATGACAAGAAGTTCCCGCTGAACCTCGCGGCTATCTACGACACCTGGACGGAGACGGAGGAGGTGCCGGCTGACCTGGAGAATCGCGTCGTCTTGTTGAATGATCTGCTGTTCGGGGCGTGCTTCGATCTCGATCTACGGGTCCCCGTCGGAGACGGAGTGCGCCCGGTTCCACGCACTCGATGGCGCGTGATCCCAGGTCGGGTGGCCGCGACGGTGCCACCTGTGGTCCAGCGCTACTACCGCATGGGTGGGCCACCGCGCGGCTATACGCGCTTCGACATCCTCGGGGACGAGGGGGTGACCCCGGTAACGCCGGAGGAAGCCTCGGCACTGCCGGTCTTCGCGAGCCAGTGGGACGGGTACACGACCGCCATCGTCGAGGTGGCGGTCAAACGGCTTGCGACGACGCCGGACGAGATCGTCGAGGCGTGGGTGCAGCGCGAGAGCAAGCGGCGGTGATGGGCATGAAGACCTTCATTCGAGTCGGTGGGTTTCTCGTCCTCGGCGGGCTCGGGCTCGCGGGGCTCACGGGGTGCTCGGCTGCGCACGCGGAGGTGTGTGTGTCCGACACCTATCGCGCTTGTCGGTGCGGAGGGGGGTTGGTCGGTCGCATGGCGTGCGTCGATGGGGCGTTCATTCCCTGCCAGTGCCCGGAGTCGTGCGTCGGTGCCAACGTGGGGCTCTTGGTCGACTGCACCTGTGCCGCAGACACCGGGCTCGGGACCGAGTCGCAGCGGTACTGTCAGGAGGACGGTTACTACACGCAGTGCTTCTGCGAGCGAGAGCCGAGGAACTGCGAGCCCGCACAGCGCGCGCCGTGCCTGTGTGCGACGGGCGGGGACGGCTGGGCGACGTGCGCCGCAGACGGGGTGTATGAAGCGTGCGCGTGCATCGAGCCGGACGGGGGCTGGCCCGATGCCTGCCGGCCACTCACCTGTGAAGCCTTCGACCCGATGTGCGGTGAGCACGCCGACGGCTGCGGCGGCACGCTCGACTGCGGGGCCTGCGCGGCCAGGGGTTAGGGCCTGCGCCGTCCACGCGGCCGCAACCGATCCGGTTGTTCTCAAGCGGGCCCTCAGGCCGGTCAGTCAGCGGAGCCAGGAGAAGAGCGGGAACGTGTTCTCGATCGGGCCCGCGCCCGCGTCGTGGTGGCGGGCGATCGTCGCGGCGCTGAGCGCGTGGTCGTAGATCGCGACCTCGTCGATCGCGCCCGCGAAGCTCACGGCCTCGCTCTCGCCGCGCGCGTCGCGGTGACCGACGAAGAAGGTCTCGCCCGAGAGCAGCGCGCCGCTCATCGCCGTGTCGCCGATGGGTCGGCCGTCGAGGTAGAGCGTGCCGCGCATGCCGTCGTAGGTGGCGACGACGTGGTGCCATTCGTCGGCGGTCACGACGCCCTCGCCCGACATCACGGTGTGGCTCGCGTCGTCGGCGCCGACGAAGTTCGCGAAGACCTTGTCGCCCGAGTCGAAGGCCCACACGTGCGGTGCGGGGCGCTCTTCGCCAGCGATCTCGAGGATCGGCGCGGTGCGGCTCGTGTCGTCCGCACGGAACCAGCACTCGAGCGTGAGCTCGTCGGAGTCCGCGAGCGCCTCGGGCGTTACGACGCGGAGGTAGGAGCCGTCCGCGAGGCGCGCCGCGCCGTTCGTGTCGCCCTCGATCGCGCCCTCGGCCTCGCGTGACACCGTGCCGCCCATCGCCTGCGCGGAGGGCCCGCCGGCGGAGTCGGCGCGCGCGCCCGACGACTCGCCGAGGCGGAGGTAGAGCGCGGGCGCGCTCGCCTCGACGAGCTCGTCGTAGCGCACCTCGAGCGCGAGACGCTCGGGCGTGATGGCCGCGCAGACACCGTCGCAGTGGAGGCTCGCGCACTCGAGATCGCTCGCGCACGCCCAGCCGTTCGCGCGCCGCGGGCGACACTCACCCCACGCGCCGGGCTGCCAGCGCGCTGGCAGGCTGCAGTAGCTGCCCGCCTCGCAGTCGAGCGCATGCGAGCAGGCGGCATCGACGCGCCGCTCGCAGACGCCCTCGGGCGAGCCGTCGATGCGGAGGTGGAGGCGACACGCGAGGCCGTCGCCACACGAGAGCGCGGAGGTGCGAAGCGCGGCCGTGCTCGTGCCGCTCGGCGTGCAGTCGGCGCCCTCGGCGCCTGTGCCGGCGAACGCGGCGAGGAAGGCGTCGTGATCGATCGGCCGCGCCCAGCAGCTCTGTGCGCTCGCCTCGAGCGAGGCGAGGAAGGAACCCGCGCGCGCCGGGTCGTAGCCGAGCCGCGCGTCGTCCGCGAGCGCACCGACCGTGGGCTCGCACGCCGCGCGCTGCGACTCGAGGCACGCCGCGCGCGTGCTCGATCCCTCGAAGCAGCGCGCGTCGGCCTCGCACACGATGCCCGCAATCTCGGCGCAGAGGGCCGAGGCCTCGACGGGCGGGCCCGCCTCGGCGGCGCAGCCCGAGATCGGACCAGCCAGCGCGAGGCTCGCGGCGAGCAGTCGAAGGGGAGCGACGCATCGAGCGGGCGCGACGAGACGAAGGGCCGAAGGGGAGGGCGTTCGCATGCACCGACCCGGCGCAAGCGTCGTGCCCCCGCACGTTCCTCGGGGACGCCGCCTCTCGATCGCACGAATGCCCCTGATTCGTGGGCGATTCGTGAGAGCGGGCCCGCCGATCGCCGGTGGCGATGCGCCCGTGTCGCAGGCCGGCTCGTCGCACACCGACCAGCTTCTGGAGGGTGCTGCCTCCGTGCATCACCAGCGCGAGGCGGGCCCGAGATCGTAGGCGTCGAAGCCGTTCTTCTTGAGGAGGCCGAGCGCGCTCGCGGAGCGCATGCCCGAGGCGCAGTAGACGACGATCGCCTTGTCCTTGGGCAGCTCGCCCAGGCGCGACGCGAGCGACTGCACGGGGATGTTCTTGGCGCCGGGGATCGCGCCTGCCGAGAACTCGCCCTGCGTGCGCACGTCGAGAAGCAGCGCGCCCGCCTCGACCTTCGCGCGCGCGTCGGCCGGCGAGAGGCGGTTCCTCGCGGCGAGCACCATGCGCACGAGCATGAACACGACGAACGCGGTGAGGATCCAGAACAGCAGATCGTTGGCCGGCATGGCCCGCGGTCTATGCCGCGCCGGGCCCGCGCGCTGCGTGAGTGCTCACGGCGACGCGGACCGCCAGCGCGCCAAAGGCGCAGCAACTGAGAGACCGAGAAAGAATCTACCGGGGCGCCCTGCCGGGTTCTCCCCGTGCTCGGCCTGTGGCCTGCGCGCGGTGTCCGATCACCGGGGGTTGCGAAGCAACCCCTGGAGCGCGCGAGAAAGCGAGGCTTGGGGAGCGTCGAGTGGGGGATTGGGGGGAGTTGCTCCCCCCTGCCGCGCCGAAGGCGCGAGAAACACAGAGCTCACGAGGTCTCGGGCGTGGCGAGCTCGAACGCGATCGTCGCACCTGCGCGGGACTCGTCGACCACGTAGGCCCGGCCCCCGTGGCGCACGGCGACGTCGCGCACGATCGCGAGGCCCAGGCCCTGACCGCGTGGGTGCACGCTCGCGTCGCGGTTCTGACCGCGGTGGAAGGGCTCGAAGACGAGCGTGCGCTCGGCCTCGGGGATGCCCTCGCCGCCGTCGCGCACGACCACGCGCGCGCGGTGCGGGACACGCTCGAGGCTGACCTCGATGCGCGAGCCCGCGGGCGTGTGCGAGATCGCATTCGCGAGGAGGTTGTCGAGCGCCTGGCGGATCTCGCGCGGTGAGCCGCGCGCCGGCAGCTCCGAGAGACCCCGCACGTCGAGCGCCACCTCGCGCGCCTCGGCCGCGCCGCGCGCGCCCGTGACGGCCTTGTCCACGATCTCGGCGAGATCGAGCTCGATGCGCTCGGGCTCGCGCGCGCGGAGGGCCGCGAGGTCCAGGAGCGCGCTCGAGAGCTGCGTCAGGCGATCGACCTCCTCGCGCACGTGCGTGAGCGTCTCGCGGAGCTCGTCGGTCGTGCGCTCGCGACGCAGCGTGACCTCGATGGCCGCCTTCATCGTCGCCAGCGGTGTGCGGAGCTCGTGCGCGGCGTCGGACACGAGCCGCTCCTGCGCGCGACGCGCCACGCGCAGCTTCTCGGTCGCGTCGGCGATGGCCTCGCGCAGCGCACCGAGCTCGTCCCGGCTCGCGTCGGGCGGCAGCGCCGCGTCGAGATCGCCCTCGCGCAAGCGCGTCATGTGGCCCACGAGCGTCGCGAGGCGGCGGTGGATGCGCACGGCCTGCGTGAGCTGGAGCGCGAGCAGGATCAGCGCGACGAGGCCGACCACGACGGCCGCGCTCTCGTAGTACGCGTGCAGCGTCGCGGTGTGGTGCGCGAGGTCGTGGCCGAGCCAGAGCACGACCGGTCGGCCGGAGGGGTCGCGCACGATGCGGGTCAGGAGGCGGATGCGGCTGCCGCGCGCATCGAGCGCGTCGTGCGGGGCCTCGTCGTCGATCTCGCTCGGCCGCAGCGTCTCGGGAAAGCCCACGAAGTCGTGCGGGTGCTCGGCGATGCGCGCCCCGCGCTCGTCGAAGAGCGCGATGGACGACACGAGCCCGTCGACCTCGGCGCCGAGCGGCGAGCGCCCGAGGTGCACGTGGGGCGTGCCATCGGGCGTGTCGAAGAGGCTCACGGCCTCGACGGCGGCCTGCGTTCGCATCGCCTCGTCGACGCCCGTGAGGAGAAGGCGCTCGAAGATCGCGCCCGCGACGAGCACGGCGACACCGAGCAGGAGCGTGGGCAGCACCGCCCCGAAGACCACGAGCCGCGCGCGAAGCGAGGTCATCGCGCACCTCCGTCCTCGTCCTTGCGATCGTCGAGCGCCAGGCGGAAGCCCACGCCGCGCACGGCCTTGATCGCCGGCACACGCGCCTTGGGCCCCGCCGCCTCCGCGAGCCTGGCGAGCTTGGCGCGCGCGTAGCCGACGTAGACGTCGAGGATGTTGGGGTCGCCCTCGAAGGCGTGGCCCCACACCTCCGAGAGCAGCTGCGCGCGCGCGCGCACCTCGCCCGCGTGCGCGAAGAGCTCGCTGAGCAGGGCGTGCTCGCGGGCCGTGAGCGGCACCTCCGCGTTGCCATGGCGCAGGCAGCGGCGGCGCGCATCGAGGGTCGCGTCGCCGAGCGCGTGCTCGCTCGCGGCGCCCTCGCTCCTGCGGTGCAGGGCCTCGAGGCGCGCGAGCAGCTCCTCGAACTCGAAGGGCTTGGTGAGGTAGTCGTCCGCGCCGCTGCGCAGGCCGAGGACCTTCTCGCTCGTCTCGCCGCGCGCGGTCAGCATGAGCACGGGCGTGCGCACGCCCTCGCGCCGCATGTGCTCGACGATCGCGAGGCCGTCGTCGTCGGGCAGCATCCAGTCGAGCACGATGACGTCGTAGCCGAGCGCCTCGATCCGCGTGCGCGCGTCCTTGCCGTGCGTGCAGTGATCGAGCTGGTGGCCCTCTTCTCGGAGGCCGCGCACGAGGAAGCGCGCGAGCTTCTCTTCGTCTTCGACCAGGAGGATCCTCATGACGGCTCCGGAGGCGGGCGGGTGAGGGGCGCGCGGGCACCGAGCCTCGCCACGCGAGCATAGACCGCGGGCAGCACGATCAGCGTGAGCAGCGTCGAGGTCACGAGGCCACCGACGACGACCGTCGCGAGCGGCGCCTGCACCTCGGCGCCCACGCCCGTGGCGAGCATCATCGGGACGAAGCCCAGGCCCGCTACGAGCGCCGTCATGAGCACCGGCCGCACGCGGCTCCGCGCCGCGCGCACGACGGCCTCCTCGGGCGACGAGCCCGCTGCTTCTTCGGCGTGCACGCGGGAGACGAGCACGACGCCGTTCATCACCGCGATGCCCGAGAGCGCGACGAAGCCGATCGCCGCCGAGATCGAGATGGGCATCCCGCGCAGGTAGAGCATCGCCATGCCGCCGACTGCCGCGAACGGCACGTTCGCGAAGACGAGGAGGGCGCTCTTGAGGCGCTCGAGCGCGCGGTAGAGGAGGAACAGCACCGCGACGAGGACCACGGGCACCACGATCAGCATCCGTGCGCGCGCCCGCGCGAGGTTCTCGGACTGTCCGCCCCAGCTCGGGAGGTAGCCGCTCGGCATCGCCACCTCGGCCTCGACGCGACGCTGCGATTCCTCCACCACCGAGCCGAGATCGCGGCCGCGCACGTTGAACGCGATCACGATGCGCCGGTGGCCGCGCTCGTGATCGACCAGCGCGGGCGCGCGCACGCGCGTCACGTCCGCGACGCGAGAGAGCGGCACGAGCCCCGGCGCGCCGTCCTCGCTGCGCACCGGCACGAGGGCGCGCTCGAGATCGAAGGCGCTCGAGGTGGTGCCGAGGCGCACGCGCACCGGCACACGCACGGGGCCGTCCTCCGTCACACCGACGGTGAGGCCGGCGCGCTGCGCCTCGACGAGATCCAGCACGTCGCGCGCATCGAGGCCGAAGTGCGAGGCGTCGAGCGCCCGCGGCACCACGTCGAGCATGGGCACCGAAGGCGGCGAGGTCACGCGCACGTCGACGGCGCCTTCGACCGAGCGGATCACCTCGGCCGCTGCGGTGCCGAGGTGCTGGAGCTCGTCGAGATCCGGGCCGCGGATGCTGAGCGAGACGTCGCTCGTCGAGCCGCCGAGCAGCTCGTTGAAGCGCATCTGGATCGGGTGCGTGAAGCCGTACGACGCGCGTGGGTCCGCCTCGTTCGCGCGCGCCTCGAGCTCGGCGATGAGCGCCTCGCGATCGAGGCCGTGCCGCCACTCGGCGCGCGGCCGCATCGAGACGAACACGTCCGCCATCTCGATGCCCATGATGTCGGTCGCGATGCTCGGGCTGCCGATGCGGTGGCTCACCGTGCGCACCTCCGGCACTCGGTGGAGCGCGCGCTCGAGGACCGCCGCGTGCTCGATCTGCGCCTCGAGCGAGACGTCCGCGTGCCGCGTGACCTGGACGACGAGATCGCCCTCGTCGAGGGTCGGGATGAACTCCGTGCCCGAGAGCGCGAAGAGCGTGAGGCCCGCGCCCAGGCCCGCGGCCACGACGAGCACGTGCACGCCGAAGAGGCGCTGCGTGATCGGGAGCACGCGCGCGTAGAGCGCGGTCACGAAGCGCACGATCCACGGCTCGTCGTCGGGCACGTGCTCGGGGCGTAGCAAGAGCGCCAGCATCGCAGGCACGAACGTGAGGCCGAGGAGGAGCGCGGTGCTCAGCGCGAAGAGCACCGTCAGCGCCATGGGCCGGAACATCACGCCCTCGACGCCATCGAGCGTGAGCACCGGGACGTACACGAGCGCGATGATGCTCACCGCGTAGAAGACGGGGCGCGCGACGGCGGCGGTGCTCGAGGCGATCGTCTCTCGCACGCGCAGCGTGTCGAGGACCTCGCCTCGCTTCTTCGCGTCCGAGAGCTCGTGGAAGACGGCCTCGACCACGACGACGGCGCCATCGACGAGGAGGCCGAAGTCGAGCGCGCCGAGGCTCATCAGGTTCCCGGGCACGTCGAAGAGCACCATCCACACGACCGCGCCGAGCATCGAGAGCGGGATCACCGAGGCCACGAGGCCGCCCGCGCGCACGCTGCCGAGCATCACGAGCAACACGAGCGCCACGAGCACGCCACCCTCGAGGAGGCTCGTGCCGACCGTGCGCAGCGTCGCGAGCACGAGCTCCTCGCGGTCGTAGGTGACGTCGATCGAGACGTCCTCGGGCAGGCTCGCGCGCAGCGCCGGCAGCTCCGCGTGGATGCGGTCCATCACCTCGAGCGCGTTCTCGCCGCTGAGCATCTGGCACATCACGTAGACGACCTCGCCGCCGCCGTTCGAGGTGCCGACGCCGATGCGCGGCACCTCGCCCTCCTCGATGCGCGCGACGTCCGAGAGGCGTGCCCACGACGCGCCGTCGTGTCCGGTGCGCTCCGCGCCGAGCGGGCCGAGAGGAAGGAGCGCCGCGCCGAGATCTTCGGGGCGCCGCGGCAGCGATCGTCCGCGCAGGAGCACGTGGCTCGCGCCGGCAGGCAGGCTCGCGCCCGGTGCCGTGCCGAGCGTGCGCTCGCTCGCGTCGCGGAGGTCCGAGAGCGTCACGCCGCGCGCGGACATGCGCACGGGATCGCCGACCACGTCGAGCGTGCGGCGCGCGCCGCCCCACGGGTTCACCTCGACCACGCCCGGCACCGAGCGCAGCGTCGGCGCGATCTCGAGGTTCACGATCTCGAGCAGCTCCGAGGCGCTGCGGCGCGGCGAGCGCACGACGAACTGGAAGATCTCTCCGAGGCCGCCGCTCATCGGCCCGAGCTCGGGCGGCTCGGCCGTCGGCGGGAGCACGCCCGTGACGCCTGAGAGCCGCTCGCCGACGAGCTGCCGCGCGCGCACGAGATCGGTGCCTCGCTCGAACACGACCGTCACCGCCGAGATGCCGTAGCGCGAGAGGCTCCGCTGCGTCTCGGTGTCGGGCACACCGCCGAGCGCGAGCTCGATCGGCCGCGTGACCTGGCGCTCCACCTCCTCGGGCGTGAGGCCCGGCGCCCGCGTCAGCACGACCACCTGCGTGCCGGTCACGTCGGGCAGGGCATCGAAGCGGAGCTCGGCGCCCACGACGATCGCGGCGATCGCGGCGATCACCGTCACCGCGATCACGCCGACGCGGTGCTCCACCGCGAGGCGCGCGACGCGCGCGATCGGCTCGGACTGATCGAGCTGCGGGCCGTGGTCGGTCACTCGTCCTCCACGACCTCGCGCGCCGGATCGAGGGAGATGCGATCTCCCTCGGCGAGCACGACGCTGCCTTCTCCTGCGTGGGCCCGCACGATCGCCCGCGTGCCGGAGGCAGTGAGCACGTCGACGGCCACGCGCGTCACCGCGTCCGCCTCGTCGAGGCGCTCGACGAAGGTCTCCGCGCCTTCGAGCACGAGGGCGTGCGCGTCGATCTCCACGGCGTCGCCTCCGTGCGGTGTCGCCACGACGCGACCCGCGATCGGAGCGGTGACCTCCGTCGGCGAGGCGGCCTCGAGCCACACGATCTGCGTGCCGTCGTGCGCATCGCTCGCGCTGCCCGAGGGCGTCGAGGAGAGCGCGAGGCGCGTCCCGTCGAGGCCGACGAAGACGAGCTCGGTGTCGCGCGGCAGGCCCTCTGCGAAGCGGGCCTCCACGCGCGGAGAGAAGGGCGCCGCGATGACCGCGAAGGGCGCGCCGCCCGCGGCGCGGACCTCTCCGAGCACCGCGCTCGCCTCGCGCACCGTGCCCGCGATGGGCGCGCGCAGCGTGATCGCGCCGCGCCGCAGCGCCTGCGCCGCTTCGGCCGTGGTCAGCGAGGCCGAGCGCAGCGTCGAGAGCGCGAGGCGCCGCTCCACGTCGAGGCTCGCGAGCTCGGCCTCCTGCTCGAACACGCTGCCGCGATCGACGAGGCCCTCGCCCTGGAGGGCCGCGAGCTCGGAGCGACGCGCGGTGCGGAGCGCGTGCGCTGGGCCGACCGACGCGAGGCGCGCGGCGGCGGCGAGGACCTCGGGGATCACGACGTCGACGATCGGCGCCCCGGCCTCCACGTGATCGCCGGCGCGCACGTGCACGAGCACGACACGCGCGTCGTGGGACGCGGCGACGCGCGCCTCCGAGCCCGGCGCGGGGACGATGCGGGCCGGTGCCTCGAGCAGCGAGAGATCGTGCGGTGCGCCGGCGATCGTGACGCGAGGCGTCGGTGCGACGGTCTCCTCGATGCCGCTCGAGGCAGGCTCGCCCGCGCCGCTGCAGCCGAGCGCACCGAACGCGAGGGCGAGGCCCGCCCAGCGGGGAGAGCGCTTCATCACGGCACCTCCGTCGAGGTCTCGTGCACCGCGAGCAAGAGCCACGCGCGCGTCGCGGCCCACGCGGCCTCGGTCTCCGCGCGGGTCAGCGAGGCGCGCGCCTCGACGAGCCGTCGCGTGGCCTCGAGCACGAGCAGCGTCGTCGTCTCTCCGGCCGCGAGCTGTCGCTCGCGCGCGGCGAGCAGCGCCTCGAGCGCGGGCACGAGCTCTTCGCGGTAGCTGCGCACCACCTCGCGCGTGTGCTCGACCTCGTGCGCCACGCGGTGGGCCTCGCGTCGCCACGAGAGCGCGGCCTCCTCGGCCTCGCTCTCTCGGAGCTCGGCCTCCTCGCGCGCGACCGAGCGCTCGCGCGCCGCGAGATCCGCGAGCGGCAGCGTCACGCCCACCTGTCCGAAGAGGAGCAGGCCCGCGGGCGACTCGCGGTACGCGATGAGATCCACGTCGAGGCGCGGTCCGCGCATCGCCGCGAGCTCCACGTCGCGCGCGTGCGTCGCGAGCGTCGCGAGGCGCGCAGCCTCCACGGCGGGCACGTGCGTCACGTCCGCGAGGCGGACCTCGATGTCGCTCGGCGCCGGCAGCGACGGATCCGGCAGCGGCCCGCTCGTGCCGAGCGTCTCGACGTCCGCGCGGCCGAGCGCTGCGCCGAGCGAGACCTGCACGTCGACGATCTCGCCGCGCACCGCGAGCACGCTCGCGCGGGCCTGCGAGAGGAACGCGCGCGCCTCCGCGACGTCGGCGAGCGTCGCGATCCCCGCGCCGCGCATGCGCTCGGTGCGCTCGACGATCCGCTCCGCGACGACGAGCTGCTCCTGGGCGGTCGCGAGGTGCGCCTCCGCCTCGCGCATCGACATCCACGCGCGGGCTGCCGCCAGCCGTTGCTCGAGGGCCACCGCGCGTGCACGCGCCTCGCGGGCCTCTCGCTCGCGCGACGCCGTGCGCCGCTGCGCGCCCGCGAGATCCGCGAGGTTCCACGAGTGCCCGAGCTGCACCTGTCCTTCGAACCCGCGATCTTCCTCGCTCAGCGCGCGGAGGCCGGGCATCGCATAGAGGCGGCTCGCCTCGGTGATGTCCGAGATCCGCGCGTCGCCCTCGGTGCGCGCAGCGAGCGCGCGCTCTTCACCCGCGACGGCGGGCGTCGAGGCGGAGAGGCCGATGGCGTCGTCGAACGAGATCGCCTGCGCCCGCGCGAGCACCGGCGAGCCGATCGCGAGAGCAGTGACGAGCCCGAGCGAGGCTGCAGGGAGGGCGAGGAGGTTGCGCACCCTCGCGGTGTACGCGCTCCCCTCGAGCCCTCACTGAGAACAAGCTGAGAACCTTCTCAGGAAGACATCAGCAGCCGTCGCTCACGGAGATCGTCATCACGGTGCCGCTGCGGATCGCGTCGCAGGCGACGCCGCTGAACTCGAGACGTCGACCCGTGATCGTGTAGCGCGAGGTCGGGACCACGACGCCGTTCTGCCTCACCGTCACGCGATCGGGCCGCGGCGGGGCGCTCGCGAGCTCGAACGCACAGTCGGTCGCCGCCGAGAGGATCGCGCGGAGCGCGCGCTCGAACGCCGGACCGTCCACCGCCTCGTAGTAGCGGAGCGCGCCCGCGCGCGGGCGGCCGCCAGCGACGGCCATCTCGTTGAGGCCGGCCTGCAGCGCAGGGATGCCCGAGGTGTCGCCCGAGCGATCGGGACCGACGAAGCCGAGCACGAAGGTGTCGACGCCGAGCGAGGTGCGGATCGTGGTGATCGCGTCGACGGTCGCGGCGACGGTCGCGCCGCAGTTCGGCTCCGGAAGGCCGTCGGTCGCGAGCACGACGAAGCGCGGCGCGGTGGTCGGGTGCGTGCGGATGTATGCATCGACCGTCGCGATCGCGGCGGGCGTCGGCGTGTCACCTGCGCGCGGATCGACCACGAGGAGGCGCGCGCTGATCGCGCCGCCCGCGCCGAG
>JBILLJ010000217.1:0-11134 GCA_044376125.1 Sandaracinaceae bacterium
TGATCCCGATGTCCGGCGTGCTCGCGACGCGACAGCTCAGGCTCTCGCTCGTGCCGTCCATCTCGGGGAACGTGAGCAGGCCGATCGGGAGATCACCGAGGAGCGGGAGCACCGTGTCCATCGCGGTGCGCAGCTCCTCCCAGCGCGTGCGGCTCGTGCCGGCCGCGGGGTAGTCCATGCTGCCCGAGCGATCGACCACGAAGAGCAGCTCCACGCTCGAAGGCACCACGGGCACCGAGTCGTCGAACGGCGTGCAACACGCGGTGTCGTCCTCGCAGAGCGGGTCGGCGCAGTCCGCCAGACCATCGCAGTCCTCGTCGATCCCGCCGGTGCAGCGCTCCGAGCCCGGCAGCACCGCGCCCACGCACGGGCCCCAGCCCATGTCCGAGCAGCTCTGCGTTCCGCCGCGGCAGGCGCCGACGCCGAGCGTGCCCGGCGGGCCGCCGTAGCAGCTGCGCGTGTCGCCGATCGTGCACGTGCAGCCTTCGTCGACGAGCCCGTCGCAGTCCTCGTCCTCGATGCCGTCGCACGACTCGGTGCCGGGAAGGACCTCGCCCTCGCAGCCGCTCCACGCGGAGCCGCCGCCTTCGAACACACACGTCTCGGTGCCGCCGCGGCAGAGGCCGACGCCCTCGCCGCGCGTGCCCGTGTAGCAGTCGCGCGTCGCGCCCTCGGGACACTCGCAGCCCTCGTCCGTCGCGCCGTCGCAGTTGTTGTCGACTCCGTCGCAGACCTCGGTCGACGGCGAGCCGTCACCCGCGCAGCGATCCCACACGCCGAACTCTCCGCTCGTCGCGCAGTCCTGCACGCCCCACACGCACTCGCCGATCCCGGCCAGCGCGGGCTCGCCGCGGAAGCACGCCTGCTGCGCGCCCGGATCGCACACGCAGCCCTCGTCGACCTCACCGTCGCGATCTCCATCGAAGCCATCGCCGCACGGATCGGCTTCGCCCCCGTCCTCGATCACGAAGAAGGCGTCGGGGTCGGTCGAGCCGCCGCCGGAGTCGGGGCGACGCAGCCGATCGTCCTCACCGGCACAGTCGCAGCCGACCACGGCGGGCGCGAGGGCGAGGAGAAAGAGGGTGGAGAGGGCAAGGGTACGGCGCATGCCGAGCACGATATCACCGGCTCGCGCGGCGGCGACGATCAGAGCGAAGAGCCGCGCGAGAGCGCCTCCTCGATCGCGAGCGAGCACCCACGCGGAACCGCGGTCGGATCGCGTCCGAAGAGGCGGAGCGCCGGCACGCCCTCGGTCGTGCGCACGAGCAGGCCCACGTCGGCCGTCTGGATCGACACGCACGAGTCGAGGTTCGCCGCGTCGTCGAAGCGCAGGATGCCGCGCTCGCCCTGGGCCACGGGCTCGAGCGAGACGGGATCGACCGGCGTGACGCGCAGCCACGGCGGGATCCAGAGGAGGCCGTCTCGCGCTGCGCCCGGCGAGCGCACGACGCGCTCGCGGCTCCAGAGCTGCGAGGACAGCTCGGTCATTCCGTACTCGGTGACGAGGTGATCGTCGGGCACGCCGAAGCGCGCGCCGATCACGCCGCGGAGCTCGTCTTCGTCGAGCACGCGAGAGCGCCCCTTGAAGCCGCCCGTGTACATGACGCGGCTGCCCGGCGGCAGCGTGAAGCGCCGCGCGGGCACGTCCTCCGCGAAGACGTCCTCCGCGAAGACGAACGCGAACGAGGTGCCGCACACGACGAGCGTGCGCGCGCGCAGGTTCGCGGCGTCGATCGCGCGCGCGATCGCGGCCGTGTCGATGTGATCGCCGTCGAGCACGAAGGCGACGCGCGCCTCGGGATCTCGGCTCCGCGCCTCGTCCGCGAAGAGACCGATCATGTGCCCGAGCGACGAGTCCGGCTGACGCGACGGATCGGCCGCGAGCACGAGGAGATCGAACGGCCCGCCGGGCAGGAACGCGTGACGCGCGCCGATCATCGCGGCGCGGTGGTAGAGCGCGAGATCGACGAAGGGGTGCTCTCCGCGCGCGCCGTGCGTCGTGCCCGAGGTGCGGAACACCCGCAGGTCGTGGCCTTCCGCGAAGAGGCTCACGCGCGCGTGCCGGTGCACGTCGGTCGGCAGCGCGGGCCAGCCGTCGGGCCCGCGGTCGAAGCGCGCGCCGCGCGCCGCGCAGAGCCGCGCGAACGGTGTGACGTGCTCGGCCTGGAGGCGCGCGATCTCCGCGAGCAGCGCGTCGCGCTCGGCCTCGAGCGACACGTGGGGCCCGGCCTCCGCACGATCGAGCAGCGCCCAGAGCGCGTCACGCAGGCGCGTGCGCTCCGGGTGCGACGTGAGCTCGGAAGGCTCGAGCATGGGCGCGTGCTTTACGCGCTCTTGGCTTCGTCTGCGAGCGCGAGCTCGAGCGCCTCGACGAAGCCGAGCACGAGCTCCTCCTCGATGACGAGCGGTGGCGCGATCTGGAGCACCGACGCGTCCGGGGCCGCGGGGATCACGAGGTAGCCGCGCTCGAGCAGCCGACGCATGACCCGGAGCACGTGCGCGCCCGTCGTGAGCTCGACGCCGATCGCGAGGCCGCGGCCGCGCACGTCGGTGACGAGCGGCATGCGATCGGCGAGCGATCGCAGCGCCTCGAAGAGCACGCGTCCCGTGCGGGCGACGAGCGGCGCGAGGTGCAGGCTCTCCATCTCGTCGAGCGTCGCGAGCGAGGCCGCGCACGCGAGCGGGTGCCCGAGGAAGGTCGCGGTGTGGATCGCCTCGCCACCGGGCGCGCCCCAGCTCGCCATCACCTCCTCGCGCGCGATGCACGCCGAGATCGGCATGCCGCCCCCGAGCGCCTTGCCCAGACACAGCACGTCGGGCTCGACGCCGATCTCGCGCGACAAGAAGCGCGGCCCCGTGCGGTGGAGGCCGGTGAAGATCTCGTCGACCACGAGGAGCGCGCCGATCTCGCGCGTGAAGTCCGCGAGCTCCGCGAGGAAGCCGGTCGGCGGCTCCGTCACGCCGCCGCGACCCAGCATCGGCTCGATCACGACGGCGCCGATCTCCATGCCCGCCGCGCGTGCACGCGCATACGTCTCGCGCACGCGGCCCATCGCGAGCGCCACGCTCTCGAGCGGCGAGGGGTAGGGCGCGAAGGCCACGTGCGGGTTGAGCTGCGCCGCGAAGGGCGCGCGGAACGCGGGCTGGTAGCCGCAGATCGCCAGGGGCCCGTGCGAGAGGCCGTGGTAGCCGCCCTCGAACGCGAGCACGCCGGGCCGCCCGGTGTGGAGCATCGCGGTCTTCAGCGCGGCCTCGATCGCATCGCCGCCATGGCTGCCGAGGATGACGCGCGCGTCCGCGATCCCCGAGAAGCCCGCGAGCCGCTCGAGCAGCTCGATCTTCACGTCCGAGGGATACACGTCGCCGAGCGCGTGAAGGAGGCGCCCGCTCTGCTCGCGGATGGCCTCGACGACGGCCGGCGGCCGATGTCCGAGCGCCGCCACGCCGAACCCCGCGGTGAGATCGACGTACACGTTGCCGTCCACGTCGAGCACGTTCGAGCCCACCGCCTCGCGCCACACGATCGGATCCTGCGGCGCACCGGAGCGCTCGCTGCGTCGTGCGCGTCGCGAGGTGAGCGCCGGGCACTCGGTGCGCGCGAGCACGTCGATCAACGCCGCGCCCATCGACGCGGGCGGCACGGACTTCATCGAGGGAGGCAGGGAGCCGAGCGAGGCCATCGCAGGGCGTTGTGCGCTCGCGTCCGCCGTGAGGCAACGCCGCGCTGCGGTGCCTCAGGGCGCGAGCATCGCGAGGATGCGCGCGGGCTCGGCGGCCGTCACACCCTCGGGCAGCGCGAGGGTGCCGTGTGCACGGAAGCGGCACGCCGCCGCGAGGAGCTTCGCGCCGACGCGGTCGAACGCCGCCGCGGCCGTGTCGTATCCGCGCGTGGCCGAGTCACGCCCCTCGAGGTGATCCGCGGCGGCCGCGAGCATCGCGGCGTAGGCGCCGGGCATCGGGGGTCCGCTCGCCGCGAGCGCCTTCGACGCGCTCCTCGCGTCACGCAGCGCGCGGGCTCGTGCGCTGCCGTGCAGCGTTCGTGCGTGCGCGAGGAGGGCACACGCGCGCATCGCGGCCGTGAGATCTCGATAGAACACCACGCGCACCAGGAGCGACCGCTGCACCTGGCGGTGCGCGTCCTCCATCGTCTCGTGCGCCTTCTCCGCGTCGCCTTCGTAGAGCGCGCAAGCGGCCATCCGCAGGTGCCCATAGAGCGCGACGAGATCGAAGGGGCGCGCGCCCCAGAGACGGCGCGCCTCCTCCACTTCGGTCCGCGCGCCGCTCACGTCGCCTCGCGCGAGCCCGAGAGTCGCGTTGAATCGCACGCGCAGGCCCGCTTCGAGGAAGCGATCTCCGCGCTCGCGTGCGTCCTGGAGATAAGGCCGCACGCGCACGCCGAGCTCGTCCCAGCGCCCCAGCGTCTCGAGCACCTCGAGCTCCATCAAGTGGTGCGTGTCGAGGTGCCACTGCATCCCGACGCAGCTCGACTGGCGCAAGAGCGCGATCGCGCGGTCCGCGTCCCGCAGACATTCCTCGAGGCGCCCTTCCATCCACGCCGCCCCTGCGCGCGCGTGCGCGGCCATCGCATCGGTCGTGGGCGAGGCGGCGGTCTCTGCCAGCTCGTCGAGGAGGCGCGCGATCGTGCGAGTGCGCTCGGGGTCGTGCCAGCCGCCCGCCGTGTGGACGAGGTGGATGCCGAGGGCCCTCGCGAGCCGGCCCGGATCTCGCGCGCGCAGCGCGTCCCCGAGGTGCTGGGCCTGCATCACCGCGGACGCGAGCGGATCGGTCATCGTCAGCCCGAGCGTGGCGGCATGGCACGCATCGATGCGCGCGAACAGCGACGGATCGGGCGGTCCCTTCGCGATCTCGCCACGGAGCACCGCGCGGCCGGGGCCCATCGCCTGCGCCCAGACCACGCGCGCGACGGACAGCACGCGTGATCGCGGCAGCGAGAGCCCCACGCGCGCGAGCACGCGACCGAGCACCTCGAGCCCCTCCTCGAGGTGTCCGTTGAAGAGGAGCTGCTCGGCGGCGCGGCGCTCGTGCTCGGCGGCGTCCGCGCCGTCGCGGCTGGCGAGGTCCAGGAAGAGCCGCGCGGCCGCGGCGCCGTGCCCCGCGTTCGCGAGCGCGTCGGCCTGCGCGGCGCGCAGCTCTCGCTCCTCTTCGGGCGTCGCGACGCCCGTCTGCGCCGCGAGCTCGAGCATCGCGGCGGCACGCCCGAACGCGAGCGCATCGCGCGCCTCCTCCGCGGCCGCGAGCGCATGCTCGTAGGCCAGCGCGCGCTCCTCGGCGCGCAGGTAGTGCCGCGCGATCGCCTCGTGCGGTGAGGCCTCGGCGTGCTCGTACGCGCGAGCCAGCGAGCGATGCAGCGACGGCCGCGTGCGATCGGCGAGGCTGCGCGCGAGCACCTCGCGCACCTGCGCGTGGTAGGGCTCGAGGCTCTCGTGACCCTCCGACAGACGCGGGCTCACGAGGCGCTGTGCGCGCAGCGCCGTCAGATCGCCGAGGTAGTCGCGCTCGGGCACGCGGGCCGCTTCGATCACGACGCTCGCGGGCAGCGGGTGCTCCGCGATCGTGAGGACCTCGAGCACGCGTCTGGCGCTCGGCGAGAGGCGTCCCACGCGCGCCAGCACCACGCGGTCGAGCAGCGCCTCGCCGGCCGGCTCGATCGTGGGGTCCGACTGCGCGCGGAGGCCCACCGCGAGCTCCTGCACGAGGTACGGATTGCCCTGCGCCGCGTGGAGCACGTCCGTCACGGCGCGAGGGTCGTCGGGTCCGAGGAGCGCGCGCGCGAGCTGCGCGGCGCTGTCTTCCTTCAAGGGTCCGAGCGCGAGTGTCCCCGCGCTCGGCAGCGCGCGGCGGAGCAGCGCGACACACGGGCTCGTCTCTTCGTGGTCGGCGCGATAGGTGCCCACGAAGAGCACGCCGGCCGTTCCTCGCAGGCCCTCGAGCAGCGACACCAGCGCCGAGCCCGTCTCCTCACCGGCCCAGTGCAGATCGTCGATCGAGACGAGCACCGCGCGCCCCGCGGCCACGCGCGCGAGCAGTCGCGCGAGCGCGCCGAGCGCCGCTTGTCGTTCTTCCTTGCCGCGCAGCGTGCTCGAGGCCGGCTCGGGCAGAGAGGGCAGCACGTCCGCGAGCGTCGGGAACATGCGCGCGAGCGCGGGCTCGGGCGTCGGGACCAGCGCCGCCCTCTCCGCCGCCGTGACGCGCGCCACGTGGCGCCCGAGCGCATCCACCACCGCGTCGAGCCCACGCGCGGAGAGCGCGTCCTGCGGATGACATCTCCCACGCAAGACGAGCGCCCCACGGCTGCGCGCGCGCCGCGCGGCTTCCTCGACGACCGCGCTCTTGCCGATGCCCGACGCGCCGTGAACGAGGTGCAGCGCGGTGCCGTGCGCGCGCGCGTGATCGAGCGCGGCGCCGAGAACCTCGAGCTCGGCGTCTCTGCCGACGAGCGGCTGTGAGCTCGCGGTCCACGTGAAGGACGGTGCCGTGCGACCGGCGAGCACGGACAGGCACTCTTGCGCCGTGGGGCGCTCGGCGGGATCGCGCCGGAGAAGACGCGTGCAGAGCCGATCGAGATCCTCGGGCACGCCCTCGGTGGTGTCGCTCGGCGAAGGGCCATCGCCGCGCAGGTGCGCCGGCCCCGCCGCGAACGGCAGACGGCTGGTGAGGAGCTCGAAGAGCGTGATGCCGAACGAGTACCAGTCCGCCGCAGGCCCCACCGGCGTCGAGGACCAGACCTCCGGCGCCGAGTACGCGAGCGTGCCGAGCACACGATCGTCGGCGACGCCGCGCGTCGGATCGAGCGCGCCCACGAACCCGAAGTCCCCGACGACGACGCGCCCCGCCTCGCCGACGAGCACGTTCGATGGCTTGAGATCGCGGTGCAGGAGCCCCGCGTCGTGCAGCGCCGCGATCCCCGACGCGAGCTGAAGACACGCTCCTCGCAGCTCCTCGTGGGACCGCGGCGAGGTGCGCGCCCAGCTCTTGAGCGTGCCGCCCGGCACGTGCTCCATCGTGTAGAACCACGTGTCCTCGTGTGCGTGCAGCTCGTAGAGCGCGACGAGGTTCGGGTGGCTGACGTGCGCGAGGGCACGGAATTCCTGCTTGAACGCGCGCAGCGCCTCGGGGCGCACGGTCGTCAGCACCTTGAGCGCCACCTCGAGCCCGTAGCGCGAGTCGCGCGCGCGGTAGACGCGTCCGGACGTACCTGCACCGAGCAGCTCGAGGAGCTCGAACCGGTCGCCGAGATCGGGTGCGCCCGCGAGCGCCGACGCCATGACCCGTTGCTACCACGCCGCCCGGTCCTCCGTCTCCGCCTCCCCGCGCAGGCCCAGAACGCAGCTCGAAACGCCAGCGGAAGAAGTATCCTCGCCACCACGGGAGGAAGACATGAGCTCCACGTTCCCTGCCTCGTCACGCGCCTACGAGCGGATCGACACCGGCACGCGATCGCTCCGCATCCTCGAGGGGGCGCTGCCCTCGGATCTCGACGGCCACGTGTACGTCGTGGCGCCCACGGGCCGCGAGGGGGCCGACGACGCCAATCGCGCGCGCTCGGTGCCGTTCCTGAATGGCAATGGCACGGTCTACCGCATCGGCTTCGGCGCGAGCCCGGAGCTGCGGTGGGCGCTCACCAAGCCACCCTGCTTGTGGGCAGAGCGCGCCTTCGTGGAGAACGTGTCTCCGGACGCCCACGCGTCGGACTGGGGCATCACGCGCATGTTCGACGACCTCCGCCTCGGCGGACGCAACATGCTCAACACCGCCTTTCAGGCCGTGAGGTTCGATGGCGGTCCCGAGCGTCTCCTCGTCACCTACGAGAGCGGGCGTCCATTCGAGATCGATCCCGTGTCGCTCGAGGTCGTCACGCCCGTCGGCGCGCGTCGCCACTGGGTTCCCGCGATGATGGCGGGATCCTCCTTCGAGCTCATCGCGGGCACCTCTCATCCCGCGTTCGATCCGGGGCGAGACGCGCGCGGTGGCCCCGGCCCCGGCACCCTCTTCATGACCTGCTTCGTGCGCGACTCGGACCTCTACGCCGCGCGCCTGCTCCGAGTGCTCGGGCTGCCCGACGCCGTCATCGACACCTTCCTCCAGGCCACGCACTGGATCGGCCTCAACCCGGACGTCGAGGCTCGGATCGCCCAGGCGGCGCAGCACTCGGGCCTCGTCGGTGACGCCGCGGAGCTGTTCCAGGCAGCGCTCACGGCCTGGAAGCACTGGAAGGCACGCACGATCTTCGCGGATCCCTCCGCCCACCTCTCGTGGTGGAACGGCGCGGCGCACCCCGAGCGCGTCACCCTGCTCGACGAGCACGGAGAGCCCCTGAGCCTCCGCGAGAGCGCGCACCAGATGGCCGTGACCGAGCACTACGTCGTCCTCATGGACGGTGCCTTCAAGTTCGAGATGGATCTCGTGCTCCCCGATCTCGACGCGGTGCCTCGCCGCATCCTCGCGGCGCTCCGCCGCCGTCTCTCTCGGGTCCAGCCGCAGTCGGTGCGCGTCTTCCTCGTCCCGCGCGATCAGCTCGTCGATGGTGCGAGCGTGAAGGTCCGGACCATCGAGGTGCCCGCCGCCTGTGTGCACTACTTCGTCGATCACGACGATCACGGCGGCACCCGCGTGGTCCTCCATGCGATCGACAACGCGGCGTGCGACAGCTCGGAGTTCCTCCTCGAGGAGGACAGTCCCGCCTGGCCGACTGCGCCCTTGCCGAGCCAGGTGCTCGGCATGATCCCGTGTGGCGTCGATCTGGACCGTGTGGTGCGCTTCGAGCTCGACCCGGCCGCGCAGACTGCCACTCAGACGGCACGGGCGGTGGACCCCGAGGCGATGTGGACCGTCGGGCTCGCCACGACGCCGACGTCGTTTCGCGCGGTGGCACCGGGGCAGGTCGGCGACGTCTTCCTCTACTCCCACGGCTTTCTGCCCAGTGCGGTCTCGGAGCTCGTCTGGAGCCTCTACGACGAGCCTGCCTATCCCTCCTCGCGGCGCATCGTTCCGCGCGCGGACGTGGACGATCTCGCTGCGCGGGGCGGTGTGCGTGGGTACCTCTGCCGCTACGACGCGTCGCAGCCCACGGTCACCCAGGATCGCTGGGCCGTGCCGCAGGACTGGCTCGCGCTCTCCCCCACGTGGGTCCCCGGCGGGACGCGCGGCTACCTCGTGGTCACGGCGTTCGGGCCGGTGGAGAAGGAGATCTGGATCTTCGACGCGGGCGATCTCGCGCGCGGCCCGATCTGCAAGCTCGGCCCCGAAGCGGGCCAGACGCTGCCGTGGGGCTACACGCTGCACAGCACGCATCTCTCGGCCGCACAGCCCTGCGCGCCAGGGGGCTACCGAGTGACGGTCGACGACGACCTCGACGGGCTCGGCCCCCAGCCCGACGTCGTCACGGGCTACGTGAGAGCGCACGCCTACCAGCAAGGGCCCGCGTAAGGACAACGGATCCGTTTCGCCGTCGGGGCAGTTCCGACGCGGGCCCTGACCGGCGTCGCGTGACGCTCACGGCGCGTCGATTCGCGACCATCTCGACGAGGGTGCGCGCGGCGCCGCGAACGGAGGCTACGCACGCGAGCGGGCCGTCGGGCTTGCCCGAGGCGTGGGGATCGCCGAAGAATGCGCCGCCATGAGCCGCTCCTCCTTCCGCCTCTCGGGTCGCGTCCTCTTCCTCACCGAGGACCCCGCGCTCCTCCAGCAGCAGCTCGACGGGCAGGACCTGCCCGCCGAGACGGTCCGCGCGATCTGCAAGGGCGAGGGCCCGAAGCTGATCGACAACATCTCGACCGACGAGATCACGCCGGGCTGGGTGTGCTTCCACTACGACGCGACGCTCGGCGAGTACTCGCTCATCGGCCTGCGCGGCGGCGTCATCAAGCAGCACTCGATCCAGAAGGGCGGCTTCAAGGCGATCGTGAGCGGCCAGTCCAAGGGCTGCGGCTCCTCGCGCGAGCAGGCGCCCTACAGCGAGCAGGCCGCGGGCATCGAGCTCGTCGTCGCGCGCAGCATCGAGAAGATCTACGGGCAGAACTGCCAGAACATCGGCCTCTTCTCGACGACGGACTTCTCGATCCTCGAGCGGCTCATGGCCGGCGAGGAGGTCTCGGTCGGCACGTTCACCGACGGCCTCGATCCGATCAGCGCCGACATCGTCCGCGCGGGCGGCCTCTTCGCCTACAACCAGAAGCGCCTCGCGGGCGAGCTCGTGCCGCCCCCGATCACGACGGCGCCGCGCCCCATGACGATGGTCGAGAAGATCCTCGCCAAGAACGCGATCGTCGACGCCAAGACCGGCAAGCTCGGCGTGCCCGCGGTGCAGCCGGGCGACGCGCTCTTCGTGCGCACGGACGTGCGGTTCAGCCACGAGTACGTGACGCCCATGGCCGAGGCGCTCTTCGTCACCGCGCTCGGCAAGGACGCGAAGGTCGCCGAGAAGGAGAGCGTGTTCACGTTCCGTGATCACCTCACGTTCCTCGGCAACGCGATGAGCCAGAAGCACCGCGAGATGGGCCTGCTCGAGAAGGCCGAGGGCCTCGCCACGACGCAGGAGGCCTTCGCGAAGAAGCACGCGCTCAAGCTCTACGGCGAGGTCCCCGGACCGAACGGTGAGAAGCGCGGCAGCGAGGCCATCTGCCACAACGCGGTGATCGAGGACATCGGCTATCCGGGTCAGGTCATCACGGGCACCGACAGCCACACGTGCATGGCCGGCGCGCTCGGCGCGTTCGCGTTCGGCGTCGGCTCCACCGACATGGCCAACGCGTGGTTCACGCGGGACGTGCGCGTGAAGGTCCCCGAGACCGTGCGCTTCGTGCTGAAGAACCGCCTGCGCGAGGGCGTGAGCGCCAAGGACGTGATCCTCTTCATCCTCAGCCAGCCCTTCTTCCGCACCTCGCGCGGCATCGGCAAGGTGCTCGAGTTCGCGGGGCCGGGCCTCTCCACGATGCCGATGGACGAGCAGGCCACGCTCACGAACATGGCAGTCGAGGCGGGCGGCTTCACGGGCATCCTCGAGCCGAGCGAGGTGATCGTGGACTATCTCCACGAGATGCGCGGCACGCCCAAGGACGAGATCCGCGCGCGCATCGTGACGAGCGACCCGGACGCGCAGTACCTCGAGACGTTC
>JBILLJ010000026.1:0-75914 GCA_044376125.1 Sandaracinaceae bacterium
GACGTACGCGTCCGTGCCTGCATCCGGCGTGACGAACGCGTCGAGGTCGGCGTCCACACCGATCGGGACGTGCGCGTCCGTCCCCACGTCGGGCGCGGCGAACGCGTCGAGGCCCATCGCGACGAACACATCGGAGCGAGCGCCTGCGTCATGAGACGCGTACCCGAAGCGCCCGCAACCGGAGCTCGCGATGACGAGCCACGAGACCAGCGCGGACGACACGCCTCGCATCCCATGACAGTGCCGCCACTTCCGCGTCGGCGAAACCACGAATCGGCGACGGCACGGTGTCGCGACCGCACCCTCCTCCCAGCGCGCTCCGATGGGCCGCTCTGCTCGGCATCGAGGAGGTAGGACGGTGTGTCGGCTGCAGAGGCGGCCTGTCCGTCCGCAGCCAGGCGCCTGTCCGTCCGCAGCCAGGCGCCTGTCCGTCCACAGCCAGGCGCCTATCCGTCCACAGCCAGGCGCCTGTCCGTCCGCAGCCAGGCGCCTGTCCGTCCGCAGCCAGGCGCCTGTCCGTCCACAGCCAGGCGCCTGTCCGTCCACAGCCAGGCGCCTGTCCGTCAGGCGGTGAGCCGTGCCACTTGCTCGAGCGTCAGCGACAACACGATGCGATCGCCGTCTCTCGCAATCTCGAGCGCGCCGAGCTTGCGCCGCTTCGCGAGCGACCTCAGCTGCGCGATGGCCTCGCGCTGGGCGCGCTCGGCGGCCTTCTCTTCGGCGCTCGGCTTGCGAGCCGCCTGACGCGCACGCTTGGCGGCCTCTTCGATGTCGCGCGTCGAGAGCGCGGCGACCTTCTTGCCGCCGATCTCGGCGTCGATGGCTGCGAGCTGGCTCGGCACGTCGGCCTCGGGGCTCGCCGCCGCGTACGCCACGAGCGCGTAGGCCTTCTCGCGGCCGAGGCGCAGCGCCTGCTCACGGCTCACGTGCTCCACCACCGCGATGAGCTTCTTGGCGCTCGAGGCCGACACGACGTTCCGCGCGCTCAGCAGCTCGGCGAAGGTGCGATGCCCGAGCGCGACGTACAGCTCGTCGTCGAGTAGCTCCTTGAGCGCGAGGCCGAGGTCGTAGAAGTCCTCCACGATGCGCTGCTTGCGACGCTCGATCAGCGCGAGCAGCGCCTCGCCGCGCGCTCGCTTGTCGCTCGCCGCGCGCGCCTTGACCTTCTTGGCCTGCGCCACGATCGCCGTGGCCGCAGCCGCGCGAGATGCCTTCTGTGTCTTCGCCGAAGTGCGCGCCATGGCGCGAGCCTCACCCACACGCCGCGCGGAGGGAAGGCCCCGCGCGCACGAACCGGAGCGAGCGACGCTCGGGGGCTGGTACGCTCGTGCGCATGGCGAGTCAGGACGAGTTCGAGGCGGCGGCGAAGGCCGTGAACGCGCTGCCCAAGACGCCGAGCACCGACCAGATGCTCGAGCTCTATGGCCTCTACAAGCAGGCCAGCGCGGGCGACGTGAGCGGGAGCCGGCCGGGGATGTTCGATCCCAAGGGTCGGGCCAAGTTCGACGCGTGGGCCGCCCGCAAGGGCATGAGCGCCGACGCCGCGCGCGCGGCCTACGTGGCGCTGGCGAAGAAGCTCGGCGCCTGACTACCGAGCATCGGGCGGCAGGCCGAGCAAGCCGAGCGCGGCGCCCGTGAGCATCTCGGTGAGGTGCGGGTCGTCGAGCTTGTCCGGGGCCAGCTCGATGATCTTGAAGAGGCACGCGCGGAGCGAGTGCACGAAGAGGAGCGAGAGCAGCTCGGGGTCGCGCCCGCGCGCGAGCTCGGGGTGCATGCGGAGGTGAACGAGCGTCATCGCGACCGCGCGCTCGAGGCCCTCGCGCACCTCGGGTGTCTGCTCCGCCATCGGGAGGATCTCCGCCACGCCCACGTAGAGGGCGCGGTCCTTCCGGTAGAGCGCGACCATCTCCTCGACCGCGATGCGCAGGAGCGCCACCGGCGACGCTGGGTGCGTGTCGCCCGAGGCCTCCACCGCGCGGGCCGCGACGGCCTGCATGAGCTCGATGTCCTCGGCGAGCCGGCGGTCGAAGAAGGCGGCGATCATCGCCTCCTTGTCCGGGAAGTACTGGTAGAGCGATCCCACCGACACACCCGCGCGCTCGGCGACCTTGGCGGCCGTCGTGCGTCGGTAGCCGCCGCGCTCGAAGACCTGTCCCGTCGCCTCGACGATCGCGTCGACCGTCGCCTTGCTGCGCGCCTGCCTCGGTGCCTTGCCGCGTCTGGGTGCCACGCGAGCACGGTACGACAAACGTGGAGACTCGCGGACGGATCTCACGATCCCCCCGGAATGGAGGGCGATCGCGAGGTCGAAACGCGAGTGGTGGCGGCGGCTGCGTGGACTCACGCTGAGCGCACAAGGAGGCGACGATGCTGGTCAAGGACGCGCTCGCTCAGTACTTCGCGATCAACGGATTCACGACGGAGGCCTACACGGCACCGACCGTGGAGATCCCGATCGGTCCCCTCACCATCCCGCTGCCGAACACCGCGGGCCGCAAGAAGGTCGTCAAGCTGCACGACCTCCATCACCTGGTCACCGGCTACGGCACGGACCTGACGGGCGAGGCCGAGATCGGCGCGTGGGAGCTGCGCGCGGGGTGCGTGGGCCTCGCGGCGTACGTCTACAACGGCATGGCCGTCGCCATGGGCCTGCTCATCAGCCCGATGCGCACGGTGCAGGCGTTCCGCGACGCGCGCGGGAGCACGACGCTCTACCGCCTCGGCCTCGACTACGACACGGCGCTTACGCTCGAGCTCGCCGAGCTCCGCACGCGCCTCGGCGTGAAGCCACGAGGCATGGCGACGCGTCACCCCGTGCGCCTCCATGGCAAGGCCCCGCAGAGCCACCACGCCGCGGCGTGATCGGAAGCGCCTTCGAAGACGAGCGCGCCCTCGGAGGCGCGCCGACCGGAGGAAGGCGCTGCGCGGGCCTCACGCCGCGCGCGACGACGGGACCTCGGTGGATGGCGGCGAGGCGCCCTGCCCTCGCCGACCGCGCGCGCGGTGCTTCACCACGATCGCGTGCGCCACGGACGCGAGGGCGTAGCCCCAGATCGCCAGGACGAAGAGACCGAAGATCGTGAGGCGGCCCCACCACGGCATGAACCAGAGCTGGATCGCGACGCCGAGCGCAGCGCCGCCGACGTTCCACGCGCTCGGCCGGAAGAAGGGCGCATAGAGGCGCCCCTCTCCGCGGCTGAAGAGCGCGGGGTAGAAGGACGACGCGATCATCGGATAGTCGGCCACGTCCATGCACGCGACGTGCGGCACGTGGAAGAGGCAGAGCGTGGTGACGCCGAGCGCGCGCAGCTTCGGCACGCGCCACGCGAGCAGCGGCACGCCCATCTCGATCGCGATGGTGCCCCACGCCGCGATCCAGCGCGCGAGCTCGGGCGGATCGCTGCCGAGATCGCCGTAGATCCAGAAGGTCGTGAGCCCCTCCACCGCCGAGCTGCCCGCGAGCGAGCGCCCCTCGGCATCCACGCGGACGTCGGTGAACGCGGCGTTGAGCTTGTGGAGGCCCGCGAAGAAGTACGTGACGCACGAGATCACGGCGAGGCCCTCGAGCGCGAGCCGATCGGCGCGCCGTGGATCGAGCCGGCCTTCCCGCCACGCGAGGATCGCCCACACCACGAGCACGACGCTGCTCGAGGCGAGCATGTGGCTCATGTGATTGCGGATCCGGTACGGGTACGTGAGGTAGTGCGCCGCATAGAGCAGCGCGACGATCACGAAGGCCGCGCGCGGCGAGCGCGGATCGACGCCCGCGACGCGCGGCGGCGACGACGACGGCGCGTCGCGCAGCGCGGCCGCGCCCATCGCGAGCACCGCGAGGCCCAGGAGCACCGCGAGCACCACGGGGACCCACGGCGAGAGGTAGACGTGCCAGCCCGGCGTCCACCAGTAGCGATCCCACGCGCTCGGATCCCACGGGATGTCCTCGGCCGTGAGCTGCAGCGTGTGGCCGACGAAGCCGGGCACGAGCAGCAGCATGACGAGGCGCAGGCGCGGATCGAGGCGCGCGCTCATTCGTGCGTCTCGCTCGCAGGTGGCAGCGGGAAGTCCGTCTCGTAGCGGCGCACCGGCACCCACCACGCAGGCGAAGACAGGAACGGATCGGCGCACGCGTCGGCGACGTCGAGGAAGGGATCGGGCTCACGCGTCGCGCCCCACTCCCCGCTCGGTCGCGGCCAGTGCTGGCGGTAGCGCAGGCCCACGGGGTGTCGCTCGCAGAGCTGCGAGACGACGACGCGCACGGACTCGAGCGAGCGCACGCGGTCTTCGCGCTCGATCCAGCCCGCGAGCGATCGATCACGCGCATCCATCGGCTCGCCCTCGATGTGCACGTCCTCGAGCTCGAGCACCACCCACGCGTCGAGCCACATCGCCTGCGGCACGAGGAGGTGGTTGTTCCACGCGCGACCGTCGGGCCCCACGCCCCACTCGAGCGAGCTGAACATCGTCTGGCAGGAGTCGTCGCGCCCACCGACGTAGGGCAGCGCGTCGTTCACGGCCCAGAGCAGCGCCCAGAGGCCGATCCCCCATCGTGCGGCGCGCTCGGCGCGGTGGACGGATGCGGAACGGGCTTGCACCGAGCCGACGCTACGACGAGCCTCGGAGGGGCCACAAGGCAACGGGCGAGGCTCGGCGCAGGTTCGCGACGGCGTGGCCCCGATCATCCTGGAGGCGTGTCATGGAAGCACAGCGGCCTCGCGCGCCGTTCGAGGCCCGGTTCGAACCGCCAGCCCGATCCCGGGCGCCTTGGGTGCCCCTGTCGGTGGGCGCGGCGGCGCTCGGAGGCACGCTCTGGATGCCGGCAGAGGTGGGGCTCGCGGTGGTGCTGCCCCTCTCGTTCGCGTGGCTCGGCCTCCGCGCCGCGTGGCGCAGCCCCACCCCCACGGGCCAGACCGTTCGCTTCCTCCCCGAGGCTCTCGAGATCGAGGGGCACGACTTCGTCGCTCGCACCGCGTGGCAGCGGATCGTGCGCGCCGAGCGCAACAGCGCACAGCTCGTGATCCACATGCCCTCGGGCGGGCTCGCGATGCCGGTCGCCCAGCTGGCGGGCGGTCTCGATCCCGTCATCGACGCGCTGCCCTCGCACGTGAGAGTCGAGACCATCGAGGATCCGCCGGCGCCGGCCACGCCGACCGCCGCGAGGCGCACCCTGGTGCTCTGGCTCCTCCTGATCGTGATCTTCGTGGGGATCTACATGCTCGTAGGAGAGAGCCGATGAGCGAGGGTCCGTTCCGCCTCGACGCGAGCGCCTTGCGACGGGCCGAGTGCGCACCTGGGGAGGTGGCCTGGGACGTGGCGACGCGGAGCGGTCGGCCGACCCTCGAGCTCCCGATCTACCTCGCGGCGCTCGGGCTCGTGACCGCCGCGCTCGGTGCGCTGCGTGTCGAAGGGATGTGGGTGGCGCTCGGGACGGGCGCCGTGCTCGTGGCCCTCGCGCTGCTCCTCCTCCGTGCAGGCCGGCGCTCTCGCCAGGCCGCGCGGGCGCGCGCTGCGTCGCTCCCGCACCGGGTCTCGTTCACCGCGGATGCCCTGATTCTCGAGGGAGAAGACGCACAGACCGCGTACCGGTACGCCGCGGTGCGGGCCCTCCGACGCGAGGGCGCGTGGCTCGTGGTCGAGCTCGAGGGCCAGCTGCTGCTCTGCGTACGAGCGGACGACGGCGGGGACGAGCCGCTCGAGCGCTGGCTCGCACGGCGGGCCCCACGCCTCGCCGCGCGCAGGCCATCGACTCGAGCGCGTCTCGCGATGCTCCTGGCCGCCTACGTGGTGCTGGCGGCGATCGCGACGTTCGCGCTCCGCTAGAGCTAGGAGCGAAGGCTCACTGCTGCTGGGTCAGCTGCTGCGTCGTGCGATCCACGTCGCGCAGGTTGAGCGCCATCCAGTAGCCGACGCCCGCGATGATCGGGATCGCCACGCTGAAGAGCGCGAGCGCGAGGTAGTAGCCGATCGTGTCGTCTTTCTGCTGCGGGGTCGCCATGGCGGCGCGACCATAGCACGCTCGATCCGTCGGTCGACATGGGTGATCCTCGAGACATGTCGCGTGTCGTCCGAAGCCCGACCCGTCTGGTGACCGTGGGCCGCGTCACACGTGACGCCTCCGGCCACGAGGAGGTCGAGGAGCGGGCGCTCGCGCTCGCGGTGGAGGCGCCGCTCGAGATCCGGGTGGCGGGAGAAACGCTCGCCGTGACGATGCGGACCCCCGGTCACGATCGCGAGCTCGCGCTCGGCTTCCTCTTCGCGGAGGGCATCCTGCGCAGCATCGACGAGGTCGGCAGCATCGCCCACTGCGGGCGCACGGGTGACCCGGATCGCGAGAACGTGATCGACGTGCGCGCCGCCGCTGGCGTCGTGCTCGACGTCGAGCGCACGGAGGCCAGCCGACGCGGCACGCTCACCACGAGCGCGTGCGGCGCGTGCGGGCGCGCGCGCATCGACGATCTCCTCGCCGCGGCACCGCCGACCGAGCGAGCGCGCCCGTGCACCCTCGCCGAGATCTCGGGCCTCATCGAGACCCTGCGCACGAGCCAGCCGGTGTTCGCGGCGACGGGCGGCTGTCACGGCGTCGCGCTCTTCGAGCCGAGCGCGCTCGCGCACGTGGCGACGTTCGAGGACGTCGGTCGCCACAACGCCATCGACAAGCTCGTCGGCGCGCGCCTCCTCGCGCTCGCCGACGCGCCCCGCGACGCGTCCCACGCCCGACCGCTGCGCTCGGGTGTGCTCGTCGTGAGCGGCCGCGCGAGCTTCGACGTCGTCCAGAAGGCGCTGGTCGGAGGCGCGGGCGCGCTGATCGCGCTCGGCGCCCCGAGCAGCCTCGCGGTCGACATGGCCCACCACGCCGGCCTGCCCCTCTACGGCTTCGCCAAGCGCGACGCGGTCGAGCGCTACGCGTGAGCCCTGGTCCGGTGGCTCAGAAGAAGCCGTGGACCCCGACGGTGCCCAAGCGAACGAAGCCCTCGGCGCGCGGGCGCGTCGGTCGACCGACCACGCCGCCGATGATCATCATCGCGAGCCCTGCGTGCTGGAGGATCGTCTCGAGCACGGCGAGGGTGATGTGTCCCGCGAGGTCCGGCGGTGGGCTCTCGAGGAGGAGCCCCGTCCAGATCGCTGGTCCGACCAGGGGCACGAGCGAGATCAGCGCCGCGGCCGCGATCCCGCAGAGCCCCGGCAGGCATGGCTCGCGCGTGCCCTCGAGGTAGGCACCCAGCGTGAGCGTGCCGTTCACGAGAGGACCGAAGACCGCGCCGACGCCGAGGGCTGCGCCGCCGATTCCCATCGAGACGAGGTCCGGCTCGCGTCCCAGGCTCGACGCGGTGGGTGCAGACGGTGGACTGCTCCTCGGCGTGCGGTGCGTGCTCGCGCCGCTCTCTTGCGCCGAGACCTCGAGCGGAGCGCCCACCACGAGCATCACGCCGAGCATCACGAGCATCACGCCGAGCATCATCCACACGAGCCTCATCTCAGAGACCCAGAACCCATCGTGGCCGTCGCGGTCTCGTGGGGGCGGCCCGCGGCGGGGACTGCGGCGCAGAGCCAGGAGCGCGCGAGCGAGACTCAATCATGGGCGTCCTGGCGGAAGCCCTGGGCCGCGAGCTTGGGCGCGCGGTGCGTGCCGGGGACGCGCGCGACGCGCACGGCGGTGACCTTGTACTCGGGGCAACGCGTGTCGGGGTCGGTCGAGCCGCTCGTGAGGAGGTTCGTCTTCACCTCGGGGAAGTGGAACGAGAGGAACACGTTGCCTCGTGCGACGCGCCGCGTGACGCAGGCGTGCGCCTGGATCGCGCCGCGACGGCTGCCGATCTCGACGAGGTCGCCGTCCGCGATCTCGAGCTCGGCGGCGTCGTCGGGGTGGATCTCGACGAAGTCCTCCGGCTGGAGCTCGAGGTTCGGCGTGCGACGCGTCTGCGTGCCCGAGTTGTAGTGCGCGAGCTGGCGGCCCGTGATGAGCACGAACGGGTACGCCTCGTCGGCCTCCTCGCCGGGCCTCTCCCAGTCCACCGGGAAGAGCACCGCGCGGCCGCTGGCCGTCTGGAAGCGCTCCTCGAAGAGCACGGGCGTGCCCGGATGCGTCGCGTCGAGCACCGGCCACTGGAGGCCTCCACCCTCGAGGCGCGCGTGCGAGATGCCCCGGAGCTGCGGCGTGAGGCGCGCGATCTCGTCCATCACGTCGGCCGCGCTCGTGTGCGGCATCTCGTAGCCGAGCCGCCGGCTCAGCTCGAGGAGGATCTCGAGATCGGGGCGTGCGTTGCCGGGTGGCGCGACCGCAGGGCGAACCAGCTGCACGCGCCGCTCGGCGTTGGTGAACGTCCCGGACTTCTCGAGAAAGGTCGAGCCGGGCAGGAACACGTGCGCGAAGCGCGCGGTCGCGTTCTCGAAGAGATCGTGCACGACGAGCAGCTCGAGCGATCGCAGCGCCTTCTCCACGTGGCCGACGTTCGGATCCGTCTGCGCGATGTCCTCGCCGAAGACGTACATGGCGCGGAGATCACCGGCGACGGCCTTCTCGAACATCGCCGGGATCGTCAGGCCGGGGCGATCGGGCAGCGTGCGGCCCCACGCGCGCTCGAACTCGCCGCGCACGCCCGCGTCGGCCACGCTGCGGTACATCGTGAGGTACGTCGGCAGCGCGCCGACGTCGCTCGAGCCCTGCACGTTGTTCTGGCCGCGCAGCGGGTTCATCCCCGCGCCACGCACGCCGAGGTTGCCCGTGAGGATCGCGAGGTTCGCGAGCGTGCGCACGCCCGAGACGCCCTGCCGCTGCTCGGTCACGCCGAGGCCGTAGAAGATGCCGCCCGGTCGCGTCGTCGCGTAGAGGTGCGCGGCGCGCTCGAGCTCGCGCGCCGGCACGCCGCTGATCGCCTCGACGTGCTCGGGCGTGTAGCGCGCGATGTGCTCGCGGTAGGCCTCGAGCTGCTCGGCGCGCTCCTGGACGAAGCGCGCGTCGTGCAGGCCATCGCGCAGGATGACGTGCGCGAGGCCGTTGTAGACCGCGACGTTCGTGCCCGGCCGCAGCTGGAGGAAGACGTCCGCGTACTTCACGAGCTCGATGCGGCGCGGGTCGATCACGACGAGGCGCGCGCCGCGGAGCACGGCCTCCTTGAGGCGCGCGCCGACGACGGGGTGGCCCTCGGTCGCGTTCGCGCCCGTCACCACGAGGAGCTTGGCGAGATCGATGTCCTCGTAGGAGTTGGTCCCGCCCGACTCGCCGAACGAGCGGATGAGGCCCATCGAGGTCGGCGAGTGGCAGACGCGCGAGCAGTTGTCGATGTTGTTGGTGCCGAGCGCGGCGCGGAACGTCTTCTGGAGGAGGTAGTTCTCCTCGTTCGTGCAGCGGCTCGAGCTGATCGCGCTCACGGCGCGCGGACCGTGCCGATCGACGATCGCGCGGAGCCGCGTCGCGACGAAGCCGAGCGCCTCGTCCCAGCTCGCCTCGCGCCAGGTGCCGTCCTCGCGGCGAAGGAGCGGCGAGGTCACGCGATCGCTCGCGCGGCCGTACGCATGCGCGAAGCGCCCCTTCACGCAGGTGTGCCCGCGGTTGGATGGCCCCTCGAGCGTGGGGTCGATCGAGACGACGGCGCCGCCGCGCAGGTTCACGTCGAGCGAGCAGCCCACGCCGCAGTACGCGCACGTCGTGGTGACCGTGCGCTCGACGGTCTCGTCGGTGCGGAACGCGCGCTCGTCGATCGCGCCGGTCGGGCACGTCGAGGCGCACGCGCCGCACGAGACGCAGCTCGAGTCCGTGAAGCCCGCGTCGAGGCCGGCGGCGATGCGCGTGCCGTAGCCGCGGCCCACGTACGTCAGCGCGAAGGCGCCCTGCACCTCCTCGCACGCGCGCACGCAGCGCCCGCACACGATGCACTCGTCGAGCTTCATCGAGAGATACGGGTGCCGATCGTCGGGCGCGACCTTCGGCGGCGCGCCACCGAAGCGGCTCTCCTTCACGCCGAGGTGCTCGGCGACCTCGCGCAGCTCGTTGCGCGTGCCCGGTCGCGCGAGCGCGTCCTTCGGGTAGTCGCCGAGCACGAGCTCCACGACGCCCTTGGCCACACGCAGCGCCGTGGGCTCGCGGGTGTCGATCACCATCCCTTCGCGCAGCGGCGTCGTGCACGACGCGACCGGGCCGCGCGCGCCGCGCACACCGACGAGGCACACGCGGCAGGCGCCGTAGGGCGCGAGGCGGGGATCGAAGCAGAGGGTCGGGACGTAGACGTGCTCGCGGCGCGCGAGCTCGAGGATCGTCTCGCCCTCCTTGCCCTCGACGTCGTGACCGTCGAGCACGACGCGCAGGGTTCGCTTCAGGCTGGGGCCACCATCGGCGCTCATGACGACACTCCTTCGGCCGGCGCGCGACGCGCTTCGTCGGCGCCCGCGCGCATCTGTTCGGGGTAGTGCTCGAGCAGCGAGCGGATGGGCGCCGGGATGCCGCCTCCGTGTGCGCAGAGAGAGCCGAGCTTCATCGTCTCGAGGAGATCCGAGAGCAGCGCGAGATCGGCCTCGACCTCGGCGCGCGGTCGCCGCGTGAGGAGCCTCTTGGTGATCTCGACGCCGCGACGCGCGCCGATGCGGCAAGGAAAGCACTTGCCGCACGACTCCTCGTCGCAGAACTCGAGGAGGTGAAGGGCGATCTCGCGCGCGTCGGTCGTGTCGTCCCACGCGACGATGCCGCCGTGACCGAGGAGCGCGCCCACCGCGTCGAGCTCCTCGAAGCCGAGGGGCACGTCGAGCGCGTGGGCGGGGAGGATGCCGCCGAGCGGCCCGCCGATCTGCACGCAGCCGAGCTTGCGGCCGCCGGCGAGCCCGCCCGCGATCGTCTCGAGGATCACGCGCACGCCCGTGCCGAGCGGGACCTCGTAGAGGCCCGGCCGCTCGAAGAGCGAGTTGAGGCACACGACCTTGGTGCCGCGGCTCTTGCCGATGCCGTGGGCCGCGTACGCCGCCCCGCCGTGCCTCACGATCCAGCCGACGTTGGCGAGCGTCTCGACGTTCTGCACGATCGTGGGCGCATCGAAGAGGCCCCGCTCCGCGGGGAACGGCGGCCTCGCGGTGACCATGCCGCGCAGGCCCTCGGTCGATCGGAGCAGCGCCGTCTCTTCGCCACAGACGTAGCTGCCGGCCCCTTCGACCACCTGCACGTCGAACGAGAACGAGGAGCCGAGGATGCCTTCGCCGAGGAGGCCCGCCTCGCGCGCGTCGCGGATGGCGGCGCGCAGGATGCGTGGCGCGTCGGGATACTCGCTGCGCACGTAGATCACGCCGTGGCGCGCACCGATCGCGAAGCCCGCGAGCGCGAGGCCCTCGAGGATCGCGAATGGATCTCGCTCGAGGAGGTGCAGATCGATGTACGAGCCCGGATCGCCCTCGTCGGCGTTGCAGACGATGAACGCCTCCTTCGCGGCGCGCGCGTGGGGCGCCGCGAGGGACCACTTGGTCCCCGTGGGAAAGCCAGCGCCGCCGCGGCCGCGCAGGCCCGAGGCGCTCACCTCGGCGAGCACGGCATCGGGGCTCATGGACCGCAGCGCCTTCGCGAGCCCCTCGAACACGCCGTGCGCACGCGCGACGCCGAGCGCGCGCGCATCCACCCCGCGCGAGAGTCGCTCGAGCACGATCGCGGGCCCGCCACCGGCGCCGCTCGCGTCGCGCGCCTCGAAGCGCGAGACGTGATCGCGGCCGAGCCTCGGGAGCGACGCCCCCGACGCGAGGTCGCGCGCGAGCGCGTGCATGCCCGCAGCGTCGAGCCCGACGTACACGCGATCCTCGACGGACACGGCCGGCGCACGATCGCAGGCCCCGAGGCAGTACGTGCTCTCGAGCGAGACGGTGCCGTCGGGACGTGTCTGCCCACACGCGAGACCGAGCGCGTCCTCCGCCCAGCCCATCGGCGCCTCGCCGGCCGCCGCGTGACACGCGCTGCCGCGGCAGACCCGCACGCGCGTGCGACCGCGCGGCGCGAGGCCGAGGTCCGCGTAGAAGCTCGCGACCCCGAGCAGCTGCGCCTCGGGCAGGCCCGTCTCGTGGGCCACTTCGCGCAGCGTCTCGTGTGTGAGGACGCGGTCTCGCTCCATGCGATGCCGGAGCGCGGCGAGCGCGCTGTCCTCGAGGTTGGCGTGGTCCCTCCGCCGTCGGAGCTGGACGAGCTGGCGCATGCGAGCCTCCCGGACGGCGTGAGATCACACGGTCCACCCGCACGATCGCATCCCCATCACCGTCCCCTCAACCCGCACTGTGCGCGTACGCGCAGACGCCCCGCGGCCACCCGCGCCGCGCTCGCATGGCGCAGGCGGATCGGGCGGCCGTTCAGCTGCGGCCGAGGCGAGCCAGGCGACGCTGCGCGATCGGGGAGCCGGGCCACACCGTGAGCACGCGCTCCCACGCGCTGATCGCGGCGGCGGGGACGCCGTCGCGCTCGGCCAGGAGCGCGAGGTTCATGAGCGGGTTCGGATCGGTCGGGTCGAGCTCGAACGCGCGCTCGAGCGCGAGCACGGCCTCCGGTCGACGCGCCGGGTTCTCCACGGAGAGGTGCATGAGGCTGGCACCGAGACCGTTGTGGGCGGCCGCGAGCTCGGGCGAGCGGCGAATCGCCGCCTCGAAGGCGTGCGCCGCGCCGGTGTAGTCCTCGAGCAACGCGAGGGCGTTGCCGAGCTTGAGCCAGGACGCCGCGTCGGCGTCCTCGCGATCGATCGCGGCGCGATACGTGGTCACCGCGTCCGAGACGGCGCCGAGATCGCGCTGCAGATCGCCGAGCGCCAGCAGCGGCTCGGCGTCGTTGGGCCCGAGCTCGGCCGAGCGGCGGAAGTCCTGCTCGGCGCCGCGCACGTCCCCGGTCGCCGCACGCGCGAGCCCGCGCCCGAGGAGCGCCTGCGGATCGCTCGGCGCGCGCTGCACGGCGATGTCGAAGGCCTCGCGCGCCTCTTCGTGGCGGCCCTCGCGACGAAGGACGCGGCCGAGGTTCACGTAGGCGTCGTGCCCCTGTCGATCGAGCCGCGCGGCATCGCGCAGCTCGCGCTCCGCGCCCTCCAGGTCGCCCTCTTCCTCGAGGGCGCAGCCGAGCCGGTTGTGCACGGTCGAGCTGTCGGGCACGAGCGCGCCCAGGCGTGTGAGGTGAGCGCGAGCCTCTTCTCCGCGATCGAGATCGAGCGCGATGTCGGCCGCGAGCAGGAGCGCGCGCGCGTTGTCCGGCTCGAGCTCGAGCGCGTGCTGGATCTCGCGCTGCGCGTCTTCGTGCAGCAGACGGCCCCGCGAGAGCGCCGCCGAGAGCACCACGAGGTCCACCGTCTCGCCGAGGAACTGGTGTGCCGAGGAGAGCTCGCCCTCCGCGAGCACCAGGTCACCGCGCTGCAGATCCTCGAGCGCACGCGCGTAGTGATACGTGCCGCGCACCTCGTCCTCGGTGCGCCCCTGATCGATGGCGCGCTCGAGCATCGAGGCCGCGCTCGAGGCCTGCACCCGATCGACCCCCGGCGCCTCGACGAAGGGCGCGTGGAGGCGCTGCTCGGCGCCCTCGATCAGCGCGTCCGTCTCTCGCATGCCCTGGACTGCATGGGCGATCGTCCCGGCGCCGATCACGAAGGACGCGCCGACCGCGAACGTGAGCACACGCTTGCGACTCGTGGATCGACCGCGAAGGAGCTGGAAGGGGGACGCCATGGGCCGAGAGGATCAGCGGCCGAGGAGGCCGTCAAGAAATCGACTCGCGAGAGCGAGACCGATCACTCGTCGTCACCCGCGTCGAACTGGAACTGCCCGTCGCCGTCGACGCCGTCCTGACCGCCCTGGCCTTCGGCACCCTGGCCTTCGCCACCTTCACCGCTCGAGCGGCCGCCACCACCGCGGCCACCGCCGCCACGGCCACCACCGCCACCGCCGCCGCCACCGCCACCACCGCCGCCACCGCCACCGCCACCACCCCGGCCGCCACCGCCGCTGCCGCTGGTGCGCAGGCAGGACGCGCCTGCAGTGCACCGTGCGCCGCCACCGCCGCCACCGCCGCCACCGCCGCCACCGCCGCCACCGCCACCACCACCGCCGCGGCCTTCACGTCGGCCCTCGCCGGCGGGCGCTTCGCCGTCGAGGTCGAACGCGCCCTGGAGGTTCAGCGTCGCGAGCAGCTCGAACATCGTGACCGTCTGCGCGGTGGGGTCTTCCTGCCAGGCCACGGCCTGACCTGGCGGCCTCGAGTCGAAGCGCCCCGTGATGTCGAGCCGCATCTGGAACGTCCGGTCGATGACGGACCGGAAGTGGTTGACCCACTGACCGCGCAAGTGTGTGTAATCCGCCACGTCCCAGAACGCCTCGAGCGTGGTGTCGTACTGGAAGCCGCTCGAGGTGCGGTTGATGTAGTTCAGCCGAAGCAGCACCTGCGGCATGAAGCGCGCGTCGGTCCCCCAGAGCGGAGGCAGCTCCGCGCCCATGTCCACCTGTCGCTGGATGTCCGTGCGGACCTTGCCCTCGAAGATCTCCAGCGTGCCGTCGACGCCGATGTCGAACGCGAACGTGTGATCGCGGCCTTCCTGGAAGAGGATGTGGTTCCAGCCGACCTGCAGCGCCAGACGCGGCAGGACGCCGGAGAGGCGATCGATGCGTCCTGTGTGCGCGACGAAGAGCGCGTTCTCCGCGTCGAAGAAGTGATCCCACCGCATGCGCCACTGCAGGTTCACGGCGAGCTCGGTCCAGTCCTTGAAGCCCGGCGCCCGCGTCGTGCGGGCGCCCGTGGCGCAGAAGGTCTCCACGTTCATCGGGTAGATGCCGGGATCTGCGTCCTGCACGTCGGCGCACGTCAGCGGGGACTGCGCGAGCCCGTAGAGGAACGCGAGCTCGATCACACCGACGTCGGGACCGTCACGCAGCTGGAGGTTCGCCGCCGCCGTCAGGTTCAGCGTGCGCGAGTTGCCGTAGCTGAGGGAGCTGCCGAGCGAGACCGCGAGCAGCACGTTGTTCGGTGCCTCGCTGCGCGTGGCCGTCTGCTCACCGAAGGGCGGCACCGGCCGAGGCCCCGTGACCGCGCGTGCACGCGCAGCGCTGCCTACGCCGCTCTCGCCTCCTTCGCCGCCCTCACCACCTTCGCCACTGCCGTCGTCGCCGTAGCCGCTTCCGTCGTCGTAGCCGCTGCCGTCGTCCATCGGCATCTCGCTGTCCATCGGGGCGTCCTCCATCGGGACGTCGTCCTGGGCGGAGGCCGTGCCCTGGAACGCGAGGAGCACCGCGAGCAGGACCGCGGGGACGGCGACGACCGAGACCCCGAGGAGAGGCGCGAGACCGGGCGCGCGGAGCAGAGAGCGGAGATTCACGGAGCCTCCTGACGCGACGAGTGACGGACTGATCGCCATCGACGAACGTGTGATGGGTCGCGGACGACGAACATGACGGCTGGGCGCGCGGTCGTCGCTCGCATGGCGCGTCTGCGGATCGCTCTGGCGCGAATCTCGATCGTCGCTCGCTCGCCCCGAGCGGACGGAACACATGGCGAAGGGCATCGCTCGCGGAGCGAGTGAGCGCGAGCGGGGAGCGACAGAGCGCGACATGGGAACCTCCGGCGCGAGGACGCGGAGGCTCGCCATCCGTCGCGCTCTTCTTCGCGCGCCTCCTGCCGGACACGACTCGCCGCGCCAGATCGGACGAGGGCGCAGCGGCCAACCGCGGTTGTCCGGGAAGTGATCGGCCACGAACACGTCCGGCCGCGCAACGGTTGGCAAGACGAGGGCAGCGAGCGTCGCGAGCAGCGTGCGGAGGGCGAACATCGCGGGATCGGTCGCGCGCAACAGGAGGGGAGAGCCACCCGGCGTTCGACGACAGAGCCCGTCCAGCGGAGAGATGGCGCCAGCCGACCCACGGGGTGTCCGTCCACGTCGATCCGTTGTCACCGCGACCCGCCTCCACGTTCGAGACGAGATCGAGCTCGACCGGCGCCCCTTCCCGCTGCGTCGCGCATCGGATACACGCTCGGTCGTGGCCGCACCGGATCTTCTTCGAGCGATCGCGAGCCAACGCCTGCCGTGTGCGGTCCTCGACGTGAGCGCGTTCGATCGCAACCTCGATCGACAGCGCGCGCTCTCTCGCGCACACGGACTGCCGCTGAGGCTCGCGACCAAGAGCGTGCGCGCGCCGGCGCTCTTGCGACGTTGCCTCTCGCGTGGCGGCTCCGATCTGCGTGGGCTGCTCTGTTTCTCGGTGGCGGAGGCCGAGGCGCTCGCGGGGCAAGGACACGACGATCTCTTCGTCGCCTATCCGCCCTCTCTGCGTCGCGGAGACGGCCACGACCTCGCGCGGGCCAGCGCCCTCGCGGCGCGCGGCGTCTCGCTCGTCCTCGCCGTGGACTCACGTGAAGCGATCGAGGCCGCGGCCGGAGAGGCGCGGCGCGCGGACACGACGCTCGCGCTGGCGCTCTGCATCGACATGTCGCTCGAGCTCGCGCGCGGCCGCGTCCACCTGGGCGTGCGGCGCTCTCCCCTGCGCGAGCCGCGTGAGATCGTCGCGCTCGCACGCCTCGTGGCGGACACCCAGGGCACGCGCTTCGCGGGCCTTCTCTGCTACGAGGCTCAGGTCGCGGGCCTTCCGGATCGCAACCCGTTCGCGCGCGTGGAGAACCCGATCAAGGAGCTCATCCGGCGCCGCAGCATCGCCGACGTCGCGGCGCGGCGTCGTGCGATCGTCGAGGCCCTCGAGGGAGCGGGGCTCGCGCCTGGCATCGTCAACGGCGGCGGCACGGGCTCGCTCGACTCCACCACGAGAGAGAGCGGCGTGACCGAGGTGAGCGCGGGCAGCGGCCTCTTCAAGCCGCTCCTCTTCGACTACTTCCACGATGCGCACGTGCGCGCGCTCGAGCCCTCGCTCTTCTTCGCGCTCGAGGTCACACGGATCCCCGGGCCCGGATGGGCCACGGTGAGCGGCGGCGGCTACGTGGCCTCGGGCTCGGCGGGCCCCGACAAGCTGCCGAGGCCGGTGTTTCCCGAGGGACTCTCGCTCGACGAGATGGAAGGAGCCGGCGAGGTGCAGACCCCGCTGCGCGTCGCACGAGGGACCACGGTGCGCCTCGGCGACGCCGTGCTCTTCCGCCACGCCAAGGCCGGCGAGCTCTGTGAGCGCTTCGCCGAGATCCTCCTCGTCGAGGGCGACCGCGTGGTCGATCGCATCCCGACCTACCGCGGCCTCGGCTGGACCTTCTTCTGACCTCAGGCGGGCGAAGCCCCCTCGGCGCGCAGCTGACGGATCTTCGCGCGGAGCGGGAGGATGAAGTCCATCGAGACCGTCCCCTTCTGGCCCTTCATCGCGCGCGCCGTGTGCCACTTCGAGAGGCCCAGGCGCGCGACGGCGCGCACGAACTCCTGACCGCGGAAGCCCTTGCGCACCATCGCGGTGAGCGTGCCGAAGACCGACGTCACGAGATCGAGCTCGGCCTGCGTGAGGTGACCGAGCGCGACCTCGTCGGTGAGGTGCTGTCGGATGAGCTTGCCGCGCCGGTACACGAGACCGATCACGAGGATCACGAACGCGAGCACGAAGAGGATCCACACCACGAGCAGGAGGAGGAACACGGTGAAGCCGTATTGCCCGAAGAGGTAGTCGCACGCGGTCGCCGAGCCGTTCCAGAGCATGTGGAGCAGCACCGCGCCCGCGTAGCCGACGAGCGGGAGGATCAGCTTCGCGGCCGTGTTCGTCTGCTCACGCGCGAGCCCCAGGCCCAGGCCCGTCATCGACGTGTAGAGCGGGTGGCCCCACGGCGCGAGCAGGCCGCGGATCATCACGGTGTCGCGGATCGCGTCGACGTCGGCCGTGTGGATCACGCGGCCGTAGTAGAGGACGTTCTCGGTGGCCGCGAAGCCGATCGCGACGAAGGTCGCGTAGATGACGCCGTCGACGACGCCGTCGAATTCGTCGCGCAGGAAGTACGCGACGCCGAGGACCATGACGCCCTTCCAGAACTCCTCGACGAAGGGCGCGCTGACGACAGCGGAGAAGACGTCTCCCATCTCGCCGCCGAAGGCCGCCGCGACGAGGCTGCCGCCCACCGAATTGATGAAGGCCGCGAAGCCGCACGCCGCCACCGCGCCCCAGAGCAGGCACAGCGCGAGCGCCCAGAGCGGCTCCGGATCGAAGCGATCGAGCAGCCGCGGGAAGGTCAGGTACATGAGGCCCGCGGGGAACGCGAGCAGCGCGCCCAGGCCCATCGACATCGCCATGCCCATCGGGTCGCCCGAGCCGAAGGGCTCGATGACGAAGAGGGCCAGGACGAAGATGCCCCCGATCAGCATGCCGACGATCCAGAGCACGAGGCCGACCCACTTCCGCGTGCGATAGGGATCGGGCATCCCCGGATCGCGCATGGCCGCTCCGACGCGCTGCTGAGCCCCCGGCATGTTCATCGGCTGTCTCTCCTCTCGTCCGTCGCGGACGCGATGCCCGTCACAGCTGGATCGTCTCGCCCATCGCGCGGAACTTCGCGTATCGGTGATCGATCAGCGACTGAGCACCACGACCGCCCGCCGCGAGCTGCTCGAGGTCGAACACGTTCTTGCGCAGCGCCTCGCCCACGCGACGCGCCGCCTCGTCGGGATCGCGGTGCGCACCACCGACCGGCTCGGACACGATCGTGTCGACGATGCCGAGGCGGAGCGCGTCGTTCGCGAGGAGCTTGAGCTGCTGGGCAGCGTCCGGCGCGCGCGTGCCGTCGCGCCACAGGATCGACGCGCAGCCCTCGGGCGTGATGACGCTGTAGGTCGCGAACTCGAGCATGAGCACGCGGTTCGCGACGCCCAGCCCGAGCGCACCACCTGAGCCGCCTTCGCCGATGACCGTCGCGACGATCGGCACACCGAGCTGCGACATGACGAGCAGCGACTTGCCGATCGCCTCGCTCTGCCCGCGCTCCTCCGCGCCGAGGCCGGGATACGCGCCGGGCGTGTCGATGAACGTGAGCACCGGACGCTTGAAGCGATCGGCCAGCTCCATGATCCGCATGGCTTTCCGATAGCCCTCTGGGTGGGCCATACCGAAGTTGCGGCGGAGCTTCTCCTTGGTCGTCCGGCCCTTCTGGTGACCGATGATCGCGACCGTCTTGCCGTCGAGCCGCGCGAAGCCCGCCACGATCGCGGCGTCGTCCGAGAACGCGCGGTCCCCGTGCAGCTCGAGCACGTCGTCGAAGATCCGCTCGACGTAGTCGAGCATGTAGGGCCGGTCCGGATGGCGACTGAGCTGGACCTTCTGCCAGACGTTGAGGTCCTTGTAGATGTCGCGAGAGAGATCGATCGCGCGCTGCTCGAGCCGGGCGAGCTCGTCGTCGAAGCCTTGCTCGCGAACGCCGTAGAGCCGGAGCTCGCGGATGCGATCCTCGAGCTCGACGATGGGTTTCTCGAAGTCCAGGTGGGCCACGCGCCGCGATGGTATCTCCACGGCCCCGAACGCGCGAGCGCCGAGGCGCGCGCTACACGCTGTCGAAGCGCGCGGCGACGTCCTTGTCGAACACGACGAAGACGCCCCAGATCCCGAGGAGGATCGCGGTGGGCAGGCAATAGCAGCCGGTGATCGACAAGACGCCCGTGAGGTAGGCGGCGATGGCGAGCGCGCGGTAGCGGAAGCTCAGCATGTAGTAGCCGGCGGCGACCTGGAGGATGCCGGGGATGATCTGCCCGAGCATCATGAAGAGCGTCACGCCGCTCATGACACCCGCCATGAACTCGGGCGGCGGTGCGTCGGCCTGCGTGGGCTCGATGCCGCCCATCGCGAAGCCCATGTAGGCGCCGCTCACGAGGAGGCCCAGACCCCAGAGCAGGAGCAGGCCTCCGTGGACCATCGTGACCACCGCGAGCCACTGCACCTGCCACACGCGCCCTCGGTTCGAGAGCAGCTCGATGCACGACTTGCAGACGCCGTCGATGCGCTCCTCGCTGCACGGCGCGCAGAGGTTGTCGCCGCAGCGTTTGCAAGTCAGGTGCGCGGGGCGATCGGGGTGACGCGCGCACTGCCCCCGCACCGCACCTGCGGGGACCGCGCTGCTCGGCGAGGGCTCCGGCTCGATCGTCACGACAGGAGGTTCTGGACGGTCGCGTCACGCGCGGCCCAGATGTCCACCGCGTAGACGACGAGCTTGATGACGAGCATGACGACGGCCATCAGCACGCCGATCGTCGAGCCCGCGTTCATCGCTGCGCCGAGGATCGCCGGGTCCTGGCCGGGCATCTGCCCCATCTGCGCGACGGCGGCCTGCATCGCGTCCTGCATCTGCGCCTGCATGTACATGCCGAGGGCCCCGTTGTAGAGGTCCACGAGCAGGCACATCACCGCGGCCCCGATGAGGATCATCGCGCCCGAGCGCTTGAGCCCCGCGAGCAAGCTCGCGCCGACGATGAGGAGGAGCGAGGCGATCAGGTTGAAGAAGGCCCCGACGAGCATCGGGATCTGGAAGCCGGCCTGCGCCTCGAGCATCGCGCGCTGCGGCTCGAGCTGCGCCTGCATCGCCGGGTTCCCCTGCGCCATCTGTTGCTGCATCTCCATCATCGAGCCCTGGATGGCCCCGCTGAACACGCCCATGCAGCCGGCGATGACGCCGAGGCCGCCGAGGGCGATCGCGAGCACCACGGCGACGATGAGGAGGACCGGTCGCTGCTTGTTCATGGAGGTGCCCAGCTCTCTCGTGTTCGGTGCTCGCCGCGACGCCCCGCGTGCGCCGCACGCTCAGGCGGGTCGGGTTCGCTCGGAGCCGAAGCTCCCGCGCTTCTCGCCGATGACGTTGTAGATCTTGAGCGCCTGGCTCTTGCCCTTCACCTGGACGGGCGGCAGCTCCACCACGTCGAAGCGGTCCCCGATCTGCTCGTAGGTGGACTGGCTGATGATGATCTCGCCGGCCTTGGCGACCGAGCAGAGGCGCGCGCCGGTGTTCACCGTGTCGCCGATGACCGTGTACTCGAGCGCCTTGCTGCTGCCGATGTAGCCGGCGACGACGTGCCCCGTGTTGATCCCGATGCCGATGCGGATCTCGGGGGCGCCCGCGCGGGCACGCGCCGCGTTGAGCTCGCGCAGGACCTCGAGCATCTCGATCGCCGTGCGCACGCAGCGGACCGCGTCGTCGCCGTGCGTCACGGGCGCGCCGTAGAGCGCCATGATCTCGTCGCCGACGAACTTGTCGAGCGTGCCCTCGTACTTGAAGATCACCTCGACCATCAGCTCGAAGTACTCGTTGAGCATGTCGACGATGACCTGCGGGTTCTCCGACTCGCTCATCGAGGTGAAGCCTCGGATGTCGGAGAAGAGCACGGTCGTCTGTCGACCTTCGCCGCCCTTCTGGATGGCGACCTTGCCCTCGAGCACCTGCTGCGCGATGGCCGGGCTGAGGAGGCGCTGGAAGCGCTCGCGCGTGACGGCCTCGGCCTCGAGCTTCTTCGCGTAGAGCGAGTTCTGGACCGAGATGGCCGCCTGGTTGGCGACGTTCTGGAAGAGCTGGAGGTCCTTCTCGGTGAACGCGTTGGTCGCGATCTGCGAGTCGAGGAGCATCATCCCGAAGAGCTCGTCCGAGTGCATGAGGGGCACCGCCATGGAGGAGCGGATGCCCTGCATGATGATCGAGTGCGCGCCGCCGAAGCGTGAGTCGACCGTCGCGTCGCTCGACAGCACGGCCTGACGCTGGCTCGCGACCTGCTCGACGATCGTCGACGAGATGAGGAGCGGCTCGTTCGGATCCTGCGTGCCCGCGCGGGTGCGCACGGCGCGCGGCTCGAGCTTCTTCTCGTCGTTGTAGAGAAGGACGATGCCGCGATCGGCCTGGAGGATCTGGAAGGCCGCCGCGAGGATGCGATCGAGGACCTTCTGGATGTCGAGCTCGGCACCGATCGCACGTGCGAGCTCGTAGCTCACGCGGAGCTTCTCGTAGTCCCGGCGCAGAGAATCGACGTCGTTGACGAGCTTCTCGGGCAGGAAGTTCTGCTCCATCCCGAGGCGCGTGCGAATGTGGCTCTCCACCATCCCCGGCGCGATCGTGACCTTCGAGAGCTCCGACGGCGGCCGCATCGGCAGCGCAGGCAGCTGCGAGCCAGCGGCGTTGGCGAGGTTGGCGATGGGCGCCATCGGGCGCGGCGGCCCGGGCTGCGCGGGCGGAGGCTGCGGCGCGAAGCCCTGCGCCGTCGGCGGGATCGAGGGCTGCGGGCGGTTGGGCGGGCCGAACGGCGTCGTGCCACCGACGCTGGGCGGCGCGTACGGCGGCACCGGGTGCACCGGCGGCGGGCTGTTCTGCGGCGCGAACGGCATCGGCGGGCCGGAGGCCATCGGGGGCTGCGGCTGCGGCGACATCGGCGAGGGCGAGTAGGCCTGAGGTGCGCCACCGATGCCGTAGCCCGGCGGGATCGGCCGCCCGGCGCGCATGGCGCCGTCGCCGTCGAAGAGGATGCGCGTCGAGCCCAGGGTGATCTCGTCGCCGGGGTTCAGCACGCGCTCGCTCACCCGCTCGCCGTTGACGAAGGTCCCGTTCAACGAGCCGAGGTCGCGGAGCACGAAGCGTCCGTCGACGAAGTCGACGTGGCAGTGCTCCTTCGAGACGATGCGATCGAGCACCTGCACCGTGTTGTTCGGGTGCCGTCCCAGCGTGTTGTGGGCCTGGAGCTCCGCGTCTTGCCGCCCTTCGGGGCTGATGATCGTCAGGCGCGCCATACGTCCGTTCGCGGGTTGGGATGCTATGCGAGCGCACGCTCGCGCGTCCAGCGCATCGGATCGGCTCGGGCCTCGTGCCTCCCCACATGCCCGGGACGCCCCGCGTCACATCCGGCCCTCGACCACCCGGCCCCGCCGTGCGAGCGTCCCGGGGTCGATGTCTCGCGCCCCCGAGCGGCTCGATTCGTCCTCGCGCACGCGGCCGGCGGGACCGCGACCCGAGGATCACGCGCTCTTGCGGCGGCTCGAGAACGAGATCGCGCTCGAGCGGGCGCTCGAGGGCACCGGGATCGACGATCTCCCCGAGCGCGCCTCGGGCGCCGTGGAGCTGGTGCGGCAGGCGGGCGGCGAGGCCGAGGTGCGCGAGGCGCTCGCGCGACACGGTCTGCCGCTGCGGGCGCTCCTGCTCGAACGATCGCTTCGAGGCCTCCCGCCCGCGCTGGTGCATCACCTCGCCGTGCTGTCCGATCACGCCCTCGAGGCTGCCCTGCGCGGCGACGACGCGCCCGGCGCCCTCGAGGCGCCCCGCGCGATGGATCGCACGATCGTGGCCTGGCTCGAGCTGGGCCGAGATCCGGACCACCTCCTCGACGCAGCGGGGCGCGCCGCAGGCCCGACCGTGTCGAGCGCCGCGATCTCCACGCTCGTCGGGACACTGCCGCTTCGCGGCCTCGAGCGCTGCCGTGCGCTCGCCGCAGAGGGCCTGCTGGATCGCACGCGCACCGGCGCACGCGCCGTGCGCGCGCTGCGGCGGGCGCTCGCGACGATGCACGAGCTCGCGCTGCCGGTGGCGCTCGAGCGCCGCGCGTGCGAGCTGGCGCGCGGGGCGCTCGACGACCTCGCGATGCGATGGCTCGTCCGCTTCCGCGACGCGATCGACGAGCTCATGGCGCGCGATTGGACGGCGCGCGACGCCGCCGCGCTCTTCGCGGACGCGGCCGAGAGCTGGAGCTGGCTCGACGAGGAGCCCGAGGTGGAGCGGCACGTGCTCACCGCGCTCCCGGACCTCGCGTGGCCCCTCTACCGACAGCGCAAGATGCGCGAGCTCGGGGAGGTCCTGGGCCCCATCATGCCCCTCGCGTGGGCCCTCGAGAGACGCGTGCTCCGCGACCGCGCGGAGGCCGAGCTCGATCACGAGCTGCCGTACGTCGCGCCGTGCGCACAGGCGCTCGTGTTCTGGGCCGAGATCCCGCGAGAGGTCGATCTCGCGTTGCCGCGCATCGAGCGCGCCTACGCGCTCTGCCCCACCCTGCGCAACGCGCGCATCGTGCTCGCGCACGTGCTCTGCGACCGGGCGGAGCACACCCTCGCGCGCCGCGAGCTCTTCCCCGTGCATCCGCCGCGCAACGACGTCGAGCGCGCCGCGGCCGTGTTCCCGGAGCTCTCGCGCCTCCCCGATCTCAAGAAGCGAGTGGGCATCGAGGCATGAGCCGACGCGCCGCCAAGAACCCCTTCGATCGCTTCGAGCTCGACCCGACGAGTGATCTCGCCGCGATCACCGACGCGCTGCGCGAGCGCGCGGAGGAGGTCACGAGCGACGAAGAGCGGGCGAGCATCCGCGCTGCCTGGGAGTCGCTCACGCTCCACCCCGACACGCGTCTCGAGCTCGCGCTCACCGCCGTGCCCGAGACCCGACCCCCGATCGGGCGCGCCCCTCGCGCACCCCAGCTCTCTCGCGAGCCCGGCCAGAGCACCGCCTCGCCCGGCCTCCTCGACCTGGTCGGCCTCCCTCCTCTTCGGTCCGAGCTCGAGCGTACGCTCGGTCCCGAGACCCACGAGGAGCGGGCGCTCTGGGCCCCTCGACGCGTGATCCCCCGCTGAACGACGAACCTCGCTGGAGCTGCATGTACATCGATCGACCCATCGGCATCGACCTCGGCACCACCAACTCCGAAGTGGCGATGCTCGATCCCTCCGAGAAGGACATCCTCGTCTACGCCGACCGCTTCGGTCGTCGCACGGTGGCCTCCGCCGTGGCGTGGGACCCGAAGGCGCAGTCCTTCCTCGTCGGCCGCGCCGCGCGCGCGAGACGGGGCCAGAGCCCCGCGCCGGTGGAGAGCATCAAGCGCAAGATGGGTCAGGTCGTCCGCGTCGCGGTGGGGCCACACGAGCTGAGCCCCGAGGAGATCTCCGCGAAGATCCTCGGCGAGCTGCGCGCCCGGATGCAGGAAGACCTCGCAGGCAAGGCGCCGCCCGGCGTGGAGGTCAAGGTCGAGCGCGCGGTGATCACCGTGCCCGCCTACTTCGACGCGCCCCAGATCGAGGCGACGCGCAAGGCCGGTGAGCTCGCGGGCCTCGAGGTGCTCGCGGTGCTGCAGGAGCCGACGGCGGCGGCCATCTACCACACGTGGCTCGGCCTCCCCGGCGCGGCCGAGAGCGCAAGCGGCGATCGCACCTTCCTCGTGTACGACCTCGGCGGCGGCACCTTCGACGTGTCGGTGCTGCGCAGCGTCTCGGGCGAGTACCAGGTGCTCGCGATCGACGGCGACAACTACCTCGGCGGCGACGACTTCGATCGACGCTTCGCCGAGAAGCTCCGCAAGGACCTCGTGCAGCGCGGCTACGCGCTCGATCTCGACGTGCGCGGAGACGCCGAGGACGCCGCGCGCTTCCAGCGCCTCGTGCACGTCGCGCAGGAGATCAAGGAGGGCCTCTCGACGAACGAGGTGCTCTCGTTCTCGCGCACCGATCTGTTCCTCGACAAGAAGGGCGAGCCCGTCTCGATCGAGGCCGAGATCGGCCGCGCCGAACACGAGGCGAGCATCGCCGACCTCGTCGAGACCACGATGCAGTGCTGCGAGCGCGCGCTCGCGCAGAGCAAGGAGGTCGCGAACGTGGGCCTCGGGGATCTCGACGCGATCGTGCTCGTGGGCGGCTCGACGCGCGTGCCCGCCGTCGTGCGCGCGGTGACCGAGCGCCTCGCCGCCAAGACGCGCTCCAAGCTCGCCCCGCTCCAGACCGAGGTCGACACGATCGTCGCGCTCGGCGCTGCGATCTTCGCGGCGCAGCGCGGCGGCCTGCGGCTCGGTGACGAGGGCACCGATCTCCTCGTGACGAGCCCGCTCGTGTCGCGAGGGGCGGAGCTCAAGCTCGCGCTCGAGGTGCGTCGATCGCCCGAGGCGGCGCGGCGGCTCGAGATCCGCGATGCGGGCGCAGAGGTGCTCGTCGAGACGGAGCTCGCGAGCGGTCCGATGCGTCTGGTCGTGCCGCTCGGCGAAGGCCCCGAGACGCCGACCACGCTCGCGCTCGTCGATCTCGATGGACGCGTGCTCTCCAGCATCCCGCTGACGCTGTACCGAGGCGCCGTGCGCGCGCGCGCGAGCGCGCTCAGCCAGCCCACCGTGGTGGCGAAGGACCTCGCGGTCGAGATCACGCGTGCGGGCCGACGCGAGCGCAAGGTGCTCATCCCGCGCGGCGCGAGCCTCCCGATCGAGGTCACGCACGAGCTCGCCACGGCAGATCGCTCCGGAGCCGTGGTACTGCGCCTCCTCCAGAACCGCTTGCCCATCAAGACGCTCATGCTCGAGGTCTCGCCCGAGCTGCCGCTCGGCACGCCGGTGTCGCTCACGCTGCGCTGCGACGAGGCGATGCGCCTCGAGGCGCGCGCGAACGTCGCGGGCTCCGAGCTGTGGGCGAAGGTCGAGCCGCCGCCCGCGAAGACCGACACGACCAAGGACGCCGTGGACGCGCTGCTCGCGGAGGCGGAGAACGCAGCGCGCGCGCTCTGGGGCCGCGACGCGCACGCGTTCCGACGCGAGCTCGAGCCGCTCGCGACGGGCCTGCGCGAGGTCGTGTCGACCGACCCCGACAAGCTCGCGGCCCTGGCCTCGCAGCTGCGCACGCTGATCGATCACTTCGCGGGCAGCGACGCGAACGACCTCAGCCCGCCGCGCGATCGCTTCGAGGACCTGCTCGACGGCATCCGACGAATCGTGTTCACGAGCGCGGCGGCGGGCACGCTCCTCGGCCTCAGCGTCGAGGCCTGGGAGAAGCGCATCGACGACCTGTCGAACCGCGGCCTCGTGGCCTACGAGGCGCGCGACGCAGCGGGCTGGCGACGCGCGCACAACGAGGCGCAGGCGCTCTACGAGACGGCCGTCGGCGCGGCCGCGCAGTCGGGCGACCCCGACGATCCGGTGCGCCTCGGACGCCTGCGCATGAACGCGATGCTGCGCATCGGCCACCTCTTGCGCAGCTTCGAGGACTTCGTGCCGAGCTCGAGCGAGGAAGTGAAGAAGCTCCAGCTCGGTGAGCGCGATCGGCTGGCGGCCGCGCTCGACAAGCTGCGCCCCGCGCTCGACGCGGTGCCAGCGGAGGGCAAGCCCTTCGAGATCCGCCGCGATCTCGAGCGAATCCACGACGAGCTCACGCGCCTCGAGACGGCCTTCGAGCGTCTGCCCTCACTCGGCCTCGTCACGGACCGCTGAGCGAGCCGTCCGGGCGTACGAGTCGCCACGCCGTGTCGCTCAGGAACGCGTCGACGGCGGCATCCGCGGCGGTGCCGTCCATCCCGAGCAGGGACCGCTTCTCACCGTCGGACGCGAGGGCGAATCGCACCACGAGGATCGCCATGGACTGGATCGCGAGCGCGAGCGAGCCCGGCGCGCGCGAGGTGAGCGGCGCCAGGCCCGTGACGACGTGCTGGATCGTGATGTCGAGGAAGTCCGCCTGTCGCGTGGGCGGGAGCTCGCCAGCCGACGCGCTCAGCACGAGGCGCAGACGCACGTTGCTGCGCTCGGCCCGCACGAAGCGCGCGAGCTCGCGCACGACGCGATCGACGAACGCGCGGTGGCCGCTCGGATCGGCCGGCAGCTCCGCGAGCAAGCGCGCACCGAGCGCGCGGAGGCGCTCGTAGTACGTATCGAGGCAGGCCTCGAGCAGCTCGGTCTTGGACGCGAAGTAGTAGTGCAGCGTGCCGAGGCTCAGGCCGGACGAGGTCGCGACCTCGCGCAGCGTGAGCGTGGTCGGATCGTCGCGCTCGGAGAGCATGCGGCACGCGGTGCCGACGATCTCGTCGTAGGTACGGACCTTGTCGGCATCCTTGGGTCGAGCCACGCGCGCCATCTATTCGCTCCGCCCCTCGGCGGCGAGGGGCACATCGCGTCGAGGTCAGATCGCGCCGCTCATGTAGAGCGCGACCCAGGTGTAGAGCCCGACGAAGCCGACGAGGCAGACCGCCGAGCCCGCGACGAGCCCGCGACCCACCACCGCGAGCCGCTCTCCGGCCCAGGTCCAGAGCACCGCCCCGAGGACGGCGAGCAGACCGAGCAGCACGAGCCCGCGCTGCGCGGCGTCCTCGTCGGCGAAGGCCACCGCGTTGATGGCGACGAACGTGACGACGACGGTGACCCAGAACGACTTGGCGTGTTGCATCGCGCGCACTCTGGGGGTGCGATCCGAGCGCGGCCACGACGAGAATCGGACGGCGTCCGGCTGCGCGATCACATCGCGACGAGCGGTTCCTGTTCGATCCCGAGCACGTGCGCGCGAGCCTCTGCGAGCACGAAGATGGAGCCGCACACGATCACGCGACCCGCCGGCCCCGCCAGGACGCGCGCGCGCTCGAGGCCCGCGATCACGCTCTCTGCAGCCTCCCCGCCGCCCGCCGCCGCGAGCACGTCGGGCCGCTCCGCGCGCGCGAGCGGGGGCGCGACGCAGACGAGCGTCGACACCTCGGGCCGGAGGATCGCGAGCATCTCGCGCCACGCCTTGTCGGCCATCGCACCGAAGACGAGCACGTCGCGCTCGCCCGGCCGCCGAGGCTCGCTCGCGAGGAACGACGCGAGCGCACGGGCGCCATCGGGGTTGTGCGCAGCGTCGACGAGAAAGCGGCGCGCCCGATCACGCGGCGCGCCCTCCGCGGGCAGCTCGAGGTGCTCGAGGCGCCCGGGCCAGCCGACCTCGGCGACGCCGCGCCGGATCGCGTCCGCGTCGATCGAACGGACCAGGCGCGGGCCGAGGGTGAGCGCCGCACCCACGGCGAGCGCGACGTTCCGCTCCTGGTGTCCACCGAGGAGGCGCGGCCGAAGGCCCGTCACGCGCGCCTCACCGAGCGAGACGGCGAGCGCGCCGTCGGCTTCGCGCGAGAGCAGGAGCTCGCGCCCGAGCGCGAGCGAAGGCGCGCCGAGCGACGCCGCGCGGGCGTCGACCACCGCGCTGGCCGAGGCCTCGCGACGCTCGCCGGGCGCGTCCGCGGCATGGAGCACGGGCACGCCGGCCTTCACGATGCCGGCCTTCTCGGCCGCGATCTCGGCCAGCGTCGTGCCGAGGTACTGCTGGTGATCGAGATCGACGTGGGTGATCACGCTCGCCAGAGGCGCCTCGATCACGTTCGTGGCGTCGAGCCGGCCGCCGAGGCCCACCTCGAGGACCACGAGCTCGAGGCCGCGCTCGGCGAAGGCCTGGAACGCGAGCAGCGTCGTGACCTCGAAGAAGGTGAGCTCCGGTGCGCCCGGCCTCGCCAAGAGCGCGCGCAGCGACGCGACGCGCGCGACGATCTCCTCGCGCGTGATCGGCGCACCGTTCACGCGCACGCGCTCGGCGAACGAGTGCAGGTGCGGCGAGGTGTAGAGGCCGGTCGAGAGGCCGGCCTCTCGCGCGATGCGCTCGATCATCGCGCTCGTCGAGCCCTTGCCGTTCGTGCCCGCGACGTGGACGACGGATAGACGACGCTGCGGCTCGCCCGCGAGCGCACACGCGGCGCGCAGGCGATCGAGCTCGAGGCGGATCCCTCGCGGCGTCAGGCCGTAGAGCCAGCGGATCGTCTCGAGGTAGTCGCCGTCAGTCACAGAAGTGGCTGAGCACACGGCCAATCGTCGAGCGCATCTCGCGGCGCTGGGCGATGAGGTCGACCATGCCGTGCTGCACGAGGAACTCCGCGCGCTGGAAGCCCTCGGGGAGCTTCTGGCGGATCGTGTTCTCGATGACGCGCGGGCCCGCGAAGCCGATCAGCGCGCGGGGCTCGGCGATGTTCACGTCGCCCAGGAGGGCGAAGCTCGCGGCCACGCCGCCGGTCGTCGGATGGAGCAGCACGCTCACGAACGGCACGCCCGCCGCGCGCACGCGACCGAGCGCTGCGACCGTCTTGGCCATCTGCATGAGCGAGAGCGCGCCTTCCTGCATGCGGGCGCCGCCCGAGCTCGAGAGGAGCACAGCTGGCTGCTTCTCGTCCGCGGCTCGCTCGAACATGCGGGTGATCTTCTCGCCGACCACCGAGCCCATCGAGCCGCCCATGAAGCGGAAGATGAACGAGCCGAACTGGAGCGGGCGCCCACCGAGCGCGCCACGCCCGACGAGCATGGCGTCGTCGACGCCGGTCTTCTTGCGCGTGGCCTTCACCCGCTCGGGGTATGGGCGCGCATCGTTGAACTGGAGCGGGTCGCCCGAGACCAGGCCGGTGTCGAGCTCCTCGAAGCTCCCGGGATCGAGGATGAGCTCGGTCCACGACTCCGCCGACAGCGGGTAGTGGTGGTTGCACGAGGGGCAGACCTCGTGGTTCTCGGTGAACTCCTCGGCACGAAGCGTGACGCCGCACTCGTCGCAGCGGCGGAAGACGCCTTGTCCGATCGTCTTCTTCTCCGAAGCATCGACGGAGACGCGGTTCTTGGAGAACCAGGCCATGGGGAGACCGGGGGATACCACAGCGCGCGCGGCGATGCTCGACCTACGAGCAGCCCGAGCGCCACGTGCTCTCACTCCTTGCCGCCCTGGCCCACGAACCAGTCCTCGCGGTCGCGGAAGAGCACGTTGAACGTCGTCAGCGAGCCGTAGCAACCGGTGATGTACTGCTGGAGCTGCACCTTCTCCTCGGCGCCGAGGTTGGGTGCGCTGTTCACCTTCTGCTCGAGCACGCGGAGCTTGTCGCGGATCATCACGATCTTCTGGAAGAGCTGATCGAGCGGGATCCGCTTCTCCTGGGTGCCTTCCTTGCCCGGCTTGAGGATGAGCTCACCCCCGCGCCATCGCTCGCCGAGCTGGGTGTCGCCCAGACCGAGCTCGTCACGAAGGACCTCGCGCAGCACGTTGCGGAATTCGTCGATGTCCATGTCGATGTCGATCTCCTTCGGGAGCAGGCGCGCCTTCGCCTGCTCGAGGTGCTCGTCGTCCTCCCGCTTCGCACGCGACATACCCACCACACGCTTACGATCGAGCACGCCCTTGAACGACGCGCCCCTCGGCTTGTGGTGCGTGCAGGTCGCCGTGTCCTTGAGCGGCGGCGGCCAGCACTTGAGCATGCACTCTCCCTCGCGCGGGGCGTCGTCGTCCCCGTCGAGGTCGTCGAGGCCGCGGCCATCCACGAAGCGCAGCGCCGTGTAGAACGAGCAGGTCCCGCAGCGTCCGGTGAGATCACGCGTCACGCCGGGTCACTCCTTCTTCGCCGCCTTCTCGGCGTCCGCGCGAGCCGAGCTCCTCTGCTTCGCTTCCATCTCCTCGATGGCGCGCTCGGCCGCCGCGTGCTCGCGGCGCTGCACCTCCATGAACGCGACCTTGCCGATCGCGACGAGGCTCACACCGACGCTCGCGGCCCACACGAAGTCGCGCGAGCCGGAGAAGGTCGCCACGCCGAGCACGAGCACGACGGCCGCCTCGATCGCGACGAAGCCGACGGACTCGAGGGGCCCGCCGCGCGTGCCGATGCCCATGACCGCGATGATGCAGACGAAGGGCACCCACAGGTCCGGATCCACCCAGCCCACCGCGTTGGCCAGCATGACGATGGCGATCACGATCAGCATCGCGATGCGGATGAGGCCGTTCCGGTTCGCGTTCCGCTCGGGCGGGACCGTCACGCGCGGCGGCGCTTCGGGCTGGCCGCGAGACGCTTGGTCCGCCTTCGGGTCACTGGCCTTCGAGTCGCTCTTCGCCTGGACGGCCGGCTCGGTCTTGTTCGACGCATCACCGGTGGGCTCGCTGTCGTCCGACATCGTCGGCGACGGTATCACGACCCCGCGCGCCGCCGCGTGTCCGGCTTCGTCGGTCCGAGCCCGACGCGTCAGCTCGAGCGGCGCCGGAGCCAGGCGGCGAGCACACCGAGCACGGCGCCCCACGCCGCCGTGGTCGTGAGGTCACCGTGGCGCACCCAGGGCGTGATCTCGTTCGAGGGGCGCAGCGTGGTGCGGAGCGTGGTGCGCTCGAAGACCTCCGTGCGCACGAGCGTCTCTCCGCTCGAGGCGATCACGCCGCTCACGCCGGTGTTCACGGTGCGAACGAGGTCGCGCCGCGTCTCGATCGCCCGCATGCGTGCGAGGAAGTGGTGCAGGCCCGGCGCGCGCGTGCGGCCGAACCATGCGTCGTTCGTGTGGTTCGAGAGCACGGTGGGGCGGTGCGAGCGCACGAGCCGCCACACGTGATCGGCCATCAGATCCTCGTAGCAGTTGAGGATGCCGAGGCGCTCGGAGGCCACGTCGATCGCGCCGCCGTCGCGCGGCCCTTCGCTCAGGCCGGGTCGCAGGAAGGGATGCAGGAAGACCAACCAGTCCCACGCGGGGATGCGCTCGCTGAAGGGCATGAGGCGCGTCTTGTCGACGACACCGAGCACGCGGTTCGCCTCGAGCCCGATGACGCTGTTGAACGCCTCATCGCCACCGCGCGTGATCGCGCCGAGCACGATCGGGGCGCGCAGGCGCTGCGCCGAGAGCCCGATCTCGTGTGGGTAGGAGTCGGGGTACGCGCGACCCAGGCCCCACGGATACGAGGACTCCGGCCAGAGCAGGACATCCACGCCCTCGCGATCGAGCGCCTGCGAGAGCGACCACGTGATCGCGAGCTGCGCCTCCCACTGCATGGGATCGGCCCGCTCGGGGATGTCGAAGTCGTGCTGCACGAGCCCGACGACGAGCGGCGGCAGCGCCTCGCGGCCGCTGCGCACCTGCTCGAGGCGACGCGCGCCCCACGCGGCAGGGAGCGCCACGAGCGCGATCGCGGCGAGGGCCGTGGCCACGCGCAGCCAGAGCGCGAGCACCGCCCCCGCCCGCCCGACGATCGCGACGATCGCGAGGGTGCTCGCCGCGCCGAGGACGAGATCGAGCAGCGGGAGCCCGCCGAGCTCGGCGAGCTGCGCCAGGGCGAGGAAGCCGGTCTGCGAGTTGCCGATGCGCCACGGAAAGATCATCGGCGAGGCCGAGCTCGCGACGACCATCGCGAGCGGTGTCGCGAGCTCAATCGACGCGCGCGCGCCGCGTGCGTCCTCCATCGCGCGGTGGAGCGACCAGGCGAGCAGCGCACCGATCACGAAGGGCAGGCTCTGGGCCACGAAGAGCAGCGAGGCCACGACCCACGCGAGCGGCGCGGGCATGTAGGCGTAGGTCGTGAGCAGATCGACGACCCACGCACACGTCGTCGCGTTGGCGGCGACGCCCGCGGCGAGGCCGACGAGCGCGGCACGGCGGAATCCGTGGCGCGGATCGGGGTGCGCGTCCGCGAGCTCGCGCAGGGCCAGGACCACGAGCGCGGGACCGAGCCACGCGATCGCGTAGGCCTCGTAGGGCGCTCCGCCCATGCCGATCGCGACGCCTCCGAGCGCGGCGCTCAGGCACGCGCGCGCCATCGCGGGGCGCCTCGGCCCGAGCCCCGGAGAGCGCGCCGCGTCGTGCATCGCGCGCGCGCTCATCCGCGGAGGAGGAGCGCGCCCTTCTTCAGCTCGAAGCGCGCGGGCAGGCGTCCCGGCGCCTCGCCGTCGACGTCGAGGAGCACGTGATCGGTCGGCTCGATGGGCTCGGCCACCACGACGCGACCGCGGACGTGCTCGACGCCCGCCTGCCCGAGGTGCGTGCCGCGGTAGAGACGCGGCGTCAGGCGCGCGGCGGCGCGGAGGCCGAGCGCGTGCATCGTGACCACGTCGAAGAGGCCGTCGTCCAGGCGCGCCTCGGGCGCGACGTGCATGCCGCCGCCGAAGAACTGACCGTTGCAGACGGCGACGTTCGTGATCCGCGCCTCGCGCGGCGCGGCGTCGTCCACGATCACCCGCACGCGCTGGGGTTGGTAGCGACCGAGCGCGCGCACGGTGCCCACGAAGAAGGCCGCGCCGCCGCCCATCCACTTGGGCGCGTCGTTCACGAGCCGATCGACGAGGCCACCGATGCCGAAGCTCGTGATGTTGAGGAACACGCGGTGTGTCTCGCTTCCGTCGTTGGCCACGTAGCGCAGGTGCCCCACGTCGATCGGTCGCACCTTCGCGCTCCACATGCGACGCACGATCTCCTCGACGCTCGCCTTGCCGGTGCCGACGTTGCCTGCGCCGAGCGACTTGCGGAAGTCACCGCCGGTGCCGGCGGAGATCGGCGCGAGGAAGGCGTCCGGGCGGATCGCCTCGCCTGCCTCGAAGAAGCCGTTCGTCGCCTCGCTCAGCGTGCCGTCTCCGCCGAGGACGGCGATGCCGCGCGCCCCTCCGCGGAGCGCCTCGCGCACGAGCCGCGTCGCGTCCTCGGGGCCCGCCGTGCGCACCACCGTCGGCGACACGCCGAGCTCACGCAGCGTGCGCTCCACGACCGGCAGCACGTCCGCACCGCGGCCCGCGCCGGCGCGTGGGTTCACCACGAGGGTCAGGGGCTCGGTCACGGCGCGGCGGGGATGGTGAGGACCACCGAGACGAACTCGGGATCGGGGTCGTTGGGAATGGTCTGGAGCGGCGCCCAGGTGTCGAGCATCGTCGCGTCTCCCACGCGCACCACGAGGCCGAGCGGCGTCATCGGATCGACGCCGAGCGCCTCGAGCGAGACGATCGTCTCGCAGACCTCGAGCGAGCACGCCGAGCGCTGGTTCGAGAGCAACGCGTGCGGATCGGTCTGGCGCAACGCACGCCAGCCGAGCGTCGCCGAGCCCGTGGTGATCGCCTCCGGTCGGCGCGTCGCGCCCCAGCCGAGCTCGGGCCGGAACGTCGCGTCCGTCGTCATCAGCGAGTTGGAGAGCACGGAGTCCACCTGACCCGTGCGATCCCCGAGGCCCGCGGGCGTGAGCACGATTCCGTCGGCGAGGTCGGGGTAGTCGAGGTCGAGGAAGACGACGACCGTCTGCCCGTCCGCGGGAAACGTTCCGGCGACGGCGATCGCGAGCTCGGTGTCGCTTCGGATCACGTGGAAGCGCGAGATCACCGTGCCCGCGTACGGTCCGAAGGTCGCCTCGCTCGTCGAGTACGTCTCCGCCACGTCCCACGCGCGCTCGGTGAGGCGACCGTCGACGAGGATCGTGGTCGAGCTGCCCGCATCCCGCGGAGCATCCACACCGACGTCGCGCGGATCGAAGGCGTCGGGGCGGGGCCCCGTGTCGGGCAGCGGCGCGTCGTCCTGGTAGGCGTCCGGGTACCACGCGTCGATGGGACCGACGTCGCGGGTCACGCGGAACGCGTCGGGCACCTCGGGCGTGACCACGGGCTCGGGGCACCCGAGCGTCGCGGCCCAGAGCGCGCACGAGGCGCCGACCACGAGAGAGTGACGCACGGGCACGCTCGCCCGCGGCGTCGTCGGCTCCATCCTGAGATGCTCAATCCGCATACGGCAAGACCTCGAAGGGGCGGGAGCGACCGTACCACCGCTTGAGCTGCACCCGCGGCTTTCCGTCCGGCAGGGCCTCACCGTCCTCGCCGCGGCCGTACTCGATCGTGCAGTACGTGAGGCCCGAGTCCTGGCCGAGGTGCTGCACGTCGAGGTTGATCATCTTCATCCACGTGCCGGTGTTCACGAGCAGCTTGCCCCCACCGAGCTGGAGGAAGCGCGGACCGTGGCTGTGCCCGAGGATCAGCGTGCGCACCCCGCGCAGGCGCCTCACCTCGCGCAGCGCCGCCGCGTCGAAGCCACCGAGGGCGATGAGATCCTCTCGCACCATCTCGGGCAGCTGGGGAAGACGCGCGAGCCGATCGCGCCACGCGCCGAGGTTGAAGACGCGCCAGCGCAGGAAGTAGAGCGCAGAGCGCCAGAAGAACATGAAGAGGAAGCGCGTGTCGAAGAGCACCGCGCCGAGGAGGAAGCGGCCCAGCGGCTGGATGCGATCGACGAACGACCGCAGCTCCTTCGCGGGGTTCATCACCTCGAGGATCCACAGCGTGCCCCACGGCAGGTCGAGCACCTCGACGCCCTCGCGGTTGCGCTTGGTCATGCGCTGGTAGTCGACGCGGTGGATGCGCTCGAGCTGGTGCCCGTGTCGGATCTGGATGCCGTCGGGCAGGTAGTACGTGTCGCTCTTGGTGACGAAGTGGACGCGCTCGGGCGCCGCGTTGGGCGCGACGTAGCGGCGGAAGAGCGCCTGCGGGCCGGGCAGCCACATGTCGAGGTCGTGGTTGCCGGGGATGAAGACGATGCGTCGCCGCTCCTTGCTCATGAAGCGTGAGAGCGCAGCGACGAACCGCGGGTGACCGTCGAGGCACTGCTTGAGCTTCTCGCACGCGATCGGGTCGGTGACCTCGGTCGGCCAGCGGCCGCCGATCTTGACCTTGAGGAGATCGAAGATGTCGCCGTTCAAGACGAGCTCGAGCTCACCCGTGCCGACGACGGCGTCGTAGTGGTCGAGCAGCGCCTCGAAATCCTCGTCGTGCCGGAAGTCCTCGAACGCGTTGGGCTCCCCGGGACGCACCCCCGTCCCCAGGTGCAGGTCGCTGAGGACCACGCGCAGGAGCTTCATCGAGACGAAGATACCATCGCGCCGGGGCCCGCCCGGACGCAGCTCGGAAGGCGACCTCACGGATCGTGGAGGGGCCGGCCACCGTCCACCGGGCCGCCCTTCCTGCCTGCCTTGACCATCCCTCGGGCTGCCTCGATACTCACGAGCTGTCTGGCCGTTCGCGCTTCCAGGCGCGAAGTCGCGGCCTCCCGCGACGAGACATGTGTGCGCCCCTTTGCGTCGGTCGCGGTGAGAGCCGGGCCACGCGGTCACTGTGGTTGCGGCGGGCCCGAACGACCGCACGAGGTCCTCATGACGATGCGCTCCTTCTTGGTCTCTTCGTCTTCGTCGGCACTGCTCGCGGGCCTGCTCGCGCTGGGGATCTCCGGCTGCAGCTGCGACAACCCGGGCCTCGACATCCCCGACGCCGGTCCGATCGACGGCGGCCCCGAGACGCCCGACGCGGCGGGCGGGTTCGGCGACAGCTCGTTCGCGATCGGTGACCTCGAGATCTCGCGCGTCGTGCCCGACCACGGTCCGTTCACGGGCGGCACCACGGCCGTCCTCCGCGGAACCGGCTTCACGGACGAGGCCCAGGTCACGTTCGGCACGCACGCGGTGCAGCCTGCGGATCACACGCTCGTCGACGGCCGCCGCCTCCAGGTCGTCGTGCCGGCGGGCGAGGTCGGCACGGTCGACGTCAGCATCCAGGTGGGCGACGACACGTTCACGCTCGAGGACGCCTACACCTACGACGCGATCCAGGTGGACCCGAGCTCGGGCTCGGTGAGCGGCGGCACCTTCGTGAACATCGTCGGCAGCGGCACCTCGTTCGCCGACGGCGACACGGTCCTCTTCGGCCGCATGCCCTGCACGAGCGTCGACGTCGTGTCCGAGACGCGCATCACGTGCCGCACCCCGCCGATGGCCGCGGGCACCGTCGACGTGACCGTCGTGCGCGCCGCCGACAGCAGCGAGACCGTCGCGGTCAGCGCCTACAACTACTACGAGACCGCCGACCCGTTCGGTGGTGGCCTCGGCGGTGGGCCCATCACGGGCAGCATCAACGTCACCGCGATCGACGCGATGACGGGCCTGCCGGTGCCCGACGCGTTCGCGATCGTCGGCGAGGATCTCTCGACCGAGCACCAGGGCCTCACGAACGTGATGGGTCAGGTGACGTTCTCGGGCCCCGACCTCGTGGGCACGCACACGATCCACGTCGCCAAGCACTGCTACCAGCGCACCTCGGTGATCTCGTTCGATGCGCAGGACGTCACGGTGTTCCTCACCCCGTGGATGGATCCGATGTGCGGCATGGGCGAAGGCGGCGGTGGTGGCCGCGGCCGCAACGGCTCCTTCATCGAAGGCGAGCTCGTCTGGCGTGGCCCCAACGAGTACGGCCCGAACCCGTGGTCGAACATCCCCGAGCCACGCGAGGGCTGGAACCGCGTGGCCTACGTCTTCACGACGCAGGCCTCGGCGGCGTTCCCGAACCCCGACCCGGCCGCGGGCGGAGGCACCAACCGCGTGCTCGAGCGTGTGATCGAGGGCGTGTCGGAGCTCGGCTACCCGTACCGCATCTTCGCGCGCCCCGCGGGCCTCGCGGTGTACGCGCTCGCCGGCCTCGAGAACCCGACGGAGGGTCAGTTCATCCCGTACGTGATGGGCGTCGCGCGCAACGTGCTCGCCGGCCCCGGCGAGACGGTGACCGGCGTGGACATCGTGATGGACATCCCCCTCGATCACTACGTCGAGGTGGAGCTCGGCGCGCACCCGGCGGCGCTCGAGGCGGGACCCGACCGCTACCGCTTCCAGGCGTTCCTGGATCTCGGTGGTGAGGGCATCGTGCGGCGCCAGTGGAGCACGTTCGACTTCGACACGATGCGCCGTCGCGACACCTCGCGCGCGCTCCGCTTCGTCGCCGAGCCTGCGCTCCTCGGCACGCTCACGGACGGCCGCTACCAGATCTCGGCGGGCTGGTACACGACGGAGTTCGATCAGTACCCGTACACGATGACGATCCAGAACGGCGTGACCGCCGTCGACGACGTCGTGCGCATGCCCGACTTCATCGGCATCCCCGATGCGACCGCGCCCCTGAACGGCGCGCCGATCCCCGCGGACCGCATCCTGCGCTGGGAGTCGACCGAGGGCGGCGACGAGGCCGACTTCCACGTGATCGTGATGATCGGCGGCGACGGAAACCCGGCCTGGCAGATGTTCGTCCCGGGCAACGTGCACGAGGCGCCCCTGCCGGACTTCTCGACCATTCCGATGCTCGAGGACATCTCGTCCGGCACGATCTTCTGGGCGATCTTCTCGATCAAGGTTCCGGGCTTCGTGTTCGACGAGTTCCGCTACACGTACCTGAACGATCGCTACTGGTCGCACGCCGCCGTGAACCAGTTCTTCGCGACGCTGTAGTTGGCTGAGGGGCCGAGCGGCCCCTCCCCCGCAGACCCGGGGCCCCCTCCCGCTCCGCGCTGCGCGCGCTGCGCGCGGGGCCCCAACCCCGCTTGCCCTTTTCGTGTGCCGAGCGGCCCCTCCAGTTGGCTGAGGGGCCGAGCGGCCCCTCGCCGAGGTCTCGATGGTGTAGGGTCCCGGCCATGCGCGCGCACCGAGGGCTCGAATGAGCAGGCGCATGCGGGTCGGCCTGGGGGCCGTGCTCGTGTGGGCGTTGGCGGTGCGGCTCGTGCTCGCGCTCTCGCCAGCGCTCCTCGATGCCTCCGACGCGTTCGACTATCGGCGACTCGGTCTCTCGCTCGCGAGCCACGCGACCTACGAGGAGGTGATCGACGACCCCAACTCGGCGGTGAACGGCATCCGCTTCCTCGCGTACCGCCCCCCCGGCTACCCGGTGCTGCGCGCTGCGCTGTTCCTCTTCTCGAGCGAGGACCGCCCGACGGCCGTCGTGCAGGCCGTGCTCGAGACGCTCGCCATCGCGCTCGCGTTCGCCCTCGTGCGACGCATGCACGGCGAGCGAGAAGCGCTCGGGGCCGCCGCCGCGCTCGCCACGTACGCGATCTGGGTGCCGAGCCTCACGACCGAGTCTCTCACCTTCTTCCTGTGGGTGAGCGCCGCGTACCTGGCGTTCCGTGAAGGCCCGGCGAGAGGGCGCGGCGTGCTGCTCGGCGTCGTGATCGGCTGGGCCATCCTCACGCGACCGACGTCGATCGCGCTCGTCTTCCTCCTCCCGTTCCTGCCGCGGCCGGAGCGACTGAGAGTCGGCGGGTGGGCGCTCGCGGCCACGGCGCTGATCGTCGGCGCTTGGATCGCTCGCAACTGGCTCGTGCTCGGCACGCCAGTGCTCTCGACGAACGCGGGCATCCACATGGCGATCAGCTACGGGCTCGGCTCGCTCACGGACTGGGGCCGCATGCACCACGAGGGGCTCGGCGAAGCCCAGATCAGCAGCGAGCTCTCGGGCCGCGTGCGCGACGCCTTCCTGGAGCGCCCCGCTGCGATGTGGCTCGAGGTGCTCGAGCGGGCAGCGAGCTTCTTCGTCCCGACGCGCGAGGACTGCTTCGAGCTCCGCATGATCGAGACCGTCGGCTTCGTCGAGCACCCCGCAGCCTTCTTGCCGATCGCGCTCGCGCGTGCGCTCGCGCCGATCGGCTACGTGCTGGGCTGGTTGGCCCTCGCCGTCGGCGCGATCCGACGCGACGTCCTCTCTCGCGCGCTCCTCGGCGCGGTCGTCGCGTTCGCGATCGCCCACTGCCTCGCCTCGCGCGTGGATCTGCGCCTCGTCGCACCGGTCGCGCCGTTTCTCTTCCTCGCCGCAGGGAGCGCCATCGCTCGCGTGCACGCACGCGCCTCGGAGGCACTCGCGCTCTGGTCGAACCGCTCGCCCCGGCCTGCCTGACGCGGTCGCGACCGCTACGCGCGCGCGGAGCGCAGGAGCTCGGCCGCGACGTCGCGCGTCTTCTTGGTGACCGTGAGCCCACCGAGCATGCGCGCGATCTCCTCGACGCGATCGCTGCCCTCGAGCGGCACGATGTCGCTGCGCGTGCGCCCGTCCTGCACCTCCTTCTTCACGAGGAAGTGCTGCTCGCCGTAGATCGCGATCGGCGCGAGGTGGGTGATGCAGAGCACCTGATCGTGCCGCGCGACGTCGCGGAGCTTCTGTCCGATGGTCTCGGCGACGGCACCGCCGACGCCCGTGTCGACCTCGTCGAAGACGTAGAGACTGCGACCGCCAGCCGCTTCACCCATCGCGCGGCGCGCACCGGCGAGGGTGCGCTTGATCGCCAGGAGCGCACGAGAGAGCTCGCCACCGCTCGCGATGCGACGCAGCGGCCGCGGCTCCTCTCCGGGGTTGGGCGCGATGAGGATCTCGACGTGATCGATGCCGCTCGCCGAGAGGCGCGCACCGTCGACGAGCAGCTCCCCGCCGCTGCGCCGTGCTGGATCGGTGCGGCCCGCCTCGAGTCGGCTCACCGCCACGTGGATCTGCGCCGAGCCCATGCCCAGCGTTCGGAGCTCCTGGCTCACGCGCTCCGAGAGGGAACGCGCGACCTCGCTGCGCGCCTTCGACAGCTCGCGCGCGATCGCCCCGGCACGCAGGAGCGCCGCGTCGCGCCGCTTCTCGAGCGCCGCGATCTCGTCCTCGGCATGGGTGAGAGAGGCGAGCTCGGCGGCTGCGCGGGCGCGGTGCGCACGGACGGCGTCCTCGGGCGTCGCCCCCTCCGCCGCCGTCCCCTCCACCGCGCCGCCCTCGGCGCGCGGCGGCGCCAGCGGCGCGTACTTGCGCACGAGGCGCGTGAGCGCATGGAGCCGATCGTCGACCTCCGACAGACGCTCGGGATCGAGCGCGACGTTGCGCGCGTAGTGCCCGAGCTCGCGCGCGGCCTCGACGATCTGCGCATCGGCGGCCTCGAGGCTCGCGAGCGCGGGCGCGAGCGTCTCGTCGAGGTGCGCGGCATCGCGGATCATCGCGATCACCTTGCCGAGCTCCTCGCTCAAGGAGCCGTCGCGCCCATAGAGCGTCTCTTCCGCACCTCCGGCTGCACGCAGGAGCTTCTCCGCGTGACGCAGCCGCTCGCGATCGGCCGCGAGCTTCGCGGACTCGCCGGGCTGCGGCGACACCGCGTCGATCTCCGAGATCTGGAACGAGAGGAAGTCCGCCCGGTCGGCGCGACCCCGCAGACGCGCGCGAGCCTCGCCGAGCGCGTGGCTCGCGGCGGCGAGCTCGTCGTACACCTCGCGCACCGCCGTCACGCGCTCCGCGAGCCCGCCGAACGCGTCGAGGTAGCCGAGGTGGCTCATCGGATCGACGAGCGTGTGGTGCTCGTGCTGCGACGAGATGTCGGCGAGGCCCGCGGCGAGCTGCGCGAGCTGCGCGAGCGTGACGAGGCGACCGTTCACGTACGCGCGCGAGCGACCGTTCTGGCTCACGACGCGCCGCACGACGAGCTCGGCCCCGCCCCCCTCGCGCGCCTCACCCTCGTCGACCTCGATCCCCGCGCGCGCGAGCCGATCGGCCACGGCCGCCGCACCTTCGAGCTCGAAGAGCGCCTCCACCTCGGCCTGGGCCGCGCCCGTGCGCACGAGGTCGTTGCGCGCCTTCTCGCCGAGCACGAGCCCGAGCGCGTCGATGAGGATCGACTTGCCCGCACCGGTCTCGCCCGTGAGCACGTTGAGCCCCGGTCCGAGCTCGACCTCGAGCGCATCGATGATGGCGAAGTTCCGGACGCGGAGACACGTGAGCATGCGGTGCTCGGACGCGTAGCAAGCCAGAGCACTGACGGCCACTGCTCTCGCGCGAGCCCGCGTCAGCTGGAGAGCTTGCCGCTCGCGTCGCGCAGGCGGGCCACGAGCACACGAACCACGCCCTGCGTGATCTCGGGGCGCGTGGCCATGAGCTCGCGGAGATCGGCGCCCCGCAGACGCAGGAGCTTCGTCGCGCCGCGTGCCGTCGCGTCCGCGCTGCGGCCCTCGTGGTCGAGCACCGCGAGATCGCCGAAGAACTCGGTCTCGCCCAGGCGCGCGAGCACGTGCTCGGCGTCGCCGATCTCGACCGTACCGAGCACGACGACGAAGAGGTCCTCGCCGCGATCACCGCGACGGAACACGACCTCGCCGTCCTCGAGCTCGAGCTCCTCGAGCACCGAGGCCACGCTGACGAGGTCCTCGCCCGGCAGGCTCTGGAACAGCGGCACGCGACGAAGGAAGCGGATGCGCTCGAAGCGGGGGATCATCGGCAGGTCTTCCGCATGGAGCGACGGGTAGCGGCGAGCGTACTCGCTCTCGCTGCCCGGCGGTCCACCGAACGCGACCGCGGCCATGCGCCGCAGGTACACGTCGTGGGTCTCGACGATGCGCGCGAGCGCGTCGCGGTCCTCACCGACGCCAGCCTTCGCGAAGCCCTCGGCGCGACCGATGGCGAGCCGCTCCTCGCTCGTGCCACGCTCGAAGAGACCGACGACCGCCGCACGGTGGGTGGGGCCGATCGCGTTCTCGAGGAGCTCCGCGACCTGCGCGTCGCGCTCGGCCGACGACGCGCGGCGCGAGGCCTCGATGGCCTCGATCACGGTGCCTCGTGCCTCGCCGCGCGGCGCTTTGCCGTCCGTGCGCTGGGAGAGCGAGAGGAGCACGAGGAGATCCGATCGGCTCGCCTCGAGGCGCAGCGCCACCTCGCGGCGGAGCGCCGCGATCGCCTCGCGACCCGAACCATCCTCGGAGAGGAGCGCGTCGATCGCGACGAGCCCGTAGGCGTGCTCGAGCTCGGTGGCGATGAGCGGGCTCGTCACCGTGTCGCTCAGCGGCTCGCGATCCGCGGCGCGCACGGCCTCCGCGAGCGCGTGCACGGCCGCGCGTCGGATGGTGCGATCGCGGTGCGAGAGCAAGCGCTTCATGAGCGCGTCGCCGCGGGCGCCCCGGCTCGCGATGCGCCGCGCCATGAGCGTCAGGGACGCGACGGTCGAGTGGCCCGAGGGTGTCTGCGAGCCGTCTCCGAAGGCGTCGTCACCGAGCGCCACGAGCAGACGCGCGACGCGTGTCGAGACCGTGGGGTCGCGCAGCAGCGCCACCACGTCCGGCAGGAGCGCGACGACGCCCAGGGCGATCGCGGTCTCGGCGGCATCGACGCGCTCGTCGGCTCCCCCTCGCTCGAGCGACGCGCGCACCGCGTCGATCACGCCGCGCGCCAGGAGCGCCTCGCCAGTGAGCTCGCCGAGCGCCGCGCGCCGCTCGTCGGTGCGCTCGCTCCGGAGCAGAGGCAGGAGCGCCTCGCCCAGCTCCTTGCCTGCGCGTCCGCGGCGCGCGGCGAGCGCGAGCAACGTCGCGCGCACGCGCGGATCGGTCTCGTCGCTCGCGGCGTCGAGCAGCGGCCCCACCGCCGCCGAGGCGAAGCCCCTGACGTGCGCGTCGAGCACCTCGCGGAGCGCACGCGCGGCGACCACCCGATTGTCCGCGACGGTCTCGCGGGCGAGGGCCGCGACCAGCGGCGCGATCGACGATGGGCTCGGCACGCGACCGAGGGACTCGGCCGAAGCACGACGCACCTCCGCGCTCGTGTGCGCGAGGCCTGCCACGAGCGGCGCGCAGGCGACCTCGGCGGGCGCCGCACCGAGGACCTCCGCCGCCAGCTCCGCGCGCTCGGGCTCGACGCTGGTGATCTCTGCGCCGAGCACGAGCGCAGCCTCCGCGTCGACGACCGGCGCACGACGCAACCTCCCGGTACCGAGCACCAAGCGCCGCTCGTCCACCGCGCGCTGGAGCGCACCGACGTACGCGGCGCGTGCGCTCGAGACGACGAGCACGAGCATGAGGAGAGACAGCAGCGCCGTGAGCGCCGCGAGCCACCGACCGTCCACGTGCGGCGGCACGAGCGCCAGGAGCACGGCCGCGACTGCGTAGCCGAGCGGGGCGAGCACCCCACGGATCGCCGCGCGCGTCTCGGCGCGGCGGGCGTGTGCGATGGGGCTCTGCATCTGCTCCTGCGAGTTCGACCAGAGCGTCTGCTTGAGCACCCGCGCGGTGCCGCGGAGCGCGACCGCAGGGCCGAGCCCCGGCACGACCGACGCGACCATCGCCGCGAGCAGCGTCGCGAGCGGCGTCACGGCGAGCGACCGCGTCGCGCCGAGCCCACCGAGGATGCGCGCGGCGGGGCCGGCGAGGAGGACGATGCCGACGAGGCTCGTGATCGCGTAGTAGCGGCCGAAGAAGGTCGCGATCGCCGCGGCGTCCGCCATCTCCTCTCGCGCGACCGCCATCACGTGGAAGTCCATGACCTCCTCGACGATCAGGGCGAGCAGCGAGAGCGCCGTCATGATCCGGAGCAGTGGCACGCGTGCCACGAAGCGCAGCGTCCGCGGCAGCGAGCCTCCGCGCGCCGCGGCCCCACGCACGGGCGCGTGATCGCGCGCGTGGAGATCTCGCGTCGACACGAGGCGCACGCAGACGCCCGCGAGCGCGAGCGCGAGCGGCGCGGCGAGCAGGAGCGCTGGGGCCCCGAACGCCGCGGAGATCGGCGCGACGAAGAAGCCCGCGAGCGCCCACGCCACGCCGCTGCCGATGCCGGCGATCGGCAGGAGACGTCGCGCGCTCCGAGCATCGGTCGCCGCGGTGACCACCGCCCACACCTGGATCACGAGGACCCCCGAGAGCGCCTCGATGACCACGTACGACGCGAACGCACGCGGCACCGTCGGCACCTCGACGAGCACACGCAGCCCGAGGAGCGCGAGCGTGGTCACGCCGAGCGCGAGCTCCGCCAGGCGCGGTGTCGAGAAGCGGCGTGCGAGCGAGACGAAGCCCGCCGAGAGCAGCGCGAGCGAGATCGACGACACCGCGAAGGCCCAAGGAATCGCCGATCGCTCACAGGCCGCGAGGAAGATCCCGCTCTGCGCCGACTTCATCATCGCGAGCGCTGCGGACAGGAACAACACGAGCGAGAGCATCCTCAGCGCGCGCGCCCCCTGCCCTTCCGGCAGATCCAGCCAGCGCGCGATCAGCCGCGCGATCACGCGCCTCCTCCGCGCCTCGAAGGACGTGACACGCGACCGCGGAGCGACTCGGGGACCCGGTGCCCGATCCGAGGCCGCGGGCTCTCTCTCGATCGCTCAGGGACCGAGAGACAATCGACTCGAGACGTGAAGGGACGTGGGGGTGGGGGGGCCAGGGCGAGTTCCGCAGGCCGAAGGCCGAGGATGTCTGAGCATCGGCCCCCCCTCCCCCGCGGCCCGCTTCGAAGGCGGAGATTCTTTCTCGCTCGCTCAGTCATGCCAGAACGCGGGCGGCGGATGCGAGGCCCACTCCGGTCGCTCCACGCTCGGCGCGCGCACCCCGCAGCCCCGGTTCTCGGCGATGGGTCCGTCGGGCACGAGGAAGCCGTCGGGGATGCCCGGCATGCCCGTCACGCCGACCGGCCCGACGCAGCCCTGCTCGATCCACGCGCGCACGAGCGCGATCTCCTCGTCCGGGATCGACGGCAAGCCCATCGGCATCCCGGGTCGATCGCTCGCGAAGGTGGGGCGCTCGTGATCATGGAGCGGCCTCACCCGATCGCGCACCTCTTCGTCGTGACGCAGGAGCATCACGGCGAGCAGCGGCGGGATCCCTCCGGGCTCGCGCGGCTCGAGCACCGAGCATCGCTCGCCCTGGATCGTCCCCGGCGCCACCGGCGCGACGCCCCGCGGCGCGAGCAACGGGTCCTCGCACGGCATGCCCGACACGAGCGACTCGTACGTGCGCATGCGCAGGCCCGCTGCGGGCCAGCCGTAACCACCGACGTGCCCCGGGCCCGGATCGCGCTCGTGATCGTTCATGTGGCAGTGCACGCAGATGCGACCGAGCACGCCCTCCTTCACCTCTTCCCAGCTCACCGTCCGCGTGAGCGCAGGCGGCAGCGCGTGGGCGCTCGGCGCGGGCGTCGGCTCGAGCTCGGGATCGACGTGCCAGAGCCAGTCGCGAAGGAGCGTCGCTTCGCGCGCCGACAGCTGCAGGTTCGGCATCGAGGTCGTCGGGTGGAGCGACTGCGGATCGAGGATCCACTGCAGCGCCACGTCGGGGTGCATGCGCTCGCGGACGAAGCGGAGGTTGGGCGCCATGCGCGCAGGCGCGCCCGCAGCCTCGAGCTCCTCGACCGTGCGCCCGAGCGCGACGTTGCCGACGAGGTGACACGTGTTGCACGCGCGCTGCGCGAAGAGCGTGCGCGCCTCGCTCATCTCGGTGTCCGACGGACGCGGGGGCACCGGAGAGGCCGCAGGCGCTGCGCCCGCCGGGTCGGGCATGCGCACGACGGCCGCGAAGTAGCGCGCGATGGCGAGTCGATCCGCGTCCGAGAGGCGCGTGCGCACCATCGTCTCGTCCAGCATCGGCCGCAGATCCTCGGGCTCCGCGATGAACGACGCGATCCAGTCCGTGCGCAGGCGCGCCCCCACGCGCGTGAGGTCGGGCGCAGCGAGGTAGTGCTGGATGTTGCGCTGGTAGCGTTGCACCGTCTCTTCGCCGTAGCGCTCCGCCAGCGTGCGGTAGCGCCGATCCTCGGGCGGCAGGCCGTCGAGGAACACGTGACAGCTCACGCAGTGCTCGGCCCGGCCCGCGGGCGGCACGTCGTCGATCACGTGGCAGCGGTTGCACTGGTTGCGCGCGAGCGCCTCGCGACCGGCCTCGAGCGCCGCCGTGCGCACTGGCTCGGCCCACTCGACCTCGCGTCGCGCGCTCGCCTCGAGGAGCTCCGGGTCGACCTCGCTCTGCGCGAGCAGCGGTGGCGGCGGGCGCGGTGGCTCCTCGCCACACGCACAGCCGAACGCGCCGAGCCCGAAGAGCGGCGGGACGAGCGCGAGGACGAAGCGAGCGAGGCGCATCGCGAGCGTCGGGCTCATGGCCCCGAAGGGAGCTCGTCGCGATCGGTCAGGGCCGCGAGCAGCTCTGCGTGAGAGCAGAGGTGCTGGTCGACGACGGCCTCGCCGGTCGCCTTCCAGATGTTCGAGCGTCGCTGCGTGATCTCGACGGTGAGCTCGATGCGATCGCCGGGCACGATCGGCCGGCGGAACTTCACGTTCTCGAAGCCCAGCTGGTAGAAGACCTTCGTCGCGGGGTCGAAGGGGTCGCTCGCGTATGCGAGCACGGCGAGCAGCTGCGAGAGCGCCTCGAGCACGAGCACGTTCGGGAACATCGGCTGCGAGGGGAAGTGCCCCGGGAAGAACGGCTCGTTGTAGGTCACGCACTTGATCGCGCGCGCGCTCTTTCGCGGCTGCACTTCGATGACGCGATCGAGCAGCAGAAACGGCGAGCGGTGCGGGAGGATCCGGAGGATCCGCTGGATGTCGAGCTCCACGGCGCGGATGCTCTCACGGGCCGGCGAGTCGAGGCGAGCCCGACGCGCGGATGCGCCGAGACGCGGCGCGCGAGACGTCGATCTCGACGCGCCGACCCGGACGTGAGGCCCTGAAACGAAACGTGCCCGCGGCGGAAGAGCGCGCGGGCACGTGGTGTCGGTCGAGCGAGCGTCTGTCTCAGCCGCCGCCGCCGGTCTTGGTCGCGCGTGAGCCGCCCGTGCCGCCCGTGCGGCCGCCGCCACCCGCACCGCCGCCACCTGCGGCACCACCACCGCCGCCACCGCCAGCAGCGCCACCGCCGCCTGCAGCGCCTCCCGCACCGCCTGCGGGCGCGGCGCCGCCGCCTTCGCGGCCTTCACCCGCGTTGTACCGCTGGATGACGACGTCGGTGAGGTCGAGGTTCGAGGGCACCCAGACCACGCCGCCCTCGCTCCGTTCGACGATGAGCGTGTAGCCCTCCGTCTGTCCGATGCGCCGGAGGATCTGCTCCATGCGCCCGATGATCTGCGACGTCAGCTCGGCTTCCTTCTCGGCGAGCTCGCGCTGGTACTGCACGTAGAGCTGCTGGAGCTCGAGGGCCTTCTTCTGGAGGTCCTCCACGCGCTCCTGGCGCGCGTCCGACGAGAGCACCTTCGACTGCTGCTCGAGCTCCTGGCTCAGCTGCTTCAGCTCGTTCTGGCGCTTGTCGAGGTCTTCCTGGCGCTGCTTGAAGAGGCGCTTGAGGCGCGCCTTCGCGCGGCGACCGTCCTCGGTCTCCTGCAGGGCCCGCTGGAGATCGACGACCGCGATCCGCACCTGGGCGAACGCGCGCGGCGCGAACGAAGCGAGCAGGATCGCGACGACCAGGCTGATCGCGTGGCGCTGGATCCACGAGGGTCCCGTCATGCTGCGCCCGGACGAGGCAGCGGGGACGAGATCTTCCACGGTGGCGGCGTTCGACAAAGCGGGCTCCTAGAAGGGGAAAACGGCCGGATGCGTACCCGTTGCGTTCGGACGGGTCAAGCGTGGGTTCGCTTCACACGAGGCTCGGCGCGTCAGAAGAACTGGCCGATGGTGAACTGGAAGTCGATGTCCTGCGGCTGCAGCGTCGGGCGGCGGATGAAGGGGATGCCCCACTCGAAGCGCAGCGGACCGAGCGGCGAGTTCCAGCGGACGCCGAAGCCCCACGACGTGTAGAGATCGAAGAGGTTGAAGCGGCAGGGGTCGGCCATCGGATCCTGCACGGGCGCCGGGGGCGCCTCGCACAGGTAGCGGTCGAGGTTCCAGGCGTTGCCGCCGTCGGTGAAGATCACGCCGCGGATGCCGACCTGCGGCACGATCGGGAACTCGATCTCGGCGTTGTAGTAGAGCTGCATGTTGCCGCCGATCGACGTGCCCGCGTCGAACGGCGAGAGGTTCGGATCGTAGGTCGAGGGGATGCCGACCCGGGGACCGAGCGAGTTGAGCGGGAAGCCGCGCACGCTGAAGATGCCGCCGAGGAAGAAGCGCTCGAACACCGGCGGGCCCTGGCCCTGACGCGACGTGATGAGGCCCCATTCCGTGTTCAGGCGGAGCACGATCGCCTCGTTCGGGTTCGCGCCCCAGAGGCGGAAGTACTCGCGCGTGAAGATGCGGTAGCGGACGTACGAGTTGGCCGAGCCGATGATCTCGTCGGCGAACTCGACCGAGCCGTTGGCGAACACGCCGTCGGTCGGTGTGATGCGGTTGTCGCGCGAGTCCCAGCCGAGGGTGAGACGCAACGAGCTCGTGAGGCCCTCGCGGTAGAGGTTGTTCACCGGCAGGAGCGGCAGCTGGAAGAGGCCCTGCCCCGTGCCCTGGCCGAAGATGCCACCCGTGCGCGGCCCGATGTCGACGTAGTCGGCGCGGTACTGCGTGAAGAGCGTGAAGCGGCGATCGCCGAGCCAGTGACCGAAGGAGAGAGAGCCGCCAGTGCTCTCGCGGTTGAAGGAGCTGAATTGCCGGACGGTCCGGAAGATCTCGAACGCGAACGTCCAGTCCGAGTTGAAGAAGTAGGGCTCTATCAGCTGGAGCTGGATCAGCTGACGTAGGCCCGAGAGCTGGAGCTGCAGCGACAGCGACTGGCCGTTGCCGAAGAGGTTCTGTTGCTGGATCTGCGCGGTGAGGATGAAGCTCTCGATCGAGCTGAAGCCAGCGCCGACCTGGAAGGTGCCGGTCGGGCGCTCGGCGACCTCCATCGTGACGACGATGAGATCCGGCGCCGAGCCCTCGGACTCGCTGAGCTCCGCGCGCTCGAAGTAGCCGAGCGCGTTGACGGCCGCGCGCGACGCCTCGAGCATGCTCTGGCTGTAGCGGTCGCCCTCGTAGATCCGCATCTCGCGGCGGATGACGGAGTCGCGCGTCTTGGTGTTGCCGCGGATCTGGATCCGCTCGATGCGCGTGAGCGGGCCGCGCTCGATCGCGATCGCGAGGTCGACCGTGCGCGCGTCGACGTCGAGATCGGTCTCGGGCTGCACGTCGACGTGGGCGAAGCCGGCGTCGCGGTAGTGGCGGGTGACCGACTGGAGGCCCTGCGCGAGCGCGGTGCGGTTGAACCAGTCGCCGGGGTTGGCCGCGATCATCTCGCGGAGCTGGCGGCGGCCGCCCAGCGGATCGACCTCTTCGCCGTCCTCGTCTCGCTCGATCACGCGCAGGCGCCCGATGCGGAAGCGCGGGCCCTCGGCGATGGGGACAGTGATGTCGATGAAGCGGCGATCGGGCGTGAGCTCGATGCGGGGGGTGCCCACGCGCATCTGGAGGTAGCCGCGGTCGTAGTAGATCGCCTGGAGGCGGTTCACGTCCTCGTCGAACTTGCTCTGCTGGAAATTGTCGTTGTTCGAGAGGAACGAGAAGATGCCCGTCTCGCCCGTCTGCATGATGCCGCGCAGATCGCCGGAGCTGATCGCGCGGTTGCCGACGAAGCGGATGCGGCGCACCACGACCTCGTCGCCCTCGATGATGTCGAAGACGACGTCGACCTCGTTGTTCTCGGTGCGCACCAGGCGCGGCGTGATGCGCGCGAGGAAGTAGCCCTTCTCCGCGTAGAGGTCGCGCATCCGCGTGACCTGACGCGTGATCGCGGGCCGCGAGAGGATCGAGCCCTCGCGGAGGTCGATCACCTCGTCGATGTCGCTCGTCGACACGTGCCCGTTGCCCTCGTAGCGGACGTCGCCGATGGCCGGGCGCTCGCGGAGGCGGAACGACAGGTCGACGCGCTCTTCCGTCGCGTCGGCCTCGACCACGATGTCGTCGAAGAAGCCCAGATCCCAGAGCGCGTGCGCGTCTTCCGCCACACCCGCGTCGTTGCAGATGCGGCCGGCGCGCTGGCGCACCGAGGCGAGCACGTCCTCGTCCGAGACGCGGCGGTTGCCGAGCACACGGATGCGGCCGATGCGGCGCCCCTGACAGGCCGTGCGGGGCAGGTGCACGCCCTCGTCCTCGTCGTCGACGCCCACGTACGGCGTGCCGGAAGGCACCTCTTCCTGCGCCGCGGCCGCTTCTTCCGCGGCCTCTTCGGCCTCGGCGGCCTCCGCGGCTTCGTCGCTGGCGCCCTCGCTGGCCGGCGCGGCCTCCTGGGCGACGCCGAACGAGACGGCGGTCGCGGAGACGACGCACGAGCCCGAGACGAGCAGCGCGAGAGCGAGGAGGCGGCGGGGCATCGTGGAAAGGCGGCGGTGTATCGTCGGGCCCGAGAGGGGTCAAGGACGAGACCGCTACGCGCGAGCACGAGCGGTCATGTCGCTCCGTGACGCTCGTCGTGCGGGCTCGAGAAAACGGTGAGGGCCGCGCGACGTGGTCACGCGGCCCTCGGGTGTCCGACCTGAGGTCGGCGAGGCTCAGCCGAAGATCGAACCGGAGCCGGCCGGAACGACGATGAACACCTGGCGCGTGTCGAGGACGGTGGTGCCGCCGCCGCGCACGTCGATGAAGCCGATGAACAGCTTCGTGCGGAAATCGGGGTTCTGGTAGAAGTCGTTCTGGAACGTGATCCGGAAGGTCACGCGCGTGCCGGGGACGACGCCGTAGAACGTCGAGAGGTCGAACGTCGCGATCGCCTGGTCGTGCGTGACGCCCATGGGCTCGGCCCAGCAGTCGTCCGTCGGCATGCCGCCGCCGATCGCGTTGCAGGCAGGCGTGCGCTGCTTGATGAAGCCGCGCGCGTCGACGTCCTCGGTGTCGCTCGGGTCGTCGCGGAGAGCCGTGTCGACGTCGAGCGCGACGCGGGTCGCGACGGTCTCGATCGCCTCGATGATCTGGCGCTGGAACTCCGCCGTGCTGGCCGTGTTCGGGAGATCGTAGACGAGCGCGTTGCCGTCGAGGTCGACGGTGCCCGTCTCGGTCGCGGTGCGCTTGAGGAACCAGCAGGGGCTGATTCCGTCGGGGCCGACCACCGTGGAGCAGCTCGCGCCGCCGCTCGCGTTCACGCCGATGAAGCGGGCGCCGTGGCGGTTCATCTCCGCGATGGTGTCCGTCCAGAGCGCCGGCGCCGGCGTGATGCCCGTGTAGGGATCGCAGCTCGGATCCTCATCGGGGGGGCCGTTGTGCTGACAGATGTCGGTGAAGAGGACGACGATCGGAAGCGCGCCATCGCGGAAGCACGGCGCGCCCCAGCCGGTGTCGAGGCAGCGATCGCGGTACGCCGGGATGGTGTACGTGGTCGCGCCGCCGCCACCCCAGCCGCCATCGCCCATCCACGTGTTGCCCTCGCCAGTCATGATCTGCCAGAGGGCCTGCGTGCCGGACTCGGGGCCGTCGCCGCCGCCGTGCGTCGCGATGGCGTTGAACGCGGTCTGCACCTCGGCCGAGCGGTCCGGCGGCGTCATGCCGATGGCGAGGATGAAGGGCTCGTCGGGCGAGCTGCCGTAGCCGCCGAAGGGCATGTCGTCGAACTGGCCGCCGCCGACCCACGCGTCCGGGATCGTGTCGGTGATCTGCTCGATGATGCCGCCGGGGCCGGCGACGGTGGCCTGCACGTTGTCGACGGTGCCGCCCATGGAGCCCGTCGTGTCCGTGATGAAGAAGACGTCCGCGACGCGGATGGTCGTGCCGAAGTCGAGGTTGCGCTGGATGGGCGCATCGCCGTACGGCAGCACCACGTAGAAGTGACGCGCAGGGATGGTGCACGAGGCGCTCGTGGCGCAGCCGCAGTCCGTGCCGCCCGAGCCCGCGCCGTCGGGGCAGTTGTACTGCTCGTACGCGCCCTCCGCGAGATCGCTCTGGAGATCGCCGTCGCTGTCGACCGCGCACGGGTCGGTGCCGAGCGCGGCTTCTTCCGCGTCGCCGAGACCGTCGTTGTCGCTGTCGAAGTCCGCGAAGTCCGCGTACTCGTCGAGGCTCACCTCGCACTCGGTGCCCGAGGTGTTGCACGTGGTCGGGTCGACCTCGTTCTCGCAGACACGCGGCGGCGTCGAGGGATCGCCATCGCCCGCCTCTTCGGCGTCGAGGATCCCGTCGCCGTCGGACTCGGTGTCCTGGAAGTTCGGGATGCCGTCGCGATCGAGATCCTGCGCGCCCTCGTGGCGGTCGAGGATGTTGTCGCCGTCGGAGTCGTCGTCGCGGACGTCGGGCGTGCCGTCACGATCGGTGTCGACGGGCATGCCGGGGTTCGGGCCGACCTCGACCGTGTTCACGATGCCGTCGCCGTCCTGGTCGGGATCGATCGCGTCGGGGATGCCGTCACCGTCCAGGTCCGTCGTGGCCTGTTCGCTGTCCGGGATGCCGTCGCCGTTCGAGTCGAGATCGAGGAAGTCGGGCGTCATGTCCCGGTCGGTGTCGACCGGCGGCGTGGTGCAGTCCGCGTCGCCCGCCTCGACGGCGTCGAGGATCCCGTCGCCGTCCGAGTCCGTGTCGTTCTCGTTCGTCGAGCCGTCGCCGTCGGCGTCGCCGTCCGGCTCGTCGTCGTTGCTGATGCCGTCGCGATCGGAGTCGTCGAGGGCGCTGCAGCGCACGACGCCCATCCGGGCATCGGTGCCCGCGTCGATGGTCTGCTGGGTGGTGTCGGGACAGCCGGGCAAGAGGCCCGCCAGCGCGGCGAGCACGCCGACCGCGAGCACGCGCTGAGGCGCACCGAAGGACTCGGGCGAGGTGGGGGAAGGACGACGAGAAGTCATGAGCGCTCCGGGGTGTTCGGGCGAGGCATCGGGAACGAAGGCCGCAGTGTGACTCGACCGCGCGCGGCCTGCGAGGGGGGCGTGGCGCCGAGACCCTCGGCGCGGTGTGGCCGGCCCTCGGGGCGGCCATCACGAAAAAACATCCGGTCGGGGCCTGGTGTCCGCGTTCGTGGGCCGCGCGGGCCTCAGCGGACGTCGTCCGACTCGATGCGGCCGTCCCGCATGGTCACCACCCGCGGCATGCGTCCGGCGAGCTCCTTGGAGTGCGTGACCACGAGGAAGGTCGTCTTTCGCCGCTCGTTCAGCGAGAAGAAGAGGTCCTGGATGGCCTCGCTGTTCTTGCTGTCGAGGTTGCCCGTGGGCTCGTCGGCGAGGACGAGCTTGGGGTTCATGACGAGCGCCCGCGCGAGCGCGACGCGCTGCTGCTCGCCGCCCGACAGCTCTCCGGGACGGTGCGTGAGGCGCGAGGTCAGGCCCACGTCCTCGAGCAGGCCTCGTGCGGTTCGCTCGAGCTCGACACGTGACATGCCGCGGATGAGGCCCGGCATCATGACGTTCTCGAGCGCGGTGAACTCGGGCAGGAGGTGGTGGAACTGGAAGACGAAGCCGAGGCGCTCGTTGCGGAACGCGGCGAGGCGCGCGCTCGAGTAGCGCGTGACGTCCTCGCCGTCGTACTCGATGGTGCCCGACGTCGGCAGATCGAGGGTGCCGAGGAGGTAGAGCATCGTGCTCTTGCCGGCGCCCGAGGCACCCACGACCGCGAGCATCTCGCCGGTCTTCACCTCGAGGTCGATGCCCTTGAGGATCTCGACCTCGCGCCCCTCGTGAAGGAAGCGCTTGCGGAGCGCGCGCACGCGGACGAGCGTGCTGGCGTCGGCGTCGGGGGCACCGCGCGACTTGGACGCCTTGGGCAACGTCTCGCTGGGCGCGGGGAGCGGAGTGCTGCGCGCCGTGCTCGTCGCGGGATCGCTCTGTTCGCCTGGGAGACTGGGCGCTTCGTCGTTCATGGAGCTCACGATTGGCGGAGGGCGTCGACCGGGCGCAGGCGACTGCCGAGCACCGCGGGGTAGATCGTCGCGAGCACGCACACCACCACGGCGGCCAGGCCCACGAGCGAGAACTCCACCGGATCCACGTTCACCGGCAGACGATCGATGTAATAGACCTCGGGGTTCATGCGGATGAACTTGAAGTGCTCCGCCGCGAAGCAGACGAGGTAGCCCAGGCCGAGGCCACTCATCGCGCCGAGCACGCCGATCAAGAGGCCCTGGAAGAGGAAGATGCCGACGATCGCGCCGTCCTCGGCGCCCATCGCCTTGAGGATGCCGACCTCGCGTCCCTTCTCCTGCACCATGAGGACGAGCGCCGCGAAGATGCAGAAGCTCGCGACGAGGATCGCGATGCCGAGCGTGATGAACATCGCGAGCTTCTCGAGCTCGAGCGCACCGAAGAGGTTGCGGTTCACCTCGCGCCAGCTGCGCACGCGCAGCTCCTCACGACCGATCGCGCCGCGCACCTCGCCCGCCGCCTCGTCCGCGCGCGACCAGTCGTGCACCCGCGCCTCGATGCCGCTGATCTCGTCGCCCGTGCGCAGGAACGACTGCGCGGTGGCGAGATCCGTGTAGGCCATCTGCATGTCGTACTCGAACATGCCCGTGTAGAAGATGCCCGCGATGCGGAACGCGCGCGTGCGCGGGATCGGGCCCGTCGGGCCGAGATCGCCGTTGGGCGAGACGACCGTGACCTCGTCGCCCACGTGCAGGCGCAGCGAGCGCGCGAGCTCCTGGCCGACCACGAGCCCGGGCAGCACCTGTGCCTCGCTCGTCCGGCGCATCGGCTCGGGCATCGTCGGCTGCCGCAGCTCGTGGCGCGCGACGCCGTCGGCCTCGGGCTCCATGCCGTCGAGCAGGCGATCGATCTCGTCGAGCAGCGTGTCCTGCCCGGAGGCTGCCTCGTCCTGCATCGGCTGCTCCGCGAGCTCGAGGGCGCTCGGCAGCGCCGCATCGGAATCCGCGCCCGCGTCCGCGCTCGTGCCTGCGTCGCCCGAGCGCGCGAGCACCTCGTCGAGCTCGGGGAGGTCCTCGACGCCCTCCCCGAGGAGGCCGGGGAGATCGAGCAAGCTCCCGTGCATGGACTCGGGCGGTAGCTCGAGGATCTGCTCGGGGTGCGCGAGGTACTCGAGCCGGCCGAAGCGCATGTTGAGCGGCAGGTCCGTGGCCTCGCCCAGCGTCGCGGGATCGATCCCGCGCAGCTCCGCGCCGCCCGGCGCCTCGATCGCGCTCGTCAGCATGACCTCGCCCGCCACGTAGGGGGTCGCCCCGCTGACGGACGGTGAGGCGCGCACCGCGGCGAGCGTGGGCTCCCATTCCCCGAAGGTGCCGTGCGTCCGGTCGACGACGACGTGCGCGTGGTTGCCGAGGATCTTCTGCTGGAGGTCGGCGCGGAAGCCGCCCATCACGCTCAGCGTGGTGGCGAGCGTGCACGACGAGAAGCTCACCGCGAGGATCGAGAGGCCGCCGATCGCGGTGAGGAAGCCGCTCTTCTTCGCGCGCAGCATGCGCGCCGCGACGCGCACCTCGAAGCGCGAGGTCTCCAGCAGGTCGAGCAGGCGCGGCACCGCGCGGAACAGCGCGCGCGTGACGAAGACCGTGGTGATGCCGAGCGCGATCGCGGGCAGCGTGACGTCCTCGTCGTCTTCCTCCGGCACGAACGGCAGCGTCCAGAGCGCGCCGATGAAGAGCAGCGTCGCGATGGAGTCCACGACGATCCAGAAGATCCGCCGGACGCGCTCGGGCACGAGCCAGAACGAGGCCAGGAGCGACGCGATCTGGAAGAAGACCGCGAGGCCGCCGAGCGCCGCCGCCACGTAGAGCACGGGCGAGAGGCCCTGCCCGTACGCGAGCGTGTCGATCGTCTCGAGCCAGGTCTGGAGCGGGCTCCGATCCGGGAGCGCGAACGCGAGATCGAGCTCGTAGCGCGTGGCCGCGCCGCTCACGAAGTCGATCACCGCGAGCAGGACCAGCTGCGCGGCCACCACGACGAGCGACGCGACCGCGCCGATCGTCGTGCGCACGACGCCGCGGGTCTCGGCCGCGCACTGCGCCGTGCGATCGAGCGCGCCGACCGCGACGAACACCACGATCCACGCGCTCGCGAGGAAGCTCACCCAGCCCGTGACGACGAAGAGCTCGCTCGGCAAGAGATCGCGCTGCAGCTGCAGCGTGGCGTTCACGATCAGCTGCACCGCCATCGAGGCGGGCAGCGCCCAGCTCGGCCAGCCGACGCGCAGCGCGCGCACCTCGTCGTTGCGTCGGTTCGTGCGCGCCGCCAGCGCCAGGCCGAAGTGAATCGCGCCCCACAGCGAGAGAGCGGCCGTCGCAGCGCTCCAGCGGTCGAGGCCTGCGCCGAGCACGTGGACGAGCCCACCCACGCCACCGGCGCTCAGCACGAGCCCGAGCAGCGCGTGGATCAGGGCCTCGCGCCCTCCGTTCGTGGGTCGCGCCTTCGGTGCGGGCTCGCTCACGTGCTCACTGCTCTCCGTGCTCGTGGCCGCGCTCGTGGCCGTGTCCGTGGCGGTGCACGGTGGCCTCCGGCCGCAGCGCCGGGAAGAGGAGCACGTCGCGGATCGACGGCTGGTGGCAGAGCATCATGACGAGACGATCGACGCCGAGGCCGAAGCCGCCGGCCGGCGGCATGCCGTGCGAGAGCGCGCGGATGTAGTCCGCGTCGAAGTCCATCGCCTCTTCGTCGCCCTTCTCGCGGCGCGCGAGCTGGCCCTCGAAGCGGCCCGCCTGATCGTCGGCGTCGTTGAGCTCGGAGAACGCGTTCGAGACCTCGCGACCATCGACGAAGAGCTCGAAGCGATCCGTCACGTGCGGCTCCGCGTCCGAGCGCCGCGCGAGCGGCGAGACCTCGAACGGGTGCTTCATCACGAACACGGGCAAGGAGCGCGCGCCATCGGCGCTCCGGTACATGTGCACGAGGTCCGGCTCGACGAGGACCTCGTAGAGCACGAACACACGCTCGCCGTGGCTGTCGCACTTCGCGAGGTGCTTGCGCGCCTCGAACCAGCGCGTGCGCACCTCGGCGGGCGCCGTCTTGAGCGCCTCCTTCATGCGTGCGGGCTCGAAGGCCTCCTCGAGCGTCTTGGCCAGCGCGGCCGCGTCGTCGACCACCGCGCGCGTCAGGCCCGCGAGCGGCGTGCGACAGAGCGCGTCCCCGTCCTTGCCGAGGCCGGCGCGGAGCACGATCGCGTCGCGCATGTCGACGCGCACGAAGGGCTCGGCGAGCGTGTAGCGCCGCTCGTCCCACCAGCCGTTGGGGCTCCACTGCTCCTTGGTCTTGCCCTCGCGGTAGAAGCGCTCGCGCAGGGCGTAGTCCACGTGGCGGAACATCGCCTCGGTGAGATCCATCAGGTCCTCGAACGTGGCGTACGCCATGTAGAACTCGAGGATCGTGAACTCGGGGTTGTGGCGGGTGGAGACGCCCTCGTTGCGGAACGCGCGGCCGATCTCGTAGACGCGGTCGAAGCCGCCGACGAGCAGGCGCTTCAGGTAGAGCTCGGGCGCGATGCGCAGGTAGAGCTTCATGTCGAGCGCGTTGTGGTGCGTCTCGAAGGGCTTGGCGGTGGCGCCGCCGCGCAGGGGGTGCAGGAGCGGCGTCTCGACCTCGAGGAAGTGGCGGGTGTCGAGGAAGTGGCGGAGCTCCTTCACGATCACGCTGCGCGCGCGGAAGACGTGCGCGACGTCGGGGTTCGCGAAGAGGTCGACGTAGCGCTCGCGGTAGCGCTTCTCGACGTCGGTCATGCCGTGCCACTTCTCGGGCGGTGGACGCAGGGCCTTGCCGACGTGCTGGTAGCGGTTCGCGCGCACCGCGACGTCGCCGGTCTTGGTGCGGATGAGCGGCCCGCAGACCGCGACGTGATCGGCGACGTCGAGCAGCGCGAGGGTCTCCGCGTCGCGCTGGGGCAGCATCGGGAACGGCGGCTGCTCCTTGTTGCGCACGAGCGCCTGCGCGTCGCCGAGCGGCGTCCGGATCACGACGAAGGGCCCGCGCCGCCCGACGACGCGACCGAAGAGCCAGTGCTCTTCCTCGTCACCGACCAGGCCTGCCTCGTCCGGCAGGGCCTCGAGCGAGGCCTTGCTCGCCTTGGCGTGCCCGACGCGCTGGAAGAGGCGCGCGCGAGAGGACTCGCGATCCCCCAGCGCCTCGTCCTCGCCCGCAGGCGCGCTCGCGCGGAAGTCGTTCGGGTACGCCTGGGTGCCCAGGCGCGCGAGCTCGGCAGCGTGAGCCCGGCGTGACGCGATCAGCTCGTCTTCGGTGGCCATGAGAGGGGCGCATCCGTAGCACGAACCGCCCCCCGTTCCGACGCGCCCGGCTCGCGTGGCTCAGGGCTCGACGCTCACCCCCTCGGCGTCTTCGTCGAGGCAGTGCGCTCGCACCGGCCTCTGGGCCTCGAAGTCCACGCCGATGCCGAGCTCCGCGCAGCGGAGCGCGCGGGTCTCGGTGAACCGGACCAGCCAGGTCTGCGGTTCGTAGAAGGTCAGCTCCGGTCCGCCGAACGGGAGCTGCTCGTCCGGGACGTGGAGCAAAGCCTCCGCCTCGTCGCGCCCCAGCCCGTACGCCTCGGGCAACGCAGCGATCTCCCCCACGAGGAAGCGCCGCGCGCGAGAGAGGCACAGGCCCAGCACGGCCTCGATCTCCGCGCAGAACGCCGCCTGAGCCCGGGTGGGCGCCTCGCCCTCCGGGCAGCACACGAAGATGCGCACCTCGCCACCGAGCGACTCCCCCGCGACACGCCACGCGCCCTCCCAGAACGTGAGCCCGGGAGGCGCCCCCGGCACTCTGCGCAACGCCCTGATCCACTCCGGGCTCTCTGGCGACGAGCTCACTCGGACACCTCCACACACGATGGGCGAGAGCGCCGTTCCTCTCGGCGATTCCGTTCACCGATACTGCTCCAGCGACTCGCGGAGGAGCCGAGAGAGCACTGCCAGATCGAGCGGATCTCCGACGTCGGCGGGGTTGTTCTCGTCACGCTCGATGCACCTCAGCGACACCCCCGCCTCGTTCCCCTGCCGGATCAACTCCAGCACCTTGCGCGCCTCGTCCAGGTGATCGTTGTGGAAGAACTTCACCGAGAGGAACGCCGCGCCGGAAGCGACTCGCGACGCGATCTCCCCGAGGCTCTCTCCCAAGACGAGATGCGCGATGCGCGCGACGACGCGAGCAGACTCCCGCGGCGCGTACAGATCGACCTTCATGGCCCCGCCACCGCCGACCGAAGTGCGAGCGAATGACCTTTGGCCGAGCGCTCCGGCCCCTCGAGAGCGATCTTCCCGATCACCACAGCCGGTACGGCTCCGTGAGGTCCTCGCCGTCGGCGTGCAGTCCGTGCTCCGCGACCACGCCGAGCAGGTACGGCACGAGCTCCTCACGCTCATCGGTCTCGAGGAAGCTCCCGTGAATCCCGTCCAGGCCGCCGAGTCGATCGAGCTCCAGCACCACGGCTCGCAGCGATTCGGCCAGCGACTCGGGGCTGCCCCCGGCTGCCGCAGCGTCCGCCTCGAAGCGCACGAGCGCCCTCTCGACCGCGGCGATGCCTTCCGCAGTGAACAGCGAGTCACCGGACACCATCGCCTCACGCCAACGCCGCAGGATCGCATCACGTGCCATCGATCGCCTCCGTGGAGCTCCCTCTGCATGTTCCTACATCTCGACGGCTCTCTTCAAAGGGAGGCCACGCGACAGCGCGCTCAGCAGGCATAGGAGATCGACCAACGCCCGGTCCAAGCCGCTCGTGCACGTCTCCTCCTCTTCGCCCTGCACTGCTCCCACTGATGCCCCTTACGAGAGCTCGACCGTGCGAACCTCGCTGCCAGCTGCGGTGGTGTCTGTGACCGCGACCCGCGCCTCTCGGTCACCCTTGCGGTACTCCCTCCTTCGCCACGCAGAAGTCCCCCTGCCCACCGTCAGCCAAACCGAGTTGCCCGGATCGAACAGGCCGGGTGACCAGGCGCGTGCGACCGCAACCCAGCGCTGCCCAGCGCCACCCGGTTCGTCCTCCCAGTGGAGATAGACGCGGCTCGTCGGCGTCGCCTCCACCAGGACTGCGCCGGATCGCTCGCCGCTCGAAGACCAACACGTGACGCAGCGAAGTAGGTCCGCCTCGTGGGAGTAGCGAATGACGCCGCGAAGTCGGCCGAGCGGTCGCGCAATCGCCGTCGCAGCGTGGCCACGCAGGAACTGCTCGTAGGGGAGAAGAGCGTACTCGCCACCCGCCTGCCACTCGTGCCGCGTCGACAAGGACTCTGCTGCTGCGAGCCTGGCGATGGGCGCGCCTGCATCCTCGTCCAGCCATCTGCGCAAGGCGTCGACTCCGGGCAGCACTGTCTCCGCGTGCGCCGATGGCCACGGCGCCCCCATCTCGCGTGCCTCGTCGCGGGGCACGCGGGGTCGTCCGCGGAGCAGGCCCACGTGACTCCCTGTGGCGATCGTGTCGAGCGCGTCCATCTCGGCGAACACCTCCGGGGTGGCGCAGTCGACGAACTCGTTGGCTGCTGTCTGGGTCATACCCACGACACCGTCGAACGTGCATCCGCGAAACACGCACGACGAGAACTCCACCCGTTCGAGGGTGACACGGCGAAACACGACGTTCGTGAAGGTCGAGGCGTGCACGCGTCCACCCTTCCACCGCACGTCGGAGAAGTCACAGTCGTGAAAGCGCACCGAGAGGACCCTCGCGCCGCGAAAGCTCGCTCTGGCGAACGAGCACCCACTGAAGGCCGCCCCCTCGAACTCCGCGCGCTGAAAAACCGAGCCATCGAGGGCGGTCGACGTCATCGCGCACTGGAGCAACGCCTCGCCGACGCGGAGCGATCTCGCGATGCAGCGGTCGAACTGCATGTTGCGACCGAAGCGGGCGGAACGATCGAGGGTCGCGCACGACAAGTCGACCTGGCGAATCCTCGCGTCCGAGATCGAGCCAAAGGCATGGCCCCGGAGATCGGCGTACGGTTCGCCGTCCACCGTGATCGACGAGACCCCGAGCGGAATCGACTCAGGGCTGATCTCGGCAGGCGCGAGGCTGGAACCTGCGTGCAGGAGACGGAGCAGCGAGACCGCCGTCGGATCACCGTCCCAACGGTCCCTCAGACTCCGGCACGACGATGGCGAACGCGCGGACGCCGCACGGATCTTCATCGCAAACCTCCGCGATCGCGGCGCCCGGCGCCCCACGTGAAGGCGAGGTGACCGGCGCCCGAGAGCGTGACGAGGGCGACGGCGCGCCCGCCATCGGGATCGCGACCGTCCTTCCTCTCTCTTCTCAGGACTCGCGTCTTCGCCCGGTCTCCACTCGTCATGGCAACACCAAGTTGGTCTCGACGACCACGAGGCGCGTGGGACGCAGATCGGCCGCGGCCCCCTCCAGGTACGCGACCCCGTGGTGCCCGCTCGCTCGCCACACGATCAGATCGATGGCGGCGCCCGGCGGAGTCACGCTCATCACGTCCACGCCAATCTGGACCCGCCCCCGCTCTTCGCGCGTGGCGAGGTCGAACGCCACGAGGTCTCGAAGCCAGCTGCCGGGGCGACGCCCGAGGAAGTAGACACGCGCGTGGGCGTCATCCACGGCCACGGCGCCCGACGCGCCGAATCGGTGGAGCACAGTCCAAGAGGCGGGGTCCACGAGCTGCCCCATGGGGGAGTAGACCAGACCCGCCGACACCTCGACATCGCCCAATCCCATGGACATCACCCGAGCGCTCGCGACCTCACGCAAGCCCTCTTCATCGACCGCGAACGTGCTCACACCACCCAGACCACTCGTGTCCTCGCTGATGCCGAGCGCCGTGCTCGCATCGAGCACCTCGACCCAGAACGCCTCTCCGTGGCCGAACTCGACCACGTCCCGGCGGGCGACGGGCCCGTCGAACACCCACAGCGAGTCGAACGACATGGAGCCGTCCGGCCGGCCGCCGCGGAGCGACACGACGACGCTGTCAGGCTGCCCTGGAATCGTCGTCAGGTCTCCCACGAACGTGTCCGCCCGATGAAGGATCTCGAGGTTCGCCTCGCGTCGCTCGAGATCCACCCGACGAAGGGCGCCCGCCCCCTCGAGGCCGACATACAGCGTGGAAGCGTCCTCGCTCATCGCCATCGCGCCAGGCTCGCTGCCCACGACGATGTCGAAAGGTCGCTCCACCGTGAGGGGATCCACCGCAGACACGGTGTTGCCTCGTGGCTCGGAGCTGGGGACGGACACGTAGAGGAGCTCGCGTCGTTCGTCCCAGAGGAGGTGGCGCGCCTCGATGTCCAGGGTGCGGAAGGTCGCCTCGCATGGCCCGCACTCCACGGCGATGCCGCACGCGGCGGTGTGGGTGCCGCAGCCGAGCGTCTCGCAGCGCAGGGGCGTGCACCCATCCGGCCACGACGCATCGGGAAGCGGAAGCGGACTGTCCTCCGGCGTGCCGGCGTCCCGCCCGACCCCGCCATCCACGCAGACGCAGGGCGACAGCACGCCCTCTGGCCTCACGTCGAACGGCATGCAGGTCTGGGCGCCGAGCGCGCCGTCCGCACAGCGACACGCGAACACCTCGCCGATCTCGCACCGCATCGACTCCGGCTCGCAGCTGCAACGGCCCTCCTCGCCGACGCCGATCGGACCGCAAGAGGTGCGCCCGACGCTGCCATCGACGCAGGTGCACTCGTGAACGCCGGGCGACGCCGTGCAGCTGCCGGGGCACCGACACGGCTCGAGCACCTGCCCACGGCACACCGCCGTGGAGATCTCCCGATCCGTTCCAGCGCACCGACACACCACGACCTCCCCATCCACACAAGGCTGCGCCCCATGCGTCACAGAGCACGCCGCCCACAAGGTCGCCGCGACTGCCGCCCAACGAGCACCCACCATGCGACGACCAGGACTCCTCAACCGACAACGCCCCGTCATGGCGTCTCCACGACGATGTCCGAGGTGATCACGGCGAGGTCCGTCGACGGCTCACGCGGGCCGGTGCGCCCGCCTTCGGGCCAGATGGCCAAGAAGGCGAGGCCGTGCGGCCCCCAGCGCACCAGCGCGATGGGTGTCTTCCAGCTGACCACCGGCACATCGGTGTACCCGACCTCGACGAAGCGCTCGCGATCGAACGCCCGAACACGGTAGGCGTTGGTGGTCGAGCCCCGCTGAGGCACCACGGCGTAGGTGCGGTGCGACGCTTCCTCCGGAACGAACGGATAGGGCGGCACGCGGTCCCCGATCTCGTATCTGCCAATCTCGCGCAACGGGATCGGATCGACGACCGTGGCCCGAGACGTGAACAGCAGCCGACCCTCCAGGACGGGGCGCAGCCCGAGCGAGAGCTCGGGCACCGTTCGTTGGAGCGCGAGGCCGCGAGAGTGGAGGCTGAGCTCCACGGCCCCGCCGGTCCCCACTCCATAGATCACGCGACCATCCCATGCGGCGACCACGCTCCCGAGCTCCTCATAGAGAACCTCCGGACGCGCCACTCCGTCATCGAGCACGACCGTGCCCTCCCACCAACGATCGGCCGTTCGGGTCACGACGAGGGTGTTCGGGCGCCCCGGAACCACGGTGAAGCTGGTCGGCCAGAGGGTCTCCCCCGTCACGGTCGTCCCGAAGGCGATCTCCTCGACGACCCTTCGGGAATCGAGATCCACCCGGAGGATCGTCGGGGCCGCGGCCACCATGGCGTAGAGCGAGGCGCCATCGTTGGAGAACGTCAGGCTGAATGCCTCCGAGCCGACTGGGAGCGCGAACACCTCCGCCTCGGTCACCGGGTCGATGCCCACGAGGCTGTTGGGGTGCGTGGGATCACCCTCTGTCGTCGCCACATAGAGCAGCTCACGTGCGGGATCCCACACGAGCTCGCGTGCGACGATCGCCCGTTGCCAGAGGGTGGAGTGGCAGGGGCCACAGTCGACCGGGATGCCGCACGTGGTCTCTCGGAGACCGCAGTGGCCATCACACGCCGCGGGGGCGCACCCGGGCGGCCAGGCGGCATCGGGCGCCTCACTCACGAACGCGTCGGCGGTCTCAGCGCTCGTGGTCCCGGCGTCGGGCTCGCCGTCACACACGCAAGACCCGAGGAGCGACGTTCCGCAGGTCTGCGTTCCTGCCCGGCCCGAAGCGCACAGACACGCATAGCGCTCTCCCGGGATGCAGAACGACCAATTCTGGTCGCACGAGCAGAGGGCGCGCCCGTCCGGGCCACAATCCAGGTCCCCCGAAGAGCCGTCGCTGCACGCGCACGTCTCCATGCCAGAGGGATCGCACGACACGCAGTCACAGGCCTCGTAGCGACCGCCACGGCAGAGCGCCAGGGATGGAAGCGCGCCGGGGCACGCGCATGGAGAGAGATCCCCCTCGAAGCACGGGGACACGGTGGGTGCGCTCGGAGCGGTGCAGCCGACGAGCACCAACCCCGCAAACACCAGCAACCCGAGGACCTGTCGCGTCGTCGTCATCGTCTCACTCGCCAGGTTCGTGTCCACCACCGCAAGTATCGTCGAGCGCCCAGCGCCGCTTCCGTGCACCTCGAACTCCGCCACCCCCGCGCCCATCTGTCCGCCACCTGACGATGTCCCAGGCGCGGCCGGCGCCTGCCCGCTGTCCAAGCGTCCTCGTGGCTCCGCGGTGGCGAGGTCGACGGGGACGAGCGCACGCCACTCCCCCCGCGGGTGGATGCCGAGAAAGCAGTGCGCCCACTGGCCATGTCGGGAGCCACAGGGCCCGACACCGGCTCGCGGGGCGTGGTGTCCCGATTTCGCAACTCCGTCACGACATCCAACTCTCGGTAGGCGCGGCATCGAACGGAGTCCAAGCTCGCAACTGCACGCGGTCTCCCGACGAAGCCCGACGCTGCCTTCGACACGCATCCACTCGTGGACCCTGGCGAGCGCCGGCACGTCCCGTCTCGCAGACGCAACAGATCACCGTTCCTTCACCTTCAACTGCACCCAATGACGGCCGCGCACGAGTCCGCACCCGCGACCGCGCTTGCGCGCTGACGCCTGCAAGGCCGCCAAAGAAAGGAGCGCTACTTGCCATCGGCAAGTTCGCTCGGCAGGGCTCGAAGAAAAGACTCGAAGTCGGAAAACTCCTCCTGAACGCTCCCGTCGGCGTGGTCACGGAGGACCACTGGCGCGCAGTCAGGCCTCCGCAGGTCCAAAGCGAGGTAGTCCCCATTGCCAATCACCCAGAAGGGCACCAGGCCATGCGGCCAGCCTGTGGGCATCTTCTTCTCGAGGTCCATGGCCAGCTCGAAGTCCCCTTCCTCGCTTTGCCCGGTTGCGGCACCCAGCAGACTGGCGCCGGGGCACGAATAGTCGGAGAGAAGATCAATGAATACAACGAAGCTCTCCGGCGGGCGTCGCCCGAAGACCTGAGCAACGCGGCTCCAGTCGCCCGGCACAAGGCGTCGGCCGGGGATTTCGCGCAATCTCAGGACCGGATTCAACAAAGCGAGCATCTCGTGCCTGTCCATCAGATCCCCTCTCCGTCGCCCGTGAAGTACTGTCCCCCACGACGCTTCCAGTGCTCGCGAATTTCACGCGAGCGCTGTGACCGGGTGAGCCGGGAAGCCACTCCATGCCGAGTGTGGTTACCATCCATTCTATGCGTACGCGCGGTTAGCTCGTCAAACACGCCCCCCTCGCTGATCGGAACCTGCCTCCTGTGGTGCGCCTCGATGTTGCCGTCCCCATGAGTCTCCTGGGACAGCGGACCTTCCCCTCTACGCATTCGCATCACCTCTCCAACGCTCGTCGGTTCGTACCGAACTGGCGGTGCCGACATAGGTGGATCGGGGACCGGATAGTGGGTTGGTGACAGTTCGCCAGGGGGCAGCGCGTGGAGCGCACCCTCGCTCTCCGCCAGGGCCGCTCCCGATTGGACCAGCGGCGCGGCTCTCGCGGGACTGAGCATCGCGGCGCCGCCCAACGAAAGCCACCACAACATTGCTGCGTCCGCGCCATCGCGGTAGCGGGGCGAGGTCGGGTCGATCACGCCATTGTGCAGGCCCGCGCCGCGGTTGTAGCTGCGGACCGGCGCGAGAACCCAGCGAACGGCGACGTCCGCGACACCAGTTCGCTGATCCGCCATGTGGGTGACCGGCGGAAGCAGGTCGGTCACCGACTCGCCGAAGCCAGCGAAGAAGTTCATCCATCCGAGCACTCCCGGATTCGTATCCAACTGTTCGAGCCACGGCGGTTCGACAGACCTAGACGTCGTTGCCGTCGCGCCTCCCGCTGCGCTCGCACCAGCGCGCTCGGTTGCTGGATCATCGCCCCAGTCGAACCCGCCGTCAGACACGCAACCGGCGCGATCCGCGCCACATGCCGCGACGTTGCCGTGCTGGTCCCACAGCATCAAATACGAATCCCCGTCCGACTCAACAGTCTCGCTCCAAAGCACGTACAGGCCAGTCGGATCCGTTGCGTTCGACGGACTGCCGGACGCATAGAGATAGGCATTGAGGCCTTGGCCCACCGGATCCATCACGAGAGGGTCGGCGGTGAGAAACCGGCGGAGGCGTGGGGAGTAGACCCGGCCGCCCATGTTGACGAGCTCGACGTCGTCCTCGTGCTCGTGGCCGGTGTAGCCCTGGCTCACGGTCGCGCTCGGGCGCTCACCGCTCGTGCTGCCGCCGCTCGTCAGCACGCCGCCGTAGGCGTCGTACTGGATGTGTCGCGGGCTCTCCCCGGAGACCCACGTGGTCTCGACCGAGCCCTGGCGTTCGACCAGGAGCCACCGCAGCCGAGAACCCGGTCCGTTCGGTCCGCTCTGCGCGCTCCGCTCCAGCTGCGCGACGACGCCGACTGGCGTGTCGATGCTCAGTCGCTCGTAGAGCTGCATCCCGCGCCGCTCGAGCTCATAGAGCCCGAAGTAGGTGATGTCCGTGTCTCGGCTTCGCTTTATCGCCCGGCCCCCTCCCGCGTCATACGTGTAGCGGATGAGGCCCGCCTTGTCGGAGTCGATGGTCCGCGGGAGGTTGCGCTGTGTGTAGGCGATCTCGAGGTCGCGGGCTCGATAGGCATTGCCCACGGCGTCGTAACCGAACGAGCCGCCGTTCGGGCCGTCGATCTCCGTGGCGGCGTACGGGTGCGCCGGGTCGAGGTAGTGGAGCTCGCCGTCGTGCGTGGCAGTCAGATTGCCAATCTCGTCCATCGAGTAGCGCTCTCGCGCAGCGGCGCCGCGCTCGCCGAGCGTCCGGAGGTGCCGGAGCTCGTCGTAGGCGAGCACGTCGCTCCGGCCGAGCAGGCCGTCCACCCGCCGCGTCAGGAGGCCTCGATCCTCGTAGTCGTACTGGAGATCCTGGAGCGGGATGCTCCCCGCCCGGCTGTCGAGCCGAGTCATGCGACCGTCGGCCGAGTAGAAGGTGGCGCGATCGATCTCGCCCCAGCGAGCCGACCCCAGGTGCTCTCCCGTCGCAGCGCCGTGCTCGTCCTGCGCCTCCAGCCGCCAGACCCGATCCCCGTCGAGCCAGACCTCCGTGGTCTCGCCGGAGCGTGCGTCATACCGATTGGAGACCGCGATCGCCCCGAGTCCGAGCGTGTCCGGGTAGCGGGTCTCGAGCACGCGACCGAAGTCGTCGAGGTCGTTCTCGAAGCGCAGGAGGCGCCCCTCCACCAGCCGGCTCTGGGCACGCGCGCGCGCCGCCGAGTCGTACTCGTAGGTGTCGATCACGCCATCGCCGCTCTCGGAAGACGCGAGCGCGCCGAGCACCGTGCGACCCGTCGTCCCGAGTGGTGCGGTGTCGTAGAAGAACCGATCGACGATCCCATCCGCGTCGTGGTGCAGCGCTTCCACGCGACCGAGGACGTCGCGCTCCCAGCGGTTGACTCGACCCAGCGCGTCTTCGGTGTGCGCGAGCTCGTCGAGCGCGTTGTGCTCGAAGCGAGCCACCCCTGCGGCCGGATCCTCGAGGAACACCCGACGCCCGAGGTCGTCGTACTCCACGGTCGTGACGTGACCACGCGGATCGCGCGTCCTCCTCAATGCGCCCGAGCGACAGTACTGGTAGCTGGTTCGCGCCGCGGGCGCGGTGACCACCCGCGCGCCACCTGTGGCGAGCTCGGTCGTCTCGGGCTCTTGCACGGCCAGCACACGACCGGCGCGGTCGAGCTCGGTCGTCGTCGTGGTGTTGGTCCCATCCGCCGCGACAGGGGTGACCCGTCGCTGCGCGACACCGTACTCGTAGCCGGTGACCACGCCGTCCGCGCTGGTGGTGCTGGTGACGCGCCCGATGAGGTCGTAGGTGTACCGATGACGCGCCACGGTGCTCGCTTCCGCCGGGTCGCTGAAGGGCGCGCTCTCGGCGATCAGCCGACCGAGCCTGTCGAACTCACGCAGGGCGTACGAGGTCACGAAGGCATGGTCGACTTGGCTCGCCACAGCGCGGCCGAGCCTGTCGTACTCGACGACCTCGTGCCCCCCCTCGTCTGGGTCGATCCGGACCTGATGCCGGCCGACGGGATCAGCCAGGTCGTAGCTGATCTCGACGCCCCCGCGTCCGGTGCTGCGCGCCTCTCGCAACCTTCCGAAGCCATCGAAGCTCCGAAGGGCCTCGACACCGTTCGGGTCCTCCGCGCGGTGAATCTGGCCGAAGCGCGCCTCCATCTCGACCGATGTCCGGTGTCCGAGCGCGTTCGTGATGGAGTCGACGAAGTAGCCCGTGGGCTCGTAGGTCAGCGTCACCGTGCGGGTGGGCTCGGCGCTCGTGGTGGTCGCCGTGACCACGTTGCCCCAGGCATCGCGCGTGAGCGTGGTCGTCCGGTCGACGCTCGGGTCACCCGAGGTGCTCGTGGTGCGCGTGATGGCGGTCACCTCGGCCATCGCCGTGTCCACCGAGTACACGGTCCAGCTGTCGAGCGAGCACGCGCCGTCTTGTTCGTCAGTCTGCACGACCTCGCGCCCCGGCAGGCCGATGCGCCAGCGCGCTTCGTCGTGGACGGGCACGTAGCGGTGAATGAGCCGACCTGCGACGCCATCGATGGTCTCGACCGACCGACGGAGCGAGCCGAACGAGTCGTAGGTCATGTCGCTGGTCACCGTCCGCTCCGGCAGGAGCGCCAGGAACGGATCGCGCCCGAGCGCCACGCCGGGCGGGATCGCCTCCTCCTCGTACTCGCGCGTGCGCGTCGAGGTCGTCACGACGTAGTGCGTCCCGACATCGGTCACGCGGAGATCGTACGTGAACAGCTGCTTCGAGCCCACGAACCGCGTCGCGTCCTCGCCCACGACCGAGGGATCCAGCCGATACCGGAGGACCGCTCGCGGGCGGCCGGCCCCGGGGTAACTCCGCGTCGCGGGGTCGTACACAGCGTTGAAGCGCCGGTCGACGACCTCACCCGTGGTGGTGTTGCGCACGACGTGACGAGAGAAGCCGAGAAAGCCTCGACCCTGGAGATCGACGCGCCCGCCTTGGTACGAGTGCTCCTCCTCGATGTAGAGCCGAGCATCCGCACCGGTGTCGTGGAGGACGCTTCGAACCACGTAGCGGCTGTCGCTCGTGCATCGTGTCGGGTATTCGCAATCGCGGCTCGCACGGTAGACACGCGCATCGGAGAGCGGCGTGTAGCGAGCGATCGTCTCGGCGCCTAGCCCATCCTGGATGCGCTCGAGCAACCACGGCTGCGAGCGCACGTTGTGATGAAGACGCAGCGCGCTACGTCGGCGGAAGGGCACGCGCGAGCCAGCGCCGCTGCTCTGCCCGAACCGAGGGATCGTGAGGAGATCGAGCGAGCCATCGCCGTCGGCGTCCAAGCCCACGTGCTCGGTCCTGAACAGCTCGGGCACGGTCGGGTCTCCGCGGTGCAACGCGAGATTCCCCTCGACGATCCCCCCGGTCTCGTAGGTCACGTCGGCCGTGCTCGTCAGCAGTTCGAGCGCATGGAAGCGCGACGTCGCCCAGCCATCGACCCGGGCGGTCGGCGAACCAGTCGCGGATCTCGCCCAGCGGGTCTCCGGCCAGACCTCGTCCGGCCGAATGCTGGTGAAGAGCAGATCACCGCGGCCGTCCCCGTTGAGGTCGAATCCAGAGATCGGAAGCGGATCGCGGATCCACCGCGTACCCGTCGACCCAGGGAGCCACTCCCGCCGCTGCGCTCGAACTCGCTCGGGCACCGCAACGCTCGGAGTGGTGACTGCGAAATCGCCCTGCCCCTCGCTGAGATAGACGAGCGACAACACCCGATCAGGGTCCGAAGGGACTCTCCCGGCGAGCACGGGGGGCACGAGGGTCGCGTGCTCCGTCACGAGGTCGTGCAACCCGTCTCCGTTCGCGTCGATGACAGTGAAGCGCTCGTTCGGCACATTCGTGGGCTCGGCGACGACCCGGAATCCATCCCAACGAAGCAGCCGCACGTTGCGGTCACGCGTGGGCAAACCGGGATAGTCGGTGAACCACGGAGGGGCGATGAGCAGCTCCTGACGACCATCCCCGTCGGAGTCGAGCGCGGCGACGTGGAAATCGTAGTAGTGGAAGTCGACCGACACCTCGCCTCGGACCCCGGTACCCCGCTCGAGCCCTCCGTATTCGAAGCCACACTGGGTCTCCACGGCCGTAGGATGCATCCGATGCAACCCGCCGGGGGTCGGCACACCCAGGGTCCCGTCCGGATGTCGAAACGCGACCCACCAGTTGCCGTGCGGAGCTCGAACGAGCGGCCGACCATCGAAGTATCGATCCAGGGTGTCGGTCGCATCGAGGCACGCGAGCACGTCCTGCCGTCCGTCTCCGTCGATGTCCGCCAGCTCGAAGCGACCGCGGCGGTCGAGACCTCTGCCGGTATGCGCACCCCGGAAAGGCCCGGCTTGAAGCTCCTCGTCCTCCAAGGACATGGGGATGAAGAGGCCCGTCGATTGCAGCTCGAAACGTGTCTCGGTGGAGGCAACTGCGACCATCAGCTCCCACCGCGGCAGCGCCGGAGCGTAGTCCGGCAGGAGCAGAACCAGATCGTCTCGGCCGTCGAGGTTCCAGTCGACGGCGTTGGCGTGCTGCAACGAGACGTTGATTGCGCCCAAATCTCTGTCCGGCCGGTCCGGAATCACGTCGAGGAGCCGCAAACGCTGCAGCGGTGTGTCCGCGCCAAGCACCGCGCTGTCCCGAGGCAAGTAGCCACCATAGCGAATGGCGAGCAGGGCACCTCGCTCGTCATTGACATCGACGAGATAGAACAGGTCGTCCGCACCATCGCCGTTCGCGTCGAGCGCAACCGCGGGAGTCGCCGTGTCGCAGAGGGCCCCCTCGTAGCCGTCCAGCTCGAGCGCGCACGGGCGACGTTCGACCGGCGCCGCGTAGCTGTCAACTTCTCGAATCTCGAACGTGGGTGCCGCGTACCGGCTGTCCGCCACAGGAGCGCCGGGGGCGGACTGGCTCCGCCACGTGAAGGTCGTGCGCGGCATGCAGACGAGGCCGGCGTCCGTGGTGGTGCCGGGCGCGGGCGGGGCGTTGGCGCAGAGCTGCGCGCTGGTGAGTCGGTAGCGTCGAGAGACCGGCTCGGTCTCGCCCACGAGCCGGAGCTCGTGCACGAGGTCCTCTTCCACGTAGGTGCGGACGCGCTCGAGCGGGAACGCGGAGGCGCGCCAGCCGTAGCTGCCCTCGAAGAACCCGTCTTCGACGCCCGGCTCCTCGGCAGGATCGTCCGCGTTGAGGACCCCTCGGTCGGGCGTGCGGGGCGTGCTCGCGTACGTGAAGCGAACGGACCGCGTGCCGGGAGACGTGAGCGTGCCGAGATCGTTCGCCGTGCCCGTGTAGTCGATGCGCGAGATCCGCACGAGGTCGTAGGTCGGCGGGTCCGGATCCGCGAGCGCCGCGAGCTCGGCCGGCAGCGTCGGCGTGACGTGGTCGTAGCCGTAGCGGATCGCGTTGCCTCGCGGGTCGCGCTCGAGCGTGAGGAACCACGTGGCGACCACGCGGCTGCCATCGGCGCGTGTGATCTCCAGGCGACTGTCGTTCGAGGCGCCATAGAGACGCTCGCGGCCATCCGGCATCCGGACGCGAAGCGTCACCGGGCCCGTGACCCCGACTCGGTCGGACTCGACCGTCTCGATGCGCCGCCACGTCTCCGTTTCGGTGCGGTAGATCGTCCCGGCCTGCATGTCCTCGCCCTCCACGGCGAGCAGGCGCGCGCCATCGAGGCAGAGCCGGTCGTCGTCGTCGAGCTCGACGCCGCGGTGCTGCCCGTCGATCGCGACGCTCTGGCCGCAGCGCGTGATGCTCGAGAGGCCAGAGAGCGCGAAGCCCACGCCGAGCGAGCCCTCCGAAGGCGTCGAGGCATACGAGAGCGCGAGAGAGGGCTGCATCCCGGCGCGGCCTGGCGGCACTGGGATCGGGGCCGAATACGTGAACGTCCCGTCATCGCTGACGCTGGTGGAGCCAGGCAGCGATCCGACGGCCGCCGTCGTCGCCAGGACGGGTAGATCGATCGGAGGCGGCGGATCACCGGGGCAGCCGGCCGCCACGTTCGTGAGCGCGAGCGCGAGCGCGGCGAGCGCAGCGAACAGGGTGCGTGCGGTGGGGCGAAGTCGCGAGGGCGTCATGGAGCCCCCGTATCGGCTCGTCCCCGCGACTGTTGCGTCAGTGCCGCTCAGTCGCGCGGGCTGAGAGCGAGACCGACCGACCGACCGACCGAGCACTTCGTGTGCCGATTGCGAGCCACCCACGTTCCACGCATCGCTTCCCCTCCTGGGTCGTGACGCGAACGAGGAAACGCGAGCGAGGGTGTCGTGTAAAGTGAAAAGTTCGCGACGCGAGAGCGGGCTCACGGCGGTTTGGAGGTGCTCCCTCGCCACGCGCGCTTGGCGGAAGAGACACGCTGCATGGAGACGACCTCGAAGGCGAGGACCGAGGCGACGGCCTCCCGTCTCACGTCCGGCTCGCTCGGGAACACGCTCGCATCGGGCGCGAAGTCGCCGGCGAGACGGGGGCGGGCTTCCACGACACTGACGGTGCGGACATGGGCACGGGCACGGGCACGGGCACGGGTGTGGGCAGCACGGGCACGACGGGCACGGGCACGGGCACGGGTGTGGGCAGCACGGGCAGGGCACTTCTCGCGGGGCCCTGCTAGAAGCGGGCGCCATGTCGACGACTCGTACTCTCCTCGTCTGCGCGCCCGTCGCGCTCGCGCTCGTGTCCTGTGGAGGTGCGCAGCGCACCGTGTCCTCGATGCGGACGGCCCAGGTCGATCGTGCGCGCTTCAACCAGCTCGCGCTGCGGCTGAACGAGCCCGTGTTCTGGGCGGCCGACACCGACGGCGATGGCGAGCCCGATCCCGACGAGGTGCGCTCGCTCCTCTTCTACGGCACCGCCGCGGCGCCGCGCTGGGTGGAAAGTGGTGCGTTCACCGATGCGTTCGTTCGCGTCGCGACGCGCATCGAGGCCGAGGCGCGTGCGGCAGCGCCGAGCGATGCGCGGCGTGCGCTCGTGATCACCGAGCTCGATCACGCGGCGCCCACGCTCGTCGAGACCGACGTGGCCGCCCTGCCCCCTGCGCACCAGGCCTTCGTCGGCCACATGATGCGCGTCGCGGAGCTCGTCGATCGCCTCTACGCGCGACAGACGGGCATGGAGGCGATGAGCGCACGCCTCGACGCGAGCGACACCGCGAGCGCGAGCCTCTTCCGACGCAACTGGGGCCCCGCGTGCCGCGGCTCCACCACCGAGCGCGAGGCCGCGTGCTCGGCGATCGACGGCGCGCCGCGACAGCCCGTCGATGTGTATCCCGCGTCGATCCAGGGAGAAGACGACTCGTTCTGCGCGAGCCTCGAGGCGCGCCCCGACGCGCAGGCCCTGCTCGGTCACTTCAGCGTCGTGCGCCCGGTCGAAGGCGGCGACGGCCTCGTGGCCGTGCCCTACCACGAGGCCTACGCGGAGCTGATGCAGCCCATCGCCGCCGAGCTGCGCGCCGCAGCGGACGCGATGACCGATCCGAACGAGACCGCGCTCGTCGCGTACCTCCGCGCCGCCGCGCAGGGCTTCGAGACGAACGACTGGACGCCCGCCGACGAGGCCTGGTCGCGCATGAACGCGCGCAACTCGCAGTGGTACGTGCGCGTCGGTCCGGACGAGACCTACTGGGAGCCGTGCTCGATCCACGCGGGCTTCCACCTCACCTTCGCGCGCATCAACCAGGGCTCGCTCGTGTGGCAGGACCGCCTCACGCCGCTTCGCGCGGACATGGAGGGCTCGCTCGCCGCGCTCGCCTCCGACAGCTACCAGGCCCGCGAGGTCGCCTTCACGCTGCCCGACTTCATCGACATCGTCGTCAACGCGGGCGACGACCGCGACGCGTTCGGCGCGACGATCGGGCAGAGCCTCCCGAACTGGGGCCCCGTGAGCGACGAGGGGCGCGGCCGCACGGTCGCGATGAGCAACCTCTACACGGACCCCGACAGCCTCGCGCGGCGGCGCGCGCAGGCGAGCTCACTCCTCGCGAGCGAGTCGATGGCGATCTACTCGGACGATCAGACCTCGGGCCTGCTCTCGACGATCCTCCACGAGGCCGGCCACAACCTCGGGCCCTCGCACGAGTACCGGCCGAGCGCGGGCAGCGCTGCCGGCCAGACCGACGACGAGGCCTTCGGCGGCGCGCTCGCGTCGATGCTCGAGGAGCTCAAGGCGCAGAGCTGCGCGCTCTTCTTCGTCGACCTCTTGCGCGAGCGCGGCATCCTCACCGACGCGCAGGCGCGCGAGGTCTACCTCGACTCGATCGTGTGGACCTTCGGGCACATCTCGCGCGGCATGTACACGCCGACGGGCCAGCGAAAGGCGTACAGCCAGCTCGCAGCGGTCCAGATCGGCGTGCTCCTCGATCAGGGCGCGATCACGTGGAGCCCCGAGGCCTCCGCGGCCGACGGCACGCACACCGGCGCGTTCCGCATCGACTTCGCGCGCCTGCCCGCCGCGGTGCGCGAGCTCATGACGATGGTCATGCGCATCAAGGCGACGGGCGATCGCGCCGCCGCCGAGGCCCTCGCGGCCCGCTACGTCGACGGCGACCGCGTGCCGCACGCGACCATCGTGGAGCGCTACCAGGGCTTCCCGCAGGCGAGCTTCGTCTACAGCGTGCGCGGCCTCTGATCGCACCCACGTCGATCAGGGGTGAAGCCCCGTCGCGCGCAACGAGAAGAGCAGGCGCGGCGGGCTGAGGCCGAGATCGAAGTCGGTGATGACGAGGAGGACCCCGGTCTCCGAGGCAGCGTCGTAGGTGCAGAGGCCGGGGCCGAAGACGGTCCCGTCGGCCGTGATCACGAGGCGCG
>JBILLJ010000027.1:0-74650 GCA_044376125.1 Sandaracinaceae bacterium
CATCTCGAGCACGCCGCCGGCGACGAGCTCCGCGTCCTCGTGCTCGGGGCTGACCATCGCGAGGATGACGAGGTGGTCGAAGACCCGCATCCCCTGGACGAGCCTCAGGTCCTCTCGGCGTGACCATGCGCGCATGCGGGCTCGGCGGAGCACCTCGCGGGCGACCGCAGTCAGCATCTCGCGCTGCATCGGTCCGCACGACTCACATGTGTCGCGCGCGGCGTGGAGCCGTGTCGCGCGCTCGAGCGCCGCGCGGAGGGCCTCCGGATCGGCGGTCTCGCACGCCACACCGGCCCCGACGAAGGAGCGGGTGAGCTCCTCGCGCTGCGCTGCCCAGAGCCGCGCCTCGTCCTCGGTCGACTCGCTGGCGAGGGCGTCCAGCCAGGCGCGCGCATGGTCGTACGCGGTGGCGTCTCTGCACGCCGCGAGGCGACCGTCGCGTCGGTCGTACGCAGCGCCGATCGCCTCCAGGCTGCGCTCGGGACACTGCGCCTCGACGATCTCCGCGACGTGCGCGAGGTGCAGGCCCAGCATCGCGCGATCCATCCCCTCGTTCCTGATGCCGGCCCCGTGCGCCTGCGAGGCCGACCCACCGCAGCCGCCTGCGCACAAGAGCGCGAGCACCGCGCAGCCCATTCGTTCCCCGGCCGTCGCCATGGGGGGAGGATGCGCGGGGCGCGGAGGTGGTGTCCAGGTCGCTCCGCGGCTCGGTGGGTTCTTGGCCGCCACGGGGCGTTTCACGCGCTACCATGCCTGCCCCGACGGCCCCGACGTGAGGGGCCGCCTCAGAGGAAGTAGCCACCCATGAGCCAAGATTTCGGCGTCAACCAGGGCCTCGTCGAAGAGCTGTACCTCCAGTACCGCGCGAACCCCGCCTCCGTGAGCGAGGCCTGGCGCAAGTACTTCGACGGCCTGGACGAGGAGCCCCTGCCCCCGCGCCGCACCGCCGCAGGCATCACCTCGCCGGGCCGCCTGACCTCGCCGGGGGTCGTCGCGACGCCCGCCATCGCGACGCCCGCCATCTCGGGCCTCGAGACCTCGTCGGGCTCGCTCCGCAGCGACCGCGTCTCGTTCGCGCCGGGCCCCGACACCCGCGCGGCGACCGAGCTCCAGAGCCGCGTCTCCGCGATGGTCAACGCGTACCGCGTGCGCGGCCACCTCTTCGCGGATCTCGATCCCCTCGACATCCTCCCGCGCCGCGGCGCGAACCGCCCCGCCGGCGAGCTCGGCCTCGCGACATTCGGGCTCGCCGACGTCGACCTCGACACGCCCTTCAACGCGATGGCGCAGACGCTCCCGCTGCGCACGATCGTGGCCCGCCTCGAGGAGACCTACTGCCGCACCATCGGCGTCGAGGTCACGCAGCTCGAGGAGACCGAGGAGCGCGACTGGCTCCAGACCCGCATGGAGTCGACGGGCAACCACCTCGAGCTCACGCGCGAGCGCCAGCTCCACATCCTCTCGAAGCTCACCGAGGCCGAGGTGTGGGAGACCTTCATCCACAAGGCCTACACGAAGAAGAAGCGCTTCAGCCTCGAGGGTGGCGAGAGCACGATCCCGCTCATCGAGCTCATCATCCTGCGCGGCGCGCAGCTCGGGCTCGAGGAGGCCGTCATCGGCATGGCCCACCGCGGCCGCCTCAACATGCTCCTCAACATCATGGAGCTGCCCGCGCGCGACATGCTCGCGGCCTTCGAGGACACCTCGCCCGAGCGCCTCATGGGGCGCGGCGACGTGAAGTACCACCTCGGCTACTCGAGCGATCGCGTGTTCGACGGCCGCAGCGTGCACCTCACGATGTCGTTCAACCCGAGCCACCTCGAGTTCGTGAACCCGGTGGTCGAGGGCCGCGTCCGCGCCAAGCAGGATCGCCGCGGCGACACCGACCGCACGCGCGTCGTGCCGCTCCTCATCCACGGCGACGCCGCGTTCATCGGTCAGGGCATCGTCGCCGAGACGCTCAACCTCGCGAACCTCGAGGGCTACTCGACGGGCGGCACGATCCACGTCGTCATCAACAACCAGCTCGGTTACACGACGGTCGCGGCCGACGGTCGCTCGACGCAGTACTGCACCGACCTCGTGCGCATGCTGCGCTGCCCCGTCTTCCACGTGAACGGCGAGGATCCCGAGGCGGTCGCGCAGGTGGCGATGCTCGCGGCCGAGTACCGCCAGCGCTTCCACAAGGACGTCGTCATCGATCTCTACTGCTACCGCAAGTACGGCCACAACGAGGGCGACGAGCCGCGCTTCACGCAGCCGCTCATGTACAAGGCGATCGACGAGAAGGAGACCGTCCGCAAGATCTACGTCAAGCGCCTGCTCGAGCTCGGCAAGATCACGCAGGAGGAAGCGGACGGCATCGTCGCCGAGAAGCGCAAGGCCCTCGACGACGCGCTGAACGAGGTGCGCGAGACGCAGCGGACCTACGAGATCGCGGCCTTCGGTGGCCTCTGGGCGCCGTACAAGGGCGGCCCGGAGGCGGCCGTCAGCGACACGCCGACGGGCCTCGACAAGGCACGCCTCGAGGCGCTGCTCCGCGCGCTCGGGACCGTGCCCGACGGCTTCCAGCTCATGCGCCAGATCGCCGCGAACCGGAAGGAGTACCTGGACGCGATCGACGGCGCGAAGCTCAAGTGGGGCGTCGCGGAGAACCTCGCGTACGCCTCGCTCCTGGCCGAGGGGCACACGGTGCGTCTCACCGGACAGGACACGCGCCGCGGCACGTTCGCGCATCGCCAGGCGGTCGCGTTCGATGCAGCCACGGGCCAGCGCTACACGGCGCTCGCGCACGTCGCCGACAAGCTCGCGGCTGCGGGGATGACGGTCAAGCAGGGCCGCCTCGAGCTCTACGACTCGCCCCTGAGCGAGCAGGGCTGCCTCGGCTTCGAGTGGGGCTACTCGCTCGACTGTCCCGACGGCCTCGTCGTGTGGGAGGCGCAGTTCGGCGACTTCGCCAACGGCGCGCAGGTCATCATCGACCAGTTCATCGCGAGCTCCGAGGACAAGTGGCATCGCCTCTCGGGCCTCGTCTTGCTCCTGCCGCACGGCTACGAGGGCGCCGGCCCCGAGCACTCGAGCGCGCGCCTCGAGCGCTTCCTCGCGCTCGCGGCCGAGGACAACATGCAGGTCGTCAACCTCACGAGCGCCGCGCAGATCTTCCACGCGCTCCGCCGTCAGGTCGTGCGCCCCATCCGCAAGCCGCTCATCGTGATGAGCCCGAAGTCGCTGTTCCGCAGCCCGCACTCGGAGAGCACGCTCGAGGAGCTCGTCACCGGGAGCTTCAAGCGCGTCATCAGCGACGCCGAGGTCCCCGCGAAGAAGGTCAAGCGCGTGCTCCTCTGCTCGGGCAAGCTCTACTTCGAGCTCGCCGAGCACCGCCGGGCCGAGGGGCGCGAGGACGTCGCGATCGTGCGCTTCGAGCAGCTCTACCCGCTGCGCCCCGAAGAGGTGCGCGAGGCGCTCGCGCCGTTCGCCGACGGCACCGACGTCGTGTGGGTGCAGGAGGAGCCGTGGAACAGCGGCGCGTGGTTCGCGATGAACGCGCGGCTGCCGGCGATCCTCGGCGACCGCTTCTCGCTCCGCTGCGTCTCGCGCGTGGAGAGCGCGAGCCCCGCGACCGGCTCGGAGAAGGCACACAAGCTCGAGCAGGAGCAGCTCATCAAGGAGGCGTTCGCGCCGCTGCCGGGCAAGAGCGCTCGCACCTCCACGCGCCCGCGCGCCCAGAACTGAAGGCATCGTGCGCGTCGTCCGGATCCGGCTGCTCGCGTCCTCGATCGCCGCAGGCGCGCTCGCGCTGGCTGCGTGCGGCAGCGCGCCCCCGCGGCGAGAGCGCGTGCAGCGTCCGTGCGTGCCGATCGCGTGGATCGACGAGGCGCGCGGCAGCTTCGCGGTGCAGTACCTGCCGCTCGGCTCGGACGCGTGGCTCGCGCTCGATCTGCCGTCGCGACACACGGTGCTCTACGGCCAGGATCGCCTCGCGAGCCTCGGCGTGCGCCAGGGCGATCGACACGTGCTCGTGCCGCCGCTCTTCGGCTCCATGCCGCACGAGCTCGAGGTGACGACGCAGCCCGAGCTGCCCTTCGCCGGCACCGGCGGGCAGCCTGGCTTCCTCGTCGGTCGCATGGGGCGCGAGTCGATCGACGAGCGCGTCGTCGAGATCGACACGACGCGCATGATGATGTGCGACCGCTACGCCGACGAGGTCGCCGACGTCGCGCTCCGCGTCGACGAGGACGCGCTCGCGGGTCCGTTCCAAGGGCGGCACATGCTGGTCGCCGTGGACCACGGCGAAGCGCGCGTCGGCGACGTGCGGTGAGCCGAGACGGACGCGAGACGAGAGCGGCGCGCGCTCTCGTCTCCGTGCGTCGATCAGGCCGTCTTGACCGAGATCTTCTGGCCCTTGGCCTCGCCCTTCTTGGGGATGCGGACCGTGAGGACACCATCCTTGGTGGCGGCCTCGATGCGCTCGGCGTCGACCGTGCGAGGCAGCGTGAACTGCCGCTGGAACGAGCCGTACCAGCGCTCGACGCGGTGGTAGCCGTCCTTGTTCTCGTCGCGCTCGAGCTTGCGCTCGCCCTTGAGCGTGAGGACGCCGTTCTCGACGTCGACGTGGATCTCCTCGGGCTTGACGCCCGCGAGCTCGGCCTTGACCACGAACCCGTCCTTCTCCTCGAAGATGTCCACCGCAGGGGCGAAGGTGCGCTGGCTCTCCATGGTGCGGGTGAGCTCGTGCTGGAAGCGGTCGTCGAAGGAGCGGAACGGAGCGAACGGGTCGAAACGGGTCAGCATGGTGCCTTCGTCCTTTCTGCCCTCCTCTCTCTGGAGAGGGGGCCGGGCGTGCTCGTCGCCTTCGTTGGAGCGCTCTCGGTGAAGCGCGGCGACGGGCTGACGAGTAAGCAGCGCTTTCCGGCGCGTCAACGCTGCGCGAACGGGGAGGGCGCGAGGTCTCTCACGCCGGCCGTCGCACGAAGGGCTCAAGGCCGCGGTGCTCGCTGCCGATGCACGGTTCGATGTCGCGTGTCCTCCGCAGCCTCGCCACCGCCTCGCTCGTCCTCGGGCTCGCGGGCTGTGGGGCGCGCACGCACGACGCCGAGCGGGACGCGGCAACGGACGCTGCGAGCGTCCCGCTCGACGAGCGCGCCGCGCTGATCGACGCGCTCGAGCGGGGCGAGGCGCGTGTGGTGCTCGTGGTGGGTGCGGGCGAGGACCAGGGCCAGCTGCGCCAGGCGATGCGCTCTCACGTCGCGGCCGAGGACGTGGTCCTCGCGCCGCGGCACCTGCCGATCACGGCCCTGCGCCTCCACGATCGCGCGACGCTCGCCTCGATCGAAGCGCTCGACGGGGTGCTCCGGGTGGAGCCCGAGCGCTCGCACACGACCGACGCGATCCCCTCGCTCGAGCTCATCGGGCAGCCAGCCGCGCTCGCGCGCGGGGCCGACGGTCGCGATCGCACCGTCGCGGTCCTCGACACCGGCGCCGATCACACGCGTCCCGAGTTCGGCGCGTGCGCCGCGGCGGGGCCGGGCTGCGGCATCGTGTTCGCGCAGGACTTCGCGCCATCGGACGGAGTCGCGGACGATCCCAGCTCGCGGCACGGCACCAACGTGTCCGCCATCATCCGCCTCGTGGCGCCGAGCGTCCGCATCGCGGCGCTCGACGTGTTCACCGGCACGAGCGCGTCCTCGACGCACATCGTCGCCGCGCTCGACTGGGTGATCGCGAACCGCACCACGTACGGGATCGCCGCCGTGAACATGAGCCTCGGCTACGGTGGCTTCACCTCGCCGTGCCCCACCGACGTGCTCGCCGTCGCGGTGCAGCGCGTGCGTGACGCGGGCATCGTCCCGGTGATCGCGTCGGGCAACTCGTACTACACGAACGCGATCAGCTCGCCGGCGTGCGCGCCTGCGGCGGTCTCGGTCGGCGCGGTGGATCGACTCGACGTGCCCACGGCGTTCTCGAACTCCGCGTCGTTCCTGACCCTGCTCGCGCCCGGCACGTCGGTCGACGCGGGGGGCGTCGTGATGAGCGGCACCTCGCAAGCGACGCCGCACGTCGCCGGCTCGGTCGCCGCGCTGCTCACGGCGTACCCCGCCGACGGTCCGAACGATCTCGTGGCGCGCCTGGTGGGCACGGGTGTCCCGATCACCGATCCGCGCAACGGCCTCGCGTTCCGGCGCCTCTCGCTCGACGCCGCGACGGCCGGTGGTGCGACCGCGCCTCCACCGGACGTGGCGCCGCCGACGGGCACGCTCACGCTGGCGAGCGCGTACGCACGCACGACCTCGATCGGCTTCACGATCGACGCGACCGACGCGAGCGGCGTCACCTCGATGTGCGTCACGGCCGCGACGAGCTGCACGTCGTTCGTCGCGTTCTCGTCCACGGGGAGCTTCACGCTGCCGAGCGGCGACGGATCGAAGACGATCCGCGTCTGGCTGAGGGATGCTCGCGGCAACACGACGGCGACGCCGCTCACGGGCAGCGTGGTGCTCGACACCCGCGTGCCTTCGGGCGGGACCGCGGTCGCGTCCTCGGCCGTCGGCAGCACCAGCGTCGCGGTGAGTGGCGTGACGGACGCGGGCTCGGGCATCGCGCGCTACCGCGCCGTCTTCTCCACGGGCTCGTCGGCGCCGGCCTCGTGCGCCGTCGGCACGGCGCTGCCCGAGTCGCCCACGCCCAGCTGGACGCACACGGGGCTCGTGAACGGCACGACGTACCGATACCGCGTGTGCGCCGTAGATCGTGCAGGCAACGTCGCCGCCGGCCTCACGGCGCAGGCGATGGCCGTCGAGGAGCTGGTCCCACCCACCGGCACGGTGGTCATCGAAGAGAACCGCGCGTGGGCGCGGAGCACGCGCGTGAGCGTGCAGCTCACCGCCACCGACACCTCGCCGGTCACGCACGTCTGCTTGTCCTCGACGAGCACCTGCTCGAGCTGGGTCGCGTTCGGCGCGAGCGTGCCGTTCACGCTCTCGACCGGCACGGGCGCGCGGCCCGTCTACGCGTGGTTCCGCGATCGCTGGGGCAACGCGTCGAGCGCGCCGGCGAGCGACACGATCCTCCTCGACACGGTCCTGCCACCCAACCCCACGGTCACGGTCGAGCGCCGCGACGCCGCGCTCGCGCTCCGCTGGCCCGAAGGGGCCGACACACCGAGCGGCCTCGCGGGCTACGTCGTCGTCACGGGCACGGGCACGAGCGCGCCCGCGTGCACGGGCGCCGCGAACGTCGCGGCGGCGAGCGCCGGTGTGCGTCAGCACGTGATCTCGGGCCTCACGAACGGGTCGCGCGTGCGCTACCGCGTCTGCGCGATCGACGTCGCAGGCAACGTGTCTGCGGGCGCGACGGGCGAGGCGATCCCTGCACCCGAGCTCACGCCGCCGACCCCGGGCTCGATCGTGATCGCCGACGGCGCGCTCTGGACGCGCACCCGCGCCGTGAGCGTGGCGGTCTCGGCGACCGACCCGAGCGGCGTCGCCTCCGTGTGTCTCTCCACGGCCGCCACCTGCACCGCGTGGGTGCCCTACGCGAGCACCGTCTCGTTCACGCTCGGCACCACGGCGGGCACGCAGACCGTGCGCGCGTGGTTCCGAGATGCGTACGGCAACGCGACGAGCGCGCCCATCACGGACACGATCGGCTACGACGCTGCGCCGCCCTCGAACCCGACCGTCGTCGCGGTCGCACGCTCCGGCGCGGTCGAGATCTCGTTCGGGCCCTCCACGGACGCCACGAGCGGCGTCGTCGGCTACACGCTGGCGTGGGGCACGGGCACGACCAGCCCGCCGTGCCCCGGCGGCACGACCTTCGATGCGGTCGAGCTCCGCGCCCGGCGCATCGAGACGACGAGCACCGTGCGCTACCGCGTCTGCGCGCGCGACCTCGCGGGCAACGAGTCCCTGGGACAGGCGGGCGGCGTCACGCCGCTGCCCTGATCACCGCGCTCCGCGCTCCGGGCCGACGATCACTTCGTGTCGACGTCGCCCTGCACCGTGTTGCCCGGCGTGCCCAGCGCCGCTGCGCCGTAGCCCGTCCCGGGCAGCTCGTTGCGCCAGAGGATCTCTCCCGCGACGAGGTCCACCGCGATGACGACGCCATTGGCCGACACGTACGCGACGTCGCCGTCGACGAGCAGCGTCGTGCCACCCGCGTCGAGGTTCGCGATGAGCTCGCCCGTCGTGTAGTCCAGCACGAGCATCTTGAACCCACCGAGCGCGATGACGCGATGCTCGTCGACGTGCAGGCGCACGGGCCCCAGCGCGCCGAGCTCCGCGCGCCAGGTCTCCTTGCCCGTCCGCGTGTCCACCGCGATCACCACGCCTCGGAAGGCGGTGACGACCAGCGGGTGACGCGGCTGTCCGCGGTACGCGCTCATCTCAGTACCCTTCGGCCTTGCTGATGATCTCGTTCATCACCTCGCGCGTGCCGCCGCCGATCGGGTAGAGGCGCGCGTCGCGGTAGAGGCGCTCGACGAGTGTCTCGCGCATGTAGCCCATGCCGCCGAAGATCTGCACGGCCTGATCACACACGAACGAGCACGTGTCGGTCGCCGTGTTCTTCGTCATCGCCGCGAGCGCGGGGGTCTGCTCGCCGCGCGCGTAGCGAACCGCGAGCTCGCCGGTGAGCGCGCGCGCCGCGGCGATGCGTGAGGCCATGTCGGCGAGCTTGTGGCGCACCACCTGGAAGCCCGAGATCGACTTGCCGAAGGCCTTGCGGTCCTTCGCGTACTGGACCGACTCGCGGTAGGCGAGCTCCGCGATCGCCACGCACTGGCCCGCCAGCATGAGTCGCTCCTGCGTGAAGTTCATCATGATCGCGATGAAGCCCGCGTTCTCCATGCCCACGAGGTTCTCCACCGGCACCCGGCAGTCCTCGAAGTGCAGCTCGGCGGTGTCGCTCGCCCACCACCCCGTCTTCTTCAGCTTCTTCGAGACCGAGAAGCCGGGCGTGCCCTTCTCGATCACGAGCAGCGAGACGCCTCCGTGGCCGTGGCCGCCCGTGCGCACGGCGGTCGTCACGAAGTCCGCTCGCGTGCCGGACGTGATGAACGTCTTGGCGCCGTTCACCACGTAGTGCTGGCCGTCGCGCACGGCCGTCGTGCGGAGGCTCGCCACGTCGCTGCCGCCGCCGGGCTCGGTGATCCCGAGCGCGGCGATCGCGCGGCCCTCGAGCACCGGCCGCACCAAGCGCGCCTTCTGCTCGGGCGTGCCGTGGTGGAGGATCGGAGGCAGGGCGATCGCGTGGCTGCCGAGGCTCGCGATCGTGCCGACGGAGCGACCCGCCATGACCAGCTCCTCGGCCGCGACGAGGGCCATCGTGACGTCTCCGCCGCCCCCGCCGAGCTCTTCCGGATAGCCGACGCCGAGCATGCCGTCCGCGCCCGCGCGCGCGTAGAGCGACACCGGGAAGTCCTCGTTCTCCTCCCACTCGGCTGCGTGCGGCGCGATGTGCGTGGCGGCCCAGCGGCGCACGCTCGCGCGCAGCGTCGCGTGCTCCTCGGTCTCGAACAGGTACGTCATGGCGGCGAGCTTCCCTCACCTCGCCACGCGTTCCTAGCTAGAGCGACCACAGAGGCGTGAGGCCACTCGTCCCCAGGCCCGCGGACGCCAGCTCCCGGGGCTCGGGGTCATCAGCCCGGCCCGTGCGCGCGCGCCCACGTCCTCTCGATGTGCTCTGTTTCGTGGGCGATCCGGAGATCGAAGGCGACGGCACGAGTCCTGAAGAGCGGCCAGACCGGAGGTCCCGTGCCCACCATCACGAACCAGCTCCGGAGCAGCTCCGCCACGCTCACGTGCCTCGCGCTGCTCGCACTCGCGGCCTGTGACGGTGCGGCCAGCGGCGGCCCGCGAGGCCGCAACGGACGGAGCGGCGGCGACGCCGGCATGGGCGGCGGTGGCGGCGGCTCCGACGCAGACCTCGGCGGCGGTGGTGGCGGCGAGGACGCAGGACCCGGCGCCGAGCTCTCGTGCGATGGCATCGACGAAGATCGCGACGGCTTCGTCGATGACGGATGTGCCTGCGAAGGCGACGCGCGGCAGGCCTGCTACGGCGGCGATCCACGGCACGCGGGCCTGGGCGCGTGCAGCTTCGGCAGCCAGCCGTGCGTGCGCGACGGCGAGTTCGGCAGCTGGGGCGCGTGCGAGGGCTGGGTCGCTCCGAGCCTCGAGGTCTGCGGCGGCGACGACGAGGACTGCGATGGTCTGATCGACGAGGGCTGCGACTGTCGCGTCGGCGAGACCATCGACTGCTACGAGAGCTCGAGCGGCGCTTCGCTCGCGGGCACGGCGGGCGTGGGTGTGTGTCGCGCGGGCGTGTCGCGCTGCGACGCCGTGCCCGACGGCAGCTCGGTGTTCGGTGCGTGCGAGGGCGCGATCGGCCCGAGCCCGGAGATCTGCGACAACGGCCTCGACGACGACTGCGACGGCGTCGCGGAAGAGGGCTGCACGTGCACGATCGGCGACGAGGCCTGCTACGAGACGCCGCGCGGTGAGCCGCTGGGAGGCATGCCTGGCGTCGGTCGCTGCCGGCGCGGCGTCGCGACCTGCAGCATGACGGCGGATGGCTCCGCGCTCGGACCGTGCATCGGCGCGATCGGCCCTGGCGTCGACGAGTGCGACACGGGCATCGACGAGGACTGCGACGGCCTGGTGGACGAGGGCTGCGATCCGCCGGTCGCCGACTGCACGATCGCCGACGTGCTCTTCCTCGTCGACGTCACGGGCAGCATGGGCACCGCGATCGGCGAGATCCGCCGTCAGTTGCGCGTCGAGATCGCGCCCGCGCTCGATCGCAGCGTCGGCGATCTCCGCATGGCGGTCGCCTCGTACCAGGACTTCCCGACGAGCCCGTACGGCGACTTCTCCGACGTGCCCTTCCGGATCCGACAGACCTCCACGGCCGACCTCGCCGCCGTGCAGCGCGCGATCGACGGCCTCTCGGCCGCGGGCGGCGGAGACACCCCCGAGTCCGCGACCGAAGCGCTCTACCAGTCGGTCACGAGCGCGGGCCTGAGCGGCCTCGTGTCTCGCGCGTCGTGCAGCGGCGGTGGTCGCGGCCAGGCCTGCTTCCGCCCCGAGGCCACGCCCATCATCGTCCTCATCACGGACGCGCAGTTCCACAACGGCCCCGGCGGATCGAACGCGTACTCGTTCGTCTCGCCCACGCCGCGCACCTACACGCAGGCCGTCGATGCACTGAACGCGGTCGATGCGCGCGTGGTGGGCGTCGCCGTGAACACGTTCGGCTTCGTGGCGCTCTCCGACCTCGAGCGCGTGGCCTCCGACACGGGCGCGGTCGACGCGACGGGCCGCCCCATCGTGGTCGACGCGAGCGCGGGCAGCGCGGCCGTCGTCGACGGCATCGTCAACGCCGTGCGCGACCTCTGCGGGCGATGACGCCTGCTGAGCACCCGTTCACGCAGAGCGGTCACGTGAAAGTTGGTACCATCGAGCGACCGATGTCCTCGCACTCGTGTCGAGCCTCGAACGCGCGAACGATGGAGCGTGCGCTGCGTGGCCTCTGCCTCGCGGTCCTCGTCCCCACGCTCCTCACCGCCCTCGTCCCTTCGTCGGTGAGCGCACAGCGCGGCGCGCCCGCGCGTCGTGCACCAGCGACCGCGACGCAGCGGCAGCCTGCGCGCGCCCCCGTGCGCGTCCTGGTCGAGCGCTTCCGCGGCACGCGCGCGAGCACGGCGCGTGGTCTCCTCATCACGAACCTCACCGAGGCCGGCTACACGGTCATCCCGGACGCGGAGGTCGACGCGGCCCGACGGCGCCTGCACCTGCCGACCCGCATGGGCACCGACGACTACGTGACGCTCGCGCGCGAGCTGAACGTCGCGGCGATCATCGACGGGCGCGTCGCACGCGCACGGCGCGCCTGGAACCTGACGGTCCGCGTCCGCAACGGCGCCGACGGCGCGATCCTCGGAAGCTCGAGCTGGGGCGGCCGCTCGACGAGCGCGATCGACGGCGTGGGCCGCAACGCGGCCGAGCGCCTCGGCGAGCACCTCCAGGCTGCGCAAGCGCCCCCGAACCCGCAGGCGCAGAGCGCCGAGCCGCAGTGGTACGAGTCCGGTTACCACGAGGACACCGAGACCCCCATCGACGACGAGGATCCGACGCCGGAGCCGGAGCCGACCGACACCGATCGCTACGACACCGGTCGCCTGATGATCTCGGGCGGCACCCTCTGGCGCTCGTTCGGGACGATCGTCGACGTCTACGCGGGCCAGCACGGCGGCGCGGATCCGAGCGCGATCGTCCAGCAGGAGCGCGTGTACGCGAGCGCGGGCATCGGGCACTTCGAGCTGGGCGGCGAGGGCGACATCTACCCAGGCGCGTTCGGCGATCAGCCGTTCCCGTACCTCGGCCTCGTCGCGTCGTTCCGCAACTCGGTGGGCCTGTCGTCGACCGCTCCGTCCTCCGATCCCGTGCAGGGCGACGTCTCGCTGCCCACCAACCAGATGGATCTCCGCGTCGGCCTGCGCGGACGCTATCGCTTCGGGCCGCGCCGAGGCGACTTCCTCCTCTTCGTCGACGCGGGCTTCGTGATGTCGACCTTCACCTTCGGCATCGACGAGCTCTCGCAGATCCAGCGCGCGTCGATCCTGCCGCCGATGGAGTACCAGTCGATCGATCTCGGCGTCGGCTTCGACGTCGCGATCGTGAAGGACGCGCTCTCGGTCTCCGCGTACGGCCGTGGCCGCATCGGCGTCGGCATCGGGGTGCAGACGCGCAACGTCTGGGGCATCGAGACCGGCTCGGCGAACGGCTTCCTCTTCGGCCTCGAGCTGCGCCACGACGCGGTGTGGCTCGCGCGAGGCGCCTTCGCGGCGGTGCGCTTCGAGTACTTCCAGTACATCACGCAGTTCCGCGGACAGGTCGGCTGCTACGACGTCTGCGACCCGGTCGCGAACCCCTGGGAGGACCGCAGCCTCTGGGAGGTCTGGCCCGTCGCAGACCCCACGGACCCCAACAGCCGCGTGACCGGCGGCGCGCAGGATCCCGTGACCGATCACAGCGTTCGCTGGGGCCTCTACCTCGGCTACGCCTTCGACTGAGCGTCCCGGCCGAGGAGGTGCGCGAGCTCGGCGTCGCCGGTCGGTCCCTCCACGAACGCGTCGAGGGATGCGTGCAATCGCGGCCCCTCCGCGGTAGGCGTTGGGTGCGATGACGAGCCCCACCGAGACGAACGACGCCAACTCCTCCGACAAGCCGCGCTATGGCCTCAAGGCGCGCATCACCTCCGCGGAGATCCGCGAGGCCTTCCTCGCGCACTTCGAGGCGGCCTCGCACGAGCGCGTCGGCTCGGGCCCGCTCGTGCCCGGCAACGATCCGACGCTGATGTTCGCGAACGCGGGCATGGTGCAGTTCAAGGACGTCTTCACCGGCAAGGACGTGCGCAGCTACAAGCGCGCGACCACCGCGCAGAAGTGCATCCGCATCAGCGGCAAGCACAACGACCTCGAGAACGTGGGCGTCACGGCGCGCCACCACACGTTCTTCGAGATGATGGGGAACTTCTCGTTCGGCGATTACTTCAAGGTCGACGCGATCCAGCTCGCGTGGAGCTTCATCACCGGCAAGCTCGCGCTGCCGCCCGAGAAGCTCGTCGTCACGATCTTCGGCGGCGAGAACGGCGTGCCCGCCGACGACGAGGCCGGCGAGCTCTGGGCGAAGGAGACGGGCTTCGGCCCCGAGCGCATCCTCCGGCTCGGCAGCAAGGACAACTTCTGGTCGATGGGCGACACCGGGCCCTGCGGCCCGTGCACGGAGATCCACTTCTGGATGGGCGAGGGCGAGCCGGATCTCGCGCGCTTCGGCGAGGAGCCCGGCGCGGACGGTGCGGGTTGGGTGGAGCTCTGGAACCTCGTCTTCATGCAGTTCGAGCGCTTCGCGGACGGCACGCTCACGCCGCTGCCGGCGCAGAGCGTCGACACCGGCGCGGGCCTCGAGCGCCTCACGGCCGCCGCGCAGGGCGTCGTCTCGAACTACGACACCGATCTCCTGCGCCCGATCGTCGACGTCGCCGCGCGCATCAGCGGCAAGACGTACGGCGGCACGCTCGAGCCCGACGACGTCTCGATGCGCGTCATCGCCGATCACGCGCGCACGGCCGCCTTCCTCATCAGCGAGGGCATCTTCCCGGACAAGGACGGGCGCAGCTACGTCCTTCGCCGCGTGATGCGCCGCGCGATCCGGCACGGTCATCGCCTGGGCATCCAGCAGCTCTTCTTCCACGAGGCCGCGGACCAGGCGATCACCACGATGGGCGCCGCGTACCCGCAGCTGATCGAGCGACGCGAGCTCGTGCTCGACGTGTGCAAGCAGGAGGAGGAGCGCTTCCGGCAGACCATGAAGCGCGGCCTCGAGCTGCTCGAGGAGAACGACCGCTGGGAGGAGAAGGACGGGCAGAAGGCGCTGCCGGGCGCGATCGCGTTCAAGCTCTTCGACACCTTCGGCTTCCCGCTCGATCTGCAGGACGTGATCGGCGCCGAGCGCGGCTTCGTCGTCGATCACGCGGGCTACGATCGCGAGCTCGAGAAGGCCAAGGAGCGCAGCGCGGGCTCGAAGGTCGGCGAGCAGGCGGTCGCGGCCGTGCACCACGACGTCGCGCGCGAGGTCGGCGCCACGCAATTCGTGGGCTACGAGCGCGAGCGCGCCGAGAGCAAGGTCGTCGCGCTCGTGCGCGGCGGTGCGCGCGTGCCTGCGCTCGCGAGCGGCGAGGAGGGCGAGGTCGTCACCGCGCTCACGCCGTTCTACGGCGAGAGTGGTGGCCAGGTCGGCGACCGCGGCGTGATCCGCGCGGGCGACGCGATCTTCCGCGTGCGCGACACGCAGAAGCCCGTCGAGGGCCTCTTCGTGCATCGCGGCGTGCTCGAGGCAGGCACGCTCGAGAGCGGTGCGGCCGTGGTGCTCGAGGTCGATCACGGCACGCGTGCGGCGACGCGACGCAACCACTCCGCGACGCATCTCCTGCACTGGGCGCTGCGCACGGTCGTCGGACCGAGCGCGATGCAGAAGGGCTCGCTCGTGTCCTCCGAGCGCCTGCGCTTCGACTACGCGGGCAGCCGCCCGCTGACCGAGGCCGAGCTCGCGCGCATCGAGGATCTCGTGAACGAGAAGATCCGCGTGAACGCGCCGATCGAGACCGAGATCCTCCCGATGGATCAGGCCAAGGCCCGGGGCGCGATCGGCCTCTTCGAAGAGAAGTACGGCGAGGTGGTCCGCATGCTCCGCATGACGGACGACTCCATCGAGCTCTGCGGCGGCACGCACGCGTCGGCCACGGGCGACATCGGCTTCTTCAAGGTCGTGTCGGAGGGCGGCGTCGCCGCGGGCGTTCGCCGCATCGAGGCCGTCACGGGCGTCGGCGCGGTCGAGCACGTGCGGGCGATCGAGACGCAGCTCACGGGCGCCGCCGCGCTCCTCAAGGTCGCGCCGCGCGAGACGGTGGAGCGCCTCGAGAAGCTCCTCGCGTCGCTCAAGGATCGCGACAAGCAGATCGAGGAGCTCAAGCGCAAGCTGCTCCAGGGTGGCACCAAGGACCTCACCGCCGACGCGCAGCCGCGCGACGGCCACAAGGTGCTCGGCGCGGTCGTCGACATCGGCGACGGCAAGGCGCTGCGGGAGCTGGCGGATCAGCTGCGCGACAAGCTCGCGCCGGCCGTGATCCTCCTCGGCACGCCCACGAGCGATGGTCGGGCGTTGCTCGCGTGCTCCGTCTCGAAGGAGCTCACCGGCCGCTTCAAGGCGGGCGACATCGTGAAGGACGCGGCCGCGATCGTGGGCGGTGGCGGCGGTGGTCGCCCCGACTTCGCGCAGGCTGGCGGCAACGACGCGACCAAGCTCGGCGAAGCCGTCGCGCGCGTCTACGCGCTCGCCTGATCGGTCGGGGACGTTCCGAGCGCGTGCCTCGCGGTCCACGCGAGGCGCGCGGAGCGCACGTCGGCCTTTACGTCCGCGTGGACCCCTGCGACGATCCGCTTCCGCATGCTTTCGCCCGAACGCCTCTCCGAGATCGACGAAGCGCTCGACGCGTTCGGCATCCCGCAGCGCAAGCTCGCCCGCTCCATCGAGGCCGCGCGCGGCGCGAAGATGAGCCTCGCAGAGGTGGACGCCGCGCTCGCGTCGCTCGCGGGCCGCTTCGAGACGCGTGTACCGGATGGGGCGCTCGCACGCAGCGGGAGCTGGGCACGCGCCGAGGGCAGCGACGAGCGCGACGCAGGCTCAGGCCTGGTCGAGGTCGATCCCGCCACGATCGATCCGACGCACCTTCCCGCCGTCCTCTCCGAGCGGCCCCCGGCGCCCGACGACGTGACGAGCACCGCAGAGACCAGCGTCGCCGAGCTCGAGGGCAAGGACGGCCCTTCCACGGGACAGACCCCGGTCCTCATGACCGACGAGGAGCCCGTCGATCCGGACGCGCGTCCGTCGATCGAGATCATGGTCGATGCGGCGGACACCTCGCTCCGCGACTCGCTCTTCGACGGCATCGGGGAGGGCACCGACGTTCACGGTCGCGCGGACATCGACGCAGCCGAGGCGGAGCTCGCGGGACGCAACAGTCAGGCGCCGACGAGCAGCTCCGCGCTCGAGCTCGAGCTCGAAGCGGAGCCGCCGCGCATCGAGCAGAGCTCGGCGAAGTTCTCGGTGCCCAAGGACTCGGTGCACCCGTCTCCGAAGTCGGTGATCCCGCCGCCGATGACGAGCGGTGATCTCGACGCGGACCTCGCGAGCATCCTGGCCGACGAGCTCGAGCCTGCGCCGCCCGCCGAAGCGAGCGAGACCTCGGGCGACGAGCTCGAGTCGGAGGCCACCGCGCTCTTCTCCGCCGACATGTTCGGCGCGGGTGGCGAGCCGAGCCTCGCCGAGCTCATCTCACGTCCTCCGCCTGCGCAGACCGACGGCGACTCGGACTCGCTCGAGATCGAGATCGACGACGAGGTGCTCGTCTACGAGGCCGCGCCCGAGCCGGCGCCCACCAGCACGCGTCCTCCTCCGCCGCCGGGCCGCAGCGCACCGCCACCGCCTGCCAAGCCGGGCTTCCTGGGCCGATTGCTCAACCGCAAGCCGTGAGGCGCAGGTCAGAAGGCGGCGGGGGACTTCCCCTTCACTCGAGCCTGCGCGCATGATGTGGACGATGCTCGCGCGTTGCTCGTGTCTGGTGCTCGCCGTGTTGGTGACCTCACTCGCCGCCGGCTGCACCTTCCCCGCCACACAGCTCCTCGTGGTGGTTGATTCCGACTACCGATGGCGAGCTGAGCGTGATCACCGTACGGACCTACGAGGCCAGCGAGTACCTCGCGAGCTCGGCGGCTGTCCCCGTCGGTCAACAGCCCGTCAGGGTGCTGCGCGGCAGCATGGCGGGGGTCGAGATCCCTTTCTCGTTCGGCGTGGTGCCGCTCGATCGCGACGTCTCGCGGCGCGTCGTCGTGGAGCTGACGGCGACCTCGACGAGCGGCGCGGAGATCGTGATCCGTGCGATCACTGGCTTCGTCGATCGCGAGACGCGACGCCTGCCGATGTTCATCTCGCGCAGCTGTGAGGGCGTCGTCTGTGGCCGCGACCTCACGTGCGATGTCTCGGGGCAATGCGTCCCCGCCTCCGTCGACCCCGGCCCGCCCGTCGTGCCAGGGCAGGAGTTCGACGACAGCGGCGCGGGCGACGATGGCGGGATCGATGCGGGCTCGACGGACGCTTCGATGGACGCGCCGCCCTCGATCGGAGCCGAGCCACCAGGCCGCGACCGCTGCGATGCCCATGGCTGCGAGCACCCCGACCCCCACCAGCCATGCGCTCGTCCTCGTCGGTCGCGCCGCCGCTCGATCCGCGACCACGGCCCGTATGCGATCGGTGTTCGCGGCCGCCTCGCGACTGGCGGCAGGATCGACTCGTTGAACGTCGGGGAGGCTCGGCGCAGCGAGCGTCTCGGCCCGCTCGATGGGGGCCGCGGCGCGGACGGTTCGCGCCTGCTCCGCTCCGGCGCTTCCCTCGACGAGGGAGCGCAACGTCGCTCCTGCGTCCCGCGTCGACAGACGTTGCAGGCGGCGAGCATGCTCGAGCAGGTTCGCGGGCGCACGACGCCACCGCGACCGTCGACGGTCAGAAAGACGTTGCTCGGCTTGATGTCGCGGTGGATGAAGCCCTTGGCGTGGGCGTGCGAGAGACCCTCCAGCACCGGCACCATCACCGCGATGACCTCATCGGGGGTGAGGACGCGCTTCTCTTCGAGCACATCGTCGAGATCACGCCCCTCGAGGAGCTCGAGGATCATGTAGAGCGCGCCGTCTTCGTCGCGCCCCATGTCGAGCACGTCGACCACGTTGGGGTGGCGGATGGTGGCTGCCGCACGAGCCTCGGTGAGGAAGCGTCGAGCGATGTCGGGATCCGTCGAGAGTCCAGGCAGGAGCACCTTGATCGCCACCTCGCGGTGGGTCCACGTGTGCTCGCCCCGATAGACGACGCCCATGCCACCGCTCGCGATCGGCAGGCCGACCTTGTACTTCCCATCGAGCGTTCGCCCGATGCGTTCTTCGGGGTTGAGAATGGGCAAGCGTCGAGATCCTAGTTCAACGGCTCCGAAAACACGAAGACCGCGGGGTACCGCGGTCGTTCGTACGAGTGGCTCGTCGGAAAGGATCAGCTTCGAATCAGCTTCGAATCAGAGACCGACGAAGTAGAACGTCATGCCGAGGTTGCCGTACACGCCAGTCGACGTGTTCGTCGAGCGCGTGACGCCGTCCTGGATCTCCGTGAACTCCACACCGCCACCCACCTGCTCCCGGAGGAAGGCACGCACGTCGAGGTTCAGCGCGAAGTGGCGGCCGATGCGCCACTCGACACCAAGGCCCGCCTCACCACCGGCGTACGCGAGGTCGCGGCTCGGGATGAAGTCGCGATCGAAGCGCGTGTAGCTGCCCTGCTGGCCGAAGGACATGCCGCCGCCGGCGAGGGCGTAGACCTGCAGGCGGTCGCCCGGGTTGAAGAACACGATGATGTCCGCGACGATCGGCATCTCCCAGCGGTCGGCGCCCTGGTAGTCCTGGCCGCCGTAGATGCCCATGCCGATGTCGATCGCGAGGTGCTCCATCGGGCGGATGCGGAAGGCCGCGCCACCGCCGCCCATGCCGATGCGGTCGCTGAAGAGGCCACCGATCTGGAGGTGGAGGCCCATGTCGAACGCGGGCACGAGGTCGTAGACCACGCGGCTGCGCTGGACGGTCACGACCTGCGGCTGCGGCTGCGCGACGATCACCGGCGGCGGCGGCTGCTGCACGTAGACGACCGGGGGCTGCACGGGCGGAGGCGGCGGCTGCACCACGACCGGCGGCGGAGGCGGCTGCACGATCACCGGGGGCGGCTGCACGACGACGGGCGGCTGCACGACGACGGGCGGGGGCGCGTCGCCGGGACCGACGCGGATCTGGCCCTGGAACGGGCCGACCTGGACCTCACCGCAGAGGATGTCGCCGGGGCGGCACGTCGCGTCCTGCGCGAGCGCGGAGGCGGCACAGAGCGGGGTGCTCAGGGCGACGACGAGAGAGAGCGCGTTCCAGATGCGGTTGGCCATGGAGACCTCTTGTTGCGGCGCCGGTTGGGGCGACGGCCCCGGCCCATCGCAAGGTGAGTGCCAGGGGCCATACTACCCGTGATCCGCAGGGATCGCGAAGGATTCGCTCGAAGTGACAGCCGCGGCGGGCGGCGGGCCGTGACCGCTCGTTCACGTGGCCCGAGCGCTGGTTCACGACCCGGGTCAGCCCTTGAGGCCGATGCGGCCGAGGGGCTGCACGGTCACGGTGGGGTCGAGCTCCTGGTAGGACAGCACCGTGACCTCGGGCAGCTCGTTCTCGAGCAGGCGACGCACGAAGCGGCGCACGTCCGACTGCGTCAGCAGGATCGGGCTCGCGGCGCCGCTCAGCGTCCGGCCCACCGCCGCCACGATGTCGCGCGCGAGGTCGGGAGGGAGCGCGAGGTAGCTCCCGGTGGCGGTCCGCTGGATCGCGTCGCGGACCGTGTCCTCGAGCAGCGGATCGAGCAGGTGCACGGCGACGACCCCGCCGCGCGTGTGTTTGTGGGTGATCGGTCGGCGGAGCGCGCCGCGCACGGACTCCGTGAGCACGACGGGATCCTTCTCGGCCGCCGCGTGGATGGCCAGCGCCTCGAGGATCTCGCGGAGCGGTCGGATCGAGACGCCCTCTTCGACGAGGCGACGAAGGATGTCCGCCAGCAGCGGCAAGGCGACGGGCTTGGGCACGACGTTGCGGACGAGCGCGGGGTAGGCGCGCTCGAGCTGGTCCAGCATCGTCTGCGTCTCTTGCAGGCCCACGAGCTCGTGCGCGCGACGTCGCACGACCTCTTCGAGGTGCCGGCCCACGAGCTGCGAGGCGTTGAGCACGGCGAGGCCCGCCGCTTCGGCGGCGCCGCGATCCTGCGCTGCGATCAGCGACGCCTCGCGCCCCGTGGCGGGATCGATCACCGGCGTGGCGCTCGCGCCCAGACCGACGAGCGTGCTCGGTGGGCTCGTGACGAAGAGGCCGCTCGGTGCGGTCCCCCGCGCGACGGGGATCTCCTGCAGCGCGACCGCGTACTCACGCGGACCGAGTGGCGCGGCGCGCGCACGCACGCCCGGCACCGCGACACCGAGCGAGAAGAAGAGCGACTCCCGAGCGCGCGGGACCTCCTCCTCGAGGAACGGTCCGCCTCCGCGCGCGTCGAGCAGCTCCGCGGCGAGCTCGGGGCCGAGCTCGACCGAGATCGGCACCACCAGGGGAACCAGCTGCTTCTTGGCGCGCTGCTCACGCTGCGCCTCGGGCCGCAGGGCTGGCTCGCCGTCGGCGTCGTCGCGGCGCGCGCGTCGGGAGAGCCGGAGCGCGAGGCCGCCGAAGACGAGGGCGAGCACGAAGAACGGAACCGTCGGCAGGCCCGGGATCACGCCGAGGATCACGAGGAACACGGCGGCGATGCCCAGGGCGCGAGGGTTGCCGAAGATCTGCCTGCCGACGTCCCCACCGAGCGAGGCGTCTTCGTCCTCCGAGGCCACGCGCGTGACGACGAGGCCCGCCGCCGTCGAGATGAGGAGCGAGGGGATCTGCGAGACCAGGCCGTCGCCGATCGTGAGCAGACCATAGAGGCGCAGGCTCTCGCCCGCCGTCATGCCTCGCATGAGCACGCCGATCGCGAGGCCCCCGACGATGTTGACGACCGTGATGACGATGCCGGCGATGGCGTCGCCCTTCACGAACTTCATCGCGCCGTCCATCGCGCCATAGAACTGGCTCTCGCGCTGGAGCGTGCGACGTCGACGGCGCGCCTCGTCCTGCCCGATCGCGCCCGTGCGCAGCTCGGCGTCGATGGCCATCTGCTTGCCGGGCATCGCGTCGAGCGTGAAGCGAGCGCCGACCTCGGCGACACGCTCCGAACCCTTGGCGATCACGAGGAACTGGATGAGCGTGAGGATGAGGAAGACGACGGCGCCCACCACGTAGTTGCCGCGCACCACGAAGTTGCCGAACGCCGTGATGACCTCGCCCGCGTCGGCCTGTAGCAGGATGAGCCGCGTCGAGCTGACGTTGAGCGCGAGGCGGTAGAGCGTGGTGACGAGCAGCAGCGTCGGGAACGACGTGAACGAGAGCCCGTCGGGCACGTAGAGCGCGACGAGCAAGAGCAGCACGCCCACCGCCATGTTCGCCGTGATCAGCACGTCGAGCAGCAGCGTCGGCAAGGGCACGACCATCATGCCCACGACGAGCAGCACCACCGCTGCGAGGGCGGCGTCGGCGTAGCGTCGCGTCTGGGTCGTTCGCTCCATGGTCCCCGTGCTCGATCGAGCGTGCCTGCGCTCGCTAGAGGTCCTTGCGGCCGTCGAACGCGCGGCCGAGCGTCACCTGATCGGCGAACTCGAGCTCACCACCGTGCGGGATGCCGCTCGCGATGCGCGAGACCTTCACGCCGGTCGGGCCCGCGACGCCCATCGCGGTGAGCGCCTGCGCGACGTAGAGCGCGGTCGCCTCGCCCTCGACCGAGAGCGGCGTCGCGAGCACCACCTCGCGCACCTCCTCGGCGCGGATCCGCGCCGCCAGCGCGTCGAGATCGATGCGGTCCGCGCTCATCCCGTCCAGGGGCGCGAGCAGCGCGTGGAGCACGTGGTAGCGCCCGCGGTAGCTGCCCGCGCGCTCGATCGCGACGAGATCCGGGACGCGCGCGACGACGCACAGTGTGGCGCCGTCGCGCCTCGGATCGGTGCAGATGCGGCAGCGCTCGGACGAGGTGAAGTTGCCGCAGCTCGCGCAGCGCCGCACGCGCTCGTGGAGCGCCGCGAGCGAGCCCGCCACCGCACGCGCGTACGTCGCGTCCTCCGCGAGCACGAAGTACGCGAGGCGCGTGGCGGTGCGCTCGCCGATCCCCGGCAGGCGTCCGAGGAGCGCGACGAGCTCGGCGAGGGGATCGTCGGACTGCATGGCGGGAGCAGGGGAGGCGCGGGCTGGAGGAAGGAGGGGCCGCTCGGGCCCCTCGAGATCAGAACAGGCCGGGAATCTTCAGGCCGCCGGTGACCTTCTCGAGCTCGGCGTCGACGAACTTCGTCGCCTTCTCGTTGCCAGCGTTGACCGCGGCGACGATGAGGTCCTGCACCATGGAGAGATCCTCGGACTTCAGCAGCTCGGGCGCGATCGTGATGCTCACGAGCTCCTTGCCGCCATTGACGACGACCTTCACCTGGTCGTTGCCGGCGGTGGCCTCGACGGTGGCGGTCTTGAGCTCCTGCTTGCGCTGCTCGATCTTGCGCTGGAGGCGCGAGGCCTGGCGCATGAGCTCGCTCATGCCGCCGCGGAAGTGAGTGGTCATCTGGTCTGGCTCCGATGCACCCGGAAACTCGGTGCGAGCGGGCCTTGTAGCAAACGCGTCCGCGCGCCGTCGAGCGCCCAGGGGCGCGCCGATCGCGGTCCCGGCTGCGCGGCACGCACGCGGGGGATGGAACGGATGCGCCGCGACGTACGTCGAAGCAGGATCACGAGGTGCGCATGAGGTCGTCGGTCACGCTCTGCACCGCTGCGCTCGCCATCGCGCTGTGCGCCGCCGCGGGCGCACGCGCGGAGCATCGCTTCGATGACATCCCGATGGCCGAGCCTCGTCGCGATCTCGGTACCTATCCGCTCGACACCGTCGAGCGGCGCATGCTCCCGGGTGGGCGTTGTCCCGACGTGCCCCTCGTGACGTATGGCGGGACGCTGATTCGCTTCGCGCGGTCGGTGCGTGTCCACGAGGCGTTCGTGCCGCGCATCCAGGTCTTCGAGCGCATCGTCTACGACGCGGCGGTCGAGGTGTACGGTCGACCGCCGCGGCGCCTCACGCATCGCGGTGCCTACAACTGCCGAGCGGTGCGTGGCTTCCCGGAGCTGCTCAGCGAGCACGGCCTCGGCAATGCGATCGACTGGAGCGGCGCCGACTTCGGTCCCGTCGCGCGCGCGCAGCCCGTGCCCCCTGGGCTCCCGCCGGCCCTGCGCCGCGGGTTCACGGTGCGCGTCCTCGAGCACTACCGCGCGACGCACGGCCTGGGCGCGACGCACGCGCGCTTCCTCCAGATCCTGCGGGAGCGGCTCATCGCGGCGACGGAGTTCAGCGGTGTGCTCGGCCCGGGCTACCCCGGCCACGAGGACCACTTCCACCTCGACGTGGCGCCCTGGACGCTGAGCTACCTCGACCGCGTGCCGGTCGATCCGCCCGTCACGCCCGCGACCCTGCCCGGCTCGTCGGCGCGCGCGCCCTGAATGCCGCTCCGCCGCGCTGCGTCCCTCGTGTCCCCCATGCGCGCCCGTCACAGGATGTCGAGCCTCGCGCTCCGATCGATGGCGCGTCGCGCGCTCGTGCTCACGCTCGTGCTCGTCACGGTGGGCTCGCTCGCCCCGTGCGCGCTCGCGGCGCAGGTCCGCGAGCACGACCTCGCGCCGGTGGTGAAGCGCGACGAGATCCTCGACCCGGCGAGCCCGGACGGTGACGTGGTGCGGCCCCTCGGCGCCACGCGCCAGGCGCTCGAGGTGGAGCTCGTGAGGCTCACCGCGCTGCGCGCGGAGCTGCACACGGACGCGACCGTATTCTGTCTCGAGATCTCCTCGCAGCTCGTCTTCTATGCCGCCCTCGCGACCACGCTCGGCCTCGTCGTGGAGGGCATCGCGCAGAGCCTGCGCTCGACGCCCTGGGAGAACACGACGCCCGTCTTTCTGATCGGGGGCGCGGCGGCAGGCGCGGGCCTCGGCGCCATCGGCGGGCCCTTCCTCGCGGCGTGCGCGTCCGACCACGGCTACCGCCGCGCCGAGCGCATCGCGCGACGCCGCCACGCGATCGCGCAGCGTCTGGACGCGATGGCCGAGCCCGAGGCGATCCCGGAGCCACCGGCGTCGTACGTGCGCCTCGTGCCGCGCCTCGGTGGGCTCGCGCTCACGTTCTGACGACGCGGAAGACCCCCGGCAGCTCGGGCGTTGTGGCCGAGGTGTGTCTCGACGCGGCGTGAGCGCCGTGAAAGGCTTGCGGCATGTCCTATCCGCGCGTGGTCTACGCGTCGTACGACGGGTTCTTGAAGACGACGATCGAGACCTACTGGTCCAAGCGTCGGAATCAGATCCACTTCGTGGCGCTCTTGCTGGCCTCCCGCGAGGCCTGGGAGGTCGCGTGGGACGGAGTCACCGCGCCGGGCACGGGGCAGAAGGCGCTGACGGGCGCGGCGGGTGCCGCGGCGATCTACGTCGCGCTGCGGCTGCTCGTCGGTGGCCCCATCGGCCTCGTGCTCACGGGCGTGTCCGTCGCGTCGCTCGTGACGATCTACGTGCAGAACCACCGCCGCATCTGGGACCAGCAGGAGCGCTACAAGAAGCTCATCGCGGCGTACCGGGTGAAGTACGACCAGATCAAGGCCAAGTACGTCGAGGGCCTCATCGACGAGCAGCAGCGTGACCTGATGATCGATGGGCTCATGAACCGCTTCTTCGAGGACATCGACGCGGATCCGGACGCGAGCAACACGCCCGGCATCGGTCCCAAGAGCGACAAGCGCGACGTGGTCAGCTGAGCCGAGACGTCTCCGGCCATCGGGCGCTCCGCCGGGGACGAGCGAGGCGGTACCATGGCGCCCATGAAGATCGGCATCCTCACGTCGGGTGGTGACGCGCCGGGCATGAACGCGGCGATCCGCGCCGCGACGCTCGTGGCCGCACAGCGGGGCATCGAGGTCGTGGGCTTCGAGCGCGGCTGGGAGGGCGTGGTCGACGGCAAGCACCGACCGCTCACCCGCACCAACGCCAGCTCGAGCTCGGGACTGGCGCCGACGCACGAGGTCGACACGTGCGGCTCGCTCGGCGGGAGCATCCTGGGCTCGGCGCGCAGCAAGCGCTTCTACGACGCGCCCGGTCGCGCGCAGGCGGCGGCCACCCTGCGCTCGCTCGGCGGCATCGAGAGCCTCGTCGTCATCGGCGGCAACGGCTCGCTCACCGGCGCGCACGCGCTCTCGACGGAGCACGGCGTGCGCTACATCGGCATCCCGGCCTCGATCGACAACGACATCGGGTGCACATCGACGTGCATCGGCGTGGACACCGCGCTCAACACGATCGTCGAGGCGTGTGATCGCATCAGCGACACGGCGCGCGCGCACCGGCGTGCCTTCGTCGTCGAGGTGATGGGCCGGCAGTCGGGCTACCTCTGCATGGCCGCCTCGATCGCTGCGGGCGCGGACGCGGCGCTCTTCCGAGAGGACGGCCGCAGCGAGGACGAGCTCGTCGACATCGTGGCCAACGCGGTGACCAAGGGCTTCGCCGACGATCGCGGCAAGCAGCGCGTGCTCGTGCTCAAGGCCGAGGGCATCGAGGTGCCGTGCACGCGCCTCGTGCGTCGCGTCCAGGAGAAGCTCGAGGCCAGCGCGCCCGATCTCGAGATCCGCGCGACGGTGCTCGGACACCTCGTGCGCGGGGGCAACCCGTCCTTCCTCGATCGCATGGTCGCGAGCCGCTTCGCGCTCGCCGCCGTCATGGCGCTCGCCGAGGGCGCGAGCGGCGAGATGGTCGCGTGGCAGAGCCCGCTCGAGGGCGGCGTGCGCACGGTGGATCGCAGCGTCACGCGCTGGCCGCTCGCGAAGGTGCTCGAAGAGACGAAGTCGCTGCTCGACGGCAACAGCAAGGTCGTCCAGCAGCGCGTCGCGCTCATGCACGCGGCAGCCGGCGTGCTCGCGCTCTGACCCGCCGTGCTGGAGCCGGGCAGCACCTTCGCCGGACGCTTCGAGGTGCTCGCGCGCACCGGCGCGGGAGGCATGGGCGTGGTCTACCGGGCGCTCGATCGCGAGCGGGGCGTGCACGTGGCGCTCAAGGTGATGGCGGCGGGCGCGTCCGAGGTGGAGCGTTTCGAGCGGGAGGCGCGGGTGCTCGCGGCGCTCGACCACCCAGCCATCGTCCGGCACGTCGCGCACGGCACGACCGACGGCGGCGAGCCGTGGCTCGCGATGGAGTGGCTCGAAGGGCGCGACCTCGCGCGCCGGCTCGAGCACGAGGGCGTGACGGTCGAGGAGGCGATCCGGATCGCCGAGCGCGTGGCCTCCGCGCTGCGCGTCGCGCACGAGGCCGGCGTCATCCACCGCGATCTCAAGCCGAGCAACGTGTTCCTCGAGGGCGACGCGCCCGAGCGAGCGCGGCTGCTCGACTTCGGGATCGCGCGCCGCGCGAGCGCGGAGACCCGCTGGCTCACGGCCACGGGCGTCGCGGTCGGCACGCCCGCCTACATGGCGCCGGAGCAGGCGCGGGCGGAGCGCGACGTCGATGCGCGTGCGGATCTCTACGCGCTCGGTGCGACGCTCTTCCATGCGCTCACGGGTCGCCCTCCCTTCGAGGGCGATGGCGTCATGGTCCAGCTCGCGCGCTTGCTCGTCGAGGAGGCTCCGCGACTGCGCACGTTGCGCCCCGAGATCCCGCCGGCGCTCGACGATCTCGTGGCCGATCTGCTCGCGACGCACCCCTCGGCGCGGCCCGCCTCCGCGGGCGAGGTCCTCTCGCGGCTCTCGGAGGTGGTGCATGCGCTCGAGGCCGCTCCGGCGCATCGAGAGCCCGGGCGCGGCGACGTCGCCCCGACACCCGCGATCTCTCGCGGAGAGCAGCGCGCGGTGTGCGTGGTGCTCGCGCTCGACGACTGGAGGCGCGCGCCGAGCGCGACCGCGGCGGGGCAGACCGCGCCGACCCTGCCTGCGGCGCGCGCAGGGCGTCTGGTCGCCGTCCGCGCGGCGCTGCGAGCGCGCTGGCTCGGTGACGACGTGCACATCGAGACGCTCGGGGAGGGCGTGCTCGCTTGCGTGCTGCCGGGCGCGGGCATCGACGAAGCGCGCACGGCGGCGCGCGTCGCGCTCATGCTGCGGCGGCTTCTGCCCACGCACGCCATCGTGCTCTCGAGCGCACGCACGACGGGTGTCACGCGGGGCCCGCTGAGCGACGTGATCAGCCGCGCGATCGAGGCGCTGCGCGCGCGGCCCGACCCGGAGAGCGCGGTGATGGTGGACCCTGCGCTCGTGCCGCTGCTCGAGCGCGAGTTCGAGATCGAGGGGCGCGACCTGCTCGGCGCTCGCGAGGACGAGGCGCAGACGGTGCTCGGGCCGCAGGTGCCGTGCGTCGGGCGTGAGCGCGACCTCGCGATCCTCGCCTCGGTGTACGACGAGGTGAGTGAGGAGCGCGTCGCGCGCGCGGTGCTCGTCACCGGCGAGGCGGGCGTCGGCAAGTCGAGGCTCCGGCGGGAGCAGCTCGGCGCCCTCGCGCTCCTCGCCGAGCCGCCGCAGGTGCTGCGCGCACGCGGCGACGTCCTCGAGGGAGACGCGGCGCTCGGCGTGGTCTCGAGCCTGGTGAGAGAGGCGCTGCGCGCAGCGAGCCGTGGCGGTGCGGGCGCTGGCGCGCCCCTCGACGTCGCCGCCATCGAAGCGCGGCTGACGGAGCTCGACCCGCGGATGGAGGCGAGCGAGCGACGAACGACGGCCGCCTTCCTCGCAGAGCTCGCGGGAGCCAGCGGCGACGCAGACGCGGTGGTGCTCGCGGCGCGGCGAGATCCCATGGTGATGACGGAACGCGTGCGACGCGCCGTGCTCGCGCTCCTCACCGCGATGACCGAGGCGGGCGCGGTCGTGGTGGTGATCGAGGACGGTCAGTGGTGTGACGCAGCGTCGATCCGCCTGCTCGGTCACGCGCTGCGGGAGCTCGCGCAGCGGCCGCTGATGCTCTGCGTGTACGCGCGCAACGCCCACGAGGAGCGATTCGAGGGGCTCGTCGGTCGGGGGGCCTCGAGCCAGCACGGCGCGACGACGATCCGTCTCGGACCGCTCGGACGGCGCGCGACCGAGCGCCTGGCGGAGCGTCTGCTCGCAGGCTCGTCCGCGGCCCCCGAGCTCGTCGCCAGCCTCGCCGCGCGCGCCGACGGCAACCCGTTCTTCCTCGAGGAGCTCGTGCGCAGCGCTCGCGCGGGCAACACGGAGGCGCCGGGCTCGGTGATCGCCATGGTGCAGCGTCGCCTGGGCGCCCTCGGGCCCGAAGTGCGCCGCGCGCTCCGGGCGACCTCGATCGTCGGCGCGCGCGCGTGGCGGGGCGCGGTCGCCACCGTGATGGGCGAGGCGCGCGACGACGTCGTGCGCGACCTGATCGACGAGCTCGTGCGTGCCGAGATCCTGCGCGCGGTGCCGACCTCGCGCTTCGTCGGCGAGACCGAGCACGCCTTCGTGCACGATCTCGTGCGCGAGGCGGCCTACGAGCTCGTCACCGAGGCGGATCGCGTCGTCGGCCACCGACTCGCCGCCGCGTGGCTGCACGCACGAGACGAGCACCCGGCCGTGCTCGCCGAGCACTGGGCGAGAGGCCAGGAGCCTGCGCGCGCGATCGAGGCGATCGAGCGCGCGATCGAGCGCGCGCTCGGTGCGGGCGACACCGCCGCGGGCGAGACCCTCGCGAGCCGCGCCGAGGAGCTCGCGCACGCGTCGGGGCTCTGGTCCGAGGCCCTGGACGCCAGGCTCGCGGGGCTCCGGGCCGAGCTGGCGAACCTCCAGAACGATCTGCGTCGCGCGGTCGAGCTCGCGCGTCACGCGCTGCCGCGCGCGGAGCCCCTCGGACAGACCTGGGCGCGCGCCGCGATGCACGCCGTGATCGCGGGGAGCCGCTTCGGCGACGCCTCGCTCGTGGAGGACGTGGAGCAGAAGCTGCTCGCGCCGCGCGTGACGAGCGAGCACCCGCTCGTGGATCGTGTGCGCGCGCTCCTCGCGAGGCAGCGCTTCGTCGCAGGGGACGACGCCCGCGGTACGGCGCTGATCGAGGCGCTCTCGCGGCCGCTCGCCGAGCACGAGGCGGTCGATCCGAGCTGCGCGGCGCTGATCCACGGCGCCCTCGTGCACTGCAGCGCGGGGCCCGCGCACCTCTGGCACCGCTACCTCCACGTGACGCGATCGCTCGAGCTCGGGCGCGCGGAGCTCGACTACCAGGTGGAGTCCTACACGTTGACGACGTGGGCCACCGTGCTCGCGGATCTCGGTCAGTGGGAGGGCGCGCGGCAGATCGTCGAGCAAGAGATCTTCGCGAGCCGCGAGCGCTCGGCGATCGCAGGGGTCATGGCACCCGCCACGATTGTCGCCGCCCGTGTGCAAGCGGCGCTCGGCTCGCTCGACGAGGCGGTCGCGCTCTTCGAACGCGCGATCGTCGTCTACACGTTCGCGGGCGATCGGCGCCGCGTGCTCTACACGCAGGCGCTGCTCGCGGAGGTCTTCCTCCGCGCCGACGATCCCCGCGCCGACGGGCTCCTGGGCGGCGCGCTGCCGGATCTCGGCGGCGTCCCCGTCGTCGAGGCCACCTACCTCGCGTCCAGGGCGCGGCACGCGCTCGCTCGCGGTGCCCTCTCGGACGCGCGCGGCGCCGCCGAGCGTGTGCTCACCTCGCGGGCCTCGGACTACCTCCTCGACGTCGAGATCGGCGCACGTCGCGTGCTCCTCGGCTCCGCAGCGAGGCAGGACGGGCGCAGCGACGCTGCGGCGCTCGACGCGCTCGCGCAGCACGTCGAGGCGAGGCTCGCGGTGATCGGTGACGACGCGATGCGCGCGCGCACGAGGCTCGGGCTGCCCGAGGTGCGCGCCGCGATCGAGCGTCGCTCGCCGGTCTGACGGCTGGACGTCGTTCGCGTCTCGAGTCGGTTCTCGCGCCGCGGCCTCAAGGGCCAACGAGCTCGGCGTCGAGGGCCTGGCCCAGCGTCGGGTCGGCGGTGCGGACGTCGGTCGCGAAGGTCCTCGCGTCGCGCACACGGCCCGCGAGCACGAGCGCACGCACGCGGAGCACGCGGGCGCGACCGAGCGCGGGCACGCTCCGGGTCACGACGAGCGCGCGCTCGGTGCTCGCGAGGGCGCGCTCGCGATCGGCCGCCTGGATCGCGGCCTCGGCCACCGCGAGCGCGGGCTCGACGCCGTGCGGATCGAGGAAGCGCACGCGCTCCTCGAGCGCGAGCACGCGATCCCACGCGCCTCGGGCGACGAGCAGCTGGAGCAGCCCTCCGAGCGCCTCGCGGTCGTGCTGATCGAGGAGGATCACGTGGCCCAGCGCGTCTTCGTTGGCGCTCGCGTCGCGGTCTTCCTCCGCGATGCTGGAGAGGCCCTGCCACGGGACCACGTCGGTCGGGTCGAGCGTCGTCGCGCGGCGCAGGGCGGCGATGGCGCGCGGACGCTGGGCGGCGGCGAGCGACGCGCGCGCCTCGAGCACCGCGACGTGCGAGCCGTCGTGCCGCTGTGCGAGGAGATCGTCGATGTGCACGAGCGCGCCCGCGCCGTCGTTGGAGGCGAGGGCGACCTCGGCCAGCAGGAGGCGCGCCGTGGGTTCGTGGGGATCGAGCCGCAGCGCGTTGCGGAGCGCGGCCTCGGCCTCGTGCGGCTGGCCGTGCGCGAAGAGCGCGGCCCCGAGGCGCGCCTGCGCGGCGGCGTCGTTCGGCTGCTGCGCGGCCGCGGCGCGGATCGCTGCGGCGTCCTCGAGCTGCGAGAAGTCGACGTCGAACTGCGTGGCGTAGGGCGCCAGGCGCGCGAGCTCGGTCGTGCGCCAGTCCCTGTCGAGCTCGTCGATCGACACGCGGAGCACGCGCTGGATCACGTCGGGGGTCGCGCGCCCCTCGCCCCACGCGCGGAGCATGCGCGGCATCACCGCGAAGCCGAAGCGGTCGGCGATGTAGGCGACCAGGCGCGAGCTCGCGTAGTAGGCGGTCATGACGCCTTCGGCGCTGCGCGCGTGCGTGAAGGCCTCGTTCATGCGCGAGAGCGGCGGCAGCGAGCCGGAGGCCAGGGCTTGCCGCAGCTGCACGTCGTTCTCGCGCCGCCACTCCGGCCGCGCCATCACGGTCTCGTGCTCCGCCAGGCCCTCGGTGAACCAGCGGGGCACGCGGTTCTGCGAGAGCTGGATGTGGAAGACGTGCGCGAGCTCGTGCGTCGTGATCTGCGCCCAGTCGAACTCGCCCGCGCGCGGCGAGAGCGCGGTGAGCACCTGGCCGAAGCACACGCCCTGCACGCCCAGGTTCGGCAGGCCCTCCGTGCGCACCGAGAAGTGCTGCGCGCTCGCGAACATCTCGATGTGGACGGGCCCGCGCGGCGTGAAGGCGTAGCGACGGCGCATGTCGGCGAAGGCGCCTTCGAGGTGCGGCACCACGATCGGCTCGAGCACCGGGCGCTCGTCGCGGTGGAAGCGGAACCGCAGCGTACGGCCCTCCACCCACTCGTAGCTGGGCGTGATCACGTCGTCCCAGAGGTTCAACGTGTTGAAGGTCCGCACGTTGAAGCGGTCGCGGCGGAACGCGGCGCGGAGCTGCGTGATGCCCTCCTCCTCGCGGCCCAGGCGCAGGAGGTTCATGCCGCGCGTCGCCATCGCGCGCGCGTCGCTCGGATCGATGCGGAGGGCCTCTTCGGCGAGCCGAACGATGTCCGGGTAGCGGTGCTCCCAGTCCGCGTGCTCGGCGACGACCGTGTAGAGCTCCGAGTGCGTGGGATCGACCGCCAGCGTGGCCGCCACCGCCCGCTCGAAGCCGCGCGTGTCGCCGGCGAGGAAGCGCACCGTCGCGCGCATCGAGAGCGCCTCGAGATCGTTCGGGTCGGTCGCGAGCGCACGATCGACGTGCGCGTCGGCCTCCTCGAGGCTGAGCGAGCGCAGCGCGATGCTCGCGCGAAGCGAGTGGATGGCGGGCATCGCCGGATCGACCGCGAAGGCCGCGTCCAGCGCCTGTCGCGCCCGATCGAAGTCGAAGCCCTGCGCGAGCGCGATGCGTGCGGCGAGGACGTGGGTGCGTGCGCCGTTCGGTGCGGCGGAGACCGCGTCGCGCAGACACTCCTCGGCGTGGCCGGCGTCGTAGTGAGACAGATAGAGGTCGGCCCACTCGAGCTGCGTCTCGACGCGCGCGCGCTCCACGCGGCTCGCCTGCCCGAACGCGTCGTTCGCGTCGTGGGCGGAGCCGAGCATCGCGGCCGCCATCGCGACGTAGGTGAGCCCCTCGGCGTCGCGCTCGGTGATGACCTCGTCGTTGTACGCGCGCACGAGCTGCATCAGCACCGGACGCGCCTCGGCCGCGCGGCCACGGCGCAGGAGCGCGCGCCCCAGGAACACGCGGGCCCGATGGGCGGCGGGCTCGCCGGAGATCGAACGGAGCAGGGTGATGGCGTCGTCGATGCGACCGCGGCGGAGGTGAGCCTCGCCTTCGAGCGTGATGGCGGCGAGGCGCTCGGCGTCGCTCGCGCGGGCGGTGGCTTCGTGCGCGGTGCTCGCCGCTTCGTCGTAGCGCCCCGTCTCGAGGAGCGTTCGCGCGAGGCCGAGGCGCGCGCGGCTCGGCCTGGAGCCCGACAGCGCGGCCCGAAACGAGGTCTCAGCGGCCGCGAAGTCGCTGCGCGTGAGGGCCGCCTCGCCTTGCGCCAGTGGATCGGCGGGTTGTCCGGCGACCGGCGCCGCCCCGAGCGTCGTCATCGCCACGGCCCAGGCGACGGCCACGAGGACGCTGTACGAACGCGGGGCGAGGGAGGCGCGCGGCATCGCCGCGAGAGACGCATGACACCCGGGGCGCATTCGCGGAGCATCGCACGCGCGCCCCGCCCGAGCGGGCAGTGATTCCGTGCACGCGCGCGCGAGCCTCCCGTGTCGTGGTGATCACGCGGCCCGCGAGGTCGTCGAGGCCTCGGCTGCCGGGCCCGGGCCGTTCACGGTAGGTTGTCCGGCAGATGTCGATGTCCGCGCCCAAGACCGACGCCGAGCTCGCGAGCGAGACGCCCGCGCTCGAACAGCCTCGGGGGCTCGAGCCTGCGCCCAGCGCGCACGCGGACGCGTCCGCCTCGTCGACCACCGTGACGTCCCGCGCGCGCCTCACGATCCCGACGCGCATCCTGGCGGCGATCCTCTCGCTCCTCTTCGCCTTCTTCGTCGGCTCGGTGACGAGCGTCGTCACCCACCAGCGCAGCGCCGAGACGCTCCGGCTGCTTCACGAGGGCTATCTGCCCCTCGCGCTGACGTTGGCCCGCGCGCGGAGCGATCAGGCTGCGTACGGCTCGATGCTCGCGCGCATGCTCAACGAGCCCGACTCGTCGGCGTCTCGAGAGTGGGTGAGCCGCGCGGTGCGAGTCGTCATGCCGGCGTCGATCGAGGCGGCCCTCGGACACGTCGCGCGCGCGCAGCGCCTCGAGCCGTCGGGTGAGGACGCGATCCTGCTCGGCGAGCTCGGTGAGCTCCTCGGCGAGGTGCAGCGCGGCTACGCCGAGACCGAGCACCTCGATGCGTACTTTCGCGCGCTCGAGCGCGGCGATCGCAGCGAAGCGCAGGACGCCCTCGATGCGCTCCGGCAGCAGGACCGCACCCTGACGCACAACCTCCGCCGCTCCTTCGATCACATCCAGCGACGCGTGGCCGCGATCAGCTCGGTCGCCGCGGAAGAACAGTCTCGCTCGGTGCTCGTGACCGCCGTGATGACGGTGCTGGGCCTCCTGTTCGGTCTCGCGGTCTCGTTCTGGGCGCGGCGCCTCCTCGCGCCCCTGCCGCGGCTCGAGGAGCGTGTGCTCGCCGTCGCGCACGGGAACCTCTCCCCGCGGCCGCCGATCGTGGACGCGGGCCGGACCGACGAGATCGGTCGCCTCGCGATCGAGCTCGAGCACATGGTCGAGGCCCTGCGCGCGCGCGACCAGCAGCTGCGCGAGGCAGCCGATCGCGTGATCCGCTCCGAGCGTCTCGCCGCGATGGGGCGCATGGCGGCGCACGTCACGCACGAGGTGCGCAACCCGCTGACGTCGATCCACCTCAACACGGAGATGCTCGAGGAGGAGATCACGCTCGCGGGGACGGACGAGAGCGGAGCGCGCAAGGCGGAGATCTCGAAGCTCCTCGGCTCCATCCGACGCGAGGTCGACCGACTGGGCTCCATCACGGAGGAGTACCTGCGTCTGGCGCGCCTGCCTTCGCCCAAGCTCGAGCCAGAGGATCTCGGCGCGCTCACACGCGAGGTGGTGGCCTTCGTACGCCGCGAGATGTCGGACGCGGGCGTCGACATCGCGCTCGAGGTGGACGACGCGCTGCCGCTCGTCTCCGCCGACGAGGCGCAGATCCGTCAGTCGCTGCTCAACCTCCTCCGGAATGCCCGCGAGGCGATGGCCGGCGGGGGGCGCATCGACGTGTCGGTGCGCGGCGAGGACGAGGCCATCGTGGTGCGCATCGCCGACCGCGGCGAAGGGGTCCCCGAGGACGTGCGCACCAAGATGTTCGACGCCTTCTACTCGACCAAGGAGCGCGGCACGGGCCTCGGTCTTCCGCTGACCCAGCAGATCGTGCTCGCACACCGCGGCACCATCCGCTGCGAGGACCGCGAAGGCGGCGGTGCGGTCTTCGTGATCACGTTCCCGGTCGGCGAGCGGCCGGCCGACGCCTGAGCCCCGCGGGCCGGGCGGGCGCGCCGCGGGGCGTGGCAGCTCGCCACGATCCGATGCGCCCGGGAAGTTGAACGCCCAGGAGACCTCGTCGCGCACGTCAGCGATTCAGGGGTCTCCGTCTGGGCCGGACTCAGCTCAGGTGTGCGAGAGCGCCTCGAGCTCGTCCCACTGGGCGCGGAGCCGACGCACGGCGCGACCGCGGTGGGAGACGAGGTTCTTCTCGGTTTCTTCGAGCTCGGCCATCGTGAGCTGCTCGCTCGCCGCGCGGCCCGGCAGCGTCGCCAGCTCGGCAGGCGCGAGCTCGAACACGGGGTCGTAGCCGAAGCCACCCGCGCCGCGCATCGCGCGGGCGATGGCGCCCTCGCAGCTGCCGCTCACGATCAACGCGTGCTCCGGCCGCGCGGCGTGCACCACGACGATCACGCAGCGGAAGCGGGCAGCGCGCGCTCCGTCGGGCACGCTGGCCATCGTGGCGAGGAGCTTCTCGGTGTTGGCACGCGGGCCTGCATCGCCCGCGTAGCGCGCGGAGTGCACGCCCGGCGCACCGCCGAGCGCGTCCACCTCGAGGCCGCTGTCGTCGGCGAGCACGAGCCCGCCCGTGAGCGCGGCGATCGCACGCGCCTTGAGCAGCGCGTTGTCCTCGTACGTCTCGCCGGTCTCTTCGACGTCGGGGAGCTCGACGCCGGCCTGATCGACGCCGACGAGCTCGAGCCCGTCCACGTCGAGGAGCTGCCGCAGCTCGACGAGCTTGCCGCGGTTCTTCGTGGCGACGACGATGCGCATCGCAGCTCAGCGCCGAAGCAGATCGAGATCCACGCCGATCGCCGCGAGCGCGTCGCGCTGCGCCTTCATCAGCTCGGGCATGGCCGCGAGCGAGAGATCGATGAGCGTGTCGAAGTGCTGACGCGGCACGGGCGGGCCTTCCGCGGTGCCCTGCACCTCGACGATCGCGCCGTCACCCGTCGCGACCACGTTGAGATCGACCTCGGCCTTGCTGTCCTCGACGTACGCGAGGTCGAGCATCGAGGTGCCGTTGACCATGCCGGCGCTGATCGCCGCGACCTGCGCGCGCAGGGCCCCCGCTGCCGCGCCGAGGCGACGCAGGTGATCGAGCGCCATGGCGAGCGCGACGAAGCCGCCCGTGATCGCGGCCGTGCGCGTTCCGCCGTCCGCGTCGAGCACGTCGCAGTCGATCACGATCTGCCGCTCGCCGAGCTTCTCGAAGTCCACCGCAGCGCGGAGCGCGCGGCCGATGAGGCGCTGGATCTCCGTCGTGCGGCCATCGACCTTGCCGCGGCGGCCGTCGCGATCCTGCCGGTGCGGGTTCGCGCGCGGGTGCATCGCGTACTCGGCCGTCAGCCAGCCCTTTCCCTTGCCGCGCATCCACGTGGGCACGCCCTCGTCGATCGAGGCCGCGACGAGGATGCGGGTGCCGCCCGCGCTGATCATCACGGACCCTTCCGGGTTTCGCTGGACCTTGGTCTCGATGCGGAGGGGACGGAGCGCGTCGGCGCTGCGCCCGTCGAGTCGGGTGCTCATGGCGGCGACTTCTACGCGAAGCGCCTCGCGAGGTCACGCGAGCTCACGGGCTCGGGGCCTGGATCACGCCGAAGACGCGCACGACGCGGCTCGGCGGCGGATCGACCTCGAGGTGTGCCATCGCGTCGATGACGTCGGCGGGCAGGAAGTAGAAGACGACGTCGACCGGTGCAGGCGGCGGCGACTCTTCGGTCGGGCGCGGAGTGCGCTCGTTCGCCTCGGCCGCGCGAGGCAGGGGAGGTTGCTCGACGAGATCCTCCGTCGCCGTCTGCGGCAGCGGGTCGATGCGGCGCAGGGGATCGCCGAGGAGCGTGCTCGCCCACGCCCGCCAGAACGTGGCGATCTCGTCCTCCGCGAGGCCGCGCCGGGTCATCTCCGCGGAGAGGATCTCGAGGGCGCGTGCAGCGGGCTCGCTCGGCGCAGGCACCACGATCGTCTGGCTCGCGGCGGGCGCGGCGACGATGCTCGCGAGGCCGCCGCGCGTCCACACGACCGAGGTGTCAGCGAGCGTGGCGCCCGAGGTGATCGCGAGCGACTCGCCCTGACGCGTGACCGAGAGCGGCGGCGCGACGCGCGTGCGCGAGCGGTAGAAGAGGAGGTTCTGTCGCACGCCACCCTCGAGCTCGAGGCAGGCGGAGCTCGGCGCCTCGTAGCTCGCGAGGGCGAGGGCCTCGCAGTCGCTCGAGGGCAGGATCGTGTCGCAGGGAGGCTCGCTCGCCGTCGGGTAGTGCGTGGAGGCGCAGTGCTCGCGGCGTGCGGTCACGCCTCGCCACTCGATGCGCGAGGTGCCGAGCGGCGCGGACGTGAGCGGCCAGTGCTCGAGGATGTTGGCGTCGGCCGTGACGCGCAGCGAGCGGAGGGTGATCGGCTCGTCGCCCTCGACATGGAGATAGATCACCGGCTTCTCGACGACGGCGTCCGGGCTGAAGAAGTAGCGCTGCTCCTCCGGAGGTGGCGCGGCCGAGAGGCGCAGGCGATCGCCCGCCTCCGCGCGCACGACGCCCCACTCGTGGAGCGCGTAGCGAGCTCCGGTGGGCGCGTGTCGCGCGCTCGGCTCGGTCTCCGGCTCCGGTCCGCGGCCCGCTTGCGGCGTCGAGCTCGACGCGCCCGCGCAGCCGATCGTCGTCACTGCGCCGAGCACGAGCGCGAGGCGGGTGGGCGAGCGCGAGGGGTCGTTCGTCGTCATGCGAGCAGCGTCGCATCCCGCGTCCGTCGCGCCAAACACGCGGCGGGGCGTGAGCACGCCACTTGTGTGGCCACTCCATCGCGACTACCCACCGCCCATGCGAACCATCACGACCCTGGATCGTGCGGATGCGGAGCGCGCGATCGCCGCGATGATCGAGATCCTCGTCCTCGAGGGCAAGCCAGCGGTGCTCGCCGTCGCCGACGCGCACGGCGACCTCCTCTGCCTCGTGCGTCTCGACGGTGCCTCCCCTTCGTCCATCACGATCGCCGTGAACAAAGCATGGACCGCGGCGCGCGAGGGCGTGCCCACGTACGAGATCGGCCAGCGCGTGAAGGGCCCTCACGAGGACGCGTTCGACATCGCGTACTACGGGGATGGTCGCTACATCGGCTGGGGTGGCGGCGTGCCGGTGATCGTCGAGGAGCGCGTCGTCGGGGCGGTCGCGGTGAGCGGTCTGCCTGAACTCGAGGATCAACGCATCGCCGAGATCGGTGTCGCTGCGCTTCGGGGCTGAGCGAGTGGCGCGCGGTCGCGAGCGTCCCCGGGAGGGCTCGAACCTCCGGCCGTCGGCTTAGAAGGCCGCTGCTCTATCCAGCTGAGCTACGGGGACAGGCCTCGCGTTCTCAGAGCCTCCTGGTCGCAGAAGGAGGATGCGGAGGCGTTTCGTTCGGTCGGGAAGGGATCGGGGTGGAGGGATTTGAACCCACGACGACGAGCACCCAAAGCTCGTGCACTACCAGGCTGTGCGACACCCCGTCGGGAGCGCGGGACTGTAGCAAAACGTCGGCGCGATGCCTCCTCGACACCACGCACGACGCGCTTCGAACGACGCAGGCGGTTCGAGCCCCTGACGCGAGGCGGGTGACCACGACCTGGACGGCGATGGGGTCCAGAGCGCGCGCTTCTGTCGCATCGAGCTGCGGCCTCGAGGCGGCGGTGCCCGGCGAAACGCGCGAATTCAGGGGAAAACAAGCAGGGTACGAACACTGCACAACAGGGCGCATGCGCGCGCACCTGCTCCTCGGTCTCCTCCTCGCCCTCCTCCTTCCGGCCTGTGCGCCCATGTCGGGCCGCGGTGAAGAAGGCGGCGACGGCGAGCTCGCCCACACGGAGACCGACGACGGTCTCGCCCTGACCGAGGGCTCGGTCGACGAGGCGATGCGCACGCGATGCTCCACCGCCTCGGTGCGTGGGCTCTCGCTCCAGCTCGTCGCGGAGCTGAACGCGATGCGTCCCGGTCGCATGGAGCGCATCGACGACATCCCGAACGCGTCGCTCGGCTCGGCGGTGATCCCGTTCCTGCAGGCGCCGGCTGCACGCGCGCTGCGTCGCGCGGCCGCGCGTCGGTCGGGCAGCACGCTCACGATCAACTCGGCGCTGCGCACGCTGCCGCAGCAGTTCCTGCTCTACCAGTGGTACGCGACGGGTCGCTGCGGCATCGGCCTCGCGGCGCGTCCCGGTCGCTCGAACCACGAGACGGGCACGGCGCTCGACATCGACTCGTACTCGTCGTGGCGCAGCGCGATGCAGTCGGAGAGCTACCGCTGGCTCGGCAGCTCCGACCCGGTGCACTTCGACTTCACGGGCGGCGGCACCGAGAACCTGAGCTCGCTCTCGGTGCTCGCGTTCCAGCGGCTGTGGAACCGCAACAACCCGGGGGACCGCATCGCGGAGGACGGCGCATACGGCCCCGCGACCGAGTCGCGTCTGCGCCGCGCGCCTGCGAATGGCTTCGCCATCGGGCCGATGGGCGACAGTCCCGCGGACGATGGCTCGTCGATGGACGATCCCTCGGCCGGCACGTCGGTGATCGGCGTGAGCTGGACGCGTGCATCGAGCGGCGCCTACACGTTCACCGCGACCGCGCCCTCGAGCGTCGCGCGGATCGAGTACTGGACCGATGGTCGCAACCGCATCGCGACGGTGCAGCGTTCGGCGAGCGCGACGTTCTCCGCGACCTACACGTTCTCGAGCGCGGTGACCGAGCGGCTCTTCGAGGCGCGCGGCTTCGACGCGAGCGGCGCGCAGGTCGCGCTCGGCGTGGGTCTCCTCGACACGGTCAGCACGACGGGCGTCTACATCCGGCAGCTCGGCGAGGCCGAGTACGAGATCGGCCTCGAGCGCGCCCCGAGCGGTGTCACGGCGATCGAGGTCGACGCCGACGCGTTCGCGCTCACCGACGGCACGAGCGGCGTCGCTCGCTCGCGGCGCCTGGCGGTGCGCAGCCGCTTCACGCTGCTGGGCGAGCGGCAGTTCTCCATCCGCACGTACAACAGCGATGGGTCGCTGCGCGGGACGCTGCGTCGGACCTTCACGCTGCGCTGACGTCGGCTCCGCGATCACGTCGCGGTGCGCGAGCCCAAGAAGAACCCGATCACGCCTCACCTCGCGACGACTCGGCGCGGCGCCCATCCAGCACGCGAGGTGGTGGCTGCGTGATCCGAGGAAAGACCCCGAGGCTGCGTCAGCCGAAGAAGTCCTCGAGGTCGCCGATCAGGCGCGGCGGCGGCGACGGGCCGCGACGAGACCCATCGCGAGCAGCGCGAGCGCGCTCGGGGGAAGGGCGCGGTGCGAGGGCGTGCTGCAGGTGCAGCCGCCCATCTCGATCGGCGGCGGCGGCGGCGCGGGGCGCGCGCAATAGACGCCGTCCTCGAGGCGCGTGCACGTGAGGCCCGGCGCGCACGGCGTCCGCGGATCGCACGGCACCGAGCACGTGCCCGCGACGCAGGCGCCCGAGGCGCAGGCTGCGTCGTCGCTGCAGTTCGCACCGGCGGGCGCGAGATCCACCACGCATCGCGACGGAGTCGCCGCCGTCTCGCAGCGCGCGAGCTCGCCGCAGTCCTCGTCCGTGTCGCAGTCCACCGTGCAGTAGCGTGCGCCCGCGTCGCCGACGCAGGTGGCCGCGCGAATGCAGTCCTCCTCGGCCTCGCACGGATCGAGCAGCGCGCCGCGCGCGCCGGGGGCGCACGCGCCTTCGTCGCAGCGGAACGTCGTGACCGGACAGCCACCGTCGTTCTCGCAGGGCTGCGTGCAGAGGCTCGCGCCGCCCGGCCCGATCGGTCGACAGTCGCCGGACGCGCACTGGCTCGCGTCGTCGCAGACCTCGCCGAGCGCACGCCCGCTCGGGAACGAAGCGGCCGAGGCGCAGAAGCCGCACGCCGCCGCGCCCGTCGTGCCGGTCGATGCCGAGCAGACCTCGCCGTACGGACAAGCGCCGGCGCCCGCCACGCACGGGGTGGTGCAGATGCTCGCGCCACCGAGCGAGGTGCAGCGCAGCGAGACGCAGTCCGTGTCCGCCGCGCAGCTCGCGCCGTTGGCCGCGGTGCCCGGCGCGCCGGGCGCACAGAAGCCATCGCAGCCTGCGACCGAGCGGCAGTAGAGCCCCTCCACCGCGAGCGCGCCGAGGCCCAGCGGACGCGGCAGCGAGCCGCAGCCCTGGGCCGTCGTCGCGTCGCACGTGATCGAGCAGCGCTGGTCGCCGCCGCCGAGATCGACACAGCGCACCGGCTCGGGATCGGTCGTCACCGCCGCGCCCTCCGGCATCGGCCCGAACGCGCACTCGTCGTCGCGCGTGCAGCGCTCGCCGAGCGCGAGGCAGCCCTCGTCCACCTCGCCGTTGCAGTCGTCGTCGAGCGAGTTGCAGACCTCCTCGCGCGGCTCGCTCGACGGGGGACACTCGCCCGCGCGCAGGAGCGCGAGATCGATCAGCGCCATCTGCACGTCGACGCGGTTCCAGTAGTCGCGATCCGACGGACACGCGCCGACCATGCCCAGCGCCGCGTACACGCCGAACGACGCGACGCCAGCGACCTCTCGCGCCCCAGCGTTCTCCACGAGCAAGGGCCCTCCCGAGTCTCCCTGGCAGATCGTCTCGATCGCCTCGAGCAGCTGAGGCGTCAGCGCAGTGATGGTGGTGTCCTGCCGGTTCTTCAGCCCGCTCGTGCCCGCGCGCGTGTTGCCGAAGCCGATCGCGACGGCCGGCGAGCTCACGAGCCCCTCGGCGCTCGTGCGACGCACGGGGATCGGCGTGACGTCGTCCACCCGATCACGGAGGACGAGCAGAGCGATGTCCGTGCCCGTGGCGGACGAGACGGGATCGCGACCCGACGAGATCTCGAGCGGCCCCGGCGTCGTGACGATCTCTCGCACCGCGAGGCTGCGCGTCGCACCGAAGACGCGATCACCGATGCCCACCGTCACGAGCGAAGGCGGGATCGGACCGGCGGCGCGCTCGGGCACCACGCAGTGCTTCGCGGTGAGCACGAGCTGCGGCGCGATGAGCGTGCCGGTGCAGAGGCCCGTCACGCCCATGAGCGCGACCACGGCAGGCTCGCCCGTCTCGCGCATGCCATCGACGATGGGCGCTTCGACGACGGCGTCGTCGGGCCACGTGTCGAGCGGCCCGCAGGCCCCTCCCACGGTGGAGGCGAGGGTGGCCGCGCCGAGCGCGATCACGGAGGGGCAACGGAACGAGGCGGGCCAGCCGGTCATGGCGCGGACTCTACACCGCAGCTCCGGCGGCATGCCCTCCGAGGTCTCGGACGCGCGAAGCGCCCGCACGCGCCAGCGGTTCGTCTACCATCGCCGCCATGAAGCGGCTGTGGCTCTGGGCGCTCGCCCTCGCGCTCGGGTGCGCTCTCGGGCTCGCGTCCGGCGCGGGCGCGCAGGAGGAGGCGACGTCCGAGGCCGACGCGGGCATCGATCCGTCGAGCGGCCCCGCGGCGCCCGAGGTCGGCGAGGCGGGCGAGGCGAGCGAGGGGGGCGAGGCGAGCGAGGCGAGCGAGGTCTCTGCCGAGGCGCCGACGGCGGAGGAAGAAGACCCGAGAGACGTCGCGCGAGATCAGCTCCGCGCTGCGCGTGTCGGCGAGATCACGGCGCACACACGCGCGGCGCTCCAGGTCGCACGGCCGCTCCTTCGCATGTCGGGCGAGGTCACGCGCATCGAGCGCGCGCTGCCGCGCACCGAGACGGAGATCCGCCGCCTCTCGCACCCCGCACGCCTCGCGCGCATCCCGCACCTCTCGCAGCGCGAGCTCTCGGATCTCCGGCAGGACTGGCGGCGGCACGCGCACCGACTCGAGGGTTGGCAGCAGAGCATCGCGGAGCGCGAGTCCGAGGTCGAAGAGGCGCGCACGGCCCTCGTCGAGCTCAAGCGCACGTGGTCGGGGCTGCGCGACCTCTCGGATCTCGCGGGGCAGCTCGAGCCGCGGCACGGCCGCATCGTGTCGGGGCTCGACGAGACGCGGCGTGGCCTGGCCGAGCTGGATGAGATGCGCGAGTCCCTCGCCGCGCTCTCGGATCGCGTCTCGGACGTGCAGATCGTCGTCGAGGACGTGGCCGATCAGCTGCGTGACGCCGCGAGCGTCTACCGAGAGCGGCTGATGGTGCGCGACGCACCGCCGCTGCACCTGGGCCTCACGTACGACGAGGACACGGACGAGAGCGCCCCGAGCTCCGTCGGTGAGGAGGCGCGAGCTGCGCTGCTCGAGCGCACCGAGACGCCCGAAGAGCTCCTCGCCGAGCTCTTGCCTTCGGCGGCGGTGCTCCTCGTCGTGTTCGTGGTCCTCTTCGTGCTGCTCGTGCGCCTCGCTCGCGGAGGACCGGGCGACAACGAGGGCACGGAGACCTCGGGCGGCGACGGCCTCGCCGCCGAGGTGCTCAAGAGCCCGGCGTCGTCCGCGGCGCTCCTGGCCCTCCTGGGCGCGAGCGTCTTTCTCGAGCACGCGCCCGTCATCGTCTACGACGCGCTCTTCTTCGCGACGCTCGTGCCGCTCTATCGGGCGGTGCCGCCGCTCTCGACCGCGGCGCTCCGGCCGGTCGTGCGCGGCGCGATCGTGTTCGCGGCGATCGATCGTGTGCAGTCGATGCTCGCGGAGGGCAGCGGCGTGCTCCGCGTCGTGCTCCTGCTCGAGGCGGCCGCGGCCGTGGCGGCGATCGCCTACTTCCTCCGCGTGCGCGGCGCCGGTGTGCGGCTCTGGGCGCGCGCGCTCGTGCTCGTCACGATGCTCACCCTCTCGGTCGCGCTCGTCGCGAATGTCGTGGGCTACCTGTTCCTCGCGACGGTGCTCACGCGCGGCGTCGGCTACAGCGTGTACACCGCGCTCGCGCTCGCGGGCGCCGTCGCCGTGAGCGAGGCGATCGTCGATCGCGTCGTCGTGAGCCGCACGGGGCGGAGGCTGCGGGCCTTCCGCGATCACTCCGTGCTCGTGCGCGCCAACACGCTCCGCGCGCTGACGGTCGTGGCGGGGATCGCCTGGCTCGTCTCCACGCTCGAGGGCTTCGGGCTCTGGGGCCCGTTCTCCACCTGGGCTCGCAAGGTCCTGCGCGAAGACCACGACATCGGGAGCCTCGAGATCTCGGTGGGCGCGGTCCTCGGCGCGGTGGGCATCCTCGTCGGGACGAGCCTCGTCTTGCGCTTCGTGCGCTTCGTCCTCGAGCAGGACGTGCTCCCGCGCGTCGCTCTCGAGCCGGGCGTGGATGGAGCCATCTCGGGGCTCACCCGCTACGTGCTCGGCGGGACGGGCTTGCTCTTCGCGCTCGCGTTCCTGGGCATCGACGCCTCGCAGATCGCCCTCGTGGCCGGCGCGCTCGGCGTCGGCATCGGCTTCGGGCTCCAGGGCATCGTGGCCAATTTCATCGCGGGCATCGTGCTGATGCTCGAGCGGCCGGTGCGCCTGGGCGACTTCATCGAGGTGGGCTCGCTGGTCGGCTCGGTCGACCGCATCGGCCTGCGCTCGAGCACCGTGAAGGCGCTCGATGGCGCCGAGGTGATCGTGCCCAACGAGAGTCTCATCAGCCGCGAGGTCGTGAACTGGACGCTCTCGGATCGGAAGCGGCGCGTCGAGGTGAAGGTCGGAGTCGCGTACGGCACCGACCCGCACCGGGTGATCGAGATCCTGCGCCGCGTGGCGATCGAGCACCGCGACGCCACGGTGGGCATCGATCCCGAGGTCCTCTTCGACGCGTTCGGCGAGAGCTCGCTCGACTTCACGCTCCAGTTCTGGGCGCGGAGCTTCGCCGACTCGATCGAGCTCAAGAGCGAGGTCGGCCTCGCGGTGCACGACGCGCTCGTGAGCGCGGGCATCGAGATCCCGTTCCCGCAGCGCGACGTCCGCATCGTGACCCCCACGGCGGCAGCGACCGCTGCCCCGGCACCGACGCCGGCGCCGTGAGCCGCGCGCCTCAGGCGAACAGATCGTTCAGGTAGTGGATGAGGATCGCCTTGCGGAACGCGGGGTCGAGCTCCTGGAGGATCAGGTTGATGCCCGCGGTCGAGTCGGGGACGCCGGCGCCGTTCATGCCGGCCATCGCGAGCAGCTTGCCGAACGCCGCGTCGTCGAGCGTGCTCGGGTCGATGTGCGAGGCCATGAACGCGACCTCCTTGGCGGTCTCGTCCTGCGGGATCGAGCGGGCCTCCTCGGCGCACGCGCGGAGGTCCGCGAGGAAGCGCTCCACGTGCGGCACGTTCGCGGCCGTGACCGAGAGGTGCACGTGCTCGCGCAGCGCCGGCGCGCTCTTCTGCTTCGTGCCGAGCGTGGGCTGGATGTACCAGCCGCGCTTCTTCATCAGGTCCGGCAGGTGGAAGACGTGGAAGCCCGCCTCGGGCGTCGTCGTGAAGGCCACGAGCGTCATGTCGGGCCGCGAGATCACGCGCAGGCCCGGGATCGCGTCGATGCCCTCGACGAAGCGCCGCGTCGCGTCGCGCATCTCGCGCACGATGCCGAGGTAGCCCTCCTGGCCCATGCACGTCATCGTCGCCCACGCGCCCGCGAGCGGGCCGCCGCTCTTGGTGCTCTGCACCGTCGCGTTGACGATCGTGTAGCCAGCCCACTCCGAGCACGCGTAGATCTGGTGCTTGCGCAGGCCCTTGTTCTCGTAGAGGACGACGCTCGCGCCCTTGGGCGTGTAGCCGTACTTGTGCAGATCCATCGAGAGGCTCCACACGCCCGGCACGCGGAAGTCGAAGGGCGCGACCTCCTCGCCGTTCTTCTCCATGAAGGGCAGGACGACGCCGCCCATGCAGGCATCGACGTGCATCCAGAGGCCCTTCTCGGTCGCGAGCGCGGCCAGGCCCGTGATGTCGTCGATCACACCGTACGCGTAGGAGGGCGCCGAGCCCACGAGCACGAGCGTGCGCTCCGAGAGCGCAGCGCGTGCGGCCTCGGCGCTCGCGCGGCAGCTCTCGGCGTCGACGTCGAAGGTGCGGATGCCCAGCTCGAGGTACGCGGCGGCCTTGTGGAAGGCGGCGTGCGCGGTGATGGGCGCGAGGATCTCGGGCCGCGCGCCGTTCGCGAAGAGCTCGGGGCGGTGCTTCTTGGCCCAGTCCCGCGCGGACTTCATCGCGAGGAGGATCGACTCGGTGCCACCGCTCGTGAAGTTGCCGACGACCTCCGGACCTCCGTGCACGTGGCTCGCGCACATGCGCACGACCTCGTTCTCGAGGCGCAGGAGCGAGGGGAACGAGGTCGGGTCGAGGCCGTTCTCGCTCATGAACGCGAGGTACGCGCGCTTGCCGGCGTCGATGGCCTCGTGGCGCGCATCGAACACGTAGCCGAACGCCTTGCCCTCGCGCCACGGCACGTCGCCGCTGCGGAAGCCCTCGAGCTCCGAGAGCACGTCGTCCTTGGCCTGTCCCTTCGTCGGAATCGCGCTTCGCATGTTCGCCTCCAGCCCTTCGTCACGTCGTTTGCGTCGACAGTCGTCTCGTCAGCCACGGGGGCTCACCGTGTGAAGCCCGCGGCGAGCTCCGCGAAGGTCTCGCGGCCGAGGCGCACGAGATCCTGGGTCGCTCCGCCCTCGAGCCACTCGCGCACGGTCGCGCGCAGGGCGCCCGTCACCGCGGAGGCCCGCACGCGCGCGCGCCGACGCGCACGCGGTGTCTCCTTCTCGCCCGTCAGGAACGCGCGCTCGATGGCGCCCTCGAGCGCACGGTCGATCGCGTGCTCGCGGCCGATCAGCGCGGGCTCGCCCTCGATCACGCGGTGCTGCGCGAGCTGGCGCTCGCGGTCGTCCTGGTACTGGCGCCCGAGCGCGAGGCACGCGCGCTGGACCGTCTCGAAGGGCGACTCGCCCTCGCGCGGCGAGAGCAGGGCCTCGAACGCCGCCTGCCGGCTCGCCTGCTCCGGAAAGACGAGCTCTTCCTTGCTCGCGAAGTAGCGGAAGGCCGTGCGCCGCGAGAGGCCCGCGCGCTGCGCGACGTCGTCCATCGTCGTGGCGGCGTAGCCCCGCTCGGCGAAGAGCGCGTACGCAGCCGCGATGAGCGCGTCGCGGCGCTCGCGCTGGTTCGCCTCCCGCAGGCCCGGGGCCCGCTCGCTGTCCGTCGCCGTGCTCACGCGGCCTGGTCTAGCAAAGTGGCACTCGGTGTCAAAAGAAAACGGCACCGAGTGTCAAAAAGGGCGAGCGTCGCGACACCGCCGGGGCGGGCGCGCGCTGGGGTAGGGTGCCCGCGTGATCAAGTACCTGGGCAGCAAGCGACTGCTCCTGCCGGCGATCCTCGAGGCCGTCGACGGCTTCGGTCGACACGCGTCAGTCGGGCACGCGTCAGTCGGGCACGCGTCGGGCGGGCACGCGTCGGGCGGGCAGACGGGCTCTGCCGGCGTGCGCTCGGTGCTCGATCTCTTCTCGGGCACCTCGCGCGTGGGCCATGCGCTCAAGCGCGCTGGCTACCGTGTGACCTCGAGCGATCACAACGCCTACGCCGCCACGCTCGCGCGCTGCTACGTCGAGGCCGATCGCGAGGACGTGCTCGCCGACGCGGAGCGCCTGATCGCGGAGCTCTCACGCCTGCCGGGCAAGCCTGGCTACTTCACCGAGACCTTCTGCGTGAAGAGCCGCTTCTTCCAGCCGAAGAACGGCGCGCGCATCGACGCGATCCGCGACGCCATCGCGCAGAAGGGCCTCGCGCCCGAGCTCGAGGCCGTGCTCCTCGTCTCGCTCATGGAGGCGGCGGATCGCGTCGACTCCACGACGGGCGTGCAGATGGCCTACCTCAAGCAGTGGGCGGCCCGTGCGCACAACGAGCTCGCGCTGCGCATGCCCGAGGTGCTGCCGCGCGCGAGGCACGGCAAGGGGCGCGCGATCGAGGGCGACGCGCTCGAGGTGGCGCGCGAGGTCGAGGCGGACCTCGCCTACCTCGACCCGCCGTACAACCAGCACAAGTACCTCGGCAACTACCACGTGTGGGAGACGCTCGTGCGCTGGGATCGGCCCGAGACCTACGGCGTCGCGTGCAAGCGCGTGGACACGAAGGTGCGCCAGAGCGACTTCAACTCGCGGCCCCGCTTCGAAGACGCCTTCCGCGAGCTCGTGCGGGCCGTACGCGCGCCTCGCCTCGTCGTGTCCTTCAACGACGAGGGCTTCCTCGCGCCCGAGCGCGCCGTGGAGATCCTCTCCGAGCACGGCCCGGTGCGCGTGATCGAGCACGACTACAAGCGCTACGTCGGCGCGCAGATCGGCATCTTCAACCCCGACGGCCAGAAGGTCGGCCGCGTGAGCCACCTCCGCAACCGCGAGCTCCTCTACGTCGTGGGCGAGTGATCACTCGCCGAAGGCGCGATCGAGGGTGATGAACGTGGGCCAGCGGGCGACGAGCTCGGCGAGCGGCGCGCGCAAGCGGGCCCAGAGGTCCGCGAGCGAGGCGCTCGGATCGTCGTCGTGGGTGCGCACGAGCTCGTGCGCTTCGTGGAGGAGCGGCGCGAGCTGGGGCACGCGGATGGGATCGTTGTCGAGGCGCGGCGCGAGGCAGGTCACGTCGAAGCGAGGCGTGCGGAAGAGCGCGGGCGAGGCGGGATCGGTGGGCTCGAGCAGCAGGTAGAGCTTCGCGACGCCCTCGCCGCGGCCGATCGCGGCGAGCTCGCACGAGAGCGCGATGCACACGAAGCCGAGCTCCTCGGGCGCGGCCCCCGGATCGCCCGAGAGGTCGGCGCCGCGCTCGGTGCGCGCGAGGCGCGCCTCGCCCACGCGCGCGCGGCGATCGTCGAACGCGAGGTTGCCGACGAGGCCGCTCGTGAGCACCACGAACGCGCGCTGCGGCTTGAGCTGCATGTCGTCGCGCGCGCGGAGGATCGCCTTGGCCTGCCAGAAGTAGTCGTCGTTCGCGAGCGTGCGCTCGTAGAAGAAGCGCACGATGCGGAGGAGGTCGCCGAAGAGCTTGCGGTGTCCGCGCGTGTAGTCCTCGAGCGACTCGGGCTCGGGGCGGCCGGCCTTCACCTCCGCGACGGCGCGCGCCGCGGCCCAGCCCGCGTGCATCGCGAGGAGCACACCCGTCGAGAGCACGGGATCGATGAAGCCCGCGGCATCGCCCGCGCAGAGCCAGCCGGGGCCAGTGATCTCGGTGTGTCGGTAGGACCAGTCGCGCTCCCAGCGCACGGGGCTCACGCGGCGCGCGTCGGGGCCGAGCACGGCGGTCAGGCGCGCGTCGCCCGCGATCAGAGCGTCGTAGTCGGTGGTGCGGCCATCGAGCGTGACGATGCCGATCGAGGCGCGACCTCCGCCGAACGGGAACATCCACTTCCAGCAGGTCGGCGACGCGAGGAACCAGGCCTGTCGATCGCGCGGCGGCGGGAGGTAGCCGCAGCCCTCCCAGTGCGCCCACGCCGCGAGGTGCTGGAGGCCCTCGATCGGCTCGCGCAGGCCCTTGTCGCGCGCGAGGAGCCCCGCCTGTCCGGTCGCGTCGATCACGAACGGCGCGCGGACCTCGTGCACGAGGTCGTCCTTGCGGTAGCGCACGCCGACGGCGCGCTCGCCTTCGAAGAGCACCGCCTCGCAGCGCGCGCCGAGCTCGGTGCGGGCCCCCGCACGCGCGGCCGACTCGAAGAGGATCGCGTCGAAGCGGTCGCGCTCCACGAGCCAGGCGTGATCGTAGGCCTCGCTGTCCTTCAGCCAGAGATCCCAGCGCGGCGTCGCGCCCCAGTCCCAGTGCGTGCTCCCGGTCTTCTCGCGGAAGCCCGCGGCGCGCACGGCCTCGAGCGCGCCCATCTCGTCGAGGATCGGCAGGATGCCCGGAAGGAGGCTCTCTCCGACGTGAGGGCGCGGGTGCGTGCCCGCCTCGAGCAGGAGCACGCGCAGCCCGCGGCGCGCGGCGATCGCGGCGGCGGTGCTGCCGGCGGGTCCGCCGCCGATCACGACGAGGTCGTCGGCGTCCGGGCTCATGACTCCGGCGTCGGCGAGCGCACCGCGCGAGCGCGATCCGGCGTGGTGGAGGCGAGGCCCGTGGCCGTGAGCAGGAAGGCTTCGCCGGCGAGGGCGCGCAGCGGCTCGTCCCACGCGCGTCGGACGCGTGGGTCGCCGTCGTGCTCTGCGCGCCGCAGGGATTCGAGCGCGCGGTCGAGGGAGAGCCGCTCGGCGGGCCCGAGGGGCGTGTCGAGGTAGCTCACGTGGAAGGACGCAGTGCGCGCGTAGGAGCGCTCTTCGTGGCCCACGGTCCTCGGTACGACGAGGAGGCGACGGTCTTCGCCGATGACGTCGAACGCGCGGCCGAGCAGGTCCACCCAGACGCCGACCACGTCGCCGGTGGGCACGAGCGTCTGGGCGACGAAGGCGAGCGCGGCGAGCACGTCGGGCGCGACCGGTGGGGAGGGCTGGGAGGCGGCATCCTCCAGCGCTGGAAGCAGCTCGAGCACCTCGAGCTGCGCGAGGCGCTCCCAGCACTGTTCGACGCGACGACGGGCGCGCCCCTCCGCGATCGGCCGCCCGGCGAGCGCGCGCTCGATCGAGGCGCGCAGCGTGGGCTCCGTGAGCGGGACACCGAGCGGCATCGACGGGTCGGTGTCGAGCGGCAGCACCACGCGCGCGAGGAGGTCGGTGCTGCCCCGCGGGCGCAGCTCGACGAGGCGGGTCCGCTGCCACGCGGGCATGGTGCGATCGGTGTAGTACCGGTCGCGCGAGCGGACCTCGAGGTGATCCAGGTCGAGCGGGCGATCGAGGCGGTGGCGCCAGCGCGTGACGAGGTGCTGGTGCACGGCGAGGCGCGCCGCGAGCTCGTCTCGATCGCGGGTCGCGATCTCGGCCAGACGCTGGGCGAGGGAGCGCTCGACCGCCTCGCTCGGGTCGTGTGCGCCGAGGAGGCCGTGGGCGAAGAGCAGCTTGTCGGGGCGCACGACGTCGATGCCCTCGGGACGCACGGCGGCCTGCCCCGCGAACGGATCGCGGACGAGGCCGAGGCTCATCGCGAGGAAGGAACGAGAGTCGTCCAAGCTGCTCGGCAGCCCGGCGCGCAGCACGGTTCGTCGCGCGTTCCACCACCACGACGCGACCTTGTCGTTGTTGCGGTACCAGACCTGCGCGACTCGGTGGTAGCCCGCAGCGAGGTCGAGGTACGTCTCGTCGAAGCTCGCGCGCAGCAGGGCGGGGTCGACATCGGGGTCGCGCCAGAGGGTGTGGAGGAGGCTCGCGGCGAGTGACGCGCCGACGATCGAGAGCACGATGCCCGTCGTGAGGATCGGATCGACGAAGACGGCCGCGTCGCCGATGAGCAGGTGACGCTCGCCCGAGAGCTTCTGCGCGTACGAGGACCAATCGCGCACCACGTGCAGTCGCGCTCGGTCGATCGCGAGTGGATGTCGATCGAGCTCGGCCTCTGCGAGCAATTCCCCGATGCCGTGACACGCACGAACGTTCCGGAGGTAGAACGCCTCGAGGTCGTCCGAGGCGCTCGCCTCTCCTGCGCCGCGGGGCAGTGCGTCCTTGGTGGTCACCAGGCCGACGCTCGTGAGATCGGGGCCGAGCGGGATGTGCCAGCACCAGCCGTCTTCCGTCGTGGAGACGAACGTCCAGTACGTGTCGGCGGGCAGCGGCTCGCCCTGCTCCTTCTTCCGAGAGCGTCGCCAGTAGCCGAACACTGCGTAGTTGCTCATGTCGTCGAAGCCGAGGCGTGGCTCCCTTCGCTGCCGCGCCATGACGCGCGCGAGGCCCGACGCGTCGATCACCTGCTCGGCCTCGATCGTGTGCTGCGCGCCGCGCTGGACGTAGGTCAGCGAGTGTCCGCGATCCGTGGCCCGGATCGACTCGACGCGGGCCTCGCGGTGCACGATGGCGCCGATCGCCTCGGCGTGATCGAGCAGGCGCGCATCGAAGGTGGCGCGATCGACGTGGTAGCTCGCGACCGGCGCAGGCCCGGAGCCGCCTTCGCGCAGATCCGCCGTCCAGGTGCCGCGGCTCGCATCGGCGCCCCAGTGGTAGACGATCCCGGCCTTGCGGTAGACGCCGTCACCCGCGCTCGCCCAGCGCTCGAGGGACTCGAGGATGCCCGCGCGCGCGAGGATCGGTGCGACTCCGGGGATGAGCGACTCCCCGACGTGGTGGCGGGGGAACGCCTCCTTCTCGAGTACGACGACGCGTCGGTCGGGGTCGCGTCGTCGCAGCAGTGCCGCGCACACGCTGCCGGCCGGACCGCCGCCGATGATCGCGACATCGGCACGTGTGCTCGCGTCGGACATACGTCCGGCAGCGTACACGCGGCGGCGCGGGGGCTCACGTCTGTGGCGAGGGATGTGAGATCCCGAACGGTAGGAGCAGCGGCAGCGGCGCCTGGAGAGGAAGCGGGCGCGGCCGCCCGTCCAGGAGCAACACGCCCCGCTCGATCGCGACCGTGCGTGCGTCGCCGAGCCACGCGAGCGCGCGCGCCGTGATCTCGCTCTCGCGTGCGTCGATCGGAACGCGCGGGTCCCGCTCGACGCAGGCGGCGGCGATCGAGCGCGCGTGGACGAGCACGTCGAGGGACCCCGGGCGCGCGTGGTGGGTCGCCGCGTCGGGCCCAGGGTCGAGCGCGAGCTGGATCTCCGGCGCCAGCACGAGGCGCGGCCTCGCGAGCGCGGCGTCGATGCGGCTCACGAGCGCGGGATGGCGCCGAGCCAGCAGCGCCGCGAGCGCGTCGGCGCGCGCGGCGGCGTCGGGGCAGTCGAAGCGGCAGGGGAAGAACGCGACGTACGAGAGGATCGCGTGGTCGAGGACGTTGAGGCGTGGAAGGAAGCGTTCGCTCCGCGCGGCGGCCGCCGCCCAGAGTCCTGCGGCGCGCCGATCGGTCCGGCCCACGAACGCCTCGACGCAGCAGGGCGGATAGCCGAGGAGGCCGCCGAGGGCACGTGCGCCGTCGGTCGTGCGCGCGAGCTCGGCGGCGATGGCCTCACGGAGCGCCCCTCGATCGCGTCCCACGTAGAGCGGTCGACGCTCCTCGCGCGGCTCGCGCACGGTGTCCTCCCGCGACTCGGGGCGTCCCAGCCAGCCGTCGCGCGTCGGGCCGAACACCAGTGGGCTGGCTTCGGTCAGCCACCCCGCGCGCTCGAAGCGCTCGCGGGCCTCGTCGATCGCCGCGACCGGCAAGAGCTCGCGCAGCATCGGCTTGAGCCCCGCCTCGAGCGCGATCGAGGCGCCCCGACCGCAGCCGATCGGATAGTCGAGGGTGCGCGTGCGCGTTCGCTCGAGCCACGGCGAGCCAGGCGCCAGTGGGGGCAGCGCACGATCGAGCGCGTCCATGGCGGTCGCCTCGAGAGGAGGGGGAGCGCTGCGGATCGAGCCGTCCGCTGCGTGCACGCCGCGCTCACGGGTCAACATCCACCCCTCCGCGTCGATGCCGGCGCGCGTGGCGTCGGCCGCGAGGAAGGTGGTCGGGATCGCGGGGCCGCGGACGCGCAGGCGCGCATCGTCGTCGAGCACGACGCGGGTGTGTGCGAGCGGGCCTTCGCGCAGCCGTGGCGCTCCGCTTCGCGCCTCGAGCGAGAGCGACAGCCAGAGGGGCAGCTCGCGCACGCTGAGAGCGCTCGCGACCTCGAGCGCCCTCCCGCGCGCGGCGGCGGCCGATACGCACGAACGTGCGGTGGACGTCGCGACGGTGCCTCCGACGCCGATCAGGGCGCGCAGGCTCGCGTGATCTCGCACGAGCGACAGGCCCTGGCGCGCGAGCATCCGCGCCCGCATCACGGCGACCGTGGGACCAACGTCGGCGGCGATGGGCTCGATGGCGTCCGCGTCGATCGGCACCGACCGCAGCACTGCGCGGGCACCCGCGAGGCGAGCGGCGAGCGCGACCAGGAGCGCGCCCTCGGAGATGGCGAGATCCACGGTCACCGTGTCCGGGACGCCGAGCCCCAGAGCGCTGCGCAGCGCCGTCAGCGCGTGATCGAGCGCCGCGTGCGAGTGGATCGCGCCGCGCGGGCGGTCGGGAACGTCCTCGGCGTACGAGCACAGGGCCGCGTCGTGGATGCCCCGCGGCGCGGGCGCGCACGTGGGGTGGGGCGCGAGGTCGTCGACGATGATCACGCGCGGCGCAGAAGGCGCGGCCTGCGCAGCTCGCGCTGCGTCCTCGCGTGCGTCGCGTGTGCAGACGAGCCAGCGAGCCTCGGCGTCCACGAGGTGGTGCACGAGCGCCGCGTGCCGGTGGCGCGCGGGGACGACGAGCGCGGTCGCGCCCGCGGCGAGCACCGCCGCGAAGGCGTCCACGAGCCGATCGACCGGAAGCCAGAGAGCGACCCGCGCCCCCGACGCCTCGTCGCCGAGGGCTCGGCGGACTGCGCCGATGCGCGCGCGCGCGTCCTCGTCGCTCGCCTCCCAGAGTTCGGAGGCGAGGCTCGAACGCGTCGAGACGTCGGGGCCGTTCGCCATCACGGGCCGAGCGGCCTCGCCTCGAAGGTGCCGGAGAGCACGCGCTCGCAGTTGGCGCCTCGGTACGTGCCGCTGACCGAGCCGTCGGCCGCGCGCGTGCCGGCAAGCCGCGCACCGCACGCGCATTCGCCACCGCACGAGGTGGACGCGGTGAGCGAGTCGCCCTCGTAGGCCCAGAGCTGCAGCACGCCCGCGCACGAGAAGAGGCCGCCGCACGCGCCATCGGCCGACCAGTAGCAGCCACTGCCGAAGCCCGTGCCGGGGCTTCCGACGATCCGCGCGATCGTCTCTTCCCCGGCCTCTCCGCGGATTGTCACGAGCTCGACGGGGTGCGTGTCGTCGGCCCAGCGGCTCGTGCGGCCGTCGGCCGGATCCACGGCGACGATGCCGCGCTCGGCGCGCACGAGCTCACGGCTCCAGCGATCGGTGCCGTCGCACGCGACGCTCCAGACGACCTCGAGGCGCTCGCCGGAGACTTCGTAGGTGCCCGACGACGTGCAGCCGGAGCGGTGATCGCTGCGCGTGACGGTGCCCTCCGTGGTGAACGTCAGCGTGCTCGCGCAGTCGTGCCAGCGGCCCACCACGTCGAGGTCCGCCTCGATGGAGCCGACCGCGTCGATCGCCGCGTCCGGGGGCGAGTGCGTCGCGCCACACGAGCAGCCAGAGGCTCCGGCGAGCAAGGAGAGGGTGGTGACGACGAGCGACGCGCGGACGCGCATGGATCGAGAGCGTACCTCGACCGCGCCGCACGACGCAGGGCGCGCGCCGCCCGCACGAAGCCGTTATGCTCCCGCCCCGCATGAACGGAGCGCGTGCGGTCTCGGGGCTGGGCTGGGTCGATGCGGCCTCGCGTCGCTTCGTGCTGCCGGGCGCGCGGTCCCCGGGGCCCGCGCCCGAAGGAGCGCTTCCCCTCGAGCTGGCGGAGCGGGACACGGGACCGGTCGCCATCGTGCGTGGATCGGTCCTCGATCACGAGCATCGGCGCGCCGCTCGGGCGTGCCTCGCGGACGTGGTGCGCGACGTGGCCTTCCTCGTCGCGAGCGACGAGGGCTCGTACGTGGTCGATGCCGATGCGGACGTGCTCGCCTGCGCCGAGGCGCTCGAGGTGCTGCGCGAGTCGAGCCGCCTCGAGCCTGCGTTCGTGGTGACGAGCGGAGCGCGTGCGGCATACGTCGAGGCGGGCCGCGACGCGCCGATCGTCATCACGCGCGAGCTCTCCGGCCTCGAGCCGCTCTACGCCGGCGCACGGACCTGCGGGATCGTGCGCGCCGACGTCGATCGCATGATGGTCTACAACGACTGGCTCGGCGTCGTGGAGGGAGACCTCTTGCTCGCGCGGGTGCTGCGGCTCGCGTGCGAGGTGGCCCACGGCGCTCGCTCGCCGGCGCGCGCGTGCGCCTCGCTCGCACGTCGCGACGTGCTGCTGGTCCTTCCGGACATCGACGCGTCCGCGTGCGCGACGGTGGCGGAGGCGCTCGTCGAGCAGATGCGGCGCGAGCGGGTGCAGCTGCGTCACCCCGAGGTGAGGCACGTGCCGTACATGACACTCAGCGCGGGCGCCGTGTGGGTCCAGGCGCCCGGAGACACGCCGCTCCCACGCGCCCTCGACGAGGCCGATGCTGCCGTCCAGCGGGCGAAGCTCGAGGGCCGCGACCGCACCGCCACGACGCGCATCGAGCGCTGACACGTGACGTCGGCGACGTCGGGCGGGCGTGTCGGGGACGAAAAACCTGGACACGACCGCTCGACGCTCGCGATCACCGGCCCGATAACGGGACGTCATGGCCCGTTGGTATCCCTTGGTGGTGATGGCTCTCCTGCTCCTCCTGCCGGACGGGATCGCGGAGGGGCAGCGCCGCACCACCGGGGGCGCGCAGCGTCGCACCGCGGCGAGCTCACCCGCGCCGCGTGGCTCGAGCCGGACCGATCGCGAGGCCCGCAACCTCTTCGAGGCAGGCCAGCACGCGTTCGACAGCGGCAACTACGAGCGTGCGCTCGACTACTTCGAGCGCGCATACGCGCTCACGCAGCGTTCCGGCTTTCTCTACAACATCGCGACCACGTCCGACCGCATGCGCGCCGATGCGCGCGCCCTCGAGGCCTATCGCGCCTTCCTCGCGGCCGAGCCCGACACCGAGCGCCGCGCCGAGGTGGAGGCTCGCATCGCCTTCATCGAGGGGTTGCTCCGCCCGCCCCCGCCCCCGCCACCGGAGCCCGAGCCCGTGCCTGCGCCGGTCGAGGTGGTCGCGCCGCCCGAGCCCGTGACGCCGCCGATCGCGACGCCCGAGCCGCAGCCGGCGGGCGGGGTGCACCCGGCGGGTGTGGTGACGATGGTCGGCGCGGGCCTGCTCTTCGCGAGCTTCGGTGTCTTCGGCGGCCTCTCGTTCGCCGAGGATCAGGCGCTCGCCGGGCGCTGCGGTCGAAACGCGGGCGCGACGTGCGAGCCGTCGGAGGTGCGCGACCTCGAGCTCTTCAACACGGTCGCGGACGTGTCGTGGATCGCGGGCAGCGTCACCGCCGCGATCGGTCTGGTCCTCCTGCTCGCGCTGCCGCCCGAGCGCGAGGCCTCGGGCGAGGCGCAGCTGGCGCTCGCACCGTGGATGGGCGCCGATGGCGCGGGCGTCGTGGGGGTGGGCCGATGGTGAACGTGCACGTGCGCTCTCTGCTCTCGGCCCTCGCGCTCGTCGCGCTCGCGGGCTGTTCCCTCCTGCAGGCGCCGGACTCGCACACGCGCAATGGCGCCGTCGATGCGGGCCCCGAGCCCGCCGACGCCCTCTCGCTCGACGCGCTGGCGCTCGACGCGCGCGCCGAGGACGCGCTCATGCTCGACGCTGCGCAGGACGACGCTGGAGCGGGCGACGCCGGAGAGGGCGACGCTGCACAGGGCGACGCTGCACAGGGCGACGCGTTCGCCGTGGATGCCTTCGCCCTCGACGCGGCGTCGACCGACGCGGCCACCGACGCGCCGCTCGCGCCGCTGCCGCGCGTGCGCATCGCGCACCTCGCGCGGGATACCCGCGACATCGACGTGTACGCGAACGACGAGCTGCTGGCGTCCTCCCTGGGCTTCGCCGAGCTGTCGGGCTCTTCGGTCGAGGTCGCCGACGGGGCGGTCGTCTTCCGCATCACGCGCGCAGGCAGCAGCGCCACGGTCCTCGAGCGCACGTTCTCTGCCGAGCGGGGGCGCGAGTACACGCTGGCCGTCTACGGCGACGAGGAGATGCCTCCGTTCGGCGATCGCCGGCTCGACCTCCTCTTTCTCGACGATGACGCCGCGGGCTTCGACGTCACGACCGAGGTGCGCCTGGCGGCCGTGCACGTCGCGACCCCCGTGAGCGCCGGCCAGCTCGTCGCCGTGCGTGCGGAGGGCAACCTCCTCCTCGCGAACGACTTCGGCTTCCGCGCCATCGCGCCGCTGACGCTGGCCTCCGCCGCCTACGTCGTGGGCTTCGACGCGTTCGCGGACGGCGTGATCGATCTGGAGTTCGCGGTGCCTGCGCTCGTGCCGGGAACCTACGCCAACGTCTTCGTCGCCACGCGCCCGGACGACAGCGTGTTCCTCTTCGTCACGGGGCAGCGTGGCCCCGCCGTGGTGATCGACCCCATCCCGACTGCGCCGCCGCGCGTCCGCATCGCTCATCTGGCGCGCGACACGGGACCCGTCGACGTCTACGCGAACGGCGCGCTCGTCGCGCCTTCGGTCGCGTTCGCCGACGTCACCATGCCGAGCAGCCTCGCGGGCGGCGCGATCGCGATTCGCGTCACGCGCGCTGGGGGAACCGACCCGATCCTCGAGCGCACCGTCACGGCCGAGCTGGGCCGTCAGTACACGCTCGCGGTCTACGGCGACGAGGACTCGCCGCCGTTCCCCGAGCGCGTGCTCGACCTGCTCTGGCTCGACGACGATGCGTCGGGCCTCGACACGCGGACCGACATCCGCCTCGCCGCGATCCACGTCGCCAGCAACGTCGAAGCCGGACAGCTCGTCGCGGTGCGGCCGACGGGCAACGTGTTGCTCGCTGACGAGTTCGCGTTCCGCGCGGTGGCGTCGCTCACGCTGCCTTCCATGCCCTACGTCGTGGGCTTCGACGCCGGCGCCGATGGTGTCGTGGACCTCGAGTTCAACATCCCGTCCCTCGTGCCAGGCACGTACGCGAACGTCTTCGTGGCGTCTCGCAGCGACGACAGCGTCTTTCTCCTCGTCAACACCCGGCGCGGCGCGACCCTCGTCATCGACCCGAGGTGAGCGAGATCACCGGGCCTCGCTCCTCGCCGTCTCCGACCCATCGTGGGTGCTGCCATCCGGGCGCGGATTGCGTCATCTTGGTGGTGGCACCAACACGGAGCGGAGATGTCGAGCCCTTCCTCGTCGAGCGTGCGTGAGATCCGGCGGCCGCCCGCGCGCTGGCACGAGCCCGCGGCGCCCGGCTTGATGGACCTCGACCTCCCGTTCGTGCGTGTGAGGTCGAACGACGCGCGCATCGCCGCGTTGCGCGAGGCGCTCCACGAGGCGGACCCGCTCGCGGATCGGCTCGCGCTCTGGGTGCAGGAGTCTCCGGCGCACCGCGCCCTCTTCTCGCGCGCCGTCGAGCACGGGATCCACACGATTCCTTCACCTGCCGAGCCGCTCGCGGCCTTCTTCGCCCACGTCGACGCCGTCCCGCCGTGGCTCGATCGCGACGCCGTGCGCCTCGGCACCGAGACCATGCTGCGCGTGGGCGCGGGTGGCTACGCCGCGCTCGGGAGCGTCGCGCTCATGAGCGGCTACCTCGCGAGCGGCGCGGTGAAGCCGCTCGCGATGACGGGCCAGCTCCTGCGCATGGCGCGGCGACGCCTCATCGAGACGTCGAAGTTCGTGCTCGAGGTCTCGCTCTCGGGCGACGTCGGGCGCTTCTCGTCCGCCTTCCGAGCGGCGCTCCACGTGCGCCTGCTCCACGCGATGGTGCGGCGCGGTCTGCGCGCCTCGCCCGAGTGGCGCACCGAGCTCTGGGGCGAGCCGATCAACCAGCACGACATGGTGGCGACCCACCTCGAGTTCTCGAGCGTGTACCTGCTCGGCCTGCTCGCGCAGGGCTTCGTGATCACGCGCCGTGAGCGCGAGGCGGTCATGCACCTCTGGCGTCACCTCGGCCGCGTGTCGGGGGTGCGCGACGATCTCCTGCCGCGCACCTTCCGCGAGGGTGTGGAGCTCGGCTGGATCATCAACCGCTCCGAGGCCGGGCCCGACGACGACAGCCGCGCGCTCGCGGCCGCGCTGATGCAGGCGTCTCGCGAGCTCCACGTGGAGAACATGGGCCCCGTGCTCGGCTCGCTGCGCGCGCGCGGTGAAGTGGGGCTCTCGCGCTTCGTGCTCGGTCGCCGCGCGTCCGACGCGCTCGGCCTGCCCGACGACGCGTTCCAGTACGCGCCGCTGCTCCTCTCGCCCGCGACGGCGGCGCTCGAGCTCGTCCGTCGCGTGATCCCCGGCGCGCGGCTCGCCTCGATCCGCCTCGGCGCGCACCTGGCCAAGCGCGCGATCGACGGCGCGCTGCAGGGCAAGCCCCCGCCCTTCGCGCCCGCGCCGGGCTGAGAGCACGTGTCACCTGAGTCTCTGCGCGCCTTTCGGCGCGCGCTCGGAGCGACTCGCTCTCGGTCCGTGAGACCCGTCAATAGAGGTAGAGGACGCCGGCGTTGAGGGCGAAGTAGTTGCCCGTCGCGTTGGCCTCGTGGTCGGTCGAGAGGACCGTGTAGCGCGACCAGACCTGGCGATGACGCCAGCCGGCCTCGACGAAGCCGCCGAGGTGCATGTCGGTGATCAGGCGCACGCCGCCGAGCGCACCGAGGTTGAAGCCGGGCCAGGGCTCGTCGCCGCGCGGCGAGCTCGTGTCGTCCAGGTTGTCGAGCATGCCGAACGTGAAGCCGATCGGGATGCCGACGTACGGCTCGAGGAAGACGCCCTCGATGGGGATCAGGATCCGCGCCTGCGGCATGATCGAGAAGTCGAAGAACCACTGGCGCTCGGCGCCGTTGGAGTCGGCCTCCATCGTGATCGCCTCGAAGAGGCCCGAGATCGCGAAGTACTCGCCGAGCGGCGAGGTGTGCCTGACGCCGAAGCCCACGCTCGGGTCGAGGCCCGCGCTCGTGCGCACGCTGCCGACGATGGGCGTGTCGATGCGGACGTCGGCGTCACCTGCGAAGCCGAACGCGCCGTACCCCTCGATGCGCGAGTAGTCGGTGCGCTGCGCGGAGGCCGTGCGCGGCGAGACCAGGCAGAGCATGGCGAGCGCGAGGGCCCATCCGAAGAGCTTCCACATGGCGGCCCAATCTAGCGGCCCGCTCGACGCGGCGCAGCAGGAAATTGAACGTTGTTCAGCAGTCAGCGCGCGGCGTCCTCGCCGGTGTCGTCGAGCGCGGCGTCTTCGAGCGCGGCGTCCTCGCGCGACGCACCATCGATCGCGCCCGCGTCGATCGCGCCCGCGTCGATCGCGCCCGCGTCGATCGCCGGTCGGCGTCGGCCGCGGAACGAGAGCCGGGAGCGACAGCGCGCGGGATCGCACAGCGGCGTGTCCGGCAGGCGGCGACCGAACGTGACGGTGCCCTCGATCGCGTCGCCGTCGACGATCCCGTCGAAGTCCATGCCGTACACGAACGCGCATCCGACGAGCTCGCTCGAGTAGCGACCATCGAGGCGCAGCCGGAGGTGGCCGCTCGCGACCTCGCCGAGGAGATCGCGCGTGCCGAGCACGAGGGCCACGTACGCGCCGAGCACGCCCTCGATGCGGCCGAGCACGCGGCCCAGCTCGTCTCGCGTGATGACGAGCTCGACTGAGGAGAGCACGGTGCCCTCGGCGGGCCAGTCGTTGAAGCAGCCGTTCTCCTCGTAGGTGAGCTGGAGCTCCCAGGTGCCCGTGGGATCGATCGGTCTCGTGCGGATCGCGTCGATGCGCGCGCAGCTGGCCGCCAGCACGGCGAGCGCGATCGCGAGCGCGACGCGCCACGGGGACGTGAAGCCCAGGCGCGTCATGGCCGCGCCTCGAGGCCCAGAGAGGCCGTGACGCAGGGCTCGCCGAAGCGCGCGACGTCGCGTTCCGCGATGCCGATCAGCGGACCGAGCGCGGCATAGACGAGCTCCACCGCCGCGCGCACGCGCACGCCGGGACCGAGCGCCACGCCGAGCGCGATCGAGCCCGTGGGGCCGAGCAGAGGTGCGATCGCGGTGGCGCCCTCCCACGGGCTCCGCGCGGCGCGCCCCTCGACGATCACGCCTCCGCCGAGCACACCGACCTCGAGATCGAGCTCGACGCTCGCATCGACGAAGGGAACGACGCGCAGGCTCGCGGCGAGCGTGATGGGCCAGAGAGACGCCTCGCCTTCGGGGGCGCGCACCCGCGCGTCGCTCGTCGGTGCGCTCACGGAGACGACGACGCCGAGGTGTGGATCGAGCCGAGCGCCCATCCGCGCCCGCAGAAGGCTCGAGGGCTCGAACCCCGGCGCGAACAGCGCGCCTGCCTCGAGCCCCACGAAGATCCCGAGTGGAACGGTCGGCGTGCCGGGCACCGCAGCGACGGGCGGCACCGGCTCGGGCGAGAGCCTCGCGTGGAGCGTCTCGACGACGCGCACGCGCGCGTCCTCCGCGTCTCGCGGCAGGGCCTCGTCGAGGGTCCAGCCGAGCTCGGTCGCGAGCCACACCTCGATCTCCGCCTCACCGACGCGCACCACCGCGCGGGCGCCCACGTCCTCCGCGAGCTCGAAGAGGGCGCTCGGCGACAGACCCGGTGCGATGACGGTGGTGGTCGGTGTCTCACCCGCGGTGCGCAGATCGGCCTCGAGGCCGTCGAGCTCGGCAGCCTCGCTTGCGACGAGCACGGTCTCGGCGCGAGCGATCGTGGACGCGGAGAGCACCAGCAGTGCGAGGGGCAGCGCGGTCGCGAGCGACGTGCATCGGCGCACGCGAGCAAGGATGCAACGAAGTCGCGAGGCCGACGAGCCCATCGCGTCAGGGAGCGGCCAGCGCGGCGCGCGCGGTGGCCGCGTGGGGGCCAGAGGGCCAGCGCGCGAGGTAGCGCGTGGCTGTGTCGCGCGCGTCGAGGCCGAGCGAGACGCGCGCCTCGAGGTCCCGGCCGAGCGCCTCTCGCGCCAGCGGTCCGTCGGGCTCCTCGTCGAGGTAGCGCTCGAAGTGTCTGAGCGCCCCGCGCGTGTCTCCCGCGTCGGCCGCGATCCGGCCGAGGAGGAACGAAGCGCGCGCCGCCTGGGGCGTGCCGGCGAAGCGACCGCGCACCGATGCGAGGGCCTGACGCGCGCGGTCCGCCTGACCCGACAGACGCGCCGAGTCGCCCAGGACGAGCAGATCCTCGGCGCCGGCCGATCGCACCGCAGCCGCGAACGCGGGATCGTCGAGCGCGCGCATCGCGTCTCGGTGCTCGGCGCGCGCTGCGTGCGCGATGGCGCGCTCGAGCGAGACCTGGGCGAGGGTGGGCGCAGACTCCGTGGTGGTGCTCGCCGCGTCGTCGGGCTCGATCACCGTGTCCGGTTCCTCGCGGGCTGGCGCAGTGGCGTCGGGCTCGTCCTCGACGACCTCGGCGCCTGGCGGCGCAGGCGTGGGCTCAGGCGCCCGAGCCCGCGGGCCCTCTCGCGAGAGCGCGAGGCTCGGCGCGGCCTCGGTCGGGATCGCGCTCGCCGCGCTCGCCGTGGCCACCTCGGTCGGCGCAGCGGGATCGACGGCCGGTGCGGGTGCGCGCACGGCCTCGCTCGGTGGCAGCGACACGCTCTCACCTGCGCGCACGATGCGCGGCGCGAAGCCCGGCCCCTCGAGGCGCACGGCTCCTTCGTCGAGCGACAGGGAGAGGCGCTCGTCCTGCCAGCCCAGCGAGAACGCGGTGCCGACGACGTGCACCACATAGGGGCCGGCCTCGAAGCGCCACGCCGTGTCGTCACGGTGCGTGATCCGAGCGTGAACTCGACCACGCACGCGCACCGTGGCGCCGTGCGCGCCGAGCGCCGTGACCGCCAGCTGCGAGTGCTCCGCGAGCTCGAGGCGCGAGTCGTCGTCGAACGCGATCGTGCGGGCCACGTCCTCGGCCTCGACGCGGGCGAGCTCCGTGGTCCACGCGCCCCGGTCGATCCGCAGCGCCAGGGGCTGCTCTCGAGGGACGAGCCAGACGAGCAGCAGCGTCGCGGCCATCGCGACCGCGAGCGACGGCCACACCCACGTCCGCGGCGCGCGGTCGGGCTCGCGCGTGGCGAGCAACCGCGCCCGAGCGCGCGAGAGATCGCGCGCCTCTCTCTCGTCGTCCGTCTGCGCCTCGCGCACGAGATCCGAGAGCCGCTCGGGCTTCACCATGTGGCCTCCGTGACCCAGCTCCGCAGCGCGGGCTTGCGCCCCGCGAGGATGCTGAAGCGTTGCTCGGCGCGCGTCAGGCGCCGCTTGAAGGTGGCCAGCGAGACGCCCATCGCCTCCGCGCCCTCCGTGAGCTCGCGCTGGTCGAGTCGACGCAGGACGAACGCGATCCGCTCCTCCACGGGCATCTCCTCGAGCACCTCGTAGACGGCGCGCACGGCCTCTCGCACCTCGGGGCTCGCGTGCTCCGCCACCACGACGTCGGGCAGCTCCGCCGGGGCGAAGAAGCGCAGCCAGCGACTGCGGGCGCGCGAACGGATCACGTCACGCGCGACGTGCACGGCGATCGACACGAGCCAGCCCTCGAGGCGCGCCGGATCCTCGAGCCGCGAGAGGGACGCGAAGGCTCGCGCGAAGGTCTCGTGCACACAATCGACGAGCTCCGCGTCCGTGCCGAGCACCCTCAGGATCACGCGGCGGACCGGCGCCGCGCAGGCGTCGAAGATCGCGGCCCTCGCGGCGAGGTCCCCGCGCTGCGCGCGCTCGACGAGGCCTGCGGAGAGCTCGCTCACCTCGGCGCTCCGCGCGGCCTCATCGCCGGGAACCGTAGCATTCGAGACCGAGCGCACGACGCGGAGTCGCCCGGCGCTCGCGGCGCGGCTCACGAATCGTACGCGCGCTCAGCGGACCGCGATCACGCGCTCGGTGGCGGCGTAGGTCGACCAGACGTGGGCGCCCGCGCTGGTGGCGTCGCCGACGGGGTGATCCTGGAAGCGCTGGAGCCCGAGGTACGCGGTGCCCGTCGGGAGACGGTCGAGCTGCGCGGCGGTCAGCGTGACGGTGGAGGCCCCCGAGGTGCGGACGGTCTCGAGCTGGATGTCGAGCACGCGATCACTGCGCGCGCCCACCACGACGGATTGCTCGGCGCCCACGGGCTCGCCCACCCAGGCGATCGTGGTGTTGGCGCTGCGATCGAGCTCGTCGACCTCGGGCAGTGCGATGGGGATGAGGTGTCCTACCGTGTTGACGAAGGTCGCTCCCTCGCCGTCGACGTACTCGAAGGTGCCGCCGTCCACGAGGCCCGCGATCTGGCGCTCGTGCGTGCCGAGCGCTGCGTTGAAGGAGAGAGGCATGCCCTCGAAGCTCACGCGCGAGGTGCCGTCGAGGCGCAAGAGCGTGCCGAGGGCGTGGCCGAGGCGGAACGTGGCGCGCACCGTCGTCGTGTCGGTGCCTTCGTCGTAGTAGAGCCAGTAGTCGGCGTAGATGCGATCCTGCGCGACGCTCGAGGCGTCCTCGGTCTTGCAGCCCACCGCCGAGAGCGCGAGCGCGGCCGCCAGGGCGAGCGTGAGCGTGAACGAGACGAAGCGATGCATGGTGTCCTCCTCTGCGTCGTGAGCGAGGGGCTCACGCGCGTTCGGAGGTGGAGTCGCCGGCGCCTCGCGCCACGGCTCGCGAATCGACGGGTCAGGCCGCGCGCAGCAAGCGGCGCACGAGCACGTCCAGGACGAGCAGGGCGAGGGCGATGGCGAGGATGCGCGGCGCGATCTCCTCGTGGGCCTCGATGCGCTCGGCCTCGTCGTGCTCGAAGAGCGGCCGCGGGTCCTCCGCGATCGTCGCGCCGCCCGTGCGGGTGGCGAGCGCGTCGAGCAGCGAGGGATCGGGGGTGAGGCGCGCGTACTCCGCGGGGTAGGGGTGGTTCGGGCTCGCGCGCGAGACGCCGTAGGGCACGCCTGCGATCGCGTGCACTGCGTCCACCGCGTAGGCGCCGTAGCGCGTGAGCGGCACGCGCGCCTCGAGGCGGCCGGGCGCGATCGGCACGAGGTCCACCTCGCGCGTCTCGCGGTCGGCCTCCGGCGCGTCGATGGGGCCCTCGATCCGCGCGTGCACGCTCACGTCGTGGAGGAACTGATCGTTCTCGTCGAACGCGTCGGCCGAGATCACGAGCGCGTCGTCCTCGATGCGCGTGGTGAGCGGCAGGAACGACGACTCGTCCGAGCGCGCGTGCTCGCGCAGGAGCTGCCCGAAGAAGCGCGGGCTGAGCGGCCAGCGCAGGAAGTCGGCGGACCAGCGGCCCGCGAGATCGCTCGTCCACGCGAGGGTGTGGCCACCTCCCACGGCGCGTCGCGCGAGCAGCGGATCGCCCAGCTCGGTGCGGAGCACGAGCTCGCTCGGGGCGCCCCGCGCCTGGGTCGCGACGTAGCCACGCACGAGCGGTGCGCGCGCCATGTCGAGGCCGCGGAGGAAGCGCGCGTTGGTGACCACCTCGCCCCGCACGTGGTCCTCGACGATGCTGTTCTGACCGACGGTCGTGGCCTCGCGCAGGAAGATGCGCGGGATGCTCGACGGATCGGCCGTGAAGTACGCGCGGCCGCCGCCGAGATCGGCCACCTCGGAGAGCAGCGTGCGGTTCACGTCGGTGCCGACGCCCACGCTCGTGACCGTGATGCCATCGGCGCGCATCGACGCGACCAGCTCGGGGATGCCGGGCTCGCTCGTCTGGCCGTCGGTCAGGAGGATCACGTGCCGCGTCGCGGCGCGAGAGCCCGCGAGGTCCTGGTAGGCCGCGTCGAGCGCGGGGAAGATCGCGGTGCCGCCGCGCGGGGCGAGGCGACCGATGTCCCGCTGGATGGCGAGGCGGTTGGACGCGCTCTGGAGCGGCACCGTGCGCTCGGCCACCGTGTCGAAGCCGATCACCTCGAGGAAGTCGTCGGGCGAGAGCACGTCCGCCGTGGCGCGCGCGGCCTCCTTCGCGAGCTCCATCTTCTCACCGGCCATCGAGCCCGAGCGATCGATCACGAGCGCGAGCGCGAGCGCGGGCGTGTCGCGGCGTCGCTCGCCCTCGAGCGAGACCGGCAGGATCCGCTCGAGCTGCGTACCGCGCCAGCCGCCGGGGCCGAACGCGCGCGGGCCACCGGCGAAGAGCAGCGTGCCGCCGCGTCGCACGTACGCGTCGAGCGCGGCCTCGAGGCTCGCCGAGACCTGATCGGCCGGCGTGTCCGCGAGCACGATCGCGTCGAAGCCCGCGAGCTCTCCGGCGCTCGTCGGGATGCCGCGTGGGCCTCGGACGTCGGCGTCGATCTCCGCCGCGTCGAGCACACGCGCGAACGGATCCATGCGCGCGGGCTCGGGGCACGCGACGAGCACGCGCGGCCGGCCGATCACGTCGGCGGCGCGAACGAAGCGGTTGTTCTCCGCGAAGCGGTCGGCGCTCGCGGCGTGGCTCGGGTCCTCTCCTTCGGGCGCGAGCGGCTCGAGCTCGGCGCGCAGCTCCACCGTGCCCCGCTCGCGCGCGACGGTGCGGAACGCGACCTCGTTGTCCCCCGCGTGCAGCGCGAGCTCTCGCACTCCGTCGAGGCCGACGAGGCGATCGTCCTGGTAGAGGCGCACTCGCGCGCGCGCGTCGGTCGTCGCGCGCACGCCGACGCGCACCTCGAAGGGCTGCCCGGCGCGGATCTCCTCGGGGAACGAGAGGCCCGTGACCGTGAGCTCGGAGGCGATCGGTCCTTCGTACGGCGTGACCATCACGCGCACGCCGTGCGAGGCGAGCTCGGGGACCATCGCGAGCGCTTGCCCGCGCGTCTCGAGGCCGTCGGAGAGCACCCACAGGCGGGGCAGGCGCCCGGGAAGGAAGAGCGCCTCGGCGAAGCGCAGCGCGGACGCGACGTCGGTCGCCGCGTCGGCTTCTTCGAGCCGCTCGATCGCCAGGCGCTGCGGATCCTCGGGCACCGTGACGCGCTCGGCGTGTCGCGCGAACGTCACGATCTCCACGTGGTGCGTCTCGGCGCCGGCCTCGCCCCGCGCGGCGAGCAGCGCGCGCGACAACGCCTCCGCGCGCTCGATCGACGCGTCCGAGACCGACGCAGAGACGTCGATGACGACGACGGTGGAGGTGAGCGTCGCGTCGGTGCGCAGCGTGGGGCGCGCGAGCGCCACGAAGAGGGCTGCGGCCAGGAGCGCGCGGAACACGGTGCCGAGCACGAAGCCGGTGCGAGAGAGGTCTGCCTTCGAGCGCAGCGCGAAGAGGAGCGCGGCAGGGATGGTCGCGAGCAGAAAGAGCGCCTCGGGCGCGAGGAAACGAAAGGTCTCGGTCTCGAGCGCGCCGCGCGAGACGAGCGTGCGCACCGCGAGCGCGATGCCGGCCGACGCGAGCGCGGCGAGCGCGACGAGCGCGATCGTGCGTGCGGGCAGGGCGCGAGGCGCGCCGTCGCGGCTGGGCGTGCTCACGTGGTCCACCGCCGGTGGAACGTGAGCCACTCGATCGCCAGGAGGATCAGGGCCCCCATCACGAGCAGCACGTGGAGCGGCCAGCGCGGTGCCTCGCGCGCCTCGCGCTCGCGCGCCGCGATCGTCGTCACGTCGGCGCCCGGATCCACCAGCGACGCGCCTCGAATCGCCGGGGCCGCGAGGCTCGATTCGTCGCGGGAGAAGAGGTTCGCGACGACGAGGCGAGGGGCCTCGTCCGTCGTCTCGTCGCGCGGGCGCAGCGCGTAGACGCCAGCCCGCTCGAGCTCGAGCTGCACCGTGCCCTCGCGCGGCGCGAGCTCGATCGGCGCGCGCTCGCCCTGGTCTCGCGGCGCGAGGATCGCGTCCGACGAGAGCGCGAGCCGGAAGGCGCGGCCGGTCTCGGCGGCGGGCGCGAGCGTGAGGTCGTCGGGCAAGAGGTGCGCGATCGCGTCGAGCACCAGGATGGGCCACGCGATGCGCAGCGGCAGATCGCTCGCGCGCACGTCGAGCCCCAGGGCCACGAAGCGCACGCCCTCGCGCACGCCCGTTGCGAGGAGCGCGCCGCGCGCCTCGCCCGCGACGCCCTCGTCGCCCGGCTGGAGGATCAAGGGTCGCGCGCTCGCGATGTTGACGTCTCGCAGCGCCACGAACGCGAGCAGCGGGTGGTTGCGATCCTGCGTGTCGAAGTGCGGTCGCTCGATGGGCTCGCCGACAAGCAGCCACGCGCGGGCGGGCGTGCCCGGCGCGAGGAGCACGGACGGAAGGCGCGGCGGCGACGCCGGTGTGTAGCCATCGAAGAGCAGGAGCGCGCGATCGGCGGGCACCCCTCGGGCCTCGTAGGCGTCCGGCGAGAGCGTGACGACGTCGAGGTACGGGTCGAGCAAGAGTGCCGCCTCGAGGTACACGTTGGCCGCCGCCGACACGAGCGCCGCGCGGCGCCGCCGACGAGGCGCCAGCCGCGCCCACGCCACGTCGTCGACGTCGAGCGCATCCAGGCGCGAGCCGTCGGCGCGTGACAGGCGCGCCTCGAAGAGCGCGTCGGCGCCCGTGAGCTCGTCGAGCGTGCGCGTGAGCGTCTGGCCGGGCGCGAGCGTGATCGTCTCGCGGTGCGCGAGCGCATCGTCGGCGAGGATCGAGAGGACGACCTCCTCGGGCTCGCGCGAGAAGCTCGTGAGCTCCACGAGCAGCTCCGCGCGGCTCGGATCGGCGGGGAAGCGGCGGGCGGAGAGGGCGGTCACGGCGAGGTTGTCGGCGCGCGCGTCGGTGACGAGGCGGCTCTGCACCGCGAGCCCCTCGGCACGCGCCGCTTCCACGGCTTCGTGCGCGCCCGCGAGGCCACCGTCGGTCAGGATCTCGACGGAGCAGCGGCCGCGCTCGCGCGCGCAGAGGCGCGTGGCCCACGCGAGCGCTTCGTCGAGCTCACCCGGCGTGTCGCCGGGCTCGAGCGCGCGAAGGGCCTGGGCCACGAGCGCGTGCTCGGTGGTCATCGGGTGCACGACGCGGGCGTGCGTGCTCGCCGCGAGCACGAGCACGCGATCGGTCGGGTGGAGCGCGGCGAGCCGTGCGAGCGCCGCCGTCCGGGCGCGATCGAAGCGACGCTCGGGTGCGTCCTCGTCGCCGGTGCCGGCCTCGAGGTGCGCCTGCATCGACGCGCTCGTGTCGATCACGAGCACGAGCGTCTCGGCCTCGTCGCGATCCTCGGCGAGGCGAGGCTGACCGAGCGCGAGCGCGATCAGCGCGGCCACGAGCAGCACGAGCAAGAGCGAGAGGAGGTTCTTGAGGCGCGTGAAGAAGCGGGTCGTGCGCTGGTCGGGCAGGGCCTCGCGAAAGAGCGCGACCCACGGCACCGTCACGACGCGGCGCCGCAGCCGCACGAGGTAGAGCACCACGATCGCGCTCGCCGCGAGCGCGAAGGCGGCGCCGATCTCGGGCCACGCCCAGCCGAGGAGCTCGAGGCCGCTCATCGCCGCGCGTTCCTCGCCGGCTTCGCGCCCAGCCTCACGCGACGAGCCCTCCGCGCGCGAGCACGCGCAACACCGACTCGTCCCACGGGACGTCGATGGGGACCTCGGCGTACGCGACCTGCTTCTGTCGGCAGTACGCGAGCGCGCGCTGGCGGTGCTTGGTCTGGGCTTCTTCGAAGCGCGCGAGCATCTCGGGGGTGAGCGTCACTTCGCGTCGCTCGCCCGTCTCGCTGTCGACGAGCACGAGGTCGCCCGTGCCGAGCCGCTTGGCCTCGCGTGGATCCCAGATCTGGAGGACGACCACCTCGAAGCGCGCGTGGCGCAGCCGATCGATCGCCAGCTCGAAGCCCTTGGGGTCGTAGAGATCCGAGACGAGGATCGCGAGGCCGCGCTTCTTCGTCTGCGTCGCGAACACGCGCACCGCGCCCTCGAGATCGGTCGCGCCCGGCCCGCCCATGGTCTCGTGGGACTCGGTCGCGAGCAGCTCGAGCACGCGGTGGATGCGCGCCTTGCCGCGCACGGCGGGCAGCACCTTGGCCTTGCCGTCGGCCAGGGTCGCGACCGAGACGCGATCGAGGCCCGAGAGCGCGATGTACGCCAGGGCCGCGGCCAGGCGCTTGGCGATCACGAGCTTGCTCGTGACGAAGCCGCCGGACGTGCGGTCTGCCGCGGGCACCGCCATCGAGCGCGAGACGTCGACGAGCACGTGGACCGAGAGGTCCTCCTCTTCCTCGAAGAGCTTCACGAAGAGTCGATCCGTGCGGCTCCAGAGGCGCACGTCGACGAAGCGGAAGTCGTCGCCGGGCGCGTACTCGCGGTGGTCGGCGAACTCGATGCCCGCGCCGGACTTCTTGCTGCGCCGCTCCGCGCGGAAGCGTCCCTCGAACACGCGACGCGCCACGAGCGCGAGACCTTCGAGCCTCCGCTCGAAGTCCGCCCCGAAGAGCTCGTTTCGGCCGGGGAGGTCGTGTTCGGAGGTGCTCGCTGTGCTCGCACGCCCCGCGCTCGATGAGCCCGCGCTGGACGATCGCGTGCTCATGACGAGGGCTTGCCGCTCTTGTCGCCCTTGCCCTTGGTGCTCGCCACGTCGGGGATCGCCGCGAGCACCTCGTCGAGGAGCGCGTCGGGCCGCACACCCTCGGCCTCGCCCTCGAAGCCGAGGATGAGGCGATGCCGCAGCGCGGGCTTCACGGCCCGCCGCACGTCGTCGACGCCCACCGAGAAGCGACCGTCCGCGAGCGCGGCGACCTTGGCGGCGAACAGACACGACTGCGCGCCGCGTGGGCTCGCGCCGTAGCGCACGAAGCGCTTCACGCGCTCGGGAGAGCTCGGGTGGTCCGGGTGCGTGGCCTCGAGCACGCGGATCACGAGCTCCTTCACGTGCTCGGGCACCGGCACGTCCCGCGCGAGCGCGCGCATCGCGAGCACCTCGTCCTTGCCGAGCACGGGCGTCACCACGGGCAGCTCGCTGCCGGTCGTGCGATCGAGGATCGCCGAGAGCGCGTCGTGCGAGGGGAACTTCACCTCGAGCTTGAAGAGGAACCGATCGAGCTGCGCCTCGGGCAGCGGGTAGGTGCCCTCCATCTCGAGCGGGTTCTGCGTGGCGAGCACGAAGTACGGCTGCTCGAGGCGATGCGTCTCGTTGCCGATCGTGACGGCGTGCTCCTGCATGACCTCGAGCAGGGCGCTCTGCGTCTTGGGCGTCGCGCGGTTCACCTCGTCGGCGAGCACGACGTTCGCGAAGATCGGGCCCTTGCGGAACTCGAGCGAGCGGCTGCCCCCTTGCCCGCGGTCACGGTCCTTGGCCTCGGTGATCACGGTCGTGCCGAGGATGTCGGCGGGCATGAGGTCGGGCGTGAACTGGATGCGCGAGAACGAGAGGCGCAGGGCCTCGGCGAGCGTGCGCACGAGCATCGTCTTGCCGAGGCCGGGCACACCCTCGAGCAGCACGTGACCGCCCGCGACGAGGCAGGTCAGCACGTCGTCGACGAGGGTCCCTTGCCCCACGATGCGCCGCTCGATCTCCGTGCGCGTGCGCGTGAAGGCCGCGCGAAACTCCTCGACGCGCTTCTCGGTGGATGTCGATCGGTCGTCGGTCATTGGCTTCCCGCGCCTCTGGCGCTTCCCTCTCTGGGTCGGATCAGCTCGAAGTAGCGCTGCACGTAGCCACGGTAGCCCGGCGGCACGCGGTCGCGCTCGACGGCCTCCTCGGCGTGCGAGGCGTAGTCCTCGTACACGCGCTCGTAGTCCCGCGACGCGAAGCCCTCGGAGGACGCGCCGCGGATCACCTGGCTGCGCGAGGGGCCGCTGCCGGGCTCGCCCTGCACACGGACCGCGCGGCCGCCCGCGAGGCGCTCGCTCGGATCGTCGAGCATCGTTCCGTCGTGGCCCGTGCCCTGGCCGGGTCCTTCCTGGCCCTCGCCCTGGCCACCGCCCTGGGGCGGTCCTTGTCCACCCGCTTGTCCGAGGCCCGGGATCTCGAGCACCGCGTCGCCACCCTGGCCGAGCATCAGCATCTCGCCCTGCTCGCCCTGACCCTGGCCACCCTGACCGCCGGGCTGATCGCCGCCCTGGCCCTCGGCGCCCTGTCCCTGCTGCTGTCCGGCCTGTCCGCCGCCCTGGCCCTCGTCCTCGCCGCCTTCGCCGGAGGGGCCACCGGGGCGTCGCACACCGAGGCGCATGCCCTCGCCGCCTTCGCCGCCGCCGGCACGGAGGACGAAGCGGCGCATGCGCGCGCCTTGTCCGCCCTGTTGTCCGTCCTGGCCTTCGTCCTGGCCCTGGCCCTGGCCGCTCTGGCCCTCGCCGCCTTGCTGCTGCTGCGCTTCACGAAGTGCTTCGCGAAGTCGCTGGAGCTCGCGCGCGAGCTCTCGCATCTGCTCGGCGCTCTGTTGCTCGCGCGCCTCCTGGCGCAGCTCCTCGGCGGCGCGCTCCATCGCCTCGCTCGCGCCCTCGCTCGGGCGGCGGTGCTCCTCTTCCATGCGGTCGGCGGCGTCTCCGAGCTCGCGGCGGAGCTCGTCGAGCTGGCGCTCCACTTCCTGCCGCGCCTCGTGCTCGCGACGGAGGCGATCGAGCTCGCGCTGCCGCTGCTCGAGCAGGCGCTCCTCTTCTTCCGGTTGCTCCTCACCGCGCTGCTCGCGCTCGCGACGGCGCTGGAGCAGGCGCTCCTCTTCCTGCTCGGCCTCCTCGAGCTCGCGCTCGCGCGCCTCGCGCTCGCGGTCCGCCGCCATCGCGCGGAGGTTCTCGAGCAGCTCGCGCGGTGGCGGCTCCGTCCGCGCACGCTGGGCGAGGCTCGACAGCTCCTCGGCGGCGCGATCGAGATCGCCCTCCGTCAGCGCGCGCGCGAGCGCTCCGGTGCTCGCGGCGTCGCGCATCTGCCGCGCCGCCTCCGCGAGCTCGCGCTGGATCTCCGCGGCCCGCGCGGAGGCGCCGCGATCGAGCGTGGCCTCGAGCTCCGCGATGCGCGCGAGCGCCTCGTCCTCGGTGAGCTCTCCGCGCGCGAGCTCCTCGATCAGCGTGTTGAGCGCGGCGTTGGCGGCCTCCACCTCGGGCGCGAGCTCGCCTTCGCTCCGCGTCTCGGCCATGCGCTCGCGCAGCGCCGCGAGCGCGTCGGGATCGACGGCGGCCGGCGCGTCGGCGACCTCGAGGCGTGGGCTCTCTTGCTCCTGCGTCACGCGCGGTGTGCGCGTGCGGAGCGGGCCGATGCCGAGCAGCGCCGCGGCCACGAGGAGGAGCGCGAGCGCGCCCGCGATCGAGCGAGGCCACTTGTACGGCAGCACCCGTGCGGGCTCGACGCGCGTGGCGTGCCGCTCGGCGTCGCGGCGCGCGAGCGAAGCCATCGGGCTCGGATCGGCCGCGAGCGAGAGCGCGTTCGCGAGCCGTCCGCGCAGCCCGAGCGCACGATCGAGGAGCACCGCGAGCGCGAGCGGATCGACCGGGCGCAGCGCCGCGAGGGCCACGAGCACGAGCGTGGCGACGGTCGCGGTGGCGGCGGCGGCGAGGGCCTCGCCTTCGCGAATCGCGCCGAGATCCCGGGCGAGGAACACACAGACGAGCCCCGCGCCCAGGCCCGTCGCGAGCGGCGGCAGCGCCACGATCGCCCGCTGTGCGCGTGCGCGCCGGGCGACCGCGCGGAGGCGACGCTCGAGCGAAGGCGTGGCCTCGGCCGGGCTCGGCGTGTGCGTCGGGCTGCAGGTCGAGGTCGCGTCGGTGGGGGAGGGCAACGAGGGCTCCGCGGAGGGCGCACGAACGGGGGCATCCTACCAGCGCGGTGTTGGAGAGTCCGGCCGGCTCGTTCTTGGACGGCTCGGGGCCGTTTCCGTTCCGTCACGAGGCCGTGATACCCAGCGCCGCTCTGGCCCGACGACGCGGGGAACTACGCGCCACGCATCCTCTGGCGCGGCACGAGCCCGCCGCCGGGCAACGGCGCTCGTGGTCGTGAGCCCGTGGTCGCGTCCGGGCTACGTGTCCGATCGCGTCACTGATCTGTCGAGCATCACGCGTCTGCTCGAGACGCGTTGTCTCCTGCCCGCGATGAGCGGACGCGACGCGAACGCGTGGCCGCTCCTCGACCTGTTCGACTTCACGACGCGCAGCTTCGAGACGCCGCCCGATCTCGACGAGGCCGTCGTCGACTCGGCGCGCATGGAGGCCTGCCTCGCGACGTGGGGAAGCTGACGGGGCTCAGCACGCCGACGCGGGATCGCGCGGCGTCGGATCGCAGTCGGGCACGGGGCTGCACTCGCGCTCCTCGGCCGGCGGCGGGCTGCCGCAGCCCGTGGCGTGACGTTCCTCGACGGCCTCGCCACCGATCCGGCGGATCTCGAACGTCACGGCGCGTGCGCGCGCGGCGTCCGCCGGGTCCTCGACCTCGAGCGCGACCTCGACGAGCAGCCGCTCGGG